>JAZRDO010000015.1:0-121782 GCA_045660325.1 Eubacteriales bacterium
CCCCTCCCCGCAACCAAAAAGAAAACCACCCATCAGGGTGGTTTTCTTTTTGCTTTTACGGTGACGGGCTTTGCTTCTCACTGACCGTAGGGTTATGAGACCGAAGGGCGAATAACTCGGAGGTAGAGAGAAAAACGCGAAGCGTTTTGCGAACGGCCGAGCGGTGTTGAATGACAACCCTGTGCGGTTGTCAGATCCGCGAGGTGACCGAGCCGCAGCGAGAACAGGAGGTTCAAATCCCCTCCCCGCAACCAAAAAGAAAACCACCCATCAGGGTGGTTTTCTTTTTGCTTTCAGAGAGTGGCTTTGTCCCGACTGACCTACGACAGCCGCTTGCGGCGGCGGAGGGAAGGGGCTTGTCGCGTGGGCGCTCGCAGTGCGAGATGAAGCACACGCGTCAAGGAACGAGCAAAAGGAGTATTACTTTGCGAATGCGAAGAAAGACGACTATTTGCGGCGTTGGGCAATGAAAAATCCCCTCCCCGCAACCAAAAAACAAAGGACACTGAATTTAAAATCCATTACATTTTGTATATTGCGAAGTGTAGCGGAAGTGCTTTTGTGTGGGAATAAATTTTTTAATGATGGCTTTATAATCGTTGCCACTTGTTTTATCGGTTTTTATTTCAAAAGCAACAAATATATATCAAATGTAAACTAAAGTTGCGCGTTTTTCGCTTGAAAATATCTTGTTATTGGTGTATAATGATATCAAGAAATACGAGCGAGGTGAAATTATGACAATAGGAAATAGAATAATTTCGTTGAGAAAAGCGCAAAAATTTTCACAAGAAGAAATAGCGGACAAAATTGGTGTATCAAGGCAGTCGGTTTCAAAGTGGGAAACGGATGCTTGTGCTCCCGACGCATATAATTTAATAGCGTTGGCTAAGGTTTTAAACACCAGTGTTGAATATATTGTAACGGGTAAAACAAGTGTGGACGCAAAGCCGCAAGCGAATAAAGAGTCGGTTGAAGTGAAAAATTTAGCGATATTAGGGTTTATACTTTTAGCCGGTGGTTTTATTATGGCAATCATTGGTATGTTTTTACATGAGATTTGGTGTATAATCGGTGCATATATTGCAACGACAGGCATAATTTTCGCCCTTGTAAGAAAAAAGAAAACTTTTTGCATATTGTTTGCTATAATGGCGATTCTAATAATTTTGACGATATTACTTCTTACACTATGACGAATAAAAAAGAAAACCACCCATCAGGGTGGTTTTCTTTTTGCTTTCAGAGATCGGCTTTGTCCCGACTGACCTCCGGAGGAGGTAAGGGGCAATGAAAAGCCCCCTCCGTCATACAACAAAAAGGCAGCCTTAGGCTGCCTTTTTTATTTTAAATATCATTCACGCTTGGTTTTTAAATTTCCTTATGGGCAAAAGCTTTCTCGTTGCTTTCTTGTATTCCTCAAAGCCCTCCTTGCGGGACTGTCTTTTGTCCGCCATCGGAATGCTCACGATAAGAAACAGGGCGGTGTTTGCCACAGCGCCGAGAAGCAGATACCAAGCCTCGGGGGCGGCGCAAAAGACCGAAAGACCTACGCCCCACCACATAAGGATTTCGCCGAGATAGTTGGGGTGGCGGGAGTGCTTCCAAAGGCCGCGGCGGATAAATGCGGAGTCGCGATTTTTTCTGAATTTGTGCATTTGAATATCCGCGATGCCCTGCATGGTTGCAGCGCCGAGCGAGAGGAGAATAAAGAGAACGCTGAAGAAATTCGCCTCAAGGCCTTCGCGCACGGCATAGACCGCGGGGAGAATACAAAGATAAACCACGAGAGTTGGCACCATGTGTATTCCCGCAAAATTAACGAAGGGGTAGAGAAGCCCCGTTTTTTCCTTCAACATTGTGTATCGCCAATCCTGATGCTCGAGGCCGTGGAAGGTATAAGCCCAATTGGCGGTAAGACGGATCGCCCAAAACGACACCGCAACAATGAGAAGCGCGCCGAGGAGGGTGAGGTCGCCGCCGATCGCGAACGCGATAAGGATCACGGGCGGCTGGACGCTCCAATAGGGGTCGTACACCGACGCGTTTTCAAATATTAAGCTAAAAATAAAGGTTACGACCGTGGCAACGACGTCCGCAACGAGAAGGGAGAGCCACCAGTCAAAATTCAATTTGGAATAGACTATAATGCCGACGAGCGCGGCAAAAACGTAGATTATCGCGATGACAAGAAAGCTTGCCACGCGGCTTTTCTTTAATTCCTTCATATTCCACCTCTTTATTTACATTTTTCAGACCATTCGGCTTCCTTGAATCCTACGAGCACAAAGTCTTCTCCGATAAGAATAGGGCGTTTTACGAGCATACCGTCGGTCGAGAGGAGAGAGAGCATTTCGTCATCGGTCATCTCGGGGAGCTTGTCCTTGAGTGCCATCGATTTGTAGAGAAGTCCGCTTGTATTGAAGAATTTTTTCAAGGGGAGTGAGCTTGCTCTGTACCATTCGGTCAATTCCGCAAGTGTGGGATTGTCGAGCTTGATGTCGCGCAGCGTGTATTCTATTTTGTTATCGTCGAGCCATTTTTTAGCTTTCTGACAGGTGGTGCATTTGGGGTAGCATACAAATGTTATCATTTTTCACCTCGCACAGTGGATTTATTATGAATATTATAACATATTTTGGCAGGTTTTTCAAGACAAAAATCCACTATTTCGGTCGATTTTCATTTATCCATTTATATATGGAAAATCCCCAATAACTGTTAAAAATCAACGCCAGCGTTCGCTTTTGCGAACAAAATCTTGAAAAATCTTTAATTTTTCAGCTCTTCACGATAAAAAAATATGTCATTTTTATTGAAATACTTTTATAAATGTGGTAAAATATAAGGTAACCCAAAAGTGTTAATTTTTTACATCACATATAAGGAGGAAGCCGATGAAAAAGAAATTATTCACAAGTATAGTTGCATTGTTTTTGTGCTTTACTATGCTTATTGGCACAACTTATGCTTGGTTTACCTCAGTTGTAAGCAGTGACGGTAATATCATTCAGACAGGTAAGCTTCAGGCGGAAATGTATTGGTCCGACGAGCTTCTCCCCGAGGATTCGGACGAGTGGCAGAATGCTGAGGAGGGCACTATCTTCAAGCATAACAATTGGGAGCCCGGATATACCGAGGTTAAATATATCAAGGTAAAGAACGCGGGCAGCCTTAACTTTAAATGGAAGATGTCCATCGAGGCGGAGGGCAAGGTTACCGAGCTTTCCGACGTGATCGACGTTTATTACGTAAATCCCGTGAGTGCGGAGCTTAATAAGGCGGATATAGAGTCTCTCGAGTCCGAGGGTAAGCTTACAGACGTTCTCTCAAGGGATCTCGACGATGCAAAGACGCTTGGCAAGGGCGAGAGCTGTGTCATTGCGATCGCGTTCCACATGGACGAGGCGGCAGGAAATGAATATCAGGGCAAGTCGCTTTGTGAGGCGGGCTTTGCCGTAAGACTTATAGCGACACAGGCAACGGGAGAGTTCGACAGCTTTGACGATCAGTATGACTTCAACGCTGAATGGCCCTATGCCACGATCAAGTACTCGGTTTCCGAGTCTATTGAAGAGATCATCGATGCGACTACAGGCACACTTACACAGCCCGTTGCTATCGGTGAGACCGAGGATACGGTCAGCGCAACGATCCCTGCGGCAGTAAAGCTTGCGGATGGCGCGCAGTCCGTAACTCTTAAGGTTGAGTCCGTTGAAAGCTCCAAGGCTGACGTTACTCCCGCGACACCCGAAGAGGTGGTTCGCGCGGTTGACGTTCATATCGACGGTATCTCCGAGGACAACACCGTTCCTATGACGGTAGTTCTCAAGAAATTCCTCCCCGCAGGACTTAACAACAGCAACGTAAAGCTTTATCACGTTGAAAAGGACGGCACGGCAAGTATGACGCTCGTTTCAAGCATCGCCGCGCTTTCGGGACACAACGAATTCTACTACGATGCTCTTACGGGTGACGTTGTAATTTCTATCGCATCGTTCTCCGAGATCGCTTCGGTTTCTGACGAGGGCGGTCACTGGGACGGTAAGCCCGCAACTGCTTTCGGCGGTGGTACGGGTACCGAGGCGGATCCTTTCCTTATCGCAAACGCGAGCCAGCTTGCATACTTCCGCGATCTCGTTGATGGCGGCAAGACCTTTGAGGGTGAGTACGTTAAGCTTGCAAATAACGTTTATCTCAACCACGAGGGCGAGTTCAGCAATCTCTTTGATCCTATCGGCTGGGGATATTCCTACGCTAAACACAATAGAGACGAATTGCCCGGCAAGGTATTCAAGGGAACCTTTGACGGCGATAACTACGCGATCCACGGCCTTTGGCAGAATGGCTGGGAGCTCGAGGCTAAAACGGGCACCGATTACACATATACAAACTGCGGCGGCGGTCTTTTCGCAGCCGTTGAAAACGCGACTATCAAGAACCTCGTTATGATCGACGCTATCGTAACCTACGAGTGCGTTGAGGCAGGTATCGTAGTTGGTCTTGCGCAGGGCAGCTGCATGTTCGACAACGTTCGTATATTCGACTCCAAGATCGCAAACTATCAGAGACCCGCGGGCGGTATCGTAGGCGAGATCAGCCCGAGCAGAAATGCGGACGGAACGGCTATTCCTTGCACGTTCACGTTCAATCAGATACTCCTTGACACATCCGTTGTCGTTGGCTCGCTTTGGGGTGACTTTGATACTCCCGTAGGCGGTGTTATCGGCGCGAGATGGGATGACGATAATGCTTCTAGGGTAGTTATGACAGATAGCGGTATCGCCTGTGAGCTTGACGTTTACAACGACGTTACCTCTACTTATCAGTGGTACGCTTACCGTAGAGCAGGTATGCTTATCGGTAATACGGATACACCCCCTGCGGACGGTAAGAACA
Organism: Eubacteriales bacterium; assembly: GCA_045660325.1. Classification (GTDB taxonomy): domain Bacteria; phylum Bacillota; class Clostridia; order Oscillospirales; family CAG-272; genus SVTX01. The sequence continues at coordinate 4,900 of JAZRDO010000015.1, forward strand.
GCAAGGTTGCAACCGCTGATTTCCTTACCTGTAATAATGTAAACGTTTATTATACAAACTGGGCAAAGTACAACTACTGCCAGTTTACAAATCATGAATCCAGATGGCCTTGGGTAAGAGTACAGGCGGGTGAAAACTGCGAGGCTTACTCTAACCCCAGATACGGCGTGCCGAATGACGTTAACGGTAATAAGGTTACAGGCTACGACCACGTTCATAAGGACGGCGACCAGTGTAACGTTCAGATCTATTTCAACCAGCTTTACGGCGGCGGTCAGGGTGTTTACGGTCAGCCCACACACGCTGGCGTATATACCGACGTTCAGTATCTCATTACCTTCATTCACGACGACCACGTTGCGGGTGTTCAGTTTATTCGCAGTGCTGCTGAGCACAAGGTTGTGTTCCCTGATTTTGAGACACTTCCTCACTTTGCCGGCTCCGATTCGACTCACAACTGGATCGATGCACAGGGTAATGTGGTTGACGTTAATAATACAAAGATTCCCGCGGGTAACCGTAGAGATATATTCTATTATATCAATGATAAGACAACGTTCTATGCTCATTTCGTAGATAAGGACGGATTTTACGTAGCACAGCTTGAGTTTGATCCTAGAACAGGAGAGTTCCTGAATGGCGCAACCGCACCTGAGGTTCCCGTTGTTCCCGGATATAACGGAATGTGGTCTATGTACACGCTTAAGGACGCAAAAGCTGACGTTATTATCAAGGCAGTTTATTCAAAGCGCGAAGATGCTGAAAACTTGGGAATTACAAATATTAATCAGCTCTTCGACCTGCTTAGCAAGGGACACGCTCTCGCTATGTCACAAGACCTTAGCGGTAGCTTTGGAAATGCGAGTAAAGATATATTCTGTAAGGTTGTAAATACTCCTGATGAGGGCAAGGGCTATGAATCCCGTCTTGACCTGAACTCCTTCACACTTGAATACCAAGGTGATTCGAGTGCTAATAAAAACTGGACTCTCTTCCAAATTCTCGGAGCTGAGGGTACGACTCGTCCTGCCTCCAAGCTTACTATCGGCGACGGCTTTGCGGGATTCGGTACGCTTAGCTTCAATCTCACTAAGCTCAATGGCAACGCTAAGCCTACCATCTTTGATATCAAATACGGCGCGACGCTTGTTATTGAACGAGGAGTGGTTATTGAATTCAACTATCCCGTGAATAATGATAATGAAATTACAGTTTTCAAGGGAATAAGCGATCTTTCAAAGTATCCCGGTCTTGTTATTGAGACGGACACTCCCGGAGTTATCAGAATTACCGCTAATGCACGAACAGTTCTTGTTGGTGACGTTACGACCAATACTAACAACACTTAAAGTCCAACATTCGGACAATCTTATAAAAAAGAGCAGGGGACACCGCTTGGTGTCCCCTGCTTTGCGATTATTTGAGGCGGGAATTTCTTAAATATTCTTAAAAAGAGCCCTTTGGTGGGTGTATTTTGTCGAAAATTCTTGACAAAAAGGGCTTTGAGTGATAAAATTAAGATGGCTTGTTATATTAATTATATAATTAATAATAAATTTTTCGCGCTCGCGTGTGTGCGAGCAAAAGATAAAAAGGAGAGTTACACAGATGACTCGTGGTAATTTCGGCGGATTCCCCGATATAAATAGCTATATCAAGGACAAGGTCAAGAGAATACAGCGTGAAGAACAAAATTTCTCTGTGCTTTTTGAGTATATGTTCTCCGAGAGAGAAAACGTTATGGCGGAGAAGAGCGAGGGCCCCTTCATTAAGAAAACCACATACAAAGAGTGCCGTGAGGAGATCTTAAGGATCGCACGCCCCTTAAAGAGCGCGCTTTCGGATGTCGAGGTCGGCTCTCTCGTTGGACTTTATATGTCAAATTCCCTTGAGTGGATAGAATTTTTCTGGGCGATCTTAATGTGCGGATACCGTCCGCTTCTTATGAACTCCCGTCTTCCCGACGCGGTGCTTGAAAAGATCATTTCCGATCATTCGGTCGGCGCGGTGATCTCGGACTCCAAGAGCTTCTCGGTAAAGACAATTAACCCTTACGGAATTATTTCCGAGGCGAGTGAGCCGATATCCGAGGAGGATATGTGCTGGGCGGACGAGATGGCGTTTATGTCCTCGGGTACTACCGAGAACGTAAAGCTTTGCTTCTACCGTGGAGAAAACCTTTGTTATCAGGTTCGCGACAGCTTGAACATAATTGAGACCTGCCCGCAGATACGTATGGATTATGAGGGCAACATCAAGCTTTTGACAATTTTGCCCTTCTACCATATTTTTGGATTTGTGGCAGTATATATCTGGTTTGGATTCTTCTCGAGAACCTTCGTGTTCTTGAACGATATGAATCCCAAGACCATTCAGAGCACGATCAAGAGACACAAGGTAACGCATATTTTTGCCGTGCCGCTTGTCTGGGATAAGGTATACAAGTCCGCGATGAACACTATAAAGTCGCGCGGAGATGCGACCTTCAACAAATTTATGAAGGCGCTTCACTTTTCAAACAAGTACGGCTCGGTGGGCAACCTGGTTGCCAAGAAGGCGTTCGCGGAGGTTCGCGAGGGACTCTTTGGCGAGACCGTGAGATTTATGATCTCGGGCGGTAGCAGCATCAATCCCGACGTGCTTGCATTCTTTAACGGCATAGGCTATAGACTTGCCAACGGCTACGGTATGACCGAGCTTGGTATAACCTCGGTTGAGCTTTCCTCTAACAAGGCATTGCTTGGCAGCGGATCGATCGGCGTGCCCTTCGGTATGACCGAATACAAAATAGACGAGGAGACGGGCGAGCTTCTCGTTCGAAGCAAGACGATGGCGGCGAGAATCCTTCAGGGTGATCGCGAGACCGTTACGAATTACGAGGAGTTCTTCAACACCCACGACCTTGCATCCGTTACGGACGGCAGATATTATCTCGACGGCAGACGCGACGACCTTATCGTTTGCGAAAACGGCGAAAACCTCAATCCCGCACTTGCGGAGCAGAGCCTGAAGATCACGGGCTGCGACGGTCTTTGTGTTATCAAGGACGAAAAGGGAGATCCGATGCTCCTTATCAGTGTGCAGAATTGCTATGACACAAAGAAATTTGATGCGATAAGAAAGCAGGCGGCGGATTCCTTGAAGGACGCAAAGCTTGACGGTGAGATAAAGAGAATTGAGATCACGACCGAGCCGCTTATCTCGGGTACGGATTTCAAGATGAACAGAAAAAAGATAACCCGCGGCTTTGCGGCGGGCGCGTATACGCTTTATGATGCGGCTGACACGTCCATCAAGGAGAAGGTTCTCTCCTTGCTTGAGGAAACTATGCGAGAGATAATCGCGCAGACACTCGGCAAGGCGGCGCACGAGATCGGTCTTGACGACAACTTCTTTGTCGATCTCGGCGGAACGAGTCTTGACTACTTTGTTCTCGTGGATGCCGTAAAGGCAAAATTCAACGTAGATTTTCCCGTAAGGGATGATAATACTCTTTCTACTCTTCGCGAATTGTGTGAATACGTGAAAACGAAAGATCAGCAAAATGGAGGAGAAAAATGATAAACTCTCTTAACAAAAAATGGAAGGAATTTTTATTTGCGGCTTCCGGCTTCGGACCTAATTTCCTTATGGTAATTATGGGCGCGTACTTTACTGACGCGGTAAACCCTGCCATTCAGACGAATGCATTCCAGGCAATCGTTCCCGGTGTATGCTTTATCGTGCCTGCGCTTTTCGGTATTTTGTACCCGCTTGCAAAGGCATTTGACGGAATTATAGATATTCCTTTTGCGCACTTGACCGACACGCTCTCCACTAAGTGGGGTCGCCGCCGTCCTACGATCGCGGCATGTATCATTCCTATGACGCTTTCCTTTGCTATGTGCTGGTTGCCCATAGGCGGAGCTGAACGCCCCTTGCTCAACACGATCTGGATCTTTATCTGGGCGCTCATCTTCTTCTCAACGTACACACTTTCACTTATTTCGTTCTACGGCTCTCTTTCCACAACCTGTATTGACGAGCCTCAGAGACTTCGTGTTTCGGGATATAAGTCCTTCTTCGATACAATTACATACTGCTTGGCGTATGCGCTCGTTCCCGTAATTCTTGAGGGACTCAAGCTCAATATCGACAAGTTTATGTTCTTACTTCTCCCGCTTATGCTCACAATGGTTATCCCGCTCTTCCTCATCAAAGAAGGCGAAAAGTACGGATATCCCGAGAACGCGGGACTTCAGCCCGAGAAGATCACGATCTTCGAGAGCCTTCGTCTTACCTTTAAGAACAAGATATTCCTCCGTTGGCTTGCAGTTAACTGCTGCACGTTCTTCGGTCTTCAGATGTTCCTTGTTGGTATGAACACACTTATTACGGGCGGTATGGGTATGAACGGCTTTGAAATGGCTATGCTCAACACCTGCGCATTCGCTCCCGTTCCCGTAATGCTTTACCTCTTCAATAAGCTCAAGGCTAAGAAGGGTATCAGATTTACATATCAGACCTGTGTGCTTGCTTTTGCGGTTGCGATCCTTTCCTTCTTCCTTGGATCTCTTCTCGTAACGGGCGGCAACAAGCCTCTTCAGTACCTCATCGGCGGTGTCGGCAGTATTATCGGAAGCTGGGGTATCGGTGCATTCTTTATGATGCCTTACCTTATCACAGCTCAGATCTCCAGCGTTGAGGAAAGAATTACAAAGAAGAATCACTCCGCTATGTACTTTGCGGGTAACGCGGTTGCGACCTCTATCGTGGGCGCGATCTCGGGCGGTGTTATTTACGAGGCTATCAAGATGTTCTTCTTCAGCACAGAGAAGGGTGGCGTCGTTTACGCGGCAAACTTTGATAACGCGGCAGAAATTATGGGCGTTGCAAGAGAGAACGTGTTCTCCCTCGGCGCAACTCTCGTTCCCTTTATCGTATCCGCAACATGTATCCTTGGCTTCTTCCTTTGCTTTAAGATGCCTCGCGACTACACACCTCTTCTCGTCGCAAGACAGATGAAGGAGCTTGATCCTACGCTCGACATCAGTGAGATCGAGGCTGAGGCTCAGAACGAGCCCGCACCCGATAAGAAGGAAATCGTCTTCGTTCAGGTTGGCCTTTCCATTCTTTCAGGCTTTATTTTCGGATTTATCTGGCAGGCGATCGTGCTTCGTAGAGTTAAGGAATTTGCGACAAAGAAGCCCTGTAACGTATTGCGCTATCTCCTTTGCGCTTTCGTGCCCTTCGCGTCAATATTCGTGCTTCTTAAGATGAATCGTGAGCTTGCACAGGCAAATGAGCAGTTCGCTAACAGCCGCAGATTCAAGGTAAGCCGTGTGCTCTTCATCATCACAGGCATTATCCTTCCCATTCTTCCTATAAACTTTATCGGTCTTGCAATGCTCCAGAGCAACATCAACAAGATGTACGATCTTGAAGGATAAGGTATGTGGAGAAATATATTTAATTTTATAGTAAAGGTTACAGGCTTTCCGCTTTATCTTTTGATATTCAAGCCCAAGCTTCATTACGAGGACAGGAGCGTGCAGGGAAGACGTATTCACGGTAAGGCGATCATAATGTCCAACCATATGGACGTATGGGACGTGGCGGTTATGATTTATACGTTCTTGAACAGAAATCTTCGCTGCATCGTTGCCGAGCTTATGTTTGAGAAGAATTTCTTTATGACGTTCTTCTTGAAGTCCCTCGGCGCGATAAGGGTTGACCGCAATTCCCACGATTTTGCATTTATCCAGAAGAGCTGTGATATTCTTGACCGTGGCGGCGTGGTGGAAATTTATCCCGAGTCCCGAATCCCGAAGAAGAATGAGGAAAAGCCTCTTGAATTCAAGCCCTCTGTTGCATATATGGCACTTATGAGTGGCGCGCCCGTAATCCCTGTATATACCGACGGTAGATATTTTTGCAAGGAAAGAAACAATATCATCATCGGTAAGCCCATCGACGTATCCACCTTTTATGACACAAAGCTCACAGAGCAGGAAAACATAAAGAATATCACCGAAATTTTGAGAAATAAGGTATTGGAACTCAGAGATGAACTCAACGATAGAACAAAAGCAAAATAAAGGGCAGGACACCCTGCCCAAAAAGAAAAAGGAAAAGAAGGTAAAGGGCTACTTCTTTTACGACTTTGTAAAGATAACGGGATGCATTCCTATGCTTCTTTATCTCAGAACAAAGGTCATTTGCACAGGCGAGACGAAGCCAAGTAAGGTGCGCGGCAGCGCGATTATATCGTCGAACCATTTTAGTCTTCTTGATCCCGTAGTCGTATATTCGGCATTCTGGAACAGAAGAGTGCATTCGGTGGCTACGAAGGATCTTTACAGCTCGCCTGCAAAGGATTTCTTCTTTACACACATACATTGCATCAAGGTGGATAAGGAAAATTTCACCATGGACACCTTCCACAAGGTAAGGGAAGGGCTCAAGAAGGAAAAGCTTGTGCTTATATTCCCCGAGGGACAGGTAAACAAGGATGCGGACAAGGGAATGCTCGCATTTAAGTCGGGCGCGATCTTAATGGCGCATCAGTGCAATAAGCCCATTATTCCCGTATACATCGTAAAGCGCGGCAGCTGGCGCGAAAGACAGGTCATTATGATTGGCGATCCTGTTGACGTAAGAAAGCTTTGCGGCCCTATGCCGTCAATGGCTCAGCTTGATAAGGCGAGCGAATACCTCCACGAAAAAGAGGTTGAGCTTCTGAATAAATACGAAGAAATTAAAAATAAGAAAAAATAAAGAGGAGTATTTACAATGAATAACATTTTCGCAAAATACACTTCCCCCGAAACGTTTGAAAAGATCGTCGACTACAAGAGCGTGTCCGAGATGTGGGCACACAGCGTAGCGACTTATCCCGACAATATCGCGCTTATCGATACAAGAGAGGTTACTTACCGTGAGCTTGACGCAGAGGTTGCGGCATTCCGCACCGTGCTTGCAGATGCAGGCATCAAGGCGGGCGACAACGTAGGCGTTTACTCTCCCAACTCCATAGAATTTGCAAAGGCGTTCCTTGCTATAACAACAATGGGTGCGATCGCAGTTCTTCTTCCCCCTCATCTTGACGCGATGACAGTATTCGGCTGCTCTATGAAGTTTGCATTGAAGGCAGTTGTATACGCTGAGGCGCTTGGGGCAAACACGGAAATTCTCGCGGCTAAGAATCCCGCGTGCGCGTTGATCGATATTAAGGCTACGTCCGACGTAGCGACACCCGCTGCTGACGTTGCGGGAGACGCTCCCTGTACAGTTCTTTTCACGGGCGGTACAACGGGCAGAAGTAAGGGCGCGCTCCTCTCCAACCAGGCAGTTATGCGCGGAACAAAGAACGGATGCTACGGCGTTTATGAAGTATTCGAGCAGAGATACCTTCTCGTTCTCCCCTTGACACACGTTTTCGGTCTTATCCGTAACCTTCTTACAGCTCTTTACACGGGCAGTACACTTTTCATCTGCCTTAACAATAAGGATATGTTCAAGAATATCGCACAGTTCCGTCCTACGATCATGGTTCTTGTTCCCGCGCTTGCCGAGATGGCGCTCAACCTCTCCAAGCAGTTCGGTAGAAACATGCTCGGATCGGACATTAAGACGATCATTTGCGGCGCGAGTGTGGTTTCTCCTCACCTTGTTACTGAATATAAGAAGTTCGGTATCGCTCTCCTTCCCGGCTACGGTCTTACCGAGAGCGCAAACCTTGTAAGCGGTAACCCCGAGGCATTAAAGAAGGCAACCTCCGTTGGATTTATTTATCCCGGAATCGACTATAAGATCGTTGACGGCGAGCTTTGGCTCAAGGGCATCAATATGATGGAGCATTACGTTGGTGAGCCCGAGGAAAATGCTATTGCATACGAGGACGGCTGGTTCAAGACGGGCGACCTTGTAAGACTTGACGAAGAGGGCTTCCTTTACATCACAGGTAGAAAGAAGGAGATCATCGTTCTTCCTTCGGGCGAAAACGTTTCTCCCGCAGAGCTTGAAAGCTATTTCTACGAGGTTGACGCGGTTCAGGACTGTCTCGTTTATGAAAAGGACGGACTCCTCGTTCTTGAGGTGCTTCCCAGAATGACGGTCGTTAAGGCAAACGGAATTGCTGACGTTGAGGCTTATCTTGGCGAAAAGCTCCGCGAGATCAATGCAAAGCTTCCTTCCTTCGAGAGAATCAACAAGCTCGTAATCAGAGACACGGATTTCGTGCGCTCCCCCAGTATGAAGATAGTGAGAGGTCAGAACAAATGACAAGAATTGAAATAATGGATAAGCTTCGCGATATCCTTACGATGGCTATGGGAGATGCGTCAGCAGAGCTCCTTGCAAATTGCACAGAGGATTCGGGTCTTACAACAGACCTCGCGCTCAACTCCGTTGGTATGCTTTACGTTGTAATCGCGATCGAGGAATTCTTCCAGATCCAGTTTGACGACGTAGGCTTTGGCGATTTCAACACAGTTCGCGACGTTGTAGATTATATCGAAAAGAAGACAAAGTAATGAAGTGGGTATCAAGATCTCCTGTGTTTGGAGATATGCTCCGTGTACGCGCGGGACAGATATATCATTTCGGAATATACGCCTCTGACGATGAGGTAATACAGTTCGGTCTTGCTCCCATAGCAAGACCGAACGTTCCTGATAGGGACGTTGAGGTATGTGTTTCGGATATTGCCGCGTTTTGTTGCGGAAACGAGTTTGAGGTTGGCGAATGCGACACCGATGCGGAGAGAAGAATCCGCAGAACACCCGAGCAGACCGTTGAGAGCGCGCGTGCGCGTATAGGCGAGAAGAATTACAGTATCATCCACAATAACTGCGAGCATTTTGCATACAAGTGCGCGACGGGTAGCCCCTTTTGTTCCCAAACGTTGAGTGTTCGTGAAATGTTCCGCGCCTTTCCGATAGTAGACTTATATATAATAAAGGAAAGAGAAGATGAGCGCGCGCTTCTTGAATACGCGATAAACCGAAGCTTCGGAAAGAAGCCTGCCGATGCCGCGCTTGAGCTTGTTGACGGTGTTTGGAACTCGTCGGTATGTAAAATTGCGGTCGCGCGAAATTGCGGCGCGCTTGCGATATGTGTTTCAAGAGCCGATATAAAGCTTGAGCTTGACGACGTGATCGGCGGCGAGGAATACGGCGCTCTTGACGGTGTGTGGATCGGTAAAATTTCACTTGACGGGATGTCGTTTAAGGCGAAAATTTATACCGCAACTCCCGAAAGAGTCCGCATCTATACGAATATAAGCATATAAAAGGGCAGAAATTTATCTGTCCTTTTAGTATTTTTCGGGTGATGCAGGCATAGTAATTAAAGTAAATAAGCTTATGCGGTCATTACTATAAGTATTGACAAATCCTGTCGAATGGTATATAATTTATGTAACGGATTATCTTATCCAATTGATTTTTTAAAAGGAGAATAATTATGAAGTATTGTTCTAAGTGTGGTAAGGAAGTAGAAGAGAATGCTACCTTCTGTCTCGGCTGCGGTTGTGCAGTAAATGAGGAAGCTGCAGCTCCTGCAGAGCAGACAAACGTTCTTAAGCTTCTTACAAAGATCTTTATGATCATCGGTGTTGTTGGTACAAGCGTTTCCACTTATGCTATCGGTCTTATCTGGTGTCTTCCTATGTGGAAGCATTGGAAGAAGTGCGTTGAGACGGGTACACCCGTAAGCACAGGCTTCAAGGTTTGCACTTTGCTCTTCGTAAGCTTGCCCGCAGGCATTATGATGCTTTGTGATAATGACTAATAAAAAAGAGTCTGCGATGCAGACTCCTTTTTTATTGCAGGATAGCTATTGAGAAATTTGTTATTTTGTGTTATAATGGTAAAAAAGGTATAAAGGGGAGAGAAAATGAAGATCGGCGCGGTATATCATCCTGAATTTGTCGGACGCGAGAGGTTCGGTAACAAAAGATTTTCTATATTTGCGGGTAGCGGATACGACGCGATAGATTACAATATGACCAATACGGAGAGGGAGATATATACCTGCTCCGAGGAGGATTTTGAAGCTGCGATGCTCTCCGAGAGAGCCGATATCGAGGCGGCGGGACTTTTCGTGTCCCAGGTGCACGGGCCGTGGAGATGTCCGCCGATAGATTCAACTCCCGCTGACCGAGCCGAGAGAATGGAGAGGATGAAGCGATCCATTCGCGCAACAAGGCTGCTCGGCGCAAAATTCTGGGTAGTGCATCCAATTATGCCGTGCTCGACGGCGGATCTTGTTTTGGGCGGCGCGGACAAGACATGGGAGATAAATATTGAATTTTTCACGGAGCTTTGCGCGTTTGCGAGGGAGCAGGGCGTAGTTATTTGTGTAGAAAATATGCCCTTTATTCCGTTTTCAATTGCGACACCCGAGCAGATCATAAAGCTTATCGATACTATAAACGACGATAATTTTAAAATGTGTCTTGACACGGGACACGTTGCGGTATTCCCCGAGCTGTCGGTCGGCGACTCCATCCGCGCGTGCGGGGATAGAATAAAGGTCCTCCATATTCACGACAATCTCGGAGACCGCGATTCGCACCTTTTCCCGACAGAAGGTAAAATCGACTGGCGCGACGTTATGGTGGCGCTTCGAGAGATCGGCTTTGACGGTGTGTTCTCGCTTGAAGCAACGCTTGATATATCTCTTCCCGACGGCGAGCTTATCGCGCAGGGGGACGAGCTTTACCGCATAGCAAAGGAAATTACAGAAGCTTAATAGCTTACCCCCGAAAGCTTTCGGGGGTTTTTCTTTTTATCCTCTTGAAAAGCGGGGAAAAATATGATATTATAATAATAACGACCTCAAAGGAGGAAAAATTATGAAACTTCAATTTTTAGGCACAGGCGCGGCGGATTGGTGCTTGGCGCTTCACAAGGGTGTGGACGGCTTCAGACGAAACTCTGCGCTTCTTATTGACGATTGCTTGCTCGTTGATCCCAGCCCCGACGTTCCCGACGCGATCGGCGAATTCAATATTGACAAGACACAGATAAAATATATAATCAATTCCCACAAGCATCCCGACCATTACAACGAGGACACGGTAGCATTTCTCTCGGACGCGGAGTTCATTGAGCTTTCGGCGGGCGAGACGAAGCAGATCGGCAAGTACACGGTGCAGGCGCTTCGTGCAAATCACTCCACCGAAACCGTGCACTTTATAATCTTTGACGGCGAGAAGCGTCTTTTTTACGGACTTGACGGCGGTTGGCTTATGTTTGAGGAGCTTGAGGCTATTAAGGAAAACGGAATTGACCTTATTATTTTTGACGCGACAGTTGGAGATATCCCGGGTGATTACCGAATTTTTGAGCATAATAATTTAAGTATGGTGCGCGAGATGAAGACCTCTCTTATGCCCCATATAAAGAGATTTATGATTAGCCACATGGCAAGAACGCTTCACACCTCGCACGAAGAGCTCTGCGAGAATATGAAGAAGCACAATATTGAGGTCGCATTCGACGGCTTTGTAACCGAGGTTTGATATGAATTCAAAGCGAATCAGAGATTTTGGTATCTCTGTGGGAAGCTTGCCCACGGGAGAGAAAAATAAAATAACCGACGTGCCCGGCGTTCGTGTAGGTCAGGTTACGATAGACACCGATAAGTCCAAGACGGGCGTTACCGTGATAATTCCTGCAGAGGGTAACCTTTATACGCATCCCGTTGTCGGCGCGGCTCACGTGATAAACGGCTTTGGCAAGACCGCAGGACTTATGCAGGTTGAGGAGCTTGGCACGATAGAGACACCTATTGCGCTTACGGGTACGCTCAACGTGGGCAAGGTACACAATGCGCTTGTAAGCTACACCGTGAGTCAGTGCGAGAGCGAGGGCGGCTTTGCTCGCTCGGTAAATCCCGTTGTCGGCGAGACGAACGACGGAACTCTGTCCTACGGAGCTATTCGTCCTACGGATGAGGCGCAGGTGCTTGAGGCGATAAATAACGCCTCGGACGATTTTTCCGAGGGCGACGTTGGCGCAGGTAAGGGAACCGTTTGCTTCGGGCTTAAGGGCGGTATCGGATCCGCCTCCCGTATAATTGAGATCAATGAAGAAAAATACACCATAGGCGCACTCGTTCAGACCAATTTCGGTTGTATCGAGGATCTTCGCATTGACGGTCTTCCGGTCGGCAGACAGGTTATAAGAATGATGGCGGAGGAAAAGGCGCGCGCTATCACGGGTCAGGACGATATAGGATCTATTATGATAATTGTCGGTACGGACTTGCCCGTAAGTGAGCTTCAGCTCAAAAGAATTTTGAAGCGCGTAACGGTGGGCTTGGCGCGTACGGGCTCGTATATAGGACACGGCTCGGGCGACGTAGTTATCGGCTTTACAACTGCTAACCGACGCGGCGGCGACGAGGCGCTTCGCAGCATTACCGCTATTTCCGACGGACAGATCGATAAGGCGTTCCGCGCGGTAGCCGAGAGTGTTGAGAAGGCAATTTATAATTCTATGGTTGCCGCCGACAGAGTGGTTGGCTTCAACGGAAAAGAAACCGTTACGGTAAGAGCCTTGAATGAGTTTTTGCCCGAGGCGATTGAGAAGTGCAGAGTTAAGAGTTAAGAGTGCAGAGTTGTTTGGAGAATAATATGAAATACAATTCCTTTAAGCCGGGCGCGACCTGGTACGATACTGACGGAAATAGAATTCAGGCGCACGCGGGATATATGTTTTATGAGAACGGTACGTTCTATTGGTACGGCGAGAATAAGGAAAAATCCCAGTCCGAGTGGGAGCTTTGGCATTGGGGAATAAGACTTTATTCGTCAAAGGACCTTTACAATTGGAAGAGCGAGGGCATTATAATTGAGCCCGTGCTCGACGACGATACACATTCGCTTTACTATAACGCGAGACTCGACCGTCCCCACCTTTTGTACAATGAAAAGACAAAGAAATACGTTATGTGGGCAAAGGTTATGACGGGCAGACCCGACAAGCTTGATTATGCGATCATTTTGACGGCTGACAGCATCAAGGGTCCTTATACGCTCGTTCGCGATCATTATAACCCCAACGGACACGGATTTGGCGACTTTGAGGTCGTGTCCGACGGTGTGCGCGCGTACGTTATTTATGAAAAGCCCCATACAGAGATGATAATTTCCCCCTTGACCGAGGATTATCTCGGCGTTGAGGAGGGCAACTTCAAGAGCTATTTCCACAACGGACATCCTCCCTTTATTCGCGAGGCACCCGCGACCTTCCGTTATAACGGCAAGATCTATATGATAACCTCGGGCACGACCGCAAAATTCCCGAATCCCTCGGAATCCGCGGTAGCAGACGATTATATGGGTGAATGGCTGGTGCAGGGAATTACGCATATTGATGACGTTAAGCGCACCTCGTTTGACTCCCAGATAAGCTGTATTTTCAAGCATCCTGCAAAGAAAGATCTGTTTATTGCGATGGCGGACAGATGGCTTGACGATATCCCTGCGGATATGCCGCACATTTGCGATATTTTTGATAGTATTTATAATCCCAATAAGGTTGCGATCCCGTTTGATATGACTAAGGTAACGAAGAAGAATACGTCCGTTGCCGAGTACGTATGGCTTCCGATCGAATTTGAGGGAGATATGCCCAGAATTCGTTGGTACGACGAGTGGAGATGGGAAGATTTTGAGTAAGGGGTAAAAAATGATAAGACACGTAATTATGTGGAAGCTCTGCGACAGTCTTGACGGAATGGACAAGGAGCAGATCATGGGTAAGATCGAGGAGAAGTTCAAGCACTTGAAGGCAACTATTCCCGAGATAAGATCAATGCGCGTGGAGAGAGATATTCTTCGCAGTCCGCGTTCGTTCGATATGATCTACATAACGGAGTTTGATTCTCTTGAGGCTCTTGAATCCTACAGAGTACACCCCGAGCACGTAAAGGTAGCGGAATTTATCGCGCGCGTAAGAGTTGCGCAGGCGGTAACGGATACGGAAATATAAAATTTTTGGAGAATTATTATGGCAACACCAATGTTAATAGGCATCGCGGGCGGCACGGGCTCGGGCAAATCCACGTTCGCAAACGGCTTAAAGAAGCTTTTCCCCGACGATATAACTATTATTTCTTACGATAATTACTATAAGGCGCAGGATCATCTTACGATGGAGGAGAGAGTCAAGACGAACTATGACTGTCCCGACGCGCTTGATACGGATCTTCTTGTAAAGCATCTCCGTCAGCTTCTTGCGGGCGAGTGTGTTGACGTGCCGAATTACGATTTCTGCATACATACCAGATGCGCTGAGGTAACTCGCCTCTGTCCTACGCCCGTAATCATTATCGACGGCATTCTGACCTTCTATGATGAGCGACTCCGCGAGCTTTTTGATGTCAAGATCTATGCCGACGCGGATGCGGATGAGAGAATTCTCCGCCGACTCCGTCGCGACGTAACCGAGAGAGGACGAGATATTGACGGCGTTATCAATCAGTACGTAAGCACGGTCAAGGTCATGCACGGAATCTACGTTGAGCCTACGAAGAAGTATGCTGATATTATTGTAAACGGCGGAAGAAACAAGGTGGCTCTCGATATCGTTGCTTCAAGGATCAAGAGAAAATTAGGTAAATAAATAAAAAAGCCACGCAGCGCGTGGCTTTTTTGTTTCATTAATGTATTTGTTTTATTCGAGGGAGATATCGCGGAGCTGTATCTGGGGGTCGTTCAAAACCTGATTAAGCACGTTTAAATACTTTTTGTGGAATTCTGCAACGTGCGCTTCGCTTGTAGTCTTGGTATGTACCTCGTAGCCCATTTTGATAGTGCCCGTCTTTGTATCGAAGAGCTGAATGATATATCCGGGAAGCGCGCCCTTGCCGTTGGAGTAAATAGTAAAGTCAACTCCCTCGGGGGTCTCGAAGGGAACGAACGAGAACGCTATTGAATAATACGTCTCGAGGAACGAGGAGCGATATGCATTGTGGAGCATTGATTCAAACTTTACGTCCGGAAAGTCAATGTGCATATAAACCTTTGCCTGGCTTGCGGCAAAGCGCTTGATGTTTTCCTCAAAGGTTCTCTTGTAGCTGTATCTTGTATAGCATGCAATGGACTGAACCTTAGTTCCCGCGCAGTTCTTCTCGTTGGGGGTGATTCGGCAGTTGCAAAGCGAAAGAGGAAGAGTGTTCTTAGTCTTATCGTTAAGTATCGCCGCCGTCATCGTGCAGGTGTAGAAGAAAAAGTTTGCGGGGGAAACCTGATTTTCGCGGCAATACGAAATTACTCTTTCGGTAAGATCATTGTTAATTTCGTGAACGTAAGCCTCGGTGTCGTTGTTGATGAAGAACATCTTCATGCCACGGTGATTGCTACGAAGCTTCTTTTGCCATATCTTGTTGTCGGGGCCGTGAATACCCGTGTAATAAGGCTCGGGCTTATCGTTGAGCATATCCTTGAAGAAATCCTCGTGCTTTGTTTGGCGGCGCTCGTTGTAATTTCTTTCGATATCTCTCTTGACAACGTCCTCAAAGCTTGCGGGACGGGGAGGAAGCTCTGTTCCGTTTTTGAGCGCGTTATAAACGTCAAGCAGATCCTTATAGATAACAAAGATGCCGTAAACGTCCAAAACGAGGTGGCACACCTTCAAAAGAACCATGTTCTTTCCGTCGGGTGTCTTGATGAAATGCGGTTCAATAACCGTGCCTCGCATATACTGAATGGGTCGTTTTTTGTAATTGTTGATAAAGCTGTCGAACTGCTTTTGCGTATCGTATTTTACAACGCGTATTTTTTGGTAGGGTCTTTGATCCTCAAATATCTGACACAGCTCGCCTTTGTGCTTAAAGAACTTTATCCTCAGGCAGTCGTTACGTTCAACAACAAGGTTGTACGCCTTTTCCATAATGGCGAAATCAACGTCCTCACTAACGGTTATAGAGGAGAGAATGTTGATAACTCTTTTGAAAAGTGTGTACTTGCATTGAAGGTAAGGCACGCCCTGCGATGGAGAAAGCTCATAGCGGGTTTTCGTTTCTTTCATTTTTTGCCTTTCTTTCCGCACAATCTTGGTGCATTTATATATGGCGCAATCGAGGCGCCGTATTATATTATATAAAATTATTTTAGTCTTGTCAACGAATTTGTCGACTTTTTGGAGAACGCGTCGAAAATTTCGTTGATTTTGTTTATTAATGGTTAATTTTAGTGTCGTAATGAGTCGGATATATAATTTTTTAGATGTTTTTTCTATTTTAGTGTTGAATTTATTTGAGTTTTGTGATACAATGATGCGATGCAAATAACACAAAGGAGAAAAAACCATGGTTTGGGGTACGTTTACTTTAACTCATATAATTTCACTCATTATAGGCGCGGGCATTATTGTCGGTCTATATTTTATACTTAAGGGAAGAGCTCTTAAAACGCAGATGATAATTCTCGGGGTACTGTCATTTTCGGGTATTGCCGCAATTATTTTCAATCTCGTAAGATGGGGCACGCCCTTGGAATACTTGCCGTTCCACCTTTGCTCGCTAAACGCTATGATACTGCCGATAGCGGTGTTTACACGAAATAAGCGCATTTGTAATCTGCTTATGCTTTGGTCAATAGGCGCACTTGCCGCGCTTGTGCTCAATACGTCTGTTGCGGCAGCGGAGATACCGAGCTGGGTTTTCGTCTTCTATTATTTCCCGCACGTGCTCGAATTCGGCATACCGATCCTTCTCTTCAAGCTGGGTCTTGTAAAGCTTGATAAGAAATGCATCTGGTCGACGGTGGTTATCACTATGGGTTCCTATATATTGATCCATTTTATCAACGTTATTATTAATAATATATGCGCTGCTAAAAATATTCTTGATTCTGCGGGTAACTTAATTCAGGTCAACTATATGTTCTCGATCAATCACGCGGAAAATCCTTTGCTCAAGATATTCTACGGCATTATTCCGCATTCGTTCTGGTACATGTTCCTGTGCGTACCCGTAGCGGTGATATATCTTGTTGCGATCTACGGTGTATATGAAATATATTTAAGAGCGTCCGCCAAAAAGAATAAGAAAATGGCATAAAACAAAATGCTCCTGCGATAACAGGAGCATTTTATTTTTACATAATTAAAGCAATCTTATTCCCGCCGATTTGCAGGCTTCAACGGTTTCGGTATCCCAGATGCTTGACTGCACCTCACCGATATGCGCGCAGCCCATCATGAGCATACAAAGTCTTGACTGACCGATACCGCCGCCGATGGTAAGGGGCAGCTCGCCTGCGAGCAAGGCTTTATGGAAGGGGAGTGTTCGTCTATCGTCGCAGCCTGCGGCTGTGAGCTGACGGTCGAGAGCCGCCGCATCTACGCGGATGCCCATTGAGGATATCTCAAGCGCGCGGCTGAGTGTGTCGTCCCAAAAAATGAGGTCGCCGTTGAGAGTCCAGTCGTCGTAGTCGGGCGCGCGGTTGCCGTGAGGCTTGCCCGATCTCAGCTTGTCGCCGATCTGCATAATGAATACCGTCTTATGCTCGTATGCGAAGATGTTCTCTCGCTCGTCGGGAGTCGCATTGGGATACATATCCTCAAGCTCCTGAGTTGTGATGAATTTTACGTTGCGCTCAAGCTTCTGAGGAAGCTGGGGGAAGCGCACGTGGAGTCTGTCCGCGGTGTCGCAAATAGCGCCGACAATCGCGCGAACGATAAGCTTTAAATAGTCGAGATTGCGATTCTCCTCACCGATTATCTTTTCCCAGTCCCACTGGTCGACGTAAATCGAGTGAATGTTGTCAAGCTCCTCGTCGCGACGGATAGCATTCATATCCGTATAGAGTCCCTGACCGAGCTTGAAGCCGTATTCCTTGAGTGCCTGTCTTTTCCATTTAGCGAGGGAGTGAACGACCTGAGCCTCGGCTCCGATTGCGGGAACGTCGAAGGAAACGGGGCGCTCAACGCCCGAGAGATTGTCGTTAAGACCGCTTGCCTCTGTTACGAAGAGGGGAGCGGAAACTCGCTTCAAATGGAGCGCGGAGGCAAATTCCTCCTGAAAGGTCTCCTTTATATATGCGATAGCTCGTTGAGTATCGTATTTGTCAAGATGTGAGGTGTAGCCCTCGGGAATGTATGTCTTTTGCATTTTTTATTCCCCTTAATTTATAAATATACATAATTATAACAAATCCGCCCCTGCTTGTCAAGGAGTATGGGAAAATTCGGACGGTGAGTGAACTTTAGGTTGACAAATTTCGACATAAATGATATAATGTTTTTAATATGATTGAGCAAAGGGGAAGAAAAATGGACGTTATACTTATAAACTATACGCACAACCCTATCGAAACCATTGAGCTTGCGGCAAGCACCTGCTATGACAGTCAGCCCACAAAGGGAAAGATCATGAATCATTGTTACAAAAGCGGTCATCACAGCGTTCTTGAATTTGCTGAATTTACGTTTAAGATCACGGGTGTTTCCCGTGCGCTTACACATCAGCTTGTTCGTCACAGAATGGCAAGCTTCGCGCAAAGAAGCCAGAGATACTGTCAGGAGGATGGCTTTGAGTTCGTAACTCCCGGTACGGTAAAGAGAAATCCCGAGGCGCTTGAGGAATACAACAAGACTATTGAAGCCATTGAGGAGGCGTATACGAAGCTTCTCTCCATGGGAATTCCCGCGGAAGATGCGAGAATGCTTCTTCCCAACGCGTGCGCAACTCAGATCTGCGTTAAGATGAATCTTCGTGAGCTTATTCATTTCTGCAACGAGAGAATGTGTACCTGCGCTCAGTGGGAGATCCGCTCTCTTGCGCGCAAGATGGCTGACGAGGTCTTCAAGATCGAACCTATGCTTGCGGAATATCTCGTTCCCAAGTGTGAGAAGAACAAGCCCTACTGCTTCTGCAACGAGTCAAAATCCCGTTCTTGCGGAAAGCATCCCGTTATAAGTGAGGCTATAAAAACAAATTGATTTTTTGGCGCATAGCCATCATAAAGTTAAAAGAACCGCATCACAGATGCGGTTCTTTTATTTTTCATTTTTTATGATATCATAAATATTAATTATTTCAAGCCCTTTTTCCTCGGCGTAGTGATATGTAAAGGCACTGCCGCCGTTTGTTCTTTCAAGATATGCGATAACCATATCCGAGCCGTCGACGAGACGGCGGTTGCGCTCGTGCATACAGCCCTTTTTGTAGGTATCGCACACGTAGGAAATGCTGTCCGCGCAGCTTAGAATATAGTTGTAAGCTCTTGTGTTGTTTTCATTCCAGCCGTTTGCCTGATCGCGGCAGGGAAGAATGAGGTCGAGGGTTATGTGGGGGTTATTTTCCTTTGCCTCGATGACCGAGAGAGCGGCCATCGTGTCGAAGCCGATAGCTCCGCCTACGCGGAAGCTTTTAGCGCCCATGGCAATAAGGCCCGATATGAGCATCTTAAGTACTCGCGGGATCATAAGCGCGCGCTCGTCGGGTATGCTTCGGTGTCCCGTAAAGCAGACCGTTTCAATTTTTACTATCTCTGTATCGTGCATACGCGCCTCCTGTTTTGCTTCGTTATATAAATTATAGCCGAAAATTTTCTTAAAGTAAATAGTCTTTACAAATAATTTATAATTTTTTGTTCGTCAAGACTCGCCATTTTTCGACGGAGATGCCTGTTTTTTTACAAGCCGTTTGACATATTCTTATAAATTACCGCGCGGTAAAGCAAAAGCCGACTTAAAATTATAAAAATAGCCCTGCAAAAGCCGACGAAATGCACGATGCTCTTCCATTATAATTAAGAAAAAAAGATATCGGAAGGCAAGGAATATGCAAAAGCAAGAGGAAATTTCAAGCAAAAATTCAAAAAATAACAAAAATGCAAAAAATAATTATTTTGGTGCTCTGCACGAAAAATTAACAGGGAAGAGTCGCGACGAGGCGCTTTCTCGGGGCAAGATAATTTTAAAGATAATTGCGGCGTTTACTCTCGGAATTATACTGTCGGGCAAGGAGCTGCCGTACGGTGTGTATCCGCTTGGAATTCCGCTTATTTGCGGTATTGGAAAATATTATTCCGCGGCGGCACTGGGAGCCGTTGTAGGCGCGTGGACTATGGGAGTCGGCAAGGAATATATTTTCGCCTATATTGCGGTGTTTTTGATTCGGCTTCTTATGTCACTGCCGTATATCACGCGCCTACCCGAAAGGATCACTCGCCTGCGCCCCGAGGGGTATGAGGACAAGCCGACAGGCGAGCTTTCGGGCAAGGCGGGCGGCTTTGTACATAAGGTGAAAAATATTGTTTTCAAGGTGTTTTCCATGGAAGGAGGCTCCGTAAGATCGGAGCTGAGGAAGGGACTTGCGGAAAGCATAGTATTTAAGGTTATAATATCGGCAACGGGTGGCTTTATCGCAGGCCTTTTCCTGCTTCTCGGAAGCGAATTTTCGTATTATTCGCTCGCGTCGTTGGTGTTTATGATGCTTATTTGCTCAATCCTGACCTTGATGCTTTCGGGCTTGTTTGAGGATAGGATCCCAAGGGGAGGATTTATAAGCACCGTGTCGGTTGCGACGCTTATGATACTTTCAACCTACGCTTCGTCGTACGTAATCGTGTTTGATCTGTCTCTCGCGCCCCTGTTGGCGCTCTTCTTTACGTTAGTCGCGGCGAAGACGCGCGGCATCGCATCGGCGCTGGTTATGGGCTTTTTTACGGGGCTTTGCTTTGATATAAGATACGCGCCGATGATTATGATATCGGCGATCGCGTATATTTTGCTTCGCGGTATAAAGCTATCCGTCGCGCTTGCGACCGTGTCGGGTATATGTCTTATCTGGTGCTATTATTTTTCGGACGTGTCCTCGTTTATTAAGGTGCTTCCGCCGACGCTTATGGCTGTACCTCTTTTTTGGATGCTTGACAAGCTTTCGAGAGCCGAGGATACGGGCAAGGAAAAAATCATATTTGAAAACAAATATTTTGCCAAATCCGTGTCCGAGGAAAGCAAGAATATGGCGGTGCGCGCCCGTGTGTCGTCCCTGTCCGATGCGTTTTCGTCGCTTTCGGATGCGGTTGGCTCCTTGAGTGACAAATTTCGCCGACCCGATGCGCTTGGGCTTCGGGAAATCACGGATCGCGGCTTTTCTACGGTTTGCGAGGGCTGTCCTAACCGTGACGTTTGCTTTGGAGCGGAGTACAATCGCACGGTCGAGGTGTCGGGCAAGCTGACGAGTGCGCTGCATAAGAAGGGCTTTGTTGATGAGGGGGATCTCGGCGAGGAGTTTTCTTTAATATGCGTACGGAAGAGAAAGCTTATAAACGAGATGAACCGCCTGTGTGCCGAAAGCACCGAACGGCTTATCAAGGGGCAAAAAATGGGTATTTTCGCTTCAAATTACGATGATATAAAGGATATTTTGCAGGACGCTATCGAGGCAGACTCCGAGGAATATGAATGTGATACCGAGGCGGCGAACAAAATATATGAGCTTTTTAAGGATATGGGCTATATAGCCGAGGGTGTTGTGGTGTGCGGTAAGCGATGCCGCCGTGTTATGATAAAGGGCGTGAGCATCACACCCGACGCGCACGGTGATACCGCGGCTCAGCTTTG
This sequence comes from Eubacteriales bacterium, assembly GCA_045660325.1. Taxonomy (GTDB): domain Bacteria; phylum Bacillota; class Clostridia; order Oscillospirales; family CAG-272; genus SVTX01. Next base: position 26,469 of record JAZRDO010000015.1, read on the forward strand.
CGCGGGGGTAAGCGAGATAGTGGGGGTAAAAATGGTAGGCCCCGTATTTGAAGTGGGAGATGATGGAATGCTTATGCTTTTTTCAGCTAAGCCCAAGCTGCGCGCGATATGCTCAAGCGGCAGGCTTGCCGCGTTTGAAATGGGTGGGGAGGTCATGCGCGAGATCACTCCGTTTGACGATACCGTCAGGGACAGAAGGGAGGAGTGCTGCGGAGACGTGACGAATTCCTTCTTGACTGATACCTCGTATTTTTATTCGCTTATAAGTGACGGTATGGGAAGCGGGCCCGAGGCGGCGTTCTCGGCAGGGATCTCCTCTATGTTTTGCGAAAAAATGCTGATGGCGGGCAACAGAGCGGATATAACTATACGAATGCTAAACAATTTTTTGCGCGGCGAGAACAGTCAGCGAGGAAGTGAAAGCTCGGTTACTGTGGATATTTTAGAGCTTGACTTAATGCTCGGAGTCGCATCCTTTATAAAGAGCGGAGCCGCGCCGACCTACGTGCTTCGTAGGGGCGAGGTGTATAAGATCGCCGCCAAGACTATGCCCGTGGGTATTATCAAGAATCCAGATATCAAGATAACCCGATTTGATATGCAAAGCGGAGACCTTGTGCTTATGATGAGCGACGGTATCACGGGCGATGGAGATGAGTGCGAATGGATCGCCGAGCTGCTATGTGACGTAAGGACCCCCGAGAGCGCGACCGCGGCTATTTGCGAGGGTGAAAAATTTGCGGCTGCGCTTCGGGATAAGGTTTTCTCCGTGGCTCAGGAGAGAATGGCAAGAGCAAATAAATTTGATGACGTTTCGCTGTCCGTCGTTTTTGTGATATGATAAAATATAAATTCTCCGTATCCCTTGACAAATTGCGCGCTTTTAAGTATAATAAAAGCAATTAAAGTGGGAAATGTTTTTCCGCGAATTTCAAAGTCGTAGATGACGGAGGAGCTATTATGACAAACGTATCCGAGATTTTCGGCAGTATGGTGTTTAATGACGCGGTCATGCGCCAAAGATTGCCGCGAGAGGTCTACAACTCTCTTACGAATACGATCGCAATCGGTAAGCCCATCGACGTTTCCATCGCCAACGTAGTTGCAAACGCTATGAAGGACTGGGCGGTAGAGAAGGGCGCGACTCATTATACGCATTGGTTCCAGCCGCTTACGAGCGTAACTGCGGAAAAGCACGATTCCTTTATTTCTCCTATCCCCGGCGACAAGGTCGTAATGGACTTCTCGGGCAAGGAGCTTATTAAGGGCGAGAGCGACGCGTCGAGCTTCCCCTCGGGCGGTCTTCGTGAGACCTGTAACGCCCGCGGATATACCGCATGGGACCCCTCGTCCTACGCGTTTATCAAGGACGGCACGCTCTACATTCCTACGGTTTTTTGCTCCTATACGGGCGAGGCGCTCGATACGAAGACGCCCTTGCTTCGTTCTATGGAGATATTAAGCGAGCAGGCGCTCCGCTTACTCAATATATTCGGTGATACCACAAGTGAGCGAGTTATCACAAGCGTTGGAGCGGAGCAGGAATACTTCCTCGTTGACCGCGAGGCGTATAACCGCCGCCCCGACCTCAAATACGCGGGCAGAACACTTTTCGGCGCGCCTGCGCCCAAGTGTCAGGAGCTTGAGGATCATTACTATGGCCCTATAAAGACGCGTGTTGCGGCTTTCATGGCGGAGCTTGATTGCGAGCTTTGGAAGCTTGGTATTACTTCAAAGACAAAGCATAACGAGGTTGCTCCCACACAGCACGAGCTCGCGCCGATTTACGCGAACACTAACGTTGCTGTTGACCACAACCTTCTTATTATGGATACAATGCGCAAGGTGGCGGAGAAGCACGGTATGGTGGCTCTCCTTCACGAAAAGCCCTACGCGGGACTTAACGGCTCGGGCAAGCACAACAACTGGTCTCTTTCGACCGATACGGGCAAGAATCTTTTGAGCCCCGGCAAGAATCCTGCATCCAATTCCCAGTTTCTTTTGTTCCTCTCCGCGATCATAACGGCGGTTGATGATTATCAGGATCTTCTCCGTATGTCCTGCGCGACGGCGGCAAACGACCACAGACTTGGCGCGGACGAAGCTCCCCCTGCAATCGTTTCGATCTTCCTCGGTCAGGAGCTTGAGGAGATAATCGATGCGATCATTGGAGATTCTCCCTATACCGCAAAGGCGGCGAATACGATGAATCTCGGAGTTCCCGCAGTTCCTACCTTCAGATACGACTCTACCGATAGAAACAGAACCTCGCCCTTCGCCTTTACGGGTAACAAGTTTGAGTTCAGAATGGTTGGCTCGGCGCAGAATATCGCGCTTCCCAATATCGTGCTCAATACTGCGGTCGCAAAGGTTTTCCGCGACTATGCGGATAGACTTGAAAAATGCGGCGACATCGAGCTTGAGGCGAAGAAGATGATAAGAGAAAACTTGAAGGCGCACAGAAGAATCATCTTCGGCGGCAACGGTTATTCGAAGGAATGGCCCGTGGAAGCCGAGCGCCGCGGACTTCTCAATCTCAAGACCTCGCCCGACGCGTACGCGTGTCTTACGGATGAGAAAAATATCGAGCTCTTTACAAGCTTCTCCGTAATGAGTGCTCACGAGCTTTTTGCCCGTCAGATGATCATGTACGAGACGTATTCGAATACGCTCAGCATTGAGGCGAAGACTATGGTGGATATCGCCCGTTCCGAGATCGTGCCTGCGATTGAGAGATATCTCAATATCCTTTGCAAGAACGCAAAGCTCAAGGCGGATATAGGACTCGATAAGCATGCGATGATACTTGAGCGCGAGCTTATAGATAAGCTCTCACTTCTTTCGTATAGCATTTACGATACTGCTGTTGAGCTTGAAAAGATGAACACCCTCGCTAACGAGAAGGCCTCGGCGGCGGATGAGGCGGCGTGCTATAAGGATACGGTAATACCGCTTATGACGGTGCTTCGCGACGTTGTTGACGAGGCGGAAAGAATTGTTCCGCGCGACCTCTGGCCGCTCGCAAGCTACGGCGATCTTACTTATTGGAATTAAATTTCAGAGGCTTTTTTGACGGTGCAAAAAAGCCTCTTGATTTTTTTATAAATGTGTGTTATAATGAATATAGTGATAGCAGCTTTCCGTGTTTCTGTATCAAATACGGCGGGCTGCTTTTTTCCCCCCTATGAAGAAATATAAGGAGAATATAGAATGAACAGAAAGTACAGATTATCCACCGCGCTTGACATAGACGATCTTTTGATGGAATGCACGTCCTATGCCATTCGCCTGGCAAATGAAAAATATAAGCTTGATCCCCCGATGACGATATACGAGAAAAGCTCGTGGGGAAGACTCGGCACACGCGCCGATCTTATATATCCCTTTTTCAGCGATCCCGAGTTTTACCGCACACAGCCCGTATATGAGGGCGCGAAGGAATTCGTTCGCAAGCTCAGTCAAATGACCGAGGTATATATTTGCACCGCCGTGCCGCCCCAGTTTATGGGAATACGCGCGCAAAGAATTATGGAGGAATTTCCCGAGATCCCCGCGGACCACATTTATATGGGCTCGCGTAAGGACAAGATACATACGGATATCCTCTTTGACGACGGACTTCACAATATTTTGAATTCGGGCGCAAAATACCCGATTATTATGCGCCGCCCGTGGAATGCCGACGCGACGGGAATGCTTGCGGTAAATAATTATGATGAATTCTTGAAGGTGGTCGATATTATCGCGAACAGCTATATGCCGAAAAACGACGAGGACGGTGAGAAGGATCACGATATCGTCGTGCTTGTAGGCCCGTCGAGCAGCGGAAAGTCCAAGCTTGCTACCCGCCTTCTCAATAAATACGACCGATACGAAAAGCTTGTAAGCTATACTACGAAGGACCCGACCGCGGTTGAAGAAAATAAGTGGTATAATTACGTATCTCTGGATAGCTTCCGTCAGATGTGCGAGAGCGGAGAGATGTTTGAATCCACGATGTATGCGGGTCATGGCTACGGCTCAAGAAAGGCGGACGTTGAAAGCATTCTTGGTGGCGGTAAGCGTGTGCTTGCAACCATGGATATTTGCGGTGCGATGTCGCTCAAAACTCACTATAAGAACGTTATCACCATATACGTAAAGAGAGAAAAGAAGGCTCTTATGGCGAATATTCTCCGTAAGAATTCTTCTATTGAGGATAAGGTGAATCGCCTTTGCGCGATAGATTACGAGGTGCAAAACAGTGAGCTTTGTGACTACGTTGTTGAGTTTGACAACTACGACGACGCCGAGGCGCAGATCTGCAAGATCCTCGGTGAGATATAAAAAACGACTCCGTAAAGTCTCGTTACCATAAGGAAGTTTGCCTGATACACGGTAGGGGCGAACTGTGTTCGCCCGCGGGAGACCGCAGGTCTCCCCTACGAGTAAGCAAAATTTGATATGCAGAAGACAAAGATAACCCCGACAGATTTTTTAGGTCTGTCGGGGTATTTTGTTCTGCTCGATAAATTGGAATTTGTCAGTTTAATTTGTTTAGCAAGAAGTAAGGTCGTTCCCCAACTGTAATCAAACTTGTTACGTCAGTAATATCATATCCATTATTTTTATACCCTTGTAAAAGCTCTTGTTCGTTTGAGTAAACAATTTCTTGACCATACCACGATTTAGAGGATTGGGGTGTAAGCTCCAAATATGCAATTTTACTTTCTGCTTCAAATGTAAGTATAGTATGCACTTTATTTTTGCTCTTGTTATACAGCAACCATATTTTGCTTGGAATGTTTAGATTGTCAAGTATGGATTTCATTACTAAAACGATATCTACGCAAGTGCCGATTTTTTCCTTTAGTGTAACAGATGGATCTTGGACAATAGAAATCGTTTTGGCAAGATGATAGTATTCATTATCAAATCCATTATCCCTGTTTGGTTTATATTTTTGGTCATTAACAATAAAACCATATTCAAAGCCGTTGTTATATAATTCTGCTCTCAATATATCGCATATTTTTTTGATCGTCATTCTCTGGTTCACCCCATCAAATTCTTATTTTTCGTTCTCTTTTATCGCCAGTTTCGCCTTTGTTATACAAAGGCATCGGGCAAAGCCCATACCCCCTGCAATACTGATTATATTATACTACAAATCGGCAGAGAAAGCAAGAGTTATATTCCGACTTCGTCGGAGTGATATTATTGTTACCGCAATAGTGATATTGAAGCCTTACGGCTTCAGTGATATTTTATTCGCCTCCCAAACTCGCGTAGCGAATACCACTCGGCGATAGCCGAATATCACTGCGTAGCAATATCACTCACCGCAGGCGAATAAAACTGCGAGACTTCCTTATGGGAAGTCTCGCAAGGAGTCGTTTTTATCTTGTTTTCTTTATTACCAGCTCGTGCATAGTGAAGATAAGCACAAGGAAAATGAGCAAATATACGGGCAGGAGCGAGATGGATATATGCTCCGCGATAAGACCGAAGAGGGGCGGCATCGTCATAAAGCCGATATATGCGAATGCCATCTGAACGCCTATCATCGCCTGTGATTTGTCCTTTCCAAACACGTCGGGAGTCATGTGAATGATGCAGGGGTAAATCGGTGCGCAGCCAAGACCGATTATGATAAAGCCGACGAGCGCGAAGGTTGAATGAAACGGAACAAACAGAAGCGCGATTCCGAGCGCGACTATGCCGCATCCGATTCTTATTAGCGTTTTGTCGGATAGCTTCATTGCGAGGAATCCGTTTAAGAATCTGCCCGCCGTGATGCCGAGATAGAACATACTCGCAAAGCCTGCCGCAAGCTCGGGGGAGAAATTCCATACGCCCACAAGATAGCTGCTTGTCCAAAGCGTAGTGGTAAGCTCCATTGAGCAGTAGCAGAAGAATGCCAAAAAGCAGGGGACAGCGCCACGGATTTTGAATATTTCGCGGAAGCTGAGAGATGCCGCAGGAGTCTCGTCCGTCTTGTCGGTTACGCCTTTTTTCCACAGAGGAAGGCTTATAAAGATCATAGCCGAGAGAATTATCTGAATGCTTGCGACTATAAGATAGCCCCAGCTCCAGCCCTCAAGCCTGATCAAGGCAAAGCTCATAACGTAAGGGGAAATCGACGCGCCGACACCCCACATGCAGTGCAGCCAGCTCATGTGCTGAGCCTTGAAATGAAGAGCGACGAAGTTGTTGAGTATCGCGTCGATCGCGCCCGCGCCGAGTCCGTAGGGTATAGCGAAGATAATAAGCATCCAAAAGCGGCTTGAAATAGAAAAGCCGAGAAGTGCCGTGGCAGTCATTGCGGTGCTGACGGCGGTAACGAGTCCCGCGCCGAAGCGACGGAGAAGCTTATCGGAGAAGAGGCTTGCGATAATAGTTCCCGCGAAAATTATCATAGAGATTATTCCCGCGTAGGAAACAGGCGCGCCGATTTCTATGTGAAGCACGGGCCACGCCGAGCCAAGCAGGGAATCGGGCAAGCCGAGGCTTATAAAGCATATATATATGATAGCTAATAGAAGAGTTGTCATTTCGGTGTCCTTGAAAAATTGATTATGAATATATTATATATTGTATTTTATATAATGTCAATGCATTTTCCTTGCGGATATTTGTTTTTAAATTTAAAAACGTAAAAGCACTTGACACCGTGAACGATATTTGCTATAATATACAAGTAAAAATTATTGGGATGTCGCCAAGCGGTAAGGCACGGGACTTTGACTCCCGCATTCGTCAGTTCAAATCTGGCCATCCCAGCCAACATAAAAGGCACGCTACGGCGTGCCTTTTGTGTTGGCTCGAATACTTCACGATGCAGAACTGCTACACGGGGAGAGTTTGTTTATAAACTAAAAGTTGAATTCTGTTGAAATATTCGCAGATATATAGTATAATGATAATATCGATTATTGACGAGGAGCGTTATATTATGGAATATCCAATTTCACTCTATTACGATGCAGATGTTACTATAGTTCAAACTTTGGATTTGTGTCGCGGAGATAATGATTATAGAAAAGTATATATTGTAGATGATGGACAGCGCAAGATTGTAATTAAATATCTATCTAATACTTTCAGCGACAAACGTAGAATTGAAGGATGGTTCAAGCTTATGGACGAATATCGAAAAATCGGCTTGTATTGTCCCGCAGTCGTACCTAACCGTGACGGAGAATTGCTTCATTGCGATACAAAAGATGGACGAGATTATTATACCTATGCTGAAGAATTTTCAATTTATGAAACGGCAGAACACATTGGCGCAGATAAGTGCAAAGATAATAACGGACATTATTGTTTCACCCCGGATGTTATGCGCTCTTTGGGAATGATTGCATCTGCCAATTTGAATATACTTGATTGGCCTTCCGCATATTGCTTGCTTGAACCATTTTGTGCTCCCGATATTACAGACGAAGCAACTGAATGTGCAGAAGCTTTTGTAAAATACATAAGAGAAAACCTTCCAACGCATTTGCCACGAGCTGAAGCTCTTTTGGAAATGTTTTATAAGCGACAGGAAGAATTGAAAACTGTATATTTCTTGTTACCAAAATCTTGCTTCCAAGCTGATTTAAACGATAGTAATATACTTCTTGATGCGAATAATCATTTTGTGGGTCTCATTGATTTTAATTTGTGCGGCAAAGAACCAATTCTTAATTATGCTGTACGTGAGGCATTATGGGGTGTTTCCGATAATCGCTTGCTTGGAGAGAAAGACAGTAGGTTATATTTTTACGATAATGAACTGGATGAGCTTCGCATAAAACTGTTTTTGGAGAACATTGGATACATTCAAGAATATTATAAGTTTAATGAGTTTGAAAAAAAGGTTTTTCCGATTTTGTTCAGATATATAAATTCGTTTTGGTGGTTCCATTTGGATGAAATTAAGTTGATAAAAGAGGACGAACATAAAATTGAACAACTCTTCGATTGGCTTGAGTATCAAATGACACGAGATGATATCAGATTGCCGTGAAGCGTTACATAGAATTTGTATATAAGTATGGCGTTACATCCCGCAACTAACGTTCAAGCGCAACTTTCTAAAAGCACAACAAAAAAGCACCCTCGCGGGTGCTTTTTGTTTTATCCAAATACCTTTTCGACCTTGAAGTCCTTTTGTCCGAACATATACATATATCCGTCGATATATACGCCGCGCATATTTTGCGGCTGACCCTCAAGGTGTGTATTGATAAGCTCTACGAGATCGTAGCCGTCAAAATAGAGGAGAATGTATCTTGACGACTCGTTCTTAACGTATCCGTCCGTGCGGTAGTTGTAATCCTTCACGCCAATGCCGATAAGCTGATTTTCTCGGTCTACGTAATAGGATTTGTATTCCGTGGAGTACTCGGCATTGTTAAGCTCGTAAGAGCATACGGAACGAACGCCGTCATCGGTTTCTTCATATACCTCAACCTTGAAGCTGCTCCAATTATTAACTCTTCCGATGCCGAGAAGATAGCCGCCGCCGAGGTTGATAAGAGAGGTTGAGAAGCCCTCGATCGTGCCTGTGTCCTTGTAGGTTATATTATTAAGATCTGAGAGATCGAAGAAGAACACGGGATCCGAAAGCTCGATGGAGGTACAAACGTAAGCCATATCTTCGTCAAATCTTACGGACTGGATCTCCTCGCGGGGAGGAGCAAAATCAATTACGGACGCTACGACCTCAAATGTGGAGATATCGACGCAGTAAAGACTCGCGTTGGATAATCCCGTTGCGGTCTGCAAATTTGATGAGACGTTGCCACCGTAGTACTTTTCGCTTCTCGTCGTTTCGTTCGTGGTGGTGAATACGCGAAGAATTCCGTTGTGCTCATCCATGCTCCATTGATCCTTTACGTAGCCTCTTACCGTCACGCTTCCAACCGTATTGAAGGTGTCGCCGCCGTATGTGAGGCAGGATATTTCGGTCATGGAATTTGTTGTGTAGGTGCCGTCGCTGTTATCCTTCTTGTCGGAGAATACGTGCGTTAAGAACACGTGATCCTTTGAAACGTAAACGTCCTCGGAATACGAGAGATAAGCCGCAGTACCGTCAAGATCAAGCGTTTCCTCGTCAAGCTTCAGCACTACCGTGTAGCGCAGGCTGTTGAGGTTTTCGGGAGAAATAATGTTGCTTGCGGGAACACTGTACGCGCCCTCCCCCTCGTCTATTTGCGGGAGGAAGGTGGACTCGTCGTCAAAATCAAGCGTGTTCTTGTAAATGGCGAATTCGGTCAAAAGAAGAATGCCCCCGTCAATCTTGCGAGACGATATATAGTCTCCCGTAATGCTGAATTCTTCCTTTTTTGTGATGTTTGTGGGGTCGCTCACGTCAAGAGAGATGAGCTTAACGCAGCGGTTGGTATTCGCGCTTGAGCTTGCCGCGTAGCGTTGCGTGATAACCGTTACGGTCTTGCAGTCGTCCGAAAGGTAGAATTCCCAGGTGTCGTAAAACGCTCTTGTGTTGTTTCCGTCCTCAAGGGAGAATTTTCCGACCTCGCGGGAACTTTCCTTGTCAATGGAATATATACGAAGCACGTCGTTATCCATATAGTAAATGTGGGTGTCGCTTCGCTTGATGCGGTCAGCCTCGATAATGCCGCTTACCTGATTGTCCGTAATTTCCTGATAGTTGCCCTCGGGATCAGCGAGCCCCGGATCCATCGGCGCGGCGTTGCCCGCCTTCAGAAAATCAAGCTCGGCTAAGCTCTTTACGAACGACCATATTCTTGCCGCTTGATTTTTGTATCTTGGCGGCTGATAAGTGAGGACGTTCAGCTTCTGAATGATGCCGTAGTATTCGCTATCAGCATATTGCGATACGTCGGGCGGGGTGGTGTCAAACGGAACGAAGAGCCACGCGTTGCCCAGAATGATCGCAAGGCAAGCGCAAGCCGCAACGAGGGGGATCCACACAGGCTTTCTTTTTTTCTTAACTATATTATCGGGATGCGCCTCGGCGATATATTTATCGTCGGCGAGACTGAGTCCGCGATACCAATTCTTTTTCTTCATACAAATATACCCTCCTTCGTAAGATGATCCTTGAATTTACGTCGGGTTCTATGTAGGATGACGCTTACGTGAGTTTCCGAGATACCCATACTTTCTGAAATGTCCTTGACACTCATGGAATACCAATATCTTCTCATAAATATGACACGATCTCTTGTATCAAGTGTTGCGAGAAAGCCGTTGATAGCTTCCTTAAGCACGAATTCATCCTCAATGGGCGCATCTCCGTTTGGGATGCATTCCCAGTATTCGTCAATTGCGGAGTCGATCTCCGCGCCGCGCTTTTGCGCGATGCCGTAACGGTAGCGATCTATTGCGATATTTCGGGTAATGCGAGCGAGAAAGCTTTGAAGCTTAGTTGGCTTTTCGGGCGGAATAGCATTCCACGCGCCTATCCAGGTATCGTTAACGCATTCGTCCGAGTCCTCGTGAGACCGAAGAATATTATATGCGATAACGTAGCAGTATTTGCCGTATTTTTTATGGGTTTCCACAATGGCGTCCTCATTGCGTTCAAAGTATAACGAAACGATTTTTTGATCCTCCATACCGTCACCTCCTTACACAGTTCCTAAAGGCCTTTCATCCATATAGTCGTGAAATACAGCCCATATCTTACAGGATTAGGGAAAATTTTGTATTTTTCTGAAACCATTATAACACAAATCGGCAGAGAACACAATAACTCTGCCGATTTTTGTATGCTTATGGATCATCCTAATGTAACTACACCGAATTCATTGAGAACAATGAAGACGAGGTATGCCGCGTATATTGCAAGGAGGGTGAATCCCTGCCATTTTTTGAATTTGCCCTGAATTATCGTAGGAATGATCGCAACGAGGGAAACTGCGATCGCAACAGGGAAGGTGAAAACAAGATTGATTCTCTCTACAGCGAGGGGCTTGCCGTCGATAACCGCGCATAAAGGAAGGATGAGCGTGGTGTCAATAATATTCGCGCCGATAATGTTGCCGACGGAAAGTGAATTTTCTTTTTTGCGGATAGCTGTAAGGGTTGTGATGAGCTCGGGGAGGGACGTTCCGACGGCAATTACGATAAATCCAACGACCGTCTCGCTGATGCCAATTCCTGTTGCGAGCGTCTTGCCCGATGCAACGAGGAATTCCGCGCCTAAAATGATGCAAACCGTACCGAGCACGAAAAGAAGGATCTTTACGGGGATTTCTTTCTTTTCAAACGTTGTTACAACGTCGGTCTCCGCGCCTTTTTTACCCTCAACGACGCTGCTTATCATAAAGATAATAAATATTGTCCAGAGCACCGCGGCGGACCAAACGGGGAGAGTGCCGCTTATAGAAAGAAGGAAGAGAGCTACTACCGCGCCTACGAAAAGCGCGCCCTTGAATGCAAAGTTTTTTCTGTTTACAACGCCCGCAAGCGCGATAATTGAAATGCCCATAATGAGCGCGGTGTTTGCGGTAACGGAGCCTACGGCGTTTCCGATAGCCATCTGCGCGGAGCCGCCTGCCGCCGCGCGCACCGAAACCAGCATTTCGGGGAGAGTCGTAGCAAACGAAACGATGGTTGCGCCGACTACAAACTTGGGTATTCCCGTAGCCTCGGCAAACCAAGATGCAGAATCAACGAACCAATCGCCGCCCTTGATTGTAAGAAGCAGTCCGACTATAAATATAACTCCTGCGACGAGGAGCAGGGGGCCTTCTTTTAAGCCACCAAATAAAGTAAAACCAAAAAATTCCATATATGTATCTCCAATATTTAAGCAATAATACGTAATTATTATATCATATTTTGAGTAAAAAGTCAACGGCAACGCACGTGGAATCTGATGGAAGGGGTTATGAGGCGCAAATCGACAAAATTCTCGTCATAATTTACAAATTATACTTGAAAGCATAAAGAAATTATAGTAAAATTATAAAAGAGCGAATAGTTTGTCCGCAATTCAAATACAATTGATACATGAATACATAAAACGGAGGAATGCTATGGAAAAACGTATTTACACTCCTGAACAATTGAAAATATTAAAGCTTCTCGCAAAGGAATATCCGACCATTCAGTCGGTAAGCTCGGAGATAGTAAAGCTTACGGCAACCTCTAATCTGCCGAAGGGAACGGAGCATTTTATGAGCGATCTTCACGGTGAGGCGGAGGCGTTCAATCATATATTGAACAACTGCTCGGGCGTCATTCGTGAGAAGGTGGAGACACTTTTCTCGGGCTCTATGTCCGAGGATGAAAAGGACAATTTCTGCACGCTTATTTATTACCCGAAGGAAAAGCTTCAGGATATAAAAAAGTGGGGCGAGGCAACTGAGGAGTGGTATAGCATCACTCTTTACAGACTCGTTGACTTGGCGCGCTCGGTTGCTTCCAAGTACACGCGTATGAAGGTGCGTCAGGCGCTTCCCGAGGACTTCCAGTATATCATTGATGAGCTTTTGCACACCAGTGGTGAGGAGCATAACAAGCAGGAATACTATAAGCATATTATATCCACGATTATAGATATCGGTCAGGCAAGCTCGTTTATTGAGGCACTCTGCGGTCTTATTAAGAGAATGGCTGTTGACAAGCTTCACGTGGTCGGCGACATCTTCGACCGAGGCGACCACGCCGACAAGATACTCGATATGCTTGCCGAGCATCACGACGTTGATATTCAGTGGGGTAACCACGATATCGTGTGGATGGGCGCGGCGGCAGGAAGCCGCGCGTGTATCGCAAGCGTGCTTCATATGGCGCTTCAGTACAATACCCTTGCTATCATTGAAAATTCTTACGGCATAAGCCTTCGTGATCTTGTTGCATACGCGCAGGAGACCTATGCGGACTGTACGGCATTCAAGCCCCGCACGCCCGACGGAAAGTACTATATCAAGAACAATATGGACAACCTTTCACGTGCGCATAAGGCGATCGCGATCATTCTCTTCAAGCTTGAGGGACAGCTTATTGCCCGTCATCCCGAGTTCAATATGGATGACAGACGCCTGCTTCACAAGATAAACTTTGAGGCTGGGACGGTTGAGATCGACGGTGTGGATTATCCGCTTGACGACGCGCATTTCCCGACGGTTGATATAAATGATCCTTACAAGCTCTCTCCCGAGGAGGAGAGTCTTATGGATTCGCTTGAGGCGGCGTTCAAGAGAAGTGCTCAGCTTCAGAAGCACATCAAATTCCTTTACACCGCGGGTAGTCTCTACACTATTTTCAACAAGAATCTTTTGTTCCACGGCTGTGTGCCTATGACCGAGGACGGCGGATTTGAGGAGGTAACCCTCTTTAACGGTAAGCGCGTTTCGGGCAAGAGATATATGGATATGTGCGACAGAATCGCGCGCTCGGCGTACTATAACGGAGACCAGAATTCGCTTGACTTTATGTTCTATCTCTGGTGCGGAAGAGGAAGCCCTCTGTTCGGTCGTGACAGAATGACTACGTTTGAAAGATGCTTTATTTCCGATAAGAGCACCTGGACGGAAAAGAAGAATCCTTATTACAGCCATATCGAGAGCTATGATTCGGTTTGCAATATTTTGCACGAATTTGGGCTCTCCGAAAATGAATCCCATATCGTAAACGGACACGTTCCCGTGCGCGTTGGTAAGGGCGAGAGTCCTATTAAGGCAAACGGCAGATATATCTTGATTGACGGCGGCTTCTGCAAGTCGTACCACAATACGACGGGTATCGCGGGATATACGCTTATTTATTCGTCGCGCGGACTTCGTCTCGTTTCCCACAGTCCGTTTGACGGCAAGATGGCGGCGGTTGAGGAGAATAAGGATATCCTTTCAGCCGAGGACGTTATCTTTGAGATGATGAGTAAGCGACAGTTTGTTATCGATACGGATCAGGGCAACGTTTTTGAAGAGAGAATTAACGATCTTAGGATGCTTCTTGACGCTTATCGCGAGGGCGTTATTTCACAAACTTAATGGCGGTTGGCGATTTTTGCGTTTCCCAAAACCTTTCTTGAAAGAAAGGTTCTGGACTCCAAAGAACTTACTATAAGAACAACTGAGCGGTGGGGAATATATCCTCACCGTTCGTTTTTGCAAAGAAAGGTTTTGGACTCCAAAGAACTTACTAAAACTTTTCTTGAAAGAAAGGTTCTGAACTTCAAAAAATTTGTCAAAAGATTAATTAAACGGCGGGGAAATGTTCCTCGCCGTTTGCTTTTATCATAAAATTTCCCCGTTCGACATAGAATTATTGACAAAAGCTATTGTATATTATATAATTATAAGGACGGTTGATCTTGAAAAAATTATGCTTTTTTATGGCGATCGTATTGGCGTATATATTTTCTATCGGGGCGGGCGCTTCAGCTTCTTGCGCGGCAACTGAAAACGTAGTTTTCCCCGAATATGAATACGATGCCGATACGAATCTTTTGGAGGTGTCGCTCCATTATCGCGGAGAGGAAATCTCGGCGATCGGCGTTTCTCTTGAATATGATCCCGAGATCATGGATTATACAAGCTATTCTCGGGGCGACGGCTTTTTGGAATTTACGCTCACCGCTTCGCTCGACAATAGCGGCAGAGTGAGAGTGCTCACATACAGCCCGACCGATCACGGTACTGGGGAGATAATCCGATTGTGCTTCAAGATAAAGGATATTTCCCACGCGGACGGGTTTGTTATTTTCCCAAAGCCGCTTACGAATAATCCTTGCGCCAAAATCGAGAACGGAAAGATTCAGCCTGTTGAGGTTGATTTTGTGTCCGTTAAGCTTCAGCCTCTTGAGAGCTTGCCCAATTTTAATTTTTGCGGCATCACTCCGTCGGGGGAGCTTTTGCTTTTGACCGATAAGGAGATAAAGGATTGCATTTTTGATATAACCGTGGTGGATATGTCGGGGAAGATATATCGGACACAGAGCTATGAGAGGTGCAAGCGAATTAAATTCAAGGGGCGGGACATCTCGCTTTTTGCGATTTCTACAGGAGAAATTTTCTCTCCGTATACGGTTGTAATAATCGACGCGTACGCCGAATATAATAATAAAATTTGCTACTTGCGGAGTGTGTATCTTTTCCGCAACGGCGCTTTTTTAGGATGAAAGGACAAGGAAGTTGAAAAGAATAGTTGATCTTCACACACATACAAGATGCTCTGACGGAACGTTTACACCGACCGAGCTTATAAATCTGGCTCTTGAAACAGGCCTTTGCGCGATCGCGCTTACCGATCATAATACGGCAAAGGGTCTCCCCGAATTCTTTCTTGCGGCAGAGGGCAAGGATATCGAGGCAATTGGTGGCACGGAGCTTTCCTGTGATTATTTCGGTCGCGAGATCCATATCGTCGGTTTGTTCCTTACGCTCGAGGATGCCGAGAGGGTAGAGGAGCTTATGCGACAGATGAAGGAAAACAAGATAGTTTCCAACAAGAATTTGATTGAAAGGCTCGCCGCCGACGGTTACGATATAAGCTACGAGGCGGTGGAGAAGACTGTCAACGGATATATGAATCGCGCGCACATCGCGTCGTATCTTGTAAGCCGCGGATATTTTGAAAATCGCCAGCAGGCATTTGATACGATCCTTCAGCCGTACGGAAAATATTACACACCGCCGAAGACTATTTCTGCTTTTGAAGGAATAGATTTTCTCAATTCTCTCGGCGCGGTGTCGGTGCTCGCGCATCCGTATCTCAGCATTCCCGAAGAAAAGATGGACGAATTCCTTGCGGAGGCCGTGGCGCACGGACTCGACGCGATGGAGACGGTATACACGACATACGATGACGCTACTACCGAGAAGGCGAAGGAAATGGCGGAAAAATACGGCCTGCTTGAATCGGGCGGCAGTGATTTCCACGGGGACAACAAGCCCGACACAAGACTCGGTGTCGGCTACGGAAATATCGGATTTGAATACGGCGCGTACGAAAAGCTTAAGTCGCGCTACGAACAAAAGAAACAGGAGAAATAATATGCACGACGAACTTACTAAGGTTGATATAAAGAAAATGCAGGAGGAGATCGATTACAGATGCACGGTGCTTCGCCCCCAGCTGCTCGCGGAGGTACAAAGAACACGTGAATTCGGAGATCTCTCCGAAAATGCGGAATACAAGGAAGCCAAGAGAGACAAGAACAAGAACGAGAGCCGTATCCGTTATCTTAAGAATATGATCGCGACCGCAAGGGTTATTGACGTCAAGCAGGATGCCGACGCTATATGCCTTTTCGATACGGTCGGAATCTATATCGAGGAGGATGACGAGGTAGTGGAGAGAAAGCTTGTAACCACTCTTCGACAGGACGCTCTTCAGGGCTTGCTTTCAAAGGAATCTCCTCTCGGAAAGGCGATACTCGGCAAGCGTATCGGCGACAGAATTCTCGTTCGTGTGAACGATAATTACAGTTACTACATTCAGATCCGCTCGATCACAAAGGGCGAGGATGACGAGAGCATACCGATAAGCACGTATTAAAAAACGGTGGGGTAACCCACCGTTTTTTTAGTGCAGAATGCAGAGTGCAGAGTTAAATTTTTGAGGCGGGGTAGCGAAGCGGTGGGAGCGCAATGAATGACATCACTGTGTGATGTCAGAACGCGAGCGTGCCTGAGCCGAGGCGAGACTTATCTCCCGCCGCTTCGCTACGTTCTCGACGGAACGCATTTTGCTTTTTCTTGCTTCTTTCCTGAGAAAAATCCTTATAATAGTCAAAAATTGTTCCCTAATTCTCAATAAATGCATATACTTATTTGTAAAGTTTCACAAACATTTGCAAAAAGTATTGACTTATGTGTTGTTTAGGAGTATAATGACAACATATATTTAATTCCGTTCATAAAGGAGAAATATTATGAAGCGCGTATATAATTTTTCGGCAGGTCCGTCCGCATTACCTCTCCCCGTGCTCGAGAAAGCACAGAGCGAGATGCTCTCATACGGTGAGAGCGGCATGTCCGTAATGGAGATGAGCCACCGTTCATCAGCATATAAGAAAATCATCACAGCTGCAGAGGCCTCTTTCCGAGAGCTTATGAATATTCCTGACAATTATAAGGTGCTTTTCCTTCAGGGCGGTGCATCCACACAGTTCTCCGCAGTTCCGCTTAATCTCATCAATTACGGTAAGGCGAAGAAGGGAATCTATATCGTATCAGGTATGTTCTCGGGCAAGGCGTACAAGGAAGCTGAAAAAATGGGCTTTAACGTAGAGTGTATCGCAAGCTCAAAGGACAAGAATTTTACATATATTCCTTACGTTTCCTCCGATATGATCGATCCCGATGCGAGCTACGTGCATATTTGTTTTAACAATACGATCTACGGAAGCAAGTACAACTATATTCCCGAAACGAACGGTGTTCCGATCGTAGCGGATATGTCCTCCTGCATTCTCTCCGAGCCCATAGACGTAACAAAGTTCGGCGTAATTTACGCGGGCGCGCAGAAGAATATGGCTCCTGCGGGACTTACCGTTGTTATCGTGCGCGAGGATCTTCTCGGGCTTTCCGATGCGAGCATTCCCACTATGCTTGATTGGAAGACGATGGCGGATAACGATTCCATGTACAACACTCCCCCCACGTACTCAATTTATATGGCGGGATTAGTTTATGAGTGGATTCTTTCAATCGGCGGACTTGAAAAGATGGCACAGATCAATAAGGAAAAAGCAGAAATGCTTTATAATTACCTTGATTCCCAGACGTTTTATAAGCCCGTTACCGATAAATCGTGCCGTTCTATGATGAACGTTTGCTTTAACACGGGCGACGAGGAGCTTGACAAGAAATTCGTCGCGGCGGCTGAAGCGCGCGGACTTACAAGTCTTAAGGGACACAGAGCCACGGGCGGTATGAGAGCGTCTATTTATAACGCTATGACGATTGAGGGTGTTCGTGCTCTCGTTGTATTTATGGCGGATTTCTCGAAGGAAAATCAGTGAGGTATAACTATGCAGAACATAAAGCTGCTCAATAAGATTTCAAAGTGTGGCACAAATGAACTGTGCCCCGAAATATACAACGTCGGCGAGGACGTTGATTCCCCCGTGGGCATTCTCGTTCGCTCCGCCGCAATGCACGAAATGGAGCTTCCCGAAACACTTCTCGGTATCGCAAGAGCAGGTGCGGGTGTCAATAATATCCCGATCGCAAGATGCACCGAGGCGGGTGTCGTAGTATTCAATACCCCGGGTGCTAACGCGAATGCGGTTAAGGAGCTCGTTATCTGCGGACTTATGCTGTCGGCAAGAAATATTATCGGTGGCATTGAGTGGGCAAAGGGGCTTGATTCGGACGTTGCAAAGACGGTAGAGAAGGGCAAGGGACAGTTTGCGGGACACGAGATAAGCGGCAAGACGCTCGGTGTTATCGGTCTTGGCGCAATCGGTGGCCTTGTTGCAAACACGGCTATCCATCTCGGCATGAACGTTATCGGCTGTGATCCTTATCTTTCTATTGACGCGGCGTGGAATTTGAATCATCACGTTGAGCGCGCGGCTACCTATGACGAAATTTACGCAAAGGCGGATTATATTACGTTCCACATCCCCGCGACCGAAACGACAAAGGGAATAATCAATGCGGATAATATCGCGAAAATGCGTGACGGTGTGAAGATTTTGAACTTCTCTCGCTCCGAGCTTGCGAGAGAGGACGACGTTATCGCGGCAATCGAGAGCGGCAAGGTGTCCGCATACGTAACCGATTTCCCGACCGAGAAGATGCTCGGTGTCAAGGGTGTCGTTGCAATTCCTCATCTCGGCGCGTCCACTGAGGAATCCGAGGACAACTGCGCGAGAATGGCGGCAATTCAGCTTGACGATTACATAAGACACGGAAACATCAAGAATTCCGTGAATTTCCCCGCGGTAAGTATGCCCGAGAGCACGGGCTACAGAGTTTGCGTTCTTCATAAGAACGTGCCCTCGATGATCTCGAAGATCACGCAAAGCCTCTCCGAGCACGGCATTAATATTGAAAATATGACCAATAAATCCCGCGGCGACGTGGCGTACAGTATGTTTGACGTTTGCTCCCCCGTTCCCGAGAGCGTTATCGTTGATATAAACGCTATCGACGGCATTATCCGAGGCAGATTTATTGATCAAAAAAATTGAAAATAAAAAGAGCTTGTTTTTTACAAGCTCTTTTGTTATTTGTGATAAATCACACGGCAAAACAAGGCGCAAAGCAGTTAGAATTGTACGAAAAAGAGCAAAAACTATTGACAATTTTTCTAAAATGTATTAGAATAATTATATATGTCTTATTATATATATAAATATTTAAGCTATTGGAGATTACTTGAATGTTCAGAAGCATGACCGCTTTTGCGAGATATAAAAGCACTCTTGCGGAGCGCGAGATAACAGTTGAAATAAAGTCGGTCAATAACCGTTTCCTTGAATGTCAGACGCGTCTTCCTCGCTCACTTTCACACGTAGAGCAGAAGATAAAGCCGTTCCTTTCGGAGAACGGTATTACAAGAGGTAAGGTTGACGTAAGCATTACGGTCAATTCAAATGCCGACGACACCGAAATGGCTATCAATTACGAGTTTACCGATAAATACGTTTCTCTCCTTCGTGAGCTTACGGATAAGTACGGTCTTGCGGGTGACGTTAAGCTCTCCGACGTGATAAGAAACAGCGACGTATTTACCGTGAAGGCTCGTGAGGTTGACGAGGAGAAGGATTGGAGTGATATTCGCGAGGCTCTCGCGGGTGCTCTTGAAAAATTCCTTCTTGCGAGATCCACCGAGGGAGAGAGGATCCAACGCGATATTGAGGCGAAGCTTAGCGGCATAAGGGCCACCGTCGAAAAAATACGTGAGTATTCCGAGGCGGATATAGGCGGCTACAGGGCAAAGCTTGAGGAAAAGCTCCGCGCAGTGCTTGCGGATAACAATATCACTATCGACGAGTCGAGAATCTTAACCGAGTGCGCTATATACGCGGATCGCGCGGCGATCGACGAGGAGATCGTTCGTTTAGGCTCGCATTTCGTTGCATTTGAGGGCTACTTTGGTGCAAACGAGCCCGTCGGAAGAAGCATTGACTTCTTGCTTCAGGAGATGAATCGAGAGATCAATACCATCGGCTCAAAGTGTCAGAACACCGAGATCGCGCACCTTGTGGTAAGCGTCAAGACCGAGCTGGAGAAGATACGCGAGCAGATACAGAATATAGAATAAGAAAAGCAGGTGTGATATGAAATTTATCAGCATTGGCTACGGAAATATGGTTGCGACCGAGAGAATAGTTACTCTCGTTACTCCCGAATCCGCGCCCATTAAGAGAATGATCCAGGACGCAAAGGACGCGGGCCGCGTAATTGACGTTTCCTGCGGCAAGAAAACAAAGTCGGTAATCATAACGGATTCCGAGCATATTATTTTGTCTGCGGTTAAGACCGAGACGATCGCAATGCGACTCGAGGGCATCGACAACGGCGATGACGACGAGGAGCTTGCCTGAATTAAGATTTTAATTAAAACACAAACATAAAGATAAGTACGAAAGGAAATTATTTATGCTTTATCCTACAATTGATGAGCTTACAAAGGGCAAATTTAACCGCTATGAGCTTTCCTTGGCTGCTGCAAAGTGCGCAAGAATCGTAACTGACGAGTACTGCCAGCAGAAGGAAGAGGCTGAAAAGGCAAATTCGGGCAATAAGGATTCCGACAAGCCCGTAAACGCTATGATCGACAAGGAGCTTCGTGACGAGAAGGCTGTAAGAACTGCTATCCGCCGTATTCGTGACGAGGAATACGTTATCGTAAGAGAGTCCGAAGAGGACGAGACTGTAGAGAACTGATAATTGCGGAGTGGGGGACGGATAGTCCCTCATTTTGTCAAGAATGAAGTTGAGAATGAAAAGGGAGAGAAAATGGGAGTGTTGAATAAAAATCAATACGAATACGCGTCGGTCTATATTCTGGACAATCCGTACAGTATAGACAGCACGTATGACTATTTTATACCCGTAGAAATGCGTCCGACGATCGTGCGGGGCTCATTCGTTACGGTGCCATTTGGCAAGGGAAACAGAAAGCAGACCGCCGTGGTGGCGGGCTTTTGCGCTGCGCCCTCGTATAAAAATATTAAATCCGTTTTCTCTATCTGCGACGATAAGGAGCCTCTCTCGGAGGAGATACTTGAGCTTTGTCTCCACTTAAAGGAGCAGGTGCTTTGCACTATGGGAGACGCGGTGAGAAGTGCCGTGCCCTCATCGGTTCTCGGTAAGGCGGTTGAGTGGTTCTATCCCGTTGAGGGAAAAAGCGCGCCGACCCCCTCGGGAGATTTTTGCGCGGCTGACCTTTTTATTTACGAATTTATCGTAACGCGCGGATACGTAAGCGTTGATACTCTCAAGGCAAGATTCGGCGCGGGGGTGGTTTCGACTGCTACGGCAAAGCTTCTTGCAAAAAACTATATTAAGCGCGAGGTAAGACAGGCAAGCGGTGTTTCGGAGTCGTATGAGACCTATTACACCCTCACCGACCGCGACGCTGCAAGAAGGATCTCTCTGGGCGACGGAGAGATAAAGCTTCGTTCGAAAAAGCACAAGGAAATAATCGACTATATGCTTGAATATGAGGGAGAGATCCCCGCAGACAAGCTTAAAATTGAGACCGACTCGACCGCCGCGCAGATAAAGGCGCTTGTCGAGAAGGGAATACTTGAAAAGATACAAAAGAGAATATACAGAGATACGGTAAGAGCTGACGAATGTGATGCTCCCGAGCTTATTTTGAACGACGAGCAGGGCGCGGCGTTCTCAAAGATAAGTCGGGCGATAAGAGAGGATAAGCCAAGTGCTATTCTGCTCCACGGCGTTACGGGAAGCGGTAAGACGGGCGTTATTATCAAGGCTATCGAGGATGCGCTCTCACTCGACAAGGGGGTTATAGTTCTCCTTCCCGAGATCGCGCTCACACCTCAGGCAATGGGTAAATTTTACGCGTATTTCGGAGATAAGATAGCGCTCGTTCATTCGGCTCTGTCGGCGGGCGAGCGAGCTGACGCGTATTCAAGAATTGCTTCGGGAGAAGCAATGGTCGTTATCGGTACGCGCTCGGCGGTGTTCTCTCCCGTGAAAAATTTAGGACTTATCGTAATTGACGAGGAGCACGAGGCGACCTACAAGTCCGAGACCTCGCCGAAATACCACGCCCGCGATATTGCGAGATGGCGTTGTGCAAGGTGTGGAGGAGTGATGCTGCTCGCATCCGCGACCCCCTCTCTTGAAAGCTATACGAAGGCAAAAGAGGGAAAATACACCCTGCTTGAGCTGAAGACCCGCTACGGCGGAGCGGTGCTGCCCGAGGTAGAGGTGTACGATATGAGAAACGAGGCATCTCTTGGCAACGTATCCCCCATAGGCTCACTTTTGAAATATAAATTGATTGAGGCAATGAGCCGAGGCGAGCAGGCGGTACTGTTCTTGAATCGCCGCGGATATAATACGATGATAAGCTGTCGCAGCTGCGGAGAGGTAATTAAATGTCCGAACTGCTCGGTTGCTATGCACTATCATACAAAAAATAATTACAATGAGGGATTCCTTTTCTGTCATCTGTGCGGAAAGAAGTCCGCGCTACCTACGGTGTGTCCCGATTGCGGTGGAGAGCATCTTCACAAGATGGGCTTTGGCACGCAGAAGATACAGGAGGAGCTTGAGACCTTGCTTCCCGGCAAGCGCATAATAAGACTTGATGCGGACACGACGGGCAAGAAGACCTCACACAAGGAGCTGCTTGAGGCGTTCCGACGTCACGAGGGCGACGTGCTTCTCGGTACGCAGATGGTTACAAAGGGCCATGATTTCCCCGACGTAACCTTGGTTGGCGTTCTGCTCGCTGATATGTCGCTTTATATGGATGACTATCACGCGAACGAGCGCACGTTCTCGATGCTGACGCAGGTTATCGGACGCGCGGGCAGAGACAAAAAGCAGGGTATGGCAATAATCCAGACCAACAACCCGAACAATGAAACTATTTGTCGCGCGTGTGAGCAGGATTACGGAGATTTTTACGAGAACGAAATACGTCTTCGAAAGCTTCTCGTCTTCCCGCCGTACTGCGATATTGCGCTTCTTACCTTGACTTCAAGTGACGAAAAGCAGACTCTTGTTACCGCGACTCGACTTCGCGAGGAGATAGAGCTGCTTATGAAGGGTGAATACAACGACGTGCCGCTTATCGTTTTCGGCCCGTTTGAGGCGCCCGTATATAAGGTTGAGGGAAAATACAGAGTGCGAATGGTTATAAAATGCAAGCTCAACCGCCGCTCGCGCGAGATGTTCGCGTATCTTATGAAGGCGTTTGGAAAGGAAGGGGCATCCCGTCCTCAGCTTTCGGTGGACTTCAATCCCACCTCAATTTAAAAATAAATTACATTGGAGAATAGATATGGCAAAGCTTAAAATTGTAAAGAAGGGCGACGAAACACTCTCTAAGGTGTGCCGTCCCGTAGAAAAAATAACACCCAGAACGCTTACACTTCTCGACGATATGGTTGAGACAATGCGCGCGGCAAACGGTTGCGGTCTTGCGGGCCCGCAGGTTGGTGTGCTTCGCAGAATCGTTGTAATTGAGACAGAGCCCGACGAGGTTATTGAGCTTATCAATCCCGAGATCATCAAGACCGAGGGCGAGAGAGAATGTGTTGAGGGATGCCTTTCCGTTCCCGGCGAGTACGGTCTTACTATCCGTCCCGAGAAGGTTTGGGTAAGAGCGCTTAACCGTCACGGCGAGATGGTTGAATACGAGGGTGAGGAGCTTTTGGCTCAGGCATTCTGCCACGAGATCGATCACCTTGACGGCATTCTTTATACTGACATTGCAGAGAGAATGCTCACTCCCGACGAGCTTGAATTCGACTGATAAGAGGAAATAAAAATGAGAATACTTTTTATGGGAACTCCCGATATTGCAAAGGAGTGTCTTGCCGCTCTCTGCGATAACGGATGCGACATCGTAGCGGTGGTAACACAGCCCGACAAGCCGAAGGGAAGGGGCTACGTTTTAACTCCCCCGCCCGTTAAGGTGTACGCGACGGAGAAGAATATCCCCGTATATCAGCCTGCGACCTTGCGCGACGAGGCGTTTGCCGATTTGCTTGCGGAAATTGACCCCGAGCTTATCGCGGTCGTGGCATACGGAAAGATCTTGCCCAAAAACGTGCTTGATTACCCGAAATACGGTTGCATCAACGTTCACGCGTCCTTGCTTCCTAAGTATAGAGGTGCTGCGCCCATCCAGAGAGTTATTATCGACGGAGAAAAGGTAACGGGTGTAACCACGATGTATATGGCGGAGGGTCTTGACACGGGAGATATGATGATCAAGAGCGAGGTTGAGATCACGCTTGACGATAATTTTGAAACGCTTCACGATAAGCTTGCCGAGGCGGGCGCTAAGACTCTTGTTGAAACGGTTGAGGCGATAGGAAACGGCACGGCTCCCCGCATTCCTCAGGACGATTCTCTTGCAAATTATGCCGCAAAGATCGAAAAGAGCGATTGCGCGCTTGACTTTTCCTGTGACGCTGTGGCGGTGCATAACCGCATACGCGGTCTTTCCCCCATTCCGCTTTCCTTTACTCACACACCCGACGGAAAGCTCTTGAAGGTAGTTTCCGCGACGCTCGGAAACAAAAATGCTGCAGGCAACGAGGCGTGCGGCAAGGTTATTTCCTTTGACGGCGGCATTGAGGTCGCGTGCGGTACGGGTAGCGTTGTGCTTACGTGTGTGGTGCCTGAGGGCAAGGGAAGAATGGCTGCGGCGGATTTCGTTCGCGGTAGAAAGATAAATCTTTCGGATATTCTTTCGTAATTTGAAAAAATTAACTTAAATTATTTTTAAATTCAAATGCTATAATAATTTTAGAGTATTAGACATTTGGAGGATATTATGTTGTTTGGACTTTTCTGGGGAGACTGGACGGTTTTGATCCTCATCCCTGCTATGATTTTCGCGTTTGTGGCGCAGATCAAGGTAAAGACCACCTTTGACAGATTCAGCAAGGTGGGAAGCACACGCGGTGTAAGCGGTGCGGATGCTGCGAGAAAAATTCTTGATATGAACGGACTTTATCACGTTCGCATTGAGAGAGTTCGCGGCGAGCTTACCGATCACTTTGATCCCCGCGATAACGTGGTAAGACTTTCGGAGTCGACCTATGATAGCACGAGCGTTGCGGCTATCGGCGTTGCCGCCCACGAGGTAGGACACGCGGTACAGCACGCGACGGGCTACGGACCCATAAAGCTCCGCGCGGCAATAATCCCGATAACGAGAATCGGCTCGGGACTTGCGATGCCCCTCTTTATGATAGGACTTGTCCTGTCGTATGCTACGGGTGTTGCGGGAAGCGGAGATATATTTATGTTTTTGGGAATTCTTATGTTTTCCTTCAGTACCCTCTTCCAGCTTGTAACACTTCCCGTTGAGTTTAACGCGTCAAGACGCGCTATCGCGACGCTTGAGGAGAAGGAAATTCTTTACGCCGAAGATTTAGTAGGCGCGAAAAAGGTACTGAGCGCGGCGGCTATGACCTACGTTGCCGCACTTGCGACGTCCCTTGCATACCTTTTGCGATTTATTCTGATCGCAATGGGCGCATCGGGAAGACGAAGAGATTAAATTTTGATTTTTGGAGAAGATTATGCCAAGAAAGCTTGCCTTTGAGGTTTTGAAAAAAGCAGAGCAAAGCTCGACATATTCAAATATCGCGATCGACGCGGCGCTGAAGAATTCCACTCTTAGCGCCGCCGACCGTGCGCTTGCGAGCATAATCACTCTTGGAGTTACCGAGCGCAGAATCACGCTTGATTACTATATTGACGCGCTCGCGTCAAGCCCCGAAAAGATTGATACCGACACGAGAATAATTCTTCGTATCGGCATATATCAGCTTTTATATTTAAATAAGATCCCGTCATATGCCGCAGTAAACGAGGCGGTGAATATGGCAAAAAGACAAACGCGCGGCTTTGTGAATGCAATTATGAGAAGCTTTCTCCGCCGTCGCGACGAGATAAAATTCCCCGAGGACAGGATAGAAAATATGTCCTTGACGTATTCTTATCCCAAGGAGCTTTGCGAGCTTTTTGTGGAGATCTACGGCGAGGAAAGAGCAAAGACGGTGCTTGATTTTTATAATAAGCCGCCCAAGATGACACTTCGTGTCAACACCTTGAAGGTGTCGGTTGAGAGCTTTGCCGAGATCTTAAAGGACAACGGAATTGAGTCCGAAAGAAGTCCGCACGTCCCTGACGCGTTGATAATCTCGGGAATGGACTTCGCGTCAATTCCTTACTCTGACGAAGGATATTTCTTTGTTCAGGACGTCGCGTCCCAGATATGCGTTGAGGCGACGGGAGCGACTGCGGGCGAGTTTATTATTGACACCTGCTCGTGCCCGGGATCCAAGTCCTTCGGCATGGCGATAAAGATGAAAAATAGTGGAAAGATACTTTCCTGCGACCTTCACAAGAGCAAGCTTTCTTTGGTAGAGAAGGGCGCTAAGAGACTTTCCGTTGACATGATTGAAACCCGCGAATGCGACGGCAGAAAAAATATCGAGGAGCTTAACGGCAAAGCCGACAGAGTTCTTTGCGACGTGCCCTGCTCGGGGCTCGGAGTTATCGGCAAGAAGCCCGAGATAAGATATAAGAATCTTGACGATATAAGAAGGCTTCCCGACATTCAGCTTGATATTTTGTGCAACGCATCGCGCTACGTTAAGCCGGGTGGCACGCTCATATATTCCACCTGTACGGTAATTCCCGAGGAAAATGAGCTTAATATTGAAAAATTCCTTCGGGAGAATCCCGACTTTGAGCCGATCGATTTCGCATTTGGAGACATAAGATCCCGTAACGGCTATATTACGCTTCACCCCGATATACACGGAACGGACGGATTCTTCGTTTGCAAAATGATAAGAAAAGGTAATTGATATGCAAAATATACTTTCATATACCCCCGAGGAGCTTATCGCTCTTATGGTCGAGCTCGGAGAGCCGAAATACCGCGCGGGGCAGATCTTTTCCCAGCTTCACAAGGGCAAGGAGCTGAATGAAATGACAAATATCGGTAAGAGCACAAAGGAGAAGCTTTCTTCCGTGTGTCACACCGAGCTGCCCAAAATTAAAAGAAAGCTTGTATCCCGCCTTGACGGAACGGTAAAGTATCTTTTTGAGCTTCACGACAAAAATTGCGTTGAGTCGGTAGTTATGAAATACGAGCACGGATATACTATATGTGTATCCAGCCAGGTCGGTTGCCGTATGGGATGTAAGTTTTGCGCCTCGACTATTGCGGGCAGGGTTCGTGATCTTGAGGCGGGTGAGATCTTAGGTCAGATAATCGCGGCGAATCGCGACCTTGATATCCGTATATCCAACGTGGTTATGATGGGTATCGGCGAGCCACTTGATAATTTTGATAATACCGTAAGGTTTTTGCGACTTGTAAATCACGAGAGCGGAGTGAATATCGGTTACCGTCATATTTCGGTATCCACCTGCGGCGTTGTGGACAAGATCTACCGACTCGCAGAGCTTGATATGCAGATAACGCTTTCTATCTCCCTTCACGCGCCCGACGACGAGACGAGAAGTGAGATAATGCCTGTAAACAAGAGATGGGGAGTGA
The DNA here is from genome assembly GCA_045660325.1 of Eubacteriales bacterium. Taxonomy (GTDB): domain Bacteria; phylum Bacillota; class Clostridia; order Oscillospirales; family CAG-272; genus SVTX01. Next base: position 54,129 of record JAZRDO010000015.1, read on the forward strand.
GTGAGCTTCTCACCGCTTGCCGCGACTATTATAGAGCGACGGGCAGACGAATTTCTTTTGAATATACGCTCATTTCGGGCAAGAATGATTCTGTAGCGAATGCGCAGAAGCTTGCCGACGTGTTAAATGGCGCGCTCCGTTCGAGAAACGAGGGAATGCCAATACACGTAAATCTCATTCCCGTAAACGAGGTTGACGAGACGGGCTTTAAGAGTTCGGATCGCTGCGCGGTAAAGGAGTTTGCAAAAACACTTGAAAAGCGCGGTATCAGAGCGACCGTACGCCGTACGCTCGGCAGTGATATCAACGCTTCCTGCGGTCAGCTTCGCCGCGAGGATTCCGCGGAGAATTGATGGGTGCGCATAATACATATCAAAATTTATGAGGTGTATTATGCAAAAGAAAAAAGGGAGCAGAGTGCTCCCCGCAGTAGCGGCGGTGTCGGTCTTAATGCTTATTTCGGTAACGTGTCTGATTTTGGCGGATCTGTTTTTAGACAGAGGGAACACCGTCGAGATCGAAATTCCCGAATACCGCGGTATGCTTGAGTCGGACATACACGAGACTGATAATATAGAAATAAATAAAAATTATATTTTCTCGGATAAGGCTGAGCGGGGAGTCGTGATCTCCCAGTCGAAGCGAGGCAGAGTCAAGACGGCACGCGGAGAGAAATATTCCGTTACGCTCAATATTAGTCTTGGCAGGGAAACACATAAGCTGCCCGACCTTCGCGGACTCGATCTATATGAGGCGAGCGCGATCGTGCGGGGAATCGGTTGTACGGTAAGGACGCAGTTTTCCGAGAGTGATCGCCGTCACGACAGTGTGCTGTTTTCAATACCCGAAGCGGACAACGAGATGAAGGCGGGGGAAGAGGTAATTCTTTACGTCGCGCAGAGAAGCACGCCGAGCACCGTAACGGTACCCGATTTTTACGGATGTGCCTTGAATAATTTGCAGAGCAAGGTCGAGGAGTCGGGACTCAGCTTAGGAAAAATTGAATTTATATACGGAGAAGACTTTTTGCCGAACACGGTAATTTACCAGAGTATCGGCGGAGGGTGTCTTGTGAGTGTGGGGGAGACGGTGGATTTTTACGTCGCGAAAGCTCCCGAAAATGAAGAAAGAGGATAATTTATGGCAGAAACGATTCGAGGAAGGATCATAAAAAGCGTAGGCGGTCTTTACACGGTAAAGCACGGCGGCGGTGAAATACAGTGTCGCGCGCGCGGCGTGTTCAGACACAGCAATATCTCTCCGCTTGTTGGAGACGTGGTTGTTGTAAGCCTTGACGAAAAGCAGAATATGGTTATAAGCGAGATAGAGGAGAGAAAGAATTCTCTTATCCGCCCTCCGCTTGCAAATCTCGATTACGTTTTCGTAACCTTTGCGGCAGAGAGCCCCGCGCCTATGCTCGATATGACGGACAAGCTTATTTCAATTCTTGAGTTCAACAGAGTTGAGCCCGTTATCATTATAGGCAAGAGCGAGCTTAATCCCGAATATGCGGAGAAGCTCAAGGGCATCTATACGACCGCGGGATTTTCCGCGTTCACGCTCTCCTGCTATGATAACTTCGGTATAGACGAGGTAAGAGAATTTATAAAGAATAATCTTGAGGGCAAGATAGCCGCGTTTGCGGGCGCGTCGGGTGTAGGCAAGTCCACCTTGCTTAATTCGTTGTTCCCGAGCCTTGAGCTTGCGACTAACACCGTCAGCCGCAAGACCGCGCGAGGCAGACATACAACGCGCGAGGTGTCGCTTTACGATATCGACGGCGTGTATATTGCGGACACGCCCGGCTTCTCGATGCTTGATTTTGAGAGATTTGATTTCTTCGAGCTTGAGGATTTGAAGCATACCTTCAGAGAGTTTGATGCGTACATAGGCGAGTGCAAGTACACAAAATGCTCGCATACCAAGGAGGACGGCTGCGCAATTCTTGGCGCCGTAAAGGAAGGAAAGATCCCGAAATCCCGTCATGAGAACTACTGTATGCTTTACGATATACTCAAAACTAAACATAAGTGGGATAAAAAATAATGAGAGCATTTATTTATTCAGGCGGAGAAATTTTTCCGCAGTTTATAACCGAGTGCCCCGAGGATGATGATATTATAATCGCGGCGGATTCGGGATATAAGAACGCCAAGAGGCTTGGGGTTACACCCAAGATATTGATCGGGGATTTTGATTCGTTGAAGGCGCGCCCCGACGACGTTGACGAGATAATCGATTTGCCCTGCGAGAAGGACGTTACCGACACACAGTATGCGGTTGACGTTGCATTAAAGCGAGGCGCGAATGAAATTTATATTATTTGCGGCACGGGCGGTCGCTTTGACCACGCCATCTCGAATATGTGTCTTCTCGAGGGACTTTACAAGAAGGGCGTCCGCGGTGTTATCGTAAGCGGTCAAAACAGGATCCGCTACATAAAGGACACAGGAATTATAATAATTCGTGACAAGAATTATAAGTATTTCTCGGTGCTTGCCGCCGACGAAAAGGTTAAGGGCGTAAGTATCGAGGGCGGCAAGTACCCTTTGAGTAAGAAGACTCTTACAAGAGTTGATCAGTTTGCCGTGTCAAACGAGATAGAGAAAAATGCTGCGCTTATTACGGTTAAGAAGGGCGGAATTTATATAGTTGAGTCAAGAGATATGACTTAAAGCCGTTTTATAGCATATACTGCTTATGAATAAGGAGGAATGCTATGAAGATTTATTTATTTCGCTCGCCAACGTTTCTCTCGCCGATTCTGAGAAAAATTTTTGGTATAGAGACACCTAAAAAGCGTAGGCACAGATAGATAAAAAGAGGAAATAATGGAAAACAAAGGATTTTTACCTATAAATAAACGCGAGATGCAGGAGAGAGGCTGGGACGTACCCGATTTCGTTTACGTTTCGGGCGACGCGTACGTCGATCATCCTTCATTCGGCGCGGCAATTATAACAAGAGTTCTTGAAAGCCGAGGCTTTCGCGTGGCAATGCTCGCACAGCCCGACTATAAGTCCTGCGAGGATTTCAAGAGATTTGGCAAGCCCCGACTCGGCTTCCTTGTAAGCGCGGGCAATATCGACTCTATGGTGGCGCATTATACCGCCGCAAAGAGAAAGAGAACGAACGATTACTATTCTCCAGGAGGCAAGGCGGGACTCCGCCCTGATAGAGCGACTATAGTTTACTCCAACAGAATCCGCGAGGCGTATGGCGACGTTCCGATCATCTTGGGCGGCCTTGAAGCATCTTTGCGCCGTTTCGCACATTACGACTATTGGGACAATAAGGTTCGTCGCTCGCTTCTCGTTGACAGCCGAGCGGATATTTTGACCTACGGTATGGGCGAGAACATTCTTATCCGCATAGCCGAGCTTCTCGATAAGGGTGTGCCGATAAAGAAGATCCGCGACGTAAGAGGCACGGTATATCTTTGCTCTCCTGAGGATAAGGTGAATTATCCCGTTGCGGATACGTTTGATTATAACGTATTAAAGGAAGACAAGAGAGCCTATGCCGCGGCTTTCGGCGTGCAGTATAAGAATCAGGACTCTATAAACGGTAAGGCGATATGTGAAATGTACGACGGCAAGATGCTCGTGCAAAATCCCCCGATGCCCCCGCTTGAACGCGAGGAGCTCGACAGAGTTTACGCACTTCCGTATATGAGAACATACCATCCCGTTTATGAAAAGGACGGCGGCGTTCCCGCTATTGAGGAGGTAAGATTCTCCGTAACGCATAACAGAGGATGCTTCGGCGCGTGTAATTTCTGCGCGCTTGCCTTCCATCAGGGAAGAACGGTGCGATCAAGAAGTATTGAAAGCGTAGTAAGAGAGGCAAAGCTTATTACCGAGATGCCCGACTTTAAGGGATATATTCACGATATCGGCGGACCGACCGCGAATTTCCGCTATCCCGCGTGTGATAAGCAGCTGAAGGACGGAGTTTGTCCTTCGCGTAAGTGTCTCGCGCCTACCCCCTGTAAGAATCTCAAAGCAGATCATACGGAATACATAAAGCTCATTGAAGAGGTTGAAGCGCTTCCGAAGGTAAAGCGTGTCTTCATCCGCTCGGGCATCAGATTTGACTATCTTCTCCACGATAAGAGCGATGCGTTCTTCAGAAAGCTCGTCCGCGACAATGTTTCGGGTCAGCTCAAGGTCGCTCCCGAGCATTGCTCAAGTCCCGTGCTTCGCTGCATGGGTAAGCCCGATTTTGAGGTTTATCAGAGCTTCAGACGAAAGTATTTTGAGCTTTCCCGCGAGTGCGGAAAGGAGCAGTATCTCGTTCCGTATCTTATGTCGAGCCATCCCGGATCGACTCTTAACGATGCGATAGAGCTGGCGCTTTGTCTTAAGCGCGATCACTATGCGCCCGAGCAGGTGCAGGACTATTATCCCACACCCGGTACGGCATCAACCGTAATGTACTACACGGGCATAAATCCTCTTGATATGAAGCCCGTTTACGTGGCAACGGATTATCATGAAAAGCAGCTTCAGAGAGCTCTGCTTCAGTTTAATCGCCCCCAGAACGCGCCTTTAGTAAGAGAAGCGCTCCGTAAGGCAGGACGCGAGGATCTTATAGGCTACGGCGAGGAGTGCCTTGTAAAGCCCGAGGGAAATGCGCCTTATAGAAAGCCGCAAAATACCGCAAACAGCAAGGGCAACAAACCGAGTGGAAAGCCGAGCGGCAAGCCCGAAGGAAAGATCAATGGCAAGCCCCAAGGCAAGTCGTCACAAAAGCCCGACGGCAAAAGATCTGCGCAGAAGGGAAAGGGATCACAGCCCACCGCCCCCGCAACCAAAACCCCTGCTTATTTGAAGAAAAAGAGTAAGAGGAAATAAAAAACGGTGGCTATGCCACCGTTTTTTTGAGTGCAGAGTGCAGAATGCAGAGTGCAGAGTTATAACCCTTTTGTAGGGTGGGGGCTTGCTCCCGCCGATTTGCCTTAATTAACTCCAAGCCTTGACGTAGCGAAGCGGCGACGCGGTGTTGAATGACAGTCCTAGCGACTGTCAGATCCGTGACGTGACCGAACAGCAGTAGAACGTTCCCTACAAGTTTTCCTAACTCTGCACTCTGCATTCTGCATTCTTAACTCTGCACTTTCTCTGCCCGTGAATACAAGGTTAAATATAATGTTAAACGAAGATTTTCGGCTCGCCCGAAAATCCACCTTAACTCTGCACCCTGCATTCTGCACTCTGCACTAAATATAAATATGGCTCGATACCGAGCCTAATTGTTATTTACTTACTTATCGTCGTCTTCAACGATGCAGCCGAGCTTTTCGCCGCATGCGGGGCAGAGAAGCTCATCGGAGTCAATGTCCTCGTCAAAGCATACGATCTCGCCGCAAGAGGGGCATTCGATCTCGTAGTATTCTTCATCTGCGAAGTCGCAGTCCTCGAAGCAGTTGCAGCAGTCGCCGTCGCATTCGAATTCTTCGTCTTCTTCATCACATTCTTCGTCGTCGAATTCTTCGAGAAGAACTTCTTCAACGTCGCCGAGGTCCTCGTCGAGCTCCTCGCAGTAGTCGATAAGATCTTCAACGTCTTCGCCGAGGCACTCGATTTCCTCTGCCATTTCGTTGCAGAGCTCGATAAGAGCGTTAATAAGCTTTGCTTCAGCTGTGTCAGCATTCATGTTAAGACCTTCAGCGAGGCCCTTGATGTATGCGCATCTTTCTGTAAGAGTCATTTTAGTGTACCTACCTTTATTTAAAATAGGAAATTAAGCGCGGGAGAGATATTCGCCTGTACGAGTATCAATCTTGAGAACCTCACCAACGTTGATGAAGAGCGGAACCTTGATTACAGCGCCTGTCACAAGAGTTGCGGGCTTAAGTGTGTTTGTTGCAGTGTTACCAGCAAAGCCGGGGTCTGTCTCTGTAACTTCGAGTTCAACGAATGTGGGGGGTTCAACACCGAATACGTTGCCCTTGTAGGAGATGATCTTGCACATCATTTCTTCCTTTACGAACTTGAAAGCATCGCCGAGCTTTTCTCTGTTAAGAGGAAGCATATCGAATGTTTCCATATCCATGAAGTAGTAAAGGTCACCGTCAGTATAGGAGTACTGCATGTCCTTTCTGTCGATGTATGCGTTTTCGTACTTATCTGTGGGGGAGAATGTCTTTTCAACAACACCACCTGTGATAACGTTCTTAAGCTTTGTACGAACGAAAGCTGCACCCTTACCGGGCTTTACGTGCTGGAATTCAACAACCTGATATACGTTGCCATCCATTTCAAATGTCATACCGTTCTTAAAATCGCCGGCTACTACCATATTTTTGTACCTCCAAAATCTGTTTTGCCACGGGTTTCGTGGCGGTTTTGAATATTTTTACATTTAATTATATAATGTTTTTAATATTTTTGCAATAGGTTATTACAATCTTATTACAATGTATTTGTAAATTTTTTGTTATCAAAGGGAATTTAGGCGAAAAACCTTAAATCTTAACCGAATTTACCGTGTTTCCGTCAAAATCGCGGATGGTGAACTCGCCGTCCTCGTACATCATATACGTACGGGGATTGTTTTCCTTGGGAAGAGTTACCGAGCCGGGATTTATGCAAAGAGTGGAGCCGACGCGCTCGATCTTCTGGACGTGAGTGTGTCCGTATAGAAATACGGAATTCTTTGCTACGGGCGGGAGCTTTTGCGGGGAGAAGATATGTCCGTGTGAGAGGAACATACTTGTCTTGCCGTCAAAGATCTGCGCGGAGTCCGAAAGAATGGGGAACGCGAGCACCATCTGGTCGACCTCGGTGTCGCAGTTGCCGCGCACACAAAGGAGCTTGTCCGCATATCCGTTGAGGAGGGAAATGACGGCCTTCGGATCATAATTTTCGGGCAGGTCGTTGCGCGGGCCGTGGTAGAGAATGTCTCCGAGGATGACGATTCTATCAGGCGCTTCGGCCTTCGCGATATTTATAAGCTCCTCGGCGCACTTGATGTCGCCGTGAATATCACTTGCTATTAAAAGCTTCATTTTTATTATTCCTTTATTTTAGATTTAGGCGCGATTTATTCTGCTACGAGTACCTTCTCGATTTCACAAATATAGAATCTATGGAAATCGCGACGGGGGTACGCCTTTTCCTTGACTGCCGTGTCAGTAAAGCAAGCTTCCTTTATATCGTCGGCATAGAGCTTACGGCATACAAGAATAAGTCTTGCCTCATTGATGATGGGAGCGTCAAGCTCACTTGAGGTCGTAAGTCCGCATTCGGTTATTTTGTCCATATCTCTGCCGGACTTTGTACCGCACACCTTGAGCGCATCGCGGTATTTTTCGTCGAAGAAGCAGAGTGAGAATTTGTCATTTTCCTCGGTAAGACCGTATGTGTATCTCTGCGGACGAACGTAGAGCGTCGCTACGGGCTTATACCAAAGAAAACCGAGTCCGCCCCAGCTTGCCGTCATGGCGTTCGCGCCGCAAGCCTTCGTACCATCGGGCGAGCAGATGAGCATCCAGTCCTTGTCAAGAGCCGCAAAGGTGTTATCCTTTATCTCGTACGGGGATATTTCTTTAAAAGCCATATAAAAACCTTCTTTCACATTGTTTTTATGTATTATATGCGAAAATCAGCCGATAATATCCTTAAGCTCGTTAAGTCTTGAGCCTGAGGAGGTTGCGATAACGTTATTGATAAAGAGAATATCGTCGGCGTTCTTCTCAAGCGCGAAGTCGCAAAGGTCTCCACTGTAATATCTATAATCTATAACGTAAACGTATTCGTAGGAGTCAACGAGGAAGGGAATGAACGCATTGCCGAAGGATTCCTTGACAACGACGATGGTTGAGCCGTCCTTGATGCTCGGGTTGTGGATTTCCGAGAGGGGATTGTCGCCCGCGATAAAGCAGTTGTACTTTGAAGCCGCCGCCTGATACCACTTGTCCGTAGCCTTGTTTACGATCGAGTAGGTAGTAACCTTGCCACTTTTATCGGTTACCTTTATGTCGTTAGTACCCATGGGCACGAATGCCTCAACAACGTCGGGCTTTTTCTCGAGATTCTCGTTCTTCGTGTAGTTGTAGAGAGTACCGAGGAAGCCGTCAAATTCAAGCTTTTCGTAGCTTTGAAGGGGAGTCGGAGCAATACCCTTTACAGCGCAAAATGCTTCGTACGCGTAATATGCGCCGAGAGCCGTCCAGTGGTGGTCGGTTCTATAATACATATACTCGTCCTTGTGCTTCATCATATTGGTACAAATATCGACCGTCTTGACGCTCGTACCATTAAAGCCTGAATACATATATTTTATTGCGTCGGAGCAATCGGATGCGCCGAGATTTGCAACTACGTCGCTACCGAGATGGAATTCGTAAGCCAAGGGCACGATCATATCGTACACCTGAACCTTGCCTTTAAGCTCGTTTTGAACCTTGGCTACGAGCTGAACGTACGCTTCGGAATTGTTCTTGTTGAGATAGTAGAGCTCGTATGCGGTGTTTCCTACACAGTAAAAGCCTTCGATAACGTCGCCGCCTTGACCGTCGTTCTTGCCGGGCTCAATGATAATGTCGCCGTCCACGTCTATATCCATATCGGTGTCGGGATCGATCTTGTCGGCGTTACCCGAGCTCTCTGCGCTCTCTCCCGTGAAGATGCCGTAGAGCTTGTGGATAAAGTCGTTCATACCGATCATATCCTCGCGAAGAGGGAAGGTGTCGGAGTACCACGTGCTTATCTGGGATGTGTATTCGCCCGAGATAAAGGATTCCCAAGTGAAGGTGGGGAATTCCGTAAGATATCTGTTTTCGCTCGGGGATTCGAACGGGCGCTGACCGAACATACAGCCCACCACAAATGCGGCAAGGAGGAGTAAGCACGACAGGAGAACGCCCACGAGCATTATAAATCTTTTGTATTTTTTAGAAATGTTATTCATATTTTGCACCCTTTAGAACTGGAAATAGAGGAAGGGGTTGTAGGTGTCGCCCGCAAGCGCAAACGCTGCGAGGATAATGAGAACGATCGGTGAGAGCGCCTGAACGGTGTCCGCTACCATTGAGCCTATCGCACTCTTGCGGAGGAGGGAATTGAGCTTGGGGATCACGGGTGTACATGCGATCGCGCACACGATAAGGAAGAACATATTCTCAAGGAGCTTGAGATTTATCGCCGTGTTCGTAAATGCGGGAGTAAACATAGCCTTGAGAGCCGCGCCGAGAAGCGATAGATCCTCAAACTTGAAGAGCATCCAGCCGAAGAACACGATCACGAGAGTGATTGCAATTCTTATTGCCTTTTCTAAGAGCTTGGGGTTCTTCTTGGGCTTGATGACGAACTTTTCAAGCATCAAGAATGCGAAATAGTAGAGTCCCCAAAGAACGTAGTTCCAGCTTGCGCCGTGCCAGAAGCCTGTGAGCGCCCATACCGCGAAGAGATTAAGAATTTGACGGGGGATTCCTACACGGTTGCCGCCAAGGGGTATGTAAATGTAGTCACGGAAGAAGCTTGATAAGGAAATATGCCATCTTCTCCAGAAGTCCGTAACCGAGTCAGCGGTGTAGGGATAGTTGAAGTTTTCCTTGTAGTGGAATCCAATCATAAGACCCATACCGATCGCCATATCCGAGTAGGCGGAGAAGTCGAGGTATATCTGGAGCATATAGCAGAGCATGCCGAGAATAATTCCGAGCGAGGGCGTTGCCGCGAGCTTTTCGCCGTCAAGAATGATAAGGGAATCCGCAATAGCCGCGCAGCCGTTTGCGAGGATCGCCTTCTTGGCAAGGCCTACGCCAAAGCGCATAAATCCGCGTGATGTCTCTTCGAGAGAAACAGTTCGGTTATTGATGTCGTTGTGAACGTCGGCATATCTTACGATAGGGCCTGCGATACACTGGTGGAAGAGAGATGCGTAGAGAAGGAGCTTCCAGTATTTTCTCTCTGCGGGAACCTCCGCGCGCTTTACGTCGATAACGTAGGAGATAAGCTGGAAGGTGTAGAAGGAGATACCGATCGGGAGCGCGATTGAGATCACGTCGCCGCCGATACCGAAGATGTTCTTGAACGTTGTGATAGTAAAGCCCGCGTATTTGAATACGAAGAGCAGCGAGAGTGCCGAGAGGCAAACTATCCAAGTGAAAACGTTCTTAGATCTTTCATCCTCCTGCTTTTCAATCGCGATCGCACCTGCGTAGCAGATAAACGTCATAAGAACGAGGAGCAAAATAAGGGGAGGACCGCCCCACGTATAGAAGATCAGAGAGCTTATAAGCAAAACGATATTCTGCGCGTTTATGATTTTTGCTTTCTTTTTAGGGAGAAGCCTTTTGTCCTCGCCGCGGTTTTTAGGTAAGAGCGCAGGGATGCTCACGAGCATATATATTCCGTATGAAAGCACCAAAAATGCAAACACGAAAAGTAAACTTGAAAATACCATATGTAAACTCCTTTGGAGATATCTGTATATAATAATACTTATAAATTTATTATAACATATAGTGCAGTCGCGGTCAATACAAATTTACCCCTTTTGGAACAAATTTCACAATAACTATTGACATTGAGGCATCACGGGTTTATAATGAAAAACGAAGAGTAAAGGCGCAGGCGCGGAGGGTATCCTCCGAAGTGCCGATAAAACGGGGAGTTGTTTATCGGACGAATTGCGATTTGTGTCTTGCATCCCGCTTCATCGGCATATATGGGGAAACCTTCTTTGCTTATGAATTAGGGAAAGGAGGGCTTTTTTTATGAAAAAGAGAGGGAGCATACACATTTTTAACAGTGTCAAAAAGCTTACCTTTGCGGCAATGCTCGCGGCAATTTCGGTTGCTATCGGAATTTTTTGTAAGAATTATCTAAGCTTTGGTGCGGTGCGTATCACCTTTGAGGGCTTGCCGATAATTATGTCGGGAATGATATTTGGCCCTGTGGTGGGAGGACTTGTCGGCTTTGTATCGGATCTTGTGAGCTATTGTCTTTCGGTTCAGGCGTTTGCAATTAATCCCATAGTCTCGGTAGCCGCGACGCTTATGGGTGTTATCCCCGGTATTATCGTAAAATATATCATAAAGAAGCGCAATACGTTCTCTATTGTTTTGTCGGGTGCGGTGGCGCATATTATCTGTTCGCTTATAATTAAGACGGTAGCGCTTTTTCAGTATTACAGCTGGGGAGTCCTCCTCAGAATCCCGACCTATATTGTAATTGCTCCGCTTGAAATTTTGATTATTTGTCTTATGTTCAAAAATTCTGCATTTTCTAAAATGGTTGATGGACTTGAAGTAAAAAAGAGAGTGAAAAAAGAGAGTGTGAAAATGACGGCAGCTGAGGCTATTGAATATATCCACTCGGTAAGCTGGACCTTCTGTAAGCCTGGACTTGAACGAATTTCCGTTCTCTGCGAGGCGCTTGGAAACCCTCAGGACAAACTTAGATTTATCCATGTCGCAGGAACAAACGGCAAGGGCTCGTTCTCCTCGATGCTCGATTCGTCCTTGCGCGAGGCGGGCTACAAGGTCGGACTTTTCACGTCTCCGTATATACTTGAATTTAACGAGAGAATAAAGCTTGACGGCAAAAACATTCCTGATGAGGATCTGGCGCGAATCGTTTTGAAGGTAAAGGGCATAGCCGACAAAATGGATGAAAAGCCCACCGAGTTTGAGCTTATCACGGCAATCGGATTTGAATACTTTGCCGAGTGTGGCTGTGATTACGTTATCCTTGAATGCGGAATGGGAGGCAGACTCGACTCCACGAATATTGTAAAAACCCCCGTTTTGTCGGTCATTACGGGAATTGCGCTTGACCATACCGCGTTCCTCGGCGACACGGTTGAGAAGATCGCTTATGAGAAGGCGGGCATTATTAAAGAGAACGTTCCCGTGCTTTTCTGCGGCGACAGTCAGTCGGCGGCGGATATAATAGAGGGCGTGGCGCATGAACGTGGCGCGAGATTTGTTCGTCCCGTGGGAGAGCCTGAGGTTAAGAGTCAGACGCTTGACGGAACTGTTTTCGATTATCTTGGATACGAGGACGTAAAGATAAAGCTTCTCGGCTCATATCAGATAAAAAATGCAAGAAACGTGCTCTGTGCACTTGAAATTTTAAAAGAGCAGGGCGTAAGCTTTGCAAAAGAGCAGATAAAGAGCGGCATCTCGAAGGCAAAATGGCCCGCGAGATTTGAAATAATAAAGGACGAGCCGCTTATGATTTTTGACGGCGGGCATAACCCCGAGGGCGTTGAGGCGGCAGTTGAGAGCGTCAAGAAGTATTTTGGCGACACAAGGCTCAACATTATAACGGGTGTTATGGCGGACAAGGATTATAACTATATCGCGAGCAAAATTTCCGAGGTTGCGGGTAAGGTATATTGCCTGACTCCCGACAATCCCCGCGCGCTTAAGGCGGAGGCTTATGCCGAGGTGTTCCGAGGACTCGGACTTGAAGCCGAGAGCTTCGACACGGTTGAATCGGCGGTATCTACCGCTATTGAAGAATCGAAGAATGAAGGACGCGGAATCCTTTGTCTTGGCTCGCTCTATATGTATTGCGAGGTAGTAAAATACCTTTAAAATAAAAAACGTGAGTTCGAAATCATCCTCACGAAAATAAAAACTATGAAAAGGAGTGCGGAAGCTTTATTCCGCCAAAACAAAAATGAAAAGAGAAAGAAAGCAGTTTAATGCTACCAAATTTTTAGCAACTGCAAGTCTTATCGCGGCGCTTTACATTGCGCTGACGTATCTCGCTATGGCATTCGGCCTTGACAAAAACGCGATACAGATAAGATTTTCCGAGGCGCTTGTTGCCTTATGCTTAATTACCCCCGCGGCTATCCCGGGACTTACGGTCGGCTGCCTTTTAGCGAACATTATGACGGGATGCGCTCCGCTTGATATCGCGCTCGGCCCCGTTGCGACCCTTATCGGTTGTGTCGGCGCGTACTATATAGGCAAGCTTGTGAGAAAAACAGGGAAGGCGTGGCTCGCGACCTTAGCGCCCCTGCCAACAGTTTTAGCAAACACCGCAATAATTCCGTTTGTCATCTACATTTGTTATACGGCTCCGGGTGATCGGAATCCGGCAATTTTACCGTTTTTTGCACTGACTGTATTTTTAGGCGAAATGATTTCCGCGGAAATTCTCGGAACGGCGCTATATTTCGCATTGAGGAAAAGAAAAATTTTGAATTATTTGAATTAAAAAAGGCGAGGCGGCTGCCTCGCCATTTTATTTTTCCCTTACGGTAACCTCGCCCGTGCTAACGGTTTGTATTTCTCCGTTTTCACACTCGACCAAAAGTCCGCCGCGGTCGTCTATGCCGCGCGCGATCGCGCCTTGAACACTGCCGTCGGCACGGTGGATATTGATCTCTTTATTAAGAAGATAAAATCTTTTTTTGTATTCCTCAAGACATCTCTTACGGTTTTCTGCCTTTGCATAGAACGTGAATCTGTCGTATATTCTTCCCGCTAAGACGTTTCTGTCGAGCGCGCCCACAGAGGTCGGCTCGTTGTTGTCAAATGCGGGGAAGGTAGTCGTCGAGGTGTTTATGCCGATACCGACCACAACGCCCATTTTGCCGTTCGCAAACACAGACTCGCAGAGAATTCCGCCCGCCTTTTTGCCGTCGAGATAAATATCGTTTACCCATTTTATCTGTATTTTCTTATCCGTCAGCTCTTCAATTGAGATAGCGGCTGCAACGCCTGCCGAAACGGTTGAGATGAGCGCGTCCTCGGGGGCGGTGTCGGCGTAGTAGAGAATGGACATATACAGGCCCGTCGCGTCGGGACTGTAAAAGCTTCTGCCGCATCTTCCGCGACCTGCGCTTTGGGATTCCGCTAAAATCATAGCGGGGCAGGGGCTACCCGACAGAATGTAATTTTTTCCATAGGAATTTGTAGAGTCAATGCTATCGAAAATAATAATATCACAAATATTTGCAGAAATGCTGCTTTGTATTTTCTCCTTGCAAAGTCTGTCTGTCAAAACATATCCCCCTTTCCGTATTATACGTTTATTATAGCATTTTCCACCCCTTGTGTCAATACGGGCGTTTCTGTAAAAGTTTATGAACAAAAAAGAATATTAATAAAAAGTACTTGATTTTGCGTTCTTTATATAGTATAATACTGAAAGTGATTTAATTTTGAAAGGAACAAATTTGATGAAATTTTTAAAGATTGCGGCAATTGCCGTGCTTCTTGCAAGCATGCTTTTAACAGCGGTTGCGTGCAAGGATAAAAATACTACACCTCCTCCCGCGGCGACTCCTGAGGAGCCCAGATTCGATTATTTTGCAATTGAGAATTTTGGCGAGTATATAAGCCTTGACAAGTCGGTATACGAAAATATGAAGATAGAGCTTGACACCGATTTTACCGTAGGCGAAAAGGAAATCGGTGAATACATCGATCTTCTTTGCTTTAACAAGAGAGCAAAGACGAATGGAGATACTAAGGTAACGAAGGAAGCTATCAAGCGCGGAGACTCCGCATTTATCTTCTATAAGGGTGTAAAGTACAATCCCGTAGAGGATAAGTACGTTGAGTTTGACGGCGGCTCCAATATGAATGAAACATCCCCCTATGAGCTTGTAATCGGCTCAAACAGCTTTATCGAGGGCTTTGAGGACGCGCTTATCGGCGTTATCCCCTCTGAGACGGGTCCTGAGGATACGATTGCGATCGATCTTACTTTCCCTGAGGATTATCACGAATCTTCCTTAGCCGGAGTGGACGTTACGTTCTACGTTTACGTAAGCTGGACGGTTCAGTACACGATCCCCGAGTACAACGAAAAGTTTATTAAGGAAACGCTCAAGTTTGAGGCGAAGACCGACGACGTTGTAGCGGAGCATAAGGAATCCATTAAGACGAGCCTTGAGGCGGAATTTGAGTCCGCAAAGAATCAGTCCATCGAATATAAGATTTGGGAAAAGCTTTACGAAGGCGCTACTATCATCAACTATCCCGCAAGCGAGGTAAAGTTCTTTTACGATTCCTATTATTCAGACGTTGAGCAGGCGATGACAATGTATAATTATTACGGCTACGCCTTTAAAGATATCAACGTTTTCGCGAGATGGTATATGGGACTTGCAGAGGATGCCGACTGGAAGGCGGAGCTTGATAAGCAGGCAAAGCAGGCGGTAGCTCAGACACTCATTTATCACGCGATCGCCGACGCTTGCGATATCGTGGTATCCGACGAGCAGTTCAATAGCATGGTACAGCAGTACATTGATTACTACAAGTCCGCAGGTAAGGATTACGATGCGGCAAAGATTATTGAGCTTGTAGGCGAGACACCTATCAAGGAAGGCGTGCTTTATCAGAACGTTGTTGATTTTATTGAAAAGAATGCAACGATCACAGTTAAGCCCGCAGAGGAAACACCCGAAGAATAATATAAAAGCAGCCACCCCCGACAGCTCGTCGGGGGTGGATTTGTTTATTTGAATTTTGATAGAGCGAATGGATTATTCCGGCACTATCAAACCATAGTTGCCATCTTTTCTCTTATATACCACGCAGGTGTCCTCGGTCTCCGCGTCGTTAAACACGAAGAATTCGTGTCCGAGCAGGTTCATCTGCATAATTGCTTCTTCAACCGACATGGGAGTAAATTCAAATTTCTTTACTCTTACCGTGAATTCGCCGTCGTCGATATCCTCAATTGTCGGTGCGGGAGCGGGCTCGGGAGTGAATGCACCCTCGCGGAGTCTCTTCTGGAGTCTTGTCTTGTTCTTTCTTATTTGTCTTTCAATATTGTCAATAATGCGGTCGAGCGCGTTCTTGAAGCTTTCCTCGTCAACCTCACTTCTGAATATTGTGTTTGCCGCCTTGATCGTTACTTCCATGGTTGCCGTGCCTCTCTTATGGCTGAGAGTTACGGTTGCCTGAGCTTCATCATTAAAAAATTTGTCGAATTTTGCGAGCTTCTCGTGAATGAGAGCCTTTGTGTCGTCGTATACTGTGAGCTGTCTGCCGATAATAGTTATTTTCATATGGTACCTCCTTATAAGCTCTATTTGCTTATTTGTTTCATTCGTAAAAGGGGGTGTAAAAAACAAAACTCGGTTTCGCCGAGGCGAAACCGAGTCAAAATCTACGCTTTAGATCGCTTCACGCCTTTGCGGCTTCTGCGAAAATTACTTTATTCCATTGGATTACCCTCCACTGTGGCAATTCCGAAATAGATTTGAATTAAACTAACTTACATATTATTCAATTTGGTTAATATTCAATTGTAAAGGGAATTTGAGCCGAAACTCAGTTTCTCATGGGACCGTCCTCCGATTAGATTTTAATTGTTCCTTTAAATCTTAGAATTTTAATCAATCAAATCACGCCCTATAATTTACGTTAAAAATTTTTGTTTTATCTTTGATGCTCTCCCACTTAGCGACTCAAACGGTCTTTCCCTCTAAACACTAAATGGAGAATGCTCCTGACATCAGGGTGTATATCCGTTATCTTGTCGAAATGGAAGATGCCTCAAAGACTGAGATTTCATTCGCCATTGGCATATCCTCCGTCTTTCTTCCGTATTTGGATTGCGTCCTTCATCCTTGCGTAGCAGAATTCAAGTCTTCCGTTCGGGAGATCTTTCCTTCATAGGTACTTTCATATTCCCGATCTTAAATTCATCCGCTGCTTACGGGGAATCTTCTTGCGATTTTTGCAATCCCTCTTGTTTTTTATGTAAAGATCATTTACCCGACCGTTACCGCAAGGCCTGTCGGGATGCTCTCTTTAGCATCTTTATTATATCATATATTTTGCCCTAAAAAATGGACAAATTAAAAACATTATGCAAATTATATATAAAGATTGACAAAAACACAAAAAAGTTGTGCATAGTGCATAAAATGTCAAAAAATGTAAGATTGACAGAAAGCAAAACAAGTTTAAATCTGTTCACGGGTATCTGCACGGCTGTGCGCGTGCCGAACGGGGAAGAACGGGCGGAATTTTTCGTTTTCTCTTGACAGATCAGAGTGTATATGATATAATATAAAAGATGTGTGCGGTATATGACACAAAAAAGAGAGGCGAGAGCCTCTTTTATTTTTTTGTGTTGTCAGTGGGGGATTATATGATATGGTAAGGGGTTTTGAAGAAAGTTAGAGTAAGGGATTCAGAACCTAGTTTTACGCCAATGTATATATTTGACCTAAGTAATCGAAGCGTAAAACGTCTCTCACTATTTGCTCCGCAAATTAGCTCGCGGGGGTTCGATCCGTGAAGCGCGCCGTAAGGGATTCTGAACCTAGTTTTGCACCTATGTATATATTTAGACAAAGTAATAGAAGTGCAAAACATTTCTCGCCTACGGCTCGCGGGGGTTCGATCCGTGAAGGTGTGGTAAAACAAAAGAGAGGAACCAAAGTTCCTCTCTTTTGTTTTGGCGCGCCGTAAGGGATTCGAACCCCTGACCTTTTGGTTCGTAGCCAAACACTCTATCCGGCTGAGCTAACGGCGCATTTGTTTTGCACTAATACATTATATCACAATTTTTATGTTTGTCAAGTCATTTTTTCAAAAAATTCAAAAAAATAATTCAAAGTTGTGTTTAAAGTGGTGTATTTTTTATAAAATTCCCTTGACAAATCAAACTTGCAGGACTATAATAATATGTACATTTTAGAAGAGGGGGAAAATATATGCTGACTCTTGATATGATTTATCACGCGTCGTTTGTGTTGAAGGACGTCATAAGAAAGACCGATCTCATACGCGCGCCCAAGATAAATCCTGAATGCGAGCTTTATCTTAAGCCCGAAAATTTACAGTTCACGGGATCGTTTAAAATAAGAGGCTCGGGATATATGATTTCCCAGCTCACAGCCGAAGAAAAGGCACGCGGTGTTATCGCTTGCTCCGCGGGAAATCACGCGCAGGGTGTGGCTCTCGCGGCTACAAAATACGGAATTAAATCCCTCATCTGTCTTCCCGACGGCGCGCCGATCTCAAAGGTTGAGGCGACAAAGGCGTACGGTGCGGACGTTTGTATGGTAAAGGGCGTTTACGATGACGCATACAAGAAGGCGATCGAGCTTCGCGACGAGTGTGGCTACACCTTCGTTCATCCCTTCGACGACGAGAGAGTTATCGCGGGTCAGGGAACTATCGGTCTTGAAATCTTAAATGAGATCGACGACGTTGACGCGGTAGTAGTACCGATCGGCGGCGGCGGACTTATTTCGGGTATTGCTTATGCAATAAAGAAGCTCAACCCCAACTGCAAGGTTTACGGCGTGCAGGCGGCGGGCGCTCCGAGTATGTTCAATTCTATTCACGATGGAAAGATCACAAGACTCCCTGCGGTTTCCACAATTGCCGACGGCATTGCGGTAAAGCAGCCCGGTGAAAACACGTTCGCTCTTGTAAACGAGTACGTTGACGAGATCGTAACGGTAACCGAGGACGAGATTTGTTCTGCAATACTTACGCTTATCGAGCAGCAAAAGATGGTTGCCGAGGGTGCGGGCGCGGTATCCGTAGCGGCGGTGATGTTTAACAAGATTCCCGTTCGCGGAAAGAAGGTTGTTGCGGTCGTATCGGGCGGTAATATCGACGTTACGATCCTTTCAAGAGTTATCAAGCGCGGTCTTTTCAAGACCGGTCGCTCCGCTTCACTCTGCATCGAGCTTATGGATAAGCCCGGTCAGCTTCAGAAGGTTTCCGAGATCATTGCTGCCTGCGGCGGTAACGTTATTTCAGTTAACCACGAGCGTGGAAGTGAAGTAAGTGATATTAACGGCTGTTATCTCCGTCTTGTGCTTGAAACAAGAAATTACGAGCACATTTATGAGATCGACGAGGCACTCAAGGCGGCTGGATTTAAAATAATTGAAGGTTAAGGTGCATATAATGGAAAAGGTATATACGAAGAATGCGCCCGAGGCGATCGGCCCTTACAGTCAGGCGCAGAAGGTTGGAAATTTCGTTTTCACGTCGGGACAGATCCCGATCAATCCCGCAACGGGCAATATTGAGGCTCAGACTATTACAGAGCAGACCGAGCAGGTATGCAAAAATCTTGCGGCGGTTCTTGAGGCTGCGGGAACGGATCTTACGAACGTAGTAAAGACCACTTGCTTCCTTGCGGATATGTCGGATTTCGCGGCATTCAACGAGGTTTACGCGAAGTATTTCACAGGCAAGCCTGCGCGCTCCTGCGTTGCGGTAAAGACTCTTCCGAAGAACGTTCTTTGCGAGGTTGAGGCTATCGCCGTTATTGAGTAATAAATTGAACATTTGGGAATTGCAGAGGGTTATCGGCAATTCCCAAAATGCCGTTTAGATTTTTATATATTAGGAAAGGCAATTTTCATGTCAACAACACAAATACTTATATCAGTTTCGGTTTGTGTATTTACAGGACTTTTGATGTCGCGTATATGCAAGCTGTTAAAGCTCCCCGCAGTTACGGGATATCTTTTAGCGGGCGTGCTTGTCGGATGCTTTTGCATAGGCTCGGTAGCGCTTCCCGGCGGATATCACCTTGGCTTCAGCGCAAAGGATTTTTCCGACATTGAAGAGATAAAGATCATATCCGAGATAGCGCTTGGATTTATCGCGTTTTCCATAGGTAGCGAGTTCAAGCTTTCCGAATTAAAGAAAACGGGTAAGCAAGCAACTATCGTTGCATTCGCGCAGGCGATTGCCGCGGCGGCGGTGGTTACGGGTGCGCTTATCGGTCTTCACTTTATTCTTTTGTCGGCAACAGGTAAGGATTATCTCCCGCTTCCCGCAGCTATCATTCTCGGCGCGATCGCGACGGCAACGGCTCCCGCGGCAACTCTTATGGTAGTTCGTCAGTACAAGGCGAACGGTCCTACGACGAAGATGCTTCTTCCCATCGTAGCTCTCGACGACGCTATCGGTCTTGTTGTTTTCGCAATCTTTATGGGAATTGCAAAGGCTATTGCGGGCGGTCCCGACGCGGTAAACATTATTTCGCTTTTCGTTGAGCCCATGATCGAGATCATAGCGTCTCTTGTGCTTGGCGCAGTTCTCGGACTTATACTTTCCTATCTTGAAAAGCTCTTCCATTCTAACTCCAACCGTCTTAGTCTTGTAATTACGTTCGTGTTCGTTACCGTTGCGGTTACAACGCTCAAGAATCTCCATATCGGAGAGGTACATATCGGATTCTCCTCACTTCTTACATGTATGATGTGCGGAACTATGTTCTGCAACGTCTGTGAATGCTCCGACGAAATGATGGCGAGAGCGGACAGCTGGACAAAGCCCTTGCTTATTCTTTTCTTTGTAATAAGTGGCGCCGAGCTTGACCTTTTGGTATTTACACAGCCCATCTTCATCTTGGTAGGCGTGGTATATATTTTGTTCCGTTGCGTTGGTAAATACTTCGGTACTTGGGGGTCTGCAAAGGCATCGGGCTGCGATAGCAATATTGTAAAATACCTCGGTATTACACTTTTCCCGCAGGCGGGCGTTGCTCTCGGTATGGTGAGCGTCGTGGAGTCCGACCTTGCGTTTGCCGGCACGGAAATAGCGGATACAGTTCGCTTCGTGGTTCTTTTCGCGGTTCTTGTATACGAGATCATAGGCCCTGTTCTTACGAAGATGGCGCTTACGGCAGCGGGTGATATTACCGAAAAGCCTGCAAACTTCAGCCGCAGAAGAAAAAATCCCGAGCATCAGTAATAAAAAATATTTTTATACTCCCGTATAATTCACGTTTTATTGGAAATAATGCTTATATCCAATATAAAAGAAGTGTATTATACGGGAGGTTTTTATGTCAATTACAAAAAAATTACTTATCGTTACCATTATTGTCATGGGTATAACCCTTATCTTAGGCGCGCTACCCATTCACGGAGAGAGCGAGATATACAGCTCGGTAGTGCGGCTCCACGTGCTTGCAAACTCGGATAGCGAGGAGGATCAGGCGCTAAAGCTCAAGGTCAGGGATTCCATACTTGAAGCTCTTGACGGACAGCTCGACGGGTGCAAAACGCAGGACGAGGCGAAGGCGAGAATCGAGACGCTTATGCCGACGATTCAGGCGGTGGCAGAGGAGAGAATTGAGGCGGAGGGATATTCTTACCCCGTTCGGATCGAATTGGGACTTGAGGATTATCCTACGCGGGAATACGAATCCTGCGCGTTTCCTGCGGGGAAATACACATCCTTGCGCGTGCTTATAGGCTCGGGTGAGGGGCAAAATTGGTGGTGCTGTGTTTTTCCGCCGCTTTGTCTGTCCTCATCAAGCAAGCTTTCGCGCGAGCAAAATGAGGACGCTTTTATTTCGGTAGGACTTACGGGGGAGCAGTATAAGATAATAACCGAGACGGATACGCCGAAATATCGGGCGAGATTTAAGATACTTGAGGTGTTTAGTAGCATTTTTAATTGATATTTTGAAAAATCTTTGCCCTAAACAGTTGAAAACCCGCGAAAAATATGTTATAATTTAAAATGTATTTTTACAGTAAGTCCGCGGGGGTTTTTATGGATACTAAAAATATTAACACCGAAAAAACATTAAGAGAAGGCTTCAGTAACGAAAAATATATCGAGCTTCAGTCGGGTAGGATCAAGGAAAGAATTGAGAAATTCGGCGGTAAGCTTTATATGGAGTTTGGCGGCAAGCTTTTCGACGACTATCACGCGTCGCGCGTTTTGCCGGGATTTAAGCCTGACAGTAAGCTTTCTATGCTTTGCTCACTCCGTGACAGCGCGGAGGTTGTTATCGCGATAAGCTCTGAGGATATTGAAAACAGTAAGTACAGAGGCGATACGGGTATCGCTTACGACAAGGAGGTTTTGCGCCTTATCGACTCCTTCCGTGAGGTTGGTCTTTACGTTGGAAGCGTTGTGCTTACAAAGTACACGGGTCAGCACGCGGCGGACACGTTTATAAAGAATCTTCAGGCTGCAGGTATCAATACGTACAAGAATTATCTTATAAGAAATTACCCCAACGACGTAAATCATATAGTAAGTGAAGAGGGCTTCGGCAGAAACGATTATATCGAAACAAGCCGTCCGCTCGTTATCGTTACCGCCCCCGGTCCCGGATCCGGTAAGATGGCGACCTGTCTCTCCCAGCTCTACCACGATCACAAGAGAGGAATTCAGGCGGGATATGCGAAGTTTGAGACCTTCCCGATATGGAATCTCCCCTTGAAGCATCCCGTGAATCTCGCTTACGAGGCGGCAACCGCCGACCTTGCCGATATAAATATGATCGACCCCTATCATATGCAGGCATACGGCGAGACTGCGGTAAACTATAACAGAGATATTGAAATTTTCAGAGTCCTTGACTCTATGATGACGAAGATCTTCGGCAAGTGCCCCTACAAGAGCCCCACGGATATGGGTGTAAATATGGCGGGCTACGCGATCTACGACGACGAGGCGGTACGCGAGGCGGCAGAGCAGGAGATCATCCGCAGATTCTACAAGACCGCTTGCGCAAGACGAAAGGGAATGGCAGAGCCCGAGGAGACGAGAAAGATCGAGCTTTTAATGGACGAGTGCGGCATCACGACCGCAAACCGTCCCACTGTTATACCTGCGCTTGAAATCGAGGCGAAGACGGGACTTCCCGGCGTTGCTATTCAGCTTTCCGACGGTCATATCGTTACGGGCAAGACGAAGGATCTGCTCAGCGCATCCAGTGCGGCGCTCCTCAATGCGCTTAAATATCTTGCGGGAATCGATGACGATATAATGCTTATTTCTCCCGAGATCATTTCTCCCATTATGAAGCTCAAGAAGGAGCATCTCGGCAGCCGAAGCTCAAGAATGAGAACCGACGAGCTTATTATTGCGCTTTCGATTTGCGCGCAAACGGATGAAAACGCGGCAAAGGCGCTCGCGGCAATTTCGGCTCTTCGCGGAGCGCAGATACACTCCACGGTTATTTTGTCGTATTCCGATGAGAGCGTGCTGACAAAGCTTGGCGCGTGCATTACCTGTGAACCTGTATTTGCTGAAAAGTGCTTATTCCACAAATAAATACAAAAAAGACGGGCATTGCCCGTCTTTTTATTTTATAAATAGCGCGACGATAAAGAAGATTACGCACACTATCATAGAGAAGCTTGAGATATTTGAGAGCATAGCGCGTACACCGTCGCCCGGGGTCGTGATTATTATGCTCGGGAGAGTATATTCGCCCTTGGCGGATCTTTTGAATATCTTGGCACATTCAAAGGCAAATGCTGCTGCCGAGAGGAGAAGTCCGCCTATCATAACCGCTACGAACACCGCACGGTTGCTTGTTGACAGCACGTAGGATTGAAGGTTCGTGCCAAAGAAAAGCATAAAGCATTTTGTCAGGAAATTTATTACGGTGCAGGCGAGCAGGGAGTCCGTTAGATAGAGAACGAACGTAAGGAAAAGACCTAATATGAGGTGGGATACGAAGGTCCTCCAGTCAAGTGAGATGAGCGCGTACATAAGCGACGTCGTGATGCCTGCCGCAAGATAGCCCTGCTTTTCGTAGGACGCGTGAAATATTCCGCGGAACATAAATTCCTCGCAAAGGGCGGGGACGAGCGCGAAGGCTACGATAGGGAAAAAGGGTGTGTCGGGCAGGGGGAGTCTTTCCGTAAAGAAGGAATTGTACAGATAGAATCCGTCGGAATAGCCCGAGCGCAGTCTGAATAAAAGATTTACAAAGAAAATTACGATCGAAATAAGCACCGCGCCGAAGAACATAAGGAAAAAGTGCTTTACGCTCGGAAGCTTGATCCTCAGCTCGCGCGCGATCTTGCTCATTTGTCCGTGATGTGTAAATTTATAAAAGAGATATGCGGGGATAAAGAAGATGACGGTCAGGAGAATTACTACTCCGAGGTATCCGCCTGTCTTGTCGGGGAAGACGTTGATAGCTATCTTAAAGAGGATAAGCATCAGCATCGCGACGATAAGAAGGCAGGGAGGGAGAAATATTTCCTTTCCGAAGAAGAATTCCGTGAAGTTGAATCTTCGCTCCTTTTTCTTCCGCTTTTGCTTTTTCGGAGCCTCGTTCAGCTCGTCAAGCGGGTTATTTATAAGCTTTTCACTCATTTGTATAAGGCTCCGTCTGAATGGATTTTTCAATACTTTTCGCCACGTCCTCTCCACGAAGGAGCGCGACGAGGGTAAGACCGAATTTTTGAGCAACACCCATACCTCGCGCGGTAATGATATTGCCGTCGACAACGACACCGCGGTCGGTTACGATGCTTGCGCCGAGAAGCTCGTCCTCAAAGCCGGGGAAGCAGGTAGCATTCTTGCCTTCAAGAAGTCCGCGCTTGCCGAGAACAAAGGGAGCGGCACAAATAGCGGCAATGTAAGCCCCCTTTTTATGCGCTGTCTTGATCGCTACGTCGACCGTTTTGGATTCGTCGAGATTTTTTGCGCCGGGCATACCGCCGGGGAGAATTATCATCTCGGGGGAGGAATCGCGGTACATAATATCGGGAATATCGGCGTGCACGGTTATTCCATGGGCGCCTCGGATGACCTCGCTGCCGATACCGACGGTGGTAACCTCGATATTCGCGCGGCGCAAAAGATCAAGCGGGCATAGAGCCTCTATCTCTTCAAATCCGTTTGCTAAAAATAAATATACCATAATTTTCTCCCAAAATTTCGATTTATATAATTATTATAGCACACGCGTTTGTGCTTGTCAATGAAAGTTTCGCTATCAAAGTCGCGTCCAAACGGCAATTTTAATAAAAAATTTTTGATGATAGGCGAAAAATTAACTTAATAGCTATTGATAAAATTTGGAATTTATGGTAAACTATAAGGTGGTATGTGATGAGCATACTATTTAAAGAAGAATTTAAATTAAAAAAGCAAGATAAATATGAAAGGTGGACATTAAAATGACCTACAACAAGAAGTCTATTGTAGACGTTGAAATCAAGGCGGGCCAGAAGGTTTTCGTTCGTTGCGACTTTAACGTTCCCACAAAGGATGGCGGAATCACATCCGACAAGAGAATCGTAGAGGCACTTCCCACTATCAAGTACCTTATGGAAAAGGGTGCGAAGGTAATTCTCGCTTCTCACATGGGTAAGCCCCATAACATTTTCACAGAGGGCTTCAAGCTCACAAAGAAGGAAGTAAAGAAGATCGCTGAGCTTCCCGAAGAAGAAAGAGCGGCGGCTGAGGCAGAATGCTTCAAGAAGGCTGCAAAGGACGAATCCAAGTTCTCTCTTGAGATCGTTGCAAACAAGCTTAATGAATATCTTGACAATAAGGTTGTATTCGCTCGTGACATTATCGGCGAGGATGCAAAGGCAAAGATCGCCGCTATGGAAAACGGCACTTGCGTGCTTCTCCAGAACGTAAGATTTGATGCAGGCGAAGAAAAGAACAAGCCCGAATTTGCAAAGGCACTTGCAGATCTCTGCGGCGAAGGCGGACTTTTTGTAAACGACGCTTTCGGTACAGCTCACAGAGCACACGCTTCCACAGCAGGCGTTGCTGATTACCTCCCCGCAGTTTGCGGTTACCTTATCGGTAAGGAAATCGGCGTTATGGGTAAGGCACTTTCTAACCCTGAAAGACCCTTCGTTGCTATTCTCGGCGGCGCAAAGGTTTCCGATAAGCTCAACGTTATCAACAACCTTCTTACAAAGGTTGATACACTTATCATTGGCGGCGGTATGGCATATACATTCCTCGCAGCTAAGGGCTACGGCGTAGGTAAGTCCCTCCTCGATTCCGAGAAGATCGACTACTGCCGTGAGATGATGGCAAAGGCAGAGGCAAACGGCGTTTCTCTCTTGCTCCCCATCGATACAACTGTTGCTGACGGTTTCCCGAACCCCATCGACGCTGAGATCTCCGTTGAAGTAGTTGACTCCGACAAGATCCCTGCTGACAAGGAAGGTCTTGATATCGGTACAAAGACAATGGCTCTTTATGCAGATGCAGTTAAGAATGCAAAGACTGTTGTTTGGAACGGTCCTATGGGCGTATTCGAGAACCCCACACTTGCAAAGGGTACAATTTCCGTAGCACAGGCATTGGCTGATTCCGATTGCATTTCTATCGTTGGCGGCGGCGACTCCGCGGCAGCTTGCGAGACACTCGGATTTGCTCCCAGAATTACACACATTTCTACAGGTGGCGGCGCATCCCTTGAATTCCTTGAGGGTCTTGCTTTGCCTGGTATTGCTTGCCTCCAGGACAAGTAATTTTTTGGGTCATCCTTTGAAATTTGCTCCAATACGTCGTTGCTCCTGCATTGCGGCTTGACGTAGGGAACTACGCCTGCGCCTTGCAATGTGCGGTGCGCCTTGTCTTGAAACAAATTTTTGCGGATTTTATAAAACTACACTTTAAGCCTTAAAAATTATTTTAAGGTTTTTGAAGGGAGCGCGAGGGAAGCTTTTTCCTCAAAAAAGTGCCCCTCGCATCCATACAAAAAATATTAAAAAGAGGTATAATATAATGAGAAGATATGTAATTGCAGGTAACTGGAAGATGAATATGACACCCGCGAAGGCTCAGGCTCTTATTGGTGAGATGAAGCCTCTCGTTGAGGGTAAGGACAACTGTGACGTTGTTCTTTGTGTTCCCGCTATCGACATTCCTGCGGCTATTGAGGCTGCAAAGGGCTCTAACATCAAGATCGGTGCTGAGAACGTACACTTCAAGGCAAGCGGCGCATACACAGGCGAGATCTCCGCTGAGATGCTTGTTGAAGCAGGTGTTGAATACGTTGTTATCGGTCACTCCGAGAGAAGACAGTACTTCGGTGAGACTGACCAGACTGTTAACCTTCGCACACTCGCAGCTCTTAACGCAGGACTTAAGGCAATCGTTTGCGTTGGTGAAACACTTGAGCAGAGAGAGCTCGGCTACACTGAGACACTCCTCAAGTTCCAGACAAAGATGGCTCTTACAAACGTAACAGAGGAGCAGATGAAGAACGTTATCGTAGCTTACGAGCCTGTTTGGGCTATCGGCACAGGTGTTACAGCAACTGCTGACCAGGCTGACGAGGGTAACGGCTACGTTCGCGCAGCTATCGCTGAAATGTTCGGCACAGACGTTGCAGAGGCAACAACAGTTCAGTACGGCGGTTCTATGAACGACAAGAACGCTGCAGAGCTTCTTTCTAAGGTTAACGTTGACGGCGGTCTTATCGGCGGCGCATCTCTCGTTGCTGAAAAGTTTGCTGCGATCGTAAACGCTGCACAGTAATTCTATTTACATAAAAAAGAACGGACGCGAGTCCGTTCTTTTTTTATTTATTTTCTTCCATCCACGACGAAAGCTGTCTTTCTATTGCGGGTGTGATCTTTTGAGTCAGTACCTCGTATCCCGCGGGTGTGAGATGACCACCGTCGGTGGTATATTCCTCTCGCATTTCGCCTGTCTTGAGATCAAGCAGGGCGGAGTAGAGATCCACGTATTCAAAGGAATATTTTTCCGCAAGAAGCTTTATTTGTACGTTGTTATATGCCGCGAGCTGATTTTTCCTGCCCCATTCCTTGCTCATTGAGGTAAGCGAGAGGAGAATTATCTTTGATTTCGGAAGATTGTCGCGAAGTCCTATGAGTATTCTCTCGTAATTATCGAGCATTGAATCCATATTGTTCGCGCCGATAAGCATAACGACGACCTTGGGCTTGAGCTCGTACAGGGAGACCTCGAGTCGTTCTTCAAGTCCAACGGTGGTGTCTCCGCCGATGCCTCGGTTTGAGGTTACGTACTGAGGATAGTACTTTGAAAGCTCATAGCCGTCGGTAAGACTGTCGCCGATAAACGCGACGTCAACCTCATAATCCTCATAAAGCTTATTTTCTTCTTCGTAAGCTTCAATTTTATCCTTTCGATATTGAGCAAGCTGGCGCAGAAGTTCTTCTTTGTCGTGTTTATCCTTGCAGCCGCACAAAGCTGATGACGCGAGTATTAAAACGAGAATTAACAAAAAAATTCTTTTCATTTTATTCACCTTTGAAAAACGGAGTATCACTTTGAAGCTGATACTCCGTTTGATTTTTTATCTTTCCTCTAAGGGAGTATATTCCTTCGGACGTGTTACGCACTTGTATGCGGGGCGCATGATCTTGCCCGCGGTCTCGAATTCCTCTATTCTGTGAGCGCACCAGCCCGCAGTTCTCGCGATAGCGAAGAGGGGAGTGTACATTTCCATGG
This sequence comes from Eubacteriales bacterium, assembly GCA_045660325.1. Taxonomy (GTDB): domain Bacteria; phylum Bacillota; class Clostridia; order Oscillospirales; family CAG-272; genus SVTX01. The sequence continues at coordinate 82,273 of JAZRDO010000015.1, forward strand.
GAATGTCGAGCATTTTGTAAACGAGTCCCGAATAGAGATCCACGTTCGCGCACATAGGCTTATCAATGCCCTTGTAGTCGTGGAAGATCCGAGGCGTGATCTTTTCGATCTGCTCGAGAAGCTTATAATCGTCGCCAAAGCCCTTGTCGTAAGCGAGCTTCTTCGCGTAGGTCTTGAGCATTACGGCGCGAGGGTCGCTCTTTGTGTAGATCGCGTGTCCCATACCGTAGATAAGGCCGGAGCCGTCGCCCGCCTCGCCGTTCAGGATCTTAAGTAAGAATGCCGCCATTTCGTCGTCGTTATTGATATCCGAAACGTTTTCCTTGATGCAATCAAGCATATATTTCACCTTGAGGTTCGCGCCGCCGTGCCGGGGGCCCTTGAGCGCGCCGATCGCACTTGAAATTGCGGAATAGGTATCCGAGCCCGAGGAAGAAAGAACTCGGCAGGTAAAGGTTGAGCAATTACCGCCACCGTGCTCGGCGTGAACGCAGAGGCAAAGGTCGAGAAGCTTTGCTTCCTCCTCGGTGTAATTCTTGTGAGGACGGAGAACGCGAAGGAAGTTTTGCGCGGTGGAGAGATGCTCCTTGGGGTTGTGGAGATTGAGGCTCTTGTCGTGGAACGCGTTTTGATAAACCGCATAGGATTGAGCCGCGATAATGGGCATTCGCGCCAATATCTCAATGCTCTGACGGAGCATATTTTCAAGGCTGGTATCGTCGGGATTTTCGTCGTAGGCGTAGAGTGAGAGCACCGAGCTTGCCATTTTATTCATAATGGACATGGACGGCGCCTTCATAATTATGTCTTCGGTAAATCTCGGGGGGAGACGTCTGCAGGCGGCAAGAAGAGCCGTGAAATTTTCAAGCTGCTCCTTTGTGGGAAGCTGACCGAAGAAGAGAAGGTACGCGCATTCCTCAAAGCCGAAGCGGTCTTCCTTTACGAAATTATTTACAAGAGTGCTTATTTCATAGCCGCGGAATTCAAGCTTACCGTCGTCTGCGATTCTATCGCCCTCGTACATAACGTAGCCGTGGGCATTTGCAATTTTAGTTACGCCCGCGGTAACGCCCGAGCCGTCGGGCTCGCGGAGACCGCGCTTTACGCGGTAGCTGTCAAATGCCGTCTTGGGAATTTGATACGTTGGTATTGCCTCGTTGAGTAGCTTGCGGAATCTTTCCTCCGCCTCGTCTCCGAGACTTTGATGGTTTGTGTAAAGTGACATGTGTGTATTTCCTTTACTCATTTTGAGAATTATATTAAACAGTATATCACAGTTTTACTTGTTTTGCAATACCGAATTTCAAAAAATTCATATTTTTATGTTTTCTCTTGAAAATTTGTCGAAACTTGCAAGACTACACGTATATAAATTGCAAATTTAATATCTGTCAACTGTGATCACACACAAAAGATCCTTATTGTGTCCGCTTATTTTGTACTGTACGAGATCGCGTATTTGCCCGTCGGTGTATTTATTGGAGAAGGGAACGGCGATATCGAAAATGAGATTTGTATGAGTGTTACCGCGAACGAAACGGAAGTCGTGAATATCAAACCCTTCGTCTATCTCTTTTACAAGAGAGCGGGTGATTGCGAGCATTTCGTTTACCTCCTCGTCGTTAGTAACGATCGGGTCCATGTGTATTGTCGCGTGAATATTCAGTCTGCCACGAAGCTCCTTTTCAATATTGTCAATCATATCGTGCGTGTCGAAAATATTGCGCTCGCCGTCTACCTCAATGTGAAGGGAAACGATAGTGATGCCGGGGCCGTAGTTGTGAACGACCATATCGTGTATGCCGAGCGCATCGGGGAATTCCGCGACGATTTCTTTGATTTCTTCAAGAAGCGCGGGGTCGGCTCTCTCGCCGAGAATGGAGTTTTTGGTCTCGTTGAGAATTTTAGCGCCCGCAATGAGAATTACGATGGCAACGATAGCGCCCATAATTCCGTCGGGGTCAAAGCTTGTGAACTTGCAAATGATCATAGAAATAAGAACTGCAAACGTCGCGATAGCGTCGGAGAGGCTGTCTGCCGAGGTTGCCTTCATAACGGTTGAGTTGATCTTCTTTGCAAGTCTCTTATTAAAGAAGCAAAGCCAGAGCTTAACGATAATGGACACGCCAAGCACAATGAAGACTACAAGTCGGGGCTCTTCCGTAGCGGTCGTGGGATTGAAGATCTTTTCAATTGAGGAGGTAAGAAGATTCCAGCCGATAATGAGAATGAAAAACGAGACGATCATTGATGCGACGTATTCTATTCTCGCGTGGCCGAAGGGGTGGTCGCGGTCGGCGGGCTTGGATGCGATCTTGAAGCTGATAAGGGAGATTATCTGCGAGCCTGCGTCCGAGAGGTTGTTTATACCATCCGCCTGAAGGGAGATCGCGTTAAAGAGAAAACCGATTGTAATCTTGCCCAGCGCGATAAGCAGATTGAGGATAATACCGACTATACTTGCGAGCGTTCCGTACGCGCGGCGTACTGAGGGACTCTTTATATTTTCTCTGTCCTTTATAAAAATTTTACATAAAAGCTCTGTCATAAATTTTCCTTTTAAAATCAGATTTATTCTTCATTTCCCCAGTACTTTTTGTCAAGACTGCGGAACTGAATTGCCTCGGCAATGTGCCACGCGCGGATTATCTCGCTTCTGTCGAGATCGGCGATAGTTCTCGCAACTCGCATAATGCGGTCGTATCCGCGGGCGGAGAGGCCCATTGAATCGTACGCGGACTTGAGGAGAAGCATAGCATCCTCGTCTGCGGTACAGTATTTTCTTATAGATGCCGAGTCAAGCATAGAGTTTGCGATAAAGCCGTCAGATGCCATTCTTTCCTTTGCAAACTGACGCGCGGCAATAACGCGCTCTCTTATATCGCGACTGCGCTCGCCCTGAAGCTTGTTGTCCGAAAGCTCCTCGTACGTAAGGGAGGGAAGCTCGATCTGGATATCGATTCTATCAAGTAGAGGGCCGCTAATTTTTGATATGTAACGCTTAACGTCAAGCGGCTTGCAGGTGCATTTTCTTGTAGGATGCCCGAAATAACCGCAGCGGCAGGGATTCATCGCGCCGACGAGCATAAAGTTACAGGGGAAGGTAACTCTGCCGTTCGCACGGGTAATAGTAACCTTGCCGTCCTCGATAGGCTGACGGAGCGCGTCGGTTACGTGCTTGGGAAATTCGGGAAGCTCATCAAGGAAGAGGACGCCGTTGTTGGCAAGTGAGACCTCGCCGGGCATAGGATAAACACCGCCACCGACCAATGAAACTGCGCTCATAGTGTGGTGGGGCGAGCGGAAGGGACGCGTGCCGAGAAGTGAGGTGCCCTCGGGTAGTGTGCCCGAAACCGAATGTACCTTTGTGGTTTCTATCGCCTCGTCAAAGGAGAGGGGAGGGAGGATCGTCGGAAGTCTCTTTGCGAGCATGGATTTACCCGTACCGGGAGGGCCGATAAGGAGAATGTTATGTCCGCCCGTTGCGGCGATCTCCATAGCTCTCTTTGCCTGTGCCTGACCCTTTACGTCGGAAAAGTCGTAGCTGTAGCTGTCAAGATCAATAAAGAGCTTTTCGCGGTCGCATTCAACGGGAGAAAGCGGCTCCGTGCCGTTTAGGTGCGCCACAAGGGAGCGCATATCCTTTACGGAATATACCTTGATGCCCTCGACTGCCGCCGCCTCGTTCGCATTATCTGCGGGCGCGTAGAATTCGTCAAAGCCCGCCTCCTTTGCGGCAACGCACATAGAGAGAACGCCGCGCACAGAACGAAGCTCACCCGAGAGGGAAAGCTCGCCAACGAAGCATTTTTTACTGATATCAATATCGCCTCTTACGATTCCTGCGCTCTTCATAATGCCGAGCAGGATAGCAACGTCGTAAGCCGAGCCCTCCTTCTTTCTGTCCGCGGGGGCAAGGTTTACCATAAAATACATTTCGGGGAAACGGAAGCCGCTGTTAAGACACGCGGTGCGAACTCTTTCCTTTGCTTCCTTTACCGCCGCGTCGGGAAGACCTACAAGCTCAAAGCTTGGAAGTCTTGGCTGAGCATCCGCCTCAACTGTAACTATATATCCGTCAATGCCGAAGATTCCTGCGCAATAAACCGATGATAACATAATCTTTATCCTTTAAATACAAGTATTAAAGCAATTATACCATAATTTGCCGAAAAATACAACAATCAGAAGAGGATTTATATTTATAAATATAAAAATATTTCCAAAAGAGCGCGCTCAAAGGTATAACCTCTATTGACTTTTATTTTATTTTGTTGTATAATTATCTATATATGGACGAAACGGATTTTCATCCGGAGTATTACGGAGGACTTATAAATGAAGAAGATAATAGCGATCGCGTTAGCGCTTTTGATGATATGCTCGACATTCGCCTTGGTATCCTGCAATAAGGGAGAGAGCGACGACCTTACCGAGGGCGGCTACATTGCTCCCAACTATAAGAAGGATATAGGTACAGGTATTATCACGTTTGCCGACGGCGTTGGTGAAACGGCGATCATCGTAAATTACGAGCCTAAGATCCACACACCTCACGAGGTGGTTATTCCCGAAAAGGTTGGATCTAAGGACGATAGAACTGTAACTATTATCGGCGACGAGGCATTCAAGGCTTGTACTTCTATGAATTCCGTAAAGATTCCCGCGACTGTAACGTCTATCGGCAAGGCGGCATTCTATAATTGCGATAATCTTACAAAGATCGAGATTCCCGCTGCGGTAAAGACCATCGGCGAGCTTGCTTTTGCAGAATGTGTAAGACTTAAAGAGGTGGTTATGGATGACGCGAGCGCACTTACAACTATCGGTAAGAACGCGTTTGACGGTTGTATAGAGCTTGAGGGCTTCAAGCTTACAGGTAAGCTTACTACCATTGAATCGGGCGCATTCAGAAACTGCAAGAAGCTTGCTAAGGTTGAGCTCCCCGAATCCGTAAAGGAGATCGGTATCCACGCGTACGTTGGCTGCGAGGCGCTCAATTACGACGGTTGTATTATTCTTACAGATAAGATCGAAAATCTCGGCGGCTTTGATCCTAAGGCTAAGGATCAGCCCGTAGTAGTTATATTTACAACTAACAAGGCGTTTATCAAGGCTCCTGCAGATTCTTATGCAGCGAAGTTTGTTGAAGCTATGAGAGCTACAACAGAGGACTGAGCATTTTAGCGCAGAACAAAAGCCACACGAAAAAACAATTTAGTATATTTTAAAGATTTAAAATTTTGTATTTTTAATGTTGAAACCCGCCTGTTCAGGCGGGTTTCTTCATTTTATGTGGCTTTTTAGCCGCGCTCGGCGGCTCTGCCGTACTCCTGTACGGCTACGTTCCCCCGATCACGACTTCTGCATCTAAACCGCTTCAGTCTCCTCGTGCTGAGCATTTTAGCGCAGAACATTAATAAAAAGTAAAACGGAGAACCGCCGGTTCTCCGTTTTTTATTTTATTTATTATCTCTTAAAATATTTTCAATAGCGGAAACGATCGTGATTTCTGCCGCTAAAATGGAGTCGCAGTTGAGAGTGCATCCTGCGGCGCGCTCGTGTCCGCCGCCACCGTAGAGGGAGCAGAGTCGCGCTACGTCAAAATTAGTGTTTGAGCGGGTGGAAACTCTGTACCTTTTCTCCTCGGTTGATTGCTTGATAACTACGGAGATCTCTACGCCCTTTACACATCTTGCTACGTCGATAAGAGTTTCAAGCGTCTCGTCGTCCGCGCCGTACTGAGCCTTGAGATCATAAGGGAATGTAATTACCGCGATCTTGCCGTCCTCGTAAAGATTCATTCTTTCAAATCCCGCGTGCTCAACCTGCATCTGACGGAGTGTTTTGATACCGAAAAGACGGTGGTTTATATCCGCGGAATCGATGCCGCGTGAAATGAGAGACGCCGCGATCCTGTGAGTGTGCTCCTTTACGTTGTTGTATCGGAAGCAGCCTGTATCCGATGAAATTGCCGCATAAAGCAGAGCGCAGACCTCGATCGGAAGCTCTTCCATTCCGCACTTTTTCGCGAGCCTTGTGAGAATATCGTACAAGATCTCGCCCGTTGCCGCCGCTGTGGGAACGATAAAGTTGTCCGCGTAGACAGTGCCGACACCGTGGTGGTCTATCATAAGATCTATCTTACCCTCAAATTTATCCCAGAGCGAGCCGAGTCTGTTAGGCGCCGCCGTGTCGCAGGTAATGACACAGTCAAAGTCAAAATCCGCGGGGAGTGAGTCTATATCCACACTTGCCTGACTGCTTGACAAAAAGAGTAATCTGTCGGGTACGTTTTGCGCACAAAGGCAATACGCTTCCTTGCCGATTCCCTCAAGCATGCGCTTTAAGGCAAATGCAGAGCCCGTTGCGTCTCCGTCGGGACTTATATGAAAGATAATAAGAAATTTGCTTTTCTCGGCAAGTGTCTCTACGACCTCATCAAGAGAAAGCTGTCTGTATTCCTTCATTACTGCTCCTCGCCCTCGTTGTTTTCGTCTGTGAACGTGATTCCTTCAAGGATCTTTGAGATCTTTGCGCCGTATTCGATAGAGCCGTCCTCAATGAAGGTAAGCTCGGGAGTGATACGGAGATTGAGATTCTTCGAGATCTGTCCGCGAATGAAGCCTGAAGCCGCGCGGAGTCCCGCCTTGACCTCCTTCTTGTCCGCGTTGTATGCAGAGTAGTATATTTTCGCGAATTTGAGATCGGGAGTAACCTCTGCTCCCGTTACGCTTATAAACGCTTTGGATACGCGGGGGTCCTTAACCTCGCGCAAAATTTTAGCAACCTCGCGTTGCATTTCTTCATTTATTCTTCCGCGTCTGTAATTTGCCATTTTAATTCCTTTCGTGTGTGTCTATATAAGTATTTTTGTAAGATCAATTTCCGCCTTGACGCCGAGCTTGCCGTCGTCAATATAGTAAGGAAGAAACGCGATTTTCAGCTTGTCGTCTTCCTTGACGTAGTATAAATTCAAGCTTTGCGCTTCCATTACGTCCGAGAGATATGCGAGCCTTTCTGAGATGTTCGGCCTTGTGTCAATGCACGCGCTGATTATTTTGTAGTTATCGTATTCTTTGCAGCTCAATTTCATATCGGTATCCTTGCTTGCCGACATACAAAGGAAGAGTAAAAACAGGGAATAGCCATTGCGACAAAATACGTATTCGCCCGAATAAGAGCGGTCAATGTCGCAAAGAAGCCTTACGTTAGTCAGAGCTTCGGGATCGTTGAAAATCGCAAGAGACCTTGTTATTGAAGATATCACGTCTTGCATGCGATCCCGATCGCACGGGAGCTCGGTGTGCTCGCCGCCAAGATAAATTACATTACCGTCAAAGCTCTCGCGTATTATTGTTGCCATCTCATGCGGCATAATATCAAGTCGCTTTACGATCGTAAATATTCCTGCGCAGTACTCAGGCTTAAAGAACATAAAGCTTGTACCCTTCGCACTCTCGGCAATTATCAAATTTTCGGCCGTATCGCGCAAGGCGTGGTATATTTGTGCCGCGATATTTGGCTCAAAGCTGAATTTTTCAAAGAAATTGTTGTGTTTACCTGCATCCTCGTCCGTATCGGCGAGAATGAAGCCAAAGCTTCGTATATTTGTAGATAAAATATACGTGTTGTTTAAAATGGGATTTTGAAATCTGTCCAAAATGCGCCTCGTTTTAATATTTATTTTATTCGGAAACAGCCTTTTTGCAGAGCTCTGAGAGAGCGTCGAGCGTTTCGGTCATAGTCATATTGTCGGTGTCGAGCGTATATTCCGCGTATTTCTCGTAGAGTGCCGAGCGCTCACGGTACATATCGTGAAGAGTATAGCCCGCAGGCATAACCACGCCTCTGTGAACGTAGTCGCCAAGTCGAGCCGCCAGTGTTTCGTAGCTTATTTTAATATAAACGATCTTGCCGATGTCCGAGAGATGCTTCATCGCGCCCTCGCAATAAACTACACTGCCGCCCGTTGAAATTACCGTATTTTCAACGTCAATGCTCATATTGGCGTTATTTTCGATTTTGATAAATTCCTCGTTTCCGCGCTCACGGATGAGCTCGTGGAGAAGCTTGCCCTCGCGCTCCTGTATAAGCAGGTCGGAGTCAAGGAATTTGTAGCCTAAATTCTTTGCCAAAAGCACACCCATAGTGGACTTTCCGCAAGACGGCATACCGATTAAAACTATGTTTCCCATTTGTTGTCCTTATAAAATATAGTGTATATTAAAGTATAACATTTTATTTTGTGTTTGTCAATAAATAAATCATTTTGAGATAAAAAAGAGCCTCCGAGGAGGCTCTTGTGTTTTTATGCTTTACGCTGCCTTTTTTGCTTTTGCGTTCTTGATCGCACGGCTTATTGCCTTGATGCCCATAGCGATAAGGAGAATGAGTCCTGAAACCACCGTGAATCCTACGATGTAGATAATGAGAGCCACAGGGAAAGGAACCTTTGCCTGAATATCCTTATAAAGGGGAAGGTCGCCGGGGAGGTAGGGGCTTACGTAGAAGAGGTTTACGGGCTTGCCTGCCTTGTAAAGAACCTCGTTGAGAACAACTGCGATCGTCAAACAGGTTGCGAACGTGGGAATTGCCTTTACAAGCGTCATAGGCTTTGCTTCAACGTGATTTGTATAGTAAAGGAATACACCGATCACGATCATAGAGCCGTGACAGATCATAGTCTGAATATTGATGCCGATCGTACCCTCGAAAACTGTGGAGGGGAAAGCCATTACCGCTACGCCTGCAAAAATTGCAAAGGTTGCAAGGAAGGAGCACATCCAGTTGTGGAACTTGCCCTTTGTGAGTCCTGCTATAAGACCGATGAACATAGGCGTTGAGCAGAACTGCCAGGGGAATACTCTCCAAACGAATTCGTACTTGAGCTCGTTTTCATAGGAAATGCCGAACATCAACAATTTATAAATTTCAAGCGCGATGACGATAAGAGACGTTATAAGAACAACGCGTCTTACGTTTTTTATAACCCCCTTCTTGTAGAGGAGGCAGAGAACTACTGTTGCAACTACCGTGAGAACGAGGAAGAGGATGTGGAACCATCCGTACAGGGGAGGTCTTTGCATCTGGGTGTCAAGCACCGCAAAAAGCTTTTTTAAAAATTCCATATTATTTCTCCTGAAATGTCGTTTTTTGTTTTTTTCTGTAAGATTATATCATAAAGTTAAAATATTACAATGTTTTTTAAGGAAGTTTAAGAATTTTTAAGAAATGGGTTAAGACATTAAAAAAGAAAACGGAAGCAACGCTTCCGTTTTATTGTTTTTTATGCAGTCTTTTTGGACTTGGCTTTGTTGATTGCACGGCAAATTGCCTTTATGCCCATCGCAATAAGAAGGATCACACACGCCGCTGCCGAGAAGCCGAAAATGTAAATAAAGAGGCTCCAGGGGTAGGGAACGACTTTCTGAATGCTCGAGTAAACGGGAAGATGTCCTTCCTCGTAGGGGCTTATGTAGAAGAGATTGAAGTAGTGAGATTCTGTAAGTCCTACTCTGTGGCCGATCTCGTTGAGTATCATTGCGATACTAAGGCAGGTCGCAAATACGGGGATCGCCTTAAAGAGCGTCTTGAACTTTGCTTCAACGTAGTTTGTGTAGTAAAGGAAAATACCGATAGTTATCATAGAGCCGTGGCAGATCATCGTCTGGACGTTGATGCCGATAGTTTCCGTGAAAACGTCGCCGGGGTATACCATTACCGCAGTTCCCGCAAATACCGCGAAGGTCGCAAGGAAAGAGCAAAGGAAGTTGTGGAATTTTCCGCGAGTCAGACCTGCAATAAGACCTATCAGCATAGGAGTCGAGCAGAACTGCCAGGGGAATGAGCCCCAGGGGAAGCTGTATTTGATCTCGTCCTCATACGAGAAACCAAAGTTTATCATCTTGTATATCTCAAGAGTGATAACCAGAAGCGCGGTTATAAGCACAACGCGTCTTACGTTCTTGATAACACCCTTCTTATAAAGCACGCAGAGAAGAACTGCTACGCCGATCGTGAGCGCCCAGAACAAAAGATGAAACCAACCGTAATCGGTGGGTCGCGTCATACTTGTATTGAGTATTTCTAAAACTTTTCTCCAAAATTCCATAATAATCTCCATAATACAATGTTTTTTGCCTTTGAGTAAATTATAGCACAATGGGAGAATATTACAATATTTCTCGGTGTTTTTTAAGAAAGTTTAAGAAAAAACGCGAGATTTCCACAAAAAAGAGCCGACAAGGTCGGCTCTTTTTATTTTTAATTATTATTCAACTACCTCAAAAGCGTCCTTATCAAGACCGCAAACGGGGCATGTCCAATCCTCGGGGAGATCTTCCCAAGCTGTGCCGGGGAGAATGCCGTTTTCGGGATCACCGAGTTTAGGATCGTATTCATATGCGCAGGGGCAAACGTATTTCATAGTAGTAATTCCTTTCGTGTTTTGATTTATTTTATTGTTGCCGTGGGAAATGGGGGTAAATTCACGGCAATGGGTAAATTTCTATTTTAATTGAATGGGGGGGTGGGGGCTTTGTGCCCCCCATTTGGTTTTGCAAAAAATTTTATATATTGGAAGATTTATTCAATAACGGGGAAGTCTTGCGAAAGACTCCCCCGTAATCTGCTTATAAATTAACCGAAGTATCTTTCAAGAAGGCCTTCGAATGCCTTACCGTGTCTTGCTTCGTCGCGAGCCATTTCGTGAACTGTGTCGTGGATAGCGTCGAGGTTAAGCTGCTTTGCAAGCTTTGCAAGCTCGAACTTGCCGAGTGTTGCGCCGTTTTCAGCTTCAACTCTCATTTCAAGGTTCTTCTTTGTGGAATCAGTTACAACTTCACCGAGGAGCTCAGCGAACTTTGCTGCGTGCTCAGCTTCTTCGAATGCTGCCTTTTCCCAGTAAAGACCGATCTCAGGGTAGCCTTCTCTGTGAGCAACTCTTGCCATAGCGAGGTACATACCTACTTCTGTGCATTCGCCCATGAAGTTAGCGCGGAGACCTTCAATGATCTCTTCGGGAGCGCCCTGTGCTACGCCTACTACGTGCTCAGCAGCCCAAACTCTTTCTTCTTCCTTAACTTCGTTAAACTTGTTGGAAGGAACCTTACACTGGGGGCACTTTTCGGGAGCGGAATCACCCTCGTGAACGTAACCACATACAGAACAAACAAACTTTTTCATAACTTAAATTCTCCTTTTAATGTACATTTTTTAATTTTAATAATTTTAAATTTTATTTATAAAATCGACGATATCGGATGAGCTTATTTCTTCATTATTTATCATTCCGATAGTAATTGCGCCGAGATTATTTATTAGTTTTTTGTTGATCGCGCCGAAGGCGATATGCACCTTACAGCAGCTTTTTTTCGGATTTCTTGAGCAGTCGTAATCACATTCAAGGCACTTGGATATCATTGTTTCTCCGTCGATTGCCTCGATTATTTTGAGAACGCTTAACTCGTCTCCTTTCTTCGCCAGCTCGTAGCCGCCGTACGCGCCCTTGTATGAGCGAACGATCTGCGCCTCGCCGAGCTTTCTTAGAATTTTAAGAGCAAACTTTTGGGGAACACAAGCAATCTCGGAGATCGACGTAGCGCCCATTTTCTCGCCCTTGCTGTCAAGCACGATACATATCCTCACAGCGTAATCGGCTTCTTGCGTTATTCTCATAAGCTGGTGCCTCGCTTCGGGATTTTTAATGTCTACCTTTTTGGTACACATTGATTATATCACACAAATTTTGAGTTGTCAATACCTTTTTCGAAAAAAATTTTGATTTTTTGGAATTTTTTGGAGAAGTATTTTTCGCGCCTTATATTCATATAAATTATATGTATAGGAATGGGGGAGTGATGACAATAAACACTTTATTTCATAAGGAAAAAGCGGAATTTGAGGCAAAGGTGGACGCGCAGGGCCTCAACAGCGCGGAGGTAAGAGCATCGCGGGAAAAATACGGAGAAAATATACTTCCGCGCGCAAAAAGGGAAAAATTTATAAAAAAATTTTTTAAAAATCTCGGCGACCCGATAATAAGGATTTTGCTTGCAGCGTTGCTTATAAATATAATATTTATGTTCCGTGACGGCAATATTTTTGAGAGCGTCGGCATCGGCATTTCAGTGCTTCTTGCCACGTTTATTTCCACAATGTCGGAGTATAGCTCGGAGAGCGCGTTCTCCGAGCTTTCAAAATATGAACATCAAGAGGTCTGCCGCGTGCTGCGGGGAGGGAAGATTTGCGAGATAAATATTTCCGAGGTCGTTGTGGGAGATATTCTTCTTGTCTCTGCGGGCGAGCAGATCGCCGCCGACGGCAGAATCATTTCAGGTAAACTATCGCTTGATCAGTCCTCAATGACGGGGGAGAGCCGCGAGGTGGAGAAAATACCGTCTGAAAATGTGAGTGACACCACACCTGCTGCCGAAAACTACGTTCATAGGGGGAGTCTTGTTGTTTCGGGCGAGGGAAGAATGCTTGTTACCGCGGTAGGAGAGAGCAGTATGCTCGGCAAAATCTCGCGAGAAATTCAAAGTGACACGCGAGAGAGCCCGTTGAAGATACGTCTTGCGAAGCTCGCAAAGCAAATAAGTATTATCGGTTACGTTGCGGCGGCTCTGGTCGGCTTCTTTTTTCTTTTTAATGAATTCGTGATCGATTCGGCATTTGATCCCGACATTATAAGATATAAGCTGACAAGCCTTGACTACGTCTTTAAAAATCTTCTTGAGGCGTTAACGCTCTCTCTCACAATTATTGTCGTAGCCGTGCCCGAGGGCTTGCCTATGATGATAGCGGTCGTGCTTTCCTCGAACGTCAAGAAAATGGTCAGGGACAACGTGCTTGTCAAAAAGCCAGTAGGTATCGAGGCGGCGGGCAGTATGAATATACTGTTTTGCGATAAGACGGGAACGCTTACCGAGGGCAAGCTTTCGGTTGAGAGCATATACGTTTGCGGCACGGATGCGGCCCTTGGAGTCAAAGACCTTTCGCCCGTTATGGCGGAGCATTATTTTCTCGGCGCGAGCTTTAATACGTCGTCGAGCATTGGTAAAAATACGGACGGAGAAATGTCTGCCATAGGCGGCAACGCTACCGACCGCGCACTTCTGACGGATGCTTCGGGGATAAAAATGGATATAAAGGACACCGTTGCGGTTTTTAAAATGCCGTTTTCGAGTGAGAAAAAGTATTCCTTTTGCAAAATTCGTCGCGGCGGCAGGGAGGTTATTTACGTAAAGGGAGCGGCTGAAATATTGAAGGGGAAGATCTCAGGGCAGCTTGATAAAAACGGTCTGCCCGAAGCGTTTGACCGAGCCGAGCTTGACGAAAGGATATACGGTATCACCGCTCAAGGCAAGCGAGCCATCATAATCGGTATTTGCGACGGGAAATATTCGTATGAGGAAATGGAGCGCGGGAGCTTTAATATGAAGCTTCTATTTACCGTTACCCTGCACGATAAGATACGCGCCGAGGCGCGCACCTCGGTTGAGCGTCTCTTACGCGCGGGGGTCGGATGTGTAATGATAACGGGAGACAGTCGCGACACCGCGCGGAGCATTGCTAGTCAGTGCGGCATTATTAATAAGGATAGAAATATAGTTCTTGAAAGCTCCAAGATGGCGGCGTTGTCGGATATGGAGTTAAGTGAAATTTTGCCGCGTCTTGCGGTCGTAGCGCGAGCGCTTCCGACTGATAAAAGCCGCCTTGTGAGAATTGCGGAGAGCCTTGATCTTGTCTGCGGTATGACGGGCGACGGCATCAATGACGCGCCTGCGCTCCGCTTGGCTGACGTGGGCTTTGCTATGGGGGACGGCACGCAGGTAGCAAAGGATGCGGGGGATATCATTATCCTTGATAACAACTTAAAATCAATCGTCAGCGCGGTCAAGTACGGCAGGAACATCTTCAAGAGCATTCGTAAATTCATAACTCTCCAGCTTATGATGAATTTTTGCGCGGTCGGTGTATGCTTGCTATGTCCCTTGCTTAAGATCGACAATCCCGTAACCGTGGTGCAGATGCTATGGATAAATATAATTATGGACACCTTAGGCGGCCTTGCCTTTGCGGGCGAGTGGGCGAGGGAATCTATTATGACCGAGGCACCCAAGAGGCGAGATGAGAGAATTCTTAACGGTTATATGATAAACGAGATACTTATAACGGGAGGCTATACGGTCTTTTTGTGTATCTGGTTTTTGAAGAGTCCCGATATTACGAGCCTTTTCCGTTATTCGCCTGATAACATTTATCTTATGACCGCGTTTTTTGCGCTGTTTATTTTCATAGCGGTGATAAACTGCTTTGGCGCGCGCGTGGATAGATTGAAGCTCTTTTCGGGGCTTTCAAAAAATCGCGGATTTATTTTAATTATGGCGTTGATTCTCATAATCCAGATCGCATTTATCTACGTTGGCGGCAGTGTGCTTCGCACAGCTCCCCTGACACCTCACGAGCTTATGATAACGTCTCTTATCGCGCTCTCGGTAATTCCCGCCGAGCTTATAAGAAAGATTATCTGGAGACTTGTTTTTGGAAAGAAAGGATATTGATTATTGCGGCTCCCCGAAATTTCGGCGAGCCATATTATATATAATAATATATAAATATATATCTATTGACAAAACACTTGATTTTTGATAAAATATAAGTATAAAATGGAGTACTGTACGATGGAGGTATTTTCCGTGAATATGATGAGCAACAGAGAAAGATTTATTGAGATTTTTAAAAGCAAGATCAAGAGAGAAGGAGCGGACAAGCTGCTTTCTTACCTTATGAGCGAGGGCTGTGATTTCTTTACAGCGCCCGCGTCCACGAAGTTCCACGGCAACTACGAGGGCGGTCTTCTTGAGCATAGCTTGAACGTTTACGATTGCCTTTGCGACATTATGAAGCGCCCGAGAATCAAAGAGGTCTATGGCATTGAATACAACGAGGAGAGCATTGCGATCGCCGCTCTTCTTCACGACGTATGCAAGACCAATTTCTATAAGGTAAGCTTCCGCAACGTAAAGAATGCCGAGGGCAAGTGGGAGAGCGTACCCTTCTACACGATAGAGGACAACCTTCCTTACGGACACGGCGAGAAGAGTGTGTATATAGTGTCAGGATATATGAGACTTACGCGCGATGAAGCGTTTGCTATCCGTTATCATATGGGCTTTTCCGACACCGACAAGATCGGCGACGTAGGCAAGGCTATGGAAATGTTCCCCTTGGCGTTTTTCCTCAACTGCGCGGACTCCGAGGCGGCGTACTATATGGAAGAAACAATAAAGTAATTAAAATTTTAAAATACAGATTGGAGAAAAAATTATGGCAACACCTCACAACATTGCAAAACCCGAGGATATAGCAAAGACGGTCCTTATGCCCGGAGACCCTCTCCGTTCAAAGTTTATTGCGGACAACTTCCTTGAAAACCCCGTGCTTTTCAACAACGTGCGCGGCATTCAGGGCTACACAGGTATGTATAAGGGAACTCGCGTTTCCGTTATGGCGAGCGGTATGGGTATGCCCTCTATGGGTATTTACTCTTACGAGCTTTTCAACTTCTTTGGCGTTGAAAATATCATCAGAATCGGCTCTATCGGCGGTATGAGAGAGGATATTAAGGTTCGTGATATTGTTATAGGTATGGGTGCTTGCTCGGATTCCAACTACGACCAGCAGTTTATGCTCCCCGGAAAATTCGCTCCCATTGCCGACTACACTCTTCTTTCCACAGCGGTTGAGGAGGCTAAGAAGCTTGGCGCAACCTTCCACGTAGGTAACGTGCTTTCCTCCGACGTGTTCTATGACGACTCAGGTGAGCAGAACAAGAGATGGCACAGAATGGGCGTTCTTGGTTGTGAAATGGAGGCTGCGGCTCTTTATATGAATGCTGCAAGAGCGGGCAAGAGAGGTCTTGCTATCTGCACAGTTTCCAACAACCTTGTAACAGGCGAGCAGATCTCCGCTAACGATATTCAGACAACATTTACTGAAATGATGGAAGTAGCGCTCAACACAGCAGTTGCTATGGACAAGCTTTAATTTGAAGATATGAAGGATTTTGATAGAAAGAATTTGGTTGAGCTTGCCGCCCAGGCATCAAAAAATTCGTATTCTCCTTATTCAAAATTTTGCGTTGGCGCGGCGCTTCTTTGCTCCGACGGAGAAATAATTCTCGGCACTAACGTGGAAAACGCATCCTACGGCGGAACTATTTGCGCCGAGAGAACGGCATTTTGCACCGCTATTGCGAAGGGAAAGCGCTCCTTTGACGCTATCGCCATCATCGGTCATAGACGCGACGAGGAAAATATGGATTTCTGCTCCCCCTGCGGCATCTGCCGAGAGTTTATGAGCGAGCTCGTTTCAAAGGATTTTCTCGTTCTTCTCTATGACGGACACGAGATCCGCGAGTATACTATGGACGAGATATTACCCTTAGCCTTTGACAAGGGTCTTATTTAAGAAAAAAGCGGGCGACCGTAACGGTCGCCCACATGAAAATTAATTTTGCTTTTGTACGCTCTTATATTCGTCGTAGAATCTGTAATAAGGACAGCTTCTTGTATTTCCGCCGAGGAAATCGAGCATTTCGTCCTCGTCGAGAGAGACCGTGCAAACGTTTTCACCGTATTCCTCGTCGTAGTCGAAGAATTCACAGCTCTCGCAGTTGGTTGTATTTTTAGCTTTCGACATAATGCACCTCGAATAATGATCTATACTTGAATTATACCAAAAAATCTTCAACAAGTCAAGAAAAAGGAGGAGTAAAATATGAAAAAACAAAAATTGAATATTTTGCGCCTTGTTTTCTTTTCGTGTATCTTATGCGCGGCATCGGTTGCGATATTTTCGGTATCAGCTCCCTTATTCGAGAGGCTTGCAAGGATCATAGGCGCGTCGGATGCGACGACTAAAAACGCGCATTGGTTAATAAATCAAGCGCAAAATCTCACGCTTTTGCCCGTGTTGGCAATACTTTGCGGACTGTTTAGTAAAAGAGGACAGTCGGCGGATGTGATGGCGGTGTATCATAGAGAAAAGAAGATTTCTCTTGTTATCCTGCTTGTATTTTTGTATTTTGTATTCCTTCCGTATTACGTCTCGCAAAACACGGCTGGAAATATTGACGTCTTTGAAGCGGTAGCGGATAAGGCGGTTTGGTTTGCCTCACAGTTTATTTTCATTCTTGCGCTTATTATGTATCAGGCGGACAGGGAAAATAAGCTTTTGGAGGAAGCAAGTAAGACGGCGGAGGTGGAAAATGAAGAACAGATCTAAATTTTTACTTACAGCCGTATTGCTATTGTGCTTGGTTCTTGCATCGTGCGCCAACAGAGGCCCGGGCAAGAATCTTATAGAGAGAGGAGAGGTAGGGGAATTTATTCCGACTCCCGACATTGACGTGGATCCTACGCTCCTTCAAAAATATCAGACGCACAAGGAAAATGCGCCCTTGGCGTTTACAACCTATGAAGATAATCCCGCGACGGATTTTGAGTATTCAATTACGGATAGCGGTGTTACAATAGAAAAATATATCGGCGAGCGCGATATTATCGTTATTCCCGACACGCTTGAAGGGAAGAGCGTTATTTCTCTTGGCGCGGAGACCTTTTGCGGTCAGTCCGTTCGCGCGGTATACGTTCCCGATAGCGTAAAGATCATCAAAAAGGGAGCTTTTGAGGGCTGCAAGAGTCTCTCTACGCTTCGTATTCCTTTCGTCGGCAACGGCGAGGGCGACGATAATGGCGGCGTTATCTTCGGTGCTGACGATTACGTGAGCAACGGTCTTATGATCCCCGGCTCACTTAAAATGCTTATTATCGGCGAGGGTGTAAAGGAAATAAAATCCAACTCGCTTTCATATTTCAAGAGCCTTGAGGCAATAATTCTTCCCGACAGTATGGAGAAGATCGGTCAGTTTGCATTCAATGAATGCCGTTCGCTCGTATACGTGGATTTCGGCGGTGTAAAAACGATCGAGGAATACGCGTTCCTTTGTAATGAGTCCTTGATCTCTTTGGAGATCCCCGATACCGTTACGGAGATAGCCCTCGGTGCGTTTATGCAATGCGATTCGCTTAAATTCATCTCGTTGCCCTTCGTTGGCAGCTCCGTTAGCGCAAATCGCTATATCGGATATATTTTCGGTGCGGAAAGTCTTTCGTGGAACGGAGATTTTGTTCCTATGACGCTTTCTTACGTAACCGTAAGGGGAGAGGATGTACCCGCCGAGGCATTTGACGGCTGTATAAATCTTATAGAGGTCACGCTTGCGGACGGTGTCAAGACCGTCGGCGAGAGAGCGTTTGCAAACTGCAAGTCAATGCAAAGCGTGATATTCTATGATTCTGTCGAGATGGTTTCGGCTAACGCGTTTTTAAATTGCTATACGCTTGAGACGGTTGATATTTCCTCAACCTCATCCTTAAAGACGATTGGAATTCAGTCGTTTATGAATTGCAGATCTCTTGAAGAAATAAAGCTTCCCGCAGGCGTTACCGAGCTTCCTGCAGGCGCATTTTTGGGATGCCGAGCGCTTAAAACTGTTGAAGGCGCGGGAATCGTAACAATTTCCGACAGTGCCTTCCGCGGCTGCGATTCCTTTGTCTCGGTCAACGGAAATAAGTAATTAATAATTTTTATATATAACGGAGAAAATTATGTCAAATTACAAGATAGACACAAAATGCATACAGTCGGGCTATGAGCCGAAGAACGGCGAGCCCCGTGTACTTCCCATATACCAGAGCACGACATACAGATACACCGACGCGGACAATCTTGGCGATCTTTTTGACCTCAAGGCTGACGGTCATATGTATTCAAGAATTTCCAACCCCACGCTTGCGGCGGTTGAAGCAAAGATCGCGGATCTTGAGGGCGGTAAGGGAGCTATGCTCGTTTCGTCGGGTCAGGCGGCAAATCTTTGCGCTATTCTCAATATCACTTCCGCAGGTCAGAATATCGTAGCGCTCTCCGAGATCTACGGCGGTACTGTAAATCTTTTTGCGGTAAGCTTAAAGAAGCTCGGAATCGACGTAAGATTCGTAACGAGCGATATGAGTGATGAGGAGATCGGTGCTCAGTTTGACGAGAACACACGTCTTTTCTTCGGCGAGACGATCGCAAATCCTGCACTCAAGGTGCTTGATATCGAGAGATTTGCAGGCATTGCCCATAAGCACGGCGTACCGCTGGTTGTGGATAATACTTTCCCCACACCCGTGCTTTGCCGTCCCTTTGAATTCGGCGCGGATATCGTAACACATTCTACTACAAAGTATCTCGACGGTCACGCGACGGTTGTAGGCGGCATTATCGTTGACGGCGGCAAATTTGACTGGACTGCGGGCGGCAAGTACCCCGAGCTTACAACACCCGACGCGTCCTATCACGGTGTGACATATACCGAGCAGTTCGGCAATTCCGTAGCATATATTACAAAGGCGAGAGTTCAGCTCCTCCGCGATTTCGGCTTTACTATGAGCCCTATGGCAGCGTTTATCCTGAATCTCGGTACAGAAACCTTGGCGCTCAGAATGGAGAGACATTCCTCTAATGCATTGAAGGTTGCACAGTATCTTGAGGGCAACGAAAACGTTGCATGGGTAAGCTACCCCGGTCTTGAGGGCGATAGCCAAAACGAGCTTGCAAAGAAGTATCTTCCCCTTGGCGCGTGCGGTGTAATTTCCTTCGGTGTAAAGGGCGGTCGCGAGGCGGCGGTTAAGTTTATGAATTCGCTCAAGCTTGCCCAGATCGTAGTTCACGTAGCCGACGCGAGAACCAGCGTGCTTCATCCCGCAAGCACAACGCACCGTCAGCTTACCGACGAGCAGCTTATCGCTTGCGGAGTTCTTCCCGAGGGTGTAAGACTCTCCGTGGGAATTGAAAACCCCGACGATATTATCGCAGACCTTGAACAGGCGTTCAATAACTGATTATAGATTGTAAGGAGGCATAATATGCCTATTAAAATACCGAATCTTCTTCCCGCAACCGAAACGCTTTTGCAGGAAAATATATTCGTAATGACCGAAACGCGCGCTATTACGCAGGACATAAGACCGCTTCATATCCTGATGCTCAATCTTATGCCCACGAAGGTGGTTACCGAAACTCAGATCGCGCGTCTTATCGGAAACAGTCCGCTTCAGGTGGAGCTTGAGCTTCTCCAAACGGCGACTCATAAGTCAAAGCATACCTCCGAGGAGCATATGTTCGCATTTTATAAGACCTTTGATGAGGTGAAGGACAAGAGATACGACGGACTTATCATTACGGGCGCTCCCGTTGAGCTTCTCGATTTTGAGGAGGTTGAATATTGGGATGAGCTTTGTGAGATAATGGAGTGGAGCAAGACCCACGTAACCTCCACGCTTCACATTTGCTGGGGCGCGCAGGCGGGACTTTACTATCATTACGGAATAAAGAAATACCCCCTTGACAAAAAGCTTTTCGGCGTGTTCCCGCACACTGCGGATCACAAGAAGTCCATGCTTTTCCGCGGCTTTGACGACGTGTTTATGGTGCCTCATTCAAGGCATACGACGTGTCTTCGTGAGGACATTGAGCAGGTTGAGGGCTTAAAGATCGTGGCTTCCTCCGAGGAGGCGGGTGTTTATGCCTGCATGACAAAGCGCGGCAGACAGATATTCGTAACGGGACACAGCGAATATGATGCGGATACCTTGAAGAATGAATATCTAAGAGATAAAAACGCGGGACTTCCCATCGAGATGCCGAAGAATTATTTCCCGTGTGATGACGACACAAGGGAGCCTATGGTAACGTGGCGCTCATGCGCAAACCTTATGTATTACAATTGGCTCAATTATTTCGTATACCAGACGACACCCTATAACATTGATGAGATCAAGTAATTTTTAACGGGAGAAAAAACATGAAGAAAATATTATCCGTGACCGTTTGCGCGATATTGATCATATCCATTCTTTGCGCGTCAACGGTGGTATTCGCGGCAAGCGCGGAAGCTGATAACTCCTCCGATCCCAATTATTTTTTGGATTTTACAACCGACAAGGTCATCTCAAGCCTTGGAACTGTAAAAAACGTAAGTATAGAATCGCTCGACGGATATACAAGACTTGTTGCTGAAACCAACGACCCGTATATTCATCTTCCCGTTCCTGAGGGCGCTCCCTCGGAGAATAGATATCTTGCTATAGTTTATCGCACTACTGCTGTGGGCGGCGGTGAGATATACTGCGAGAAGGATGATGAAATTCCTATGGGCGAGACTGCCGCAACGCGTGTAGGCTGGTCCTCTTGGGCGAATGATGGAAATTGGCATACTAAGATAGTGGATATCTCATCGGTTTGTCAAAGTGGTAATAATTTTATAAATTTCAGATTTGATCCTTTGGCCGCGCACACGGTAGGAGCCTCCATTGATATTAAGTGTATCGCGGGCTTTGATACGATTGGTAAGGCAAGGGCGTTCTCTCTTGAGGACTATCTTGCGGGACTCAATGCGCCCCCTACGTGGGAAGAACCCGATTATACAGGTGGAGAGGCAACCGAGGGCGACACGTATGAGGGAACTCTTAAATATACTTATAATGACGACGGCACGGTAACGATCTCTTACGTTTACCGCGGCGAGCAAAAATCATATACCGTTCCAAACGATCCTATATACACAAGCGGCGGCTTTGCGGGTGTCGACGATCTCGGCAGACCCTTATACAACTCCAATGCCGTTGGCATATACGGTGAGAACGGTGAGCATTACGTAGGCTTATTCTACTTTTTGTGGATGGGCGAGCACGGGGATCCCGGCATTTACGATCTTACGAAGATACAGCACAAGTACGGCGCGAATGCACTCAATGCTAATTACGTTGACCCTACGACGGGGCAGCACATCTACGGTAATATAGGCGCGTTTCATTGGATGGGCGAGCCCCTTTACGGATATTATTATTCCTCGGACGAGTGGGTAATGAGAAAGCACGTTGAGCTGCTTACGAACGCGGGTGTGGATTTCCTTTATGTAGACTGCACGAACGGATACATTTATCAGGCGAACGTGTTGAAGCTTATGAAGATCTTGCACGAATTCAATGAGCTTGGCTACAATGCTCCCAAGATCGTGTTCTACACGAATACAAATTCGGAGGCAACCGTCAGATCTATTTACACCTCGTTTTACAGAAGTAAAAAGTATCCCGATACATGGCTTTACGTCGACGGCAAGCCCTGTATCATAACAAACTCCAAGGACATTACAATACCCGAAATAAAGAATTTCTTTACAATAAAAGAGGCGCAGTGGCCTAACGAGCCCGCTAAGCAAAATTCTTGGCCGTGGATGGACTTTGAGTGGCCTCAGAGAGTGTTTAAGGATAATGCGGGTAAAAGAGATGCGATAAGTGTTTCCGTGGCTCAGCATTGCGGCTCGGTGACATTCAGCGATTCGGCGTACTATTTCAATAAGTATACCGAAAACAATCGCGGACGAAGCTTTATGGACGGTATGACATTCTGGAATTACCGCGTTTCGATCGAGGACAATCCCGAGCTTGTGAATTTCGGATATAATTTCCAGGCGCAGTGGGATTACGCTATCGAGCAGGACGTTCCGTACGTTCTTGTTACTGGATGGAACGAATGGGTAGCGCAAAGACAAGACGGCGAGAAGCACAGAGGTAACGCGAATACCGTAGTATTTGTCGACACCGCGTCTCAGGAATTCAGCCGAGATATAGAAATGATGCGCGGCGGATATTTTGACAATTATTATATGCAGCTCGTATCTAATATCCAAAGGCTTAAGGGTACGGCGCCGATCATTATTCAGGATGCGAGAAACCCCATAAATATTGCGGGCGGATTTGAGCAGTGGGCTGACGTGCTTGTGAAATATACCGATCCCGCGGGAGATATTATGGATAGAAATATCCGCGGATTTGGTTCGACTATATACAGAGACTTTTCGGGTAGAAACGATATTGTGGCGTCAAAGGTCACGAACGATACGAAGAATGCATATTTCTACGTTCAAACTGCCGAGGACATAAAGAAGTACGACAGCAATTCCGCTTGGATGCAGCTTTATATCAATATTGATTCAAGCGTGGAAACGGGATGGTACGGCTACGATTATATCGTTAATTATTCCGTAATCAGTGATACCGAGAGCTCGGTTGCAAAGTATGATAAGGCATCAAACGGCTTTGTTGAGGTCGGTAAGGTAAGCTATAAGGTTTCGGGCGACGAGATGATGATCGCGGTTCCTTTGGAGCTGCTCGGAGTTAATAATTACAACGAGATATGTATGGAATTCAAGTGGTTCGATGCTGATGAAGGAATCAAGGTTGATTCTATGGAGGATTTCTATTCTCACGGCGATACCGCGCCTCTTGGAAGACTCAATTACGTTTATCAGAATTGCTACGCTGAGCATGTGACCAATAAGCCTGCCGTTGACAGCAAGCCCGGTGATAACGGCGGCAATAACGGTGGAAACAACGGTGGCAACAACGGCGGTAACAACGGCGGTGGCGACGTACATAATCCTGCTCTTCCTCCTCTTGGTGGCTACGATACTATTGCAAAGAAGCGTGGCTGCAGATCGGGTGTGGGTGGCGCATCCGCGCTGACGATCGTGGGTATATCCGGAGTATACCTTCTTATTAAAAGAAAAAGAAGACGCTGATGCGCCTTCACAAAAGAAAAGACAGTGGAGATAATTCCACTGTCTTTTTTATTACATAAGGTAAATAGGAAGATCCTGACCGATCTGAACCTTCTTTGTCTCGTCAGTTTCCTTTCGACCGATAACCGCTTCAACTGTTTCGGGCGCGATATTGGAAATAACTGCTTCCTTAACCTCGGGCTCTGCCTTAGGAGCGGGCTTCTTTGCGGGAGCCTTCTTGGTTGTAGTTGTAGTCTTCTTTGCGGGAGTCTTCTTGGGAGCTGCCGCAGTTGTCGCTACGAGCTCGGGAGCGATGTTCTCTTCGGTTTTTTCAACCTTTGCTACTCTTTTTGTGATGCTGTCCTTACCTATCGGCATATTTCATAACCTCCTGTGCCATTTCCATATATTCACCGGCTGCGCGGCTTGTCTTTTTATAAGCCATAACGGGCTTACTGTTGTCCTGTGACCACTCAACGTTACTGTCGATACGAATGATCGTATTGAAAAGACGAACGTTGTCAAGAGACGAGAGTGTTTCAATCGTCTGCTTGAAGTAATTCTTGCGCTCGCTTGCCTTTGTTACGGCAATACCCATAAGCTCAAGATTCGGGGAGATAAGCTTTACGTTCTCGTAGAATTCAAACATATTTGCAAGTCCGAAAAGACCCCAGGGGGATGCTTCAACGGGAATTACGATAAAGTCGGACGCGCACATAATGTTTGTAACCCAAGAGCCGAGAGTCGGGGGAGAGTCAATGAGTATGTAGTCATAAACCTCAGATTCACGGATCTTTGTAAGACATCTCTTCAAGATAAGCTCTCTCTGCATTCTTGTGAAGAGCTGGAGCTCGATGCTGCTCATAAGGGTGGAGGAGGGAATAATGTCGAGTCCCTCGTAGTCCGTGTGAGCTACGAAGTCCGTAAGGTCCTTGCCGTCAAGCACCGCGGTATAGATATTGTTTCCGTTCTTTGCAAAATCTAAAGATTTTTCGTCGTCAAAGAATGAAAGTGTAAGATTCATCTGCATATCGCCGTCTATGAGAAGCACCTTCTTGCCGAGTGTGCTCATTGAATAGCCGATATTAGCGCAGGTGGTGGATTTACCGCTTCCGCCCTTGTTGTTGGCAAAGCAGATTACTTTGGTTTTAGACATATTTGCCTCCGTTTTATCTGTTTAAATAATCAATAATGTCATTGAGTCCTTCGCCCGTGTGGGAGCTTATATGGAAAACCGTCTTGCAACCGATGTTTTCCATCCACTGCTCGGCTAACGGAATGTTAGCATCGGGCTTGTCTATACCCGTAATAATGCCGATAACCTCGCGGTTTACCATGCAGGCAATATTGGGCGGGAACACGCAATAGGGCTCGTTGGCGGAGATAACAACGCCTACGACGTCCGCCTCATAGGAATAGACAGCAAGCGCGGCGCCAAGACCGTGTACCTGCATATATTCGCCGGGGGTGTCGATTATCGTGTCCATATAGTCAATATACTGGGTCTTGCAGTAATGAAGCTGCTCGCCCTTGAGAGCCTGAGTGAGCGTGGTTTTGCCCGCTGCAACTCTGCCCATAAGAATAAGCTTTTTCATTATGTCTTTGTTACGTCGCAAACCGTAAAGCCAAGAACGTTTCTGAAGTAGTCGCTAATGGCATTAAGGGATGCTTCAACCTCACTTACAGTACCTGTGATAATGAGCGTGCCCGAGAATCTGTCTACGAAGCCAAGCTCCGCGCCCGATGCCTTGAGCGCAATATCAGCTGTGATAACTGCGGTCTCCGCGGGAGAAACTGTAAGCAGACCGATAGCGGCGTGCTTGTAGTCTATGGAGGGGTCAAGACCGAGCTTCTGGTAGAGCACCGAGTCGGGATTTGCTATAATATGGCAAAGTGAGATCTGTCGACCGGGAACAAGCTCCTGGACTATTCTCATTTTGTCCTTCATCTCAAAGTTGTTTATCATTTTTCTTCTCCAATTTGTTTCTTTTTAGCCGCCGATTTGTACGTGGAGCTTAGTGGACGCGCGCTTTGCTGCCTCAAGGAGCTCCTGCATGTGAGCGTTTGTGGGCGGTGTGATTCCGTCAAGGGAATATTCGCGACCGATACCTGCATACTTGTCCTGACCGAGACGGTGGTAGGGAAGAAGATGAAGCTCGGTAACGCCCGGGAGAGAGTCCGCAAATCTTGCGATAGCGGAGATTTCTTCAACTGTATCGTTAAACGTCGGAACGGTAGGCACTCTGATTATAAGATGCTTTGCGTTCTCGGCGATGTATTTTGCATTTTCAAGAATGAGCTCGTTGGGACGGGACGTAAATGCCTCGTGCTTTTTCGAGTCCATGTGCTTTATGTCCATTAAGAAATGGTCAACGTGGGGGAGGAGTCTTTCTACCACCTCGCGCTTTGCAAACGCGGTGGTTTCAATTGCCGTGGAATAGCCGTATTCGTGAGCCGCACGGAGAAGAGCCTCTGCGAATTCGGGCTGAGCCATACATTCGCCACCCGAGAGAGTGATACCTCCGCCGCTTCTGCGGTAATAGCGGTCGTCCTTTACGACCTCGTCCATAACCTCGGCAACGGTTACGTCGCGGCCGACGGTCTTTGTTTTGCCTGCTAATGTCATTGTCTGGATGCCGTATTCCTGAGATTCGGGATTGCAGCACCACTTGCATCTTAAATAGCATCCTTTGAGGAATATTATAGTTCTTATGCCGGGACCGTCGTGTATAGAGTATCTCTGGATGTCAAATATACGTCCTGTTCGGCTGAATATTGTATCGTTCATAGCTATTCCTCCTTTCTTTCGGAATGCTCTCGGCTACCCCGACGGTTTGTCGGGGTAAACCGATGATTGAATCTAAATTAAATGTTACCCTGCTCGGTACGGTTGATAATATCGTCCTGAAGCGAGCGGGAGAGTGTTGTGAAGAGCGCGCTGTAGCCTGCTACACGAACTACGAGAGTCTTGTACTTTTCAGGGTTCTTCTGCGCGTCGATAAGTGTTTCGCGAGAAACTACGTTGTACTGAACGTGCATACCCTTCTGATCGAAGTAACCGCGGAGATATGCTACGAACTTTTCAAGGCTCGCATAACCTGCAAGTGCGGAGGGATGGAACTTCTGGTTGAAGAGTGTACCGTTGGACGCGATACCGTGGTCAAGACGAGCAACGGAGTTAGCAGTTGCTGTCGGGCCCATTACGTCTCTGCCGGATGCGGGACCTACGCCGTCGGCGATAGGAGTATTGGAGAGTCTGCCGTCGGGTGTTGCGCCTGTCTGGTAGCCGAGCGGAACGTTAGCGGAAACAGGGTAGAGACCTGCCTGGAACATACCGCCTCTGGGGTTTGTAAACTTTTCGAAGGGCTTGGTGTATGTATTACCAACCTCGCGAGCAAAGTTGTCAACCTCGGGAATATCGTTACCGTACTTAGGAAGTGCCTCGATCATAGAGAGGATCTCGTCGTAACGAGCCTTCTTTTCTGCACTTACTACCGTATTGTTTATAAATGTGTTGTAGATCTGCTTGATAACGTCGGCTGTAACCTCAACGCCCTGAGCATCGAGAGCCTTGCAAGCCTCTGTTGTAAGCTCGAGAGACTTCTTGGGAATATAACCCTTACCGAAGTTGTCAGCGAGCGCCTGCTTCATTTCAGCCATACTTACCTTGCGTTCCTCGTATACAAGTGTCTTGATAGCGAGAAGCGCGTCGGTCATGTTGGCGATACCGAAGCCCTGAGGACCTGTGAAGTTGTAGATCGCGCCGCCTTCCTGAAGGCTGATGCCCTTCTTCAAGCAGTCGTCGCAGAGGCAGGACTCGAAGGGAAGAGGACAACGAACGGAGTGCGCGTAGTCAACGGCATTGTCCGCATGTACCATCATTTCGATCATATAGTGCTGCTGACGCTTATATGCTTCAAAGAATTCTTCAAAGGAGCCCATCTTTTCAACGTCGCCTGTCTGGAGACCGATAAGCTCGCCCTTGTCGTAGCCGTTAGAGAATACAAGCTCGAGAGGACGGCACATATTGAAGAATGCCGCGTCGTGCCAGCCGTCAGTCTTTGCACCCTTCTGGGGCTCTACGCAACCGATAATACAGTAGTCGCGAGCGTCCTCAAGTGTAAGACCTCTTGCCATAATAGAGGGAATGATAACCTCATCGTTGTAGAATGCGGGAACACCGAGACCTTCACGAGTAACTGCAGCCGCCTTGATAAGAAGATCGTGGGGGGAGCGGTTCCATACACGGATGGAAAGTGAGGGCTGGGGGAGACGAACGTGCATAGTAGCCTCAAGACACATATAAGAAAGGTCGTTGGTTACGTCAACACCGTCTTCGTTCTGACCGCCTACGATAAGGTTCTGGAAAAGACCGTAGCCTGCAAAGCCTTCTGCGGATGCAGCGTCACGAACCTTGTTGAGGTCGTTGAGCTTAACCCAGATACAGTCGATATATTCCTGAGCCTGCTTGTGGTCGATAACACCCATATCAAGATCTCTCTTGAAGTGGGGATACATATACTGGTCGAAACGACCGGGGGAGATAGAGTGTCCGCTGGACTCGCACTGAATGAGCTGCTGTACAAACCAGAATGCCTGACAAGCCTCGTAGAAGCTTCTTGCGGGCTTTGCGGGAACTCTGTCACACGCTTCAGCGATCTTTAAGAGCTCTGCCTTTCTTACGCTGTCGGAGCACTTTCCTGCTTCCTCAAGCGCGAGATCGGAATAACGGCGAGCGTAGTGGATAACGCCCTCGCAGCTCTCAATTACTGCCTCAAGGAATGCCTTTCTCTTAAGGTAGTCGCCGTGGCCTATATAAAGCTTGGAAATTTCAGCTTTAGCCTCTTCAATGATGGATTCAAGACCGTAATTGATAACCTTCGCGTAGTCAACGTTGATATGACCTACACCGTTGTAGAAGTAGTTACCAACTGTGAAGATACCGTGATTCATAAATACGTCGAGAACCTTCTCGTCCATACTTGTGATAGCAAGGTCGCTTACTGTCTTGCCCTTCCAATAAGGATGTACCTTCTTGAGTCTATCAATTGTAGAGGGGGATATGTAGAAGGGGTCTGCCTCGCGGGTTGCAATCGTGTCGAACTCGGGCTCGAGCCATTCAAAGGAATATTCAGGGAAGGTCTGGCATCCACGGGGGTGGATGGAGTTACTTCCGACGATAAGCTCTTCAGGACGAATAACTATCGGAATATTGCGAAGAATGTGAGCGAATGCCGCGGAACGACGCTTGATAATGGGCATGCCCTCGGTTTCTTTATAGCTTTCAGTTAAAAGCTCGGCTCTGTCCGCCTCGATCTCGGGCATATTTTCGTAAAGATGCGCGATGAGTCGGTCGATACGCGGGCTCTTTTCTATAACAAATTTAATCTCAGCCATAGTTAATTATCTCTTTCTTTAGAATAAAGGGATTATGGGTTATGCGCCGTAGCGAAAATTAATTAAAGCTGCTCCCAGAGAAGCTCGTGAGGAGCTGCGATAACGGAGCTGTTGTGGTAGAGACCCTGCTGCTTTGCGTAGTCAGCGCCTGCCTCAACTGCCGCTGTAACGTCTCCAACGTCACCGGTTACAAGAACGATACCCTTACCGCCCATACCGCGGGAAACGCGAAGCTCAAAAATATTAACCTTTGCAGTCTTAACTGCGATATCTGCAGCCTTGATTGTGCTTGCTGCGGAATAAGTTTCGATAATACCTAAGCTACCTGTCTTTTCTGCAACCTGTGTGCCGAAGAGAGCTGTGATAACCTGGGGGTCAATACGACCCATAAGGGACGCGTCAACGAGCTTGTCGCCGAATCTTTCCTTTACGTGTTCAACTGCGCTTGTTACGTTTGAAATAGAGCCTGTAAGGATCATTTCAAACTTACCGGGACAAGCGGGACGTGCAGAAACGAGGCTGATGCCTGCGCTCTTGAGAGCCGCGTCTGTAGCTTCAATACCTTTTGCTATGCTTTTAAGTTCAATTACACCAATTGCCTGATACATTTATAGTTACCTGCTTTGTAAAATATTTTGTGTTGTGTGATTATGCCTCGATAACAATCTTTGTATTGTCAACGAAAACAACCTTGCCCGAGATGGACGCGTGCTGAGGAACGGAAAGACCTGCACCGGGATTTGCAATAAGCTGACCAACCTCAACTCTGTCGCCTACGTTTACTGCGGGAGCGGAGGGAGCGCCAATGTGCTGGGACATAAGGATTTCAACCTTGGATGCAGAAATCTGCTCAGGAATGTACCTTGTTACAAAGTCGAACTTGTGAACTCCGAGAATTGTTTCCCACTTTTCAGAGGGGATCATGTGATACTGACGGTCGGAGTCAGGTGCGTAGGACTCGTTGCCTGCAACAAATCTCATCTTATTCTTTGCAAGAATTCCCTTGAGGTGGAAGATAACGTCCTTGGGGGAGATATCCTGACAGCAAGCGGCTTCTGCACAAACACCGCAGGAGCAGCAAAGGGAAGCGGTCTTGATGAGCTCGGGATTATCAACAACCGCATTTGTCATAGCGGCTCTGATCATCTTGTGAGGCTCAATCGGATATCCGAGAAGGTGTCTGGGGCAAAGCTCTGTACAACGGTTACAGCCGCAGCAGCAGGATGCCGCGCGACGAAGCATATCGTCAACAGAGAGCTGCTTGTGAGCAACACAGTTGATGTTCTTGGGGAGAATGAGAAGTGCCTTTGTAGTCTTTGTAACCACTGCGGACTCGTGATTCTTGATTCTACCCATGGAAGGACCACCGTCGATCATAACCTGATCGGGACGAACCTTTACACCAAGCTTTGCAAAGAGCTCGGAAACCTTCATACCAACGGGAACACGAACAGTGTATCTTTCGGGGATATCACCGCCGATGGTTACCCATTTTTCTACAACAGGCTTGCCCTCGCAAACTGCCTGTCTGATATTGTAAACGGTTTCACCGTTAAGAACGATAACGCCTGCAGTAATAGGAAGGTTACCGGGCTTAACAACTCTACCGGTTGTTTCATAAATGAGATTGATTTCATCACCCATAGGGTACACGTTAGGGAGATACTTTACACTAACGTTCTGACCGAGGATCTGACCGTCGGTAAGACCGAGCATGTGTGCTCTGTGTTCCTTTACGGATATGTAAGTGTGGCGGATGCCTGTCGCCTCCATAACCATCTGTGCGCCTTCAACGATCTTTGTCATTTCATCGCGCATAAGCATATAGTCTGTGTACATCAAGGGTTCACATTCTGCACAGTTGATGCAGAGTGTGTCTGCGCCGTCAGCGAGCTTTGCAAAGGAAGGGAATCCCGCGCCACCTGCACCAACGATACTTGCGTTTTGCATAATGGATTTTAAATCTAATACGGACATTTTATTCTACGCACTAATGCGTCCTTTCAAGAAAATTTTGCTTTAAATTAGTTCTGGTTTTTATCTACAACGCCTACTACTACTGCGTCAACGGGGGAGTGGGGATCTCCAACAGCCTCTCTTGCGCTGCTACCCATAGTAATAAGTACTTCTTCTCCGATACCTGCGCTGACCATTCTGTCAACCGCAACTACGTACTTGTCAGTTAAAACACTGTTTTCGATAATTCTAACTTCAAGGAACTTGTAGCCCACGAGCTTGTCGAGCTTGTTTGTAGAAACTACTGTTCCAACTACCTTACCTTTTAACATTTTTATATCCTTTCAAATGAATTATTACTTAGCAACCGTTACTGTGCTTCCGTTCTTGAAGCCTACTGCATTCGCATCGTCTGTATCAACGTGCATTTCAAGTCTGAAGTCCTTGTGAACTCTTACCTGTACGCCGAACCATCTTGTCTTCTTTGTGCCGGAGAATGCGTCAACGTCTATGTAGTCGCCGTCCTTTACGTTGAAGCGTGCGGCGTCGTCAGGACTCATATGAATATGTCTGTTTGCGATGATGCAGCCTTCCTTGAGGCTTACTGTTCCCTTAGGACCGATGATCGTTACAGGAGCGGATCCCTGAATCTTACCGGACTCTCTTACGGGGGGCTTAACCTTGAGTACGAAGGAGTCTGTAACGGAGATCTCAACCTGGCTTGCCTTACGGAGAGGACCGAGAACGCGAACGCCCTCAATTGCTCTCATAGAAGGACCTACGAGTGTCAAGGTTTCCTTGCACGCGTACTGACCGGGCTGGGAGAGCTCCTTAATGGGAGTAAGCTCGTAGCCGGGGCCGAAGAGTGTTTCGAGATCCTCGCGGTTTAAGTGAATGTGTCTGTTGGAAATGCCGACGGGAATGGTGTTACCACCGTCTGTCTCGCCCTGCACCTCGGAAATAACCTTTTTTACGATTTCGGCAATGTCTTTTTCTGTAATATTCATAATAAAACTACCTTTCATTCTGACGTTATTTTCATATCTTTGAAATAAACGCGATTTATACCAAAGATACGAAAATAACTTTTTCTGTGGGGGTGTCTTGCTCGGAATTTTCCGAGCAAGACACGCATGCTCCAAACAGAGTTAAAATTAACCGAGCTTAGGAAGAAGCTTGTTAACGTCTGTGTGGGGTCTGGGGATAACGTGTGTAGCGATAACTTCGCCGAGTCTGGATGCAGCTGCACCGCCTGCTTCAACAGCAGCCTTAACAGCGCCAACGTCGCCGCGAACCATTACGGATACGAGACCGGAACCGATCTTTTCGGAACCGATGAGTTCTACGTTTGCAGCCTTAACCATAGCATCTGCAGCTTCAATAGCAGCTACAAGACCTCTTGTTTCAACCATACCAAGTGCTTCGTTCATGAGTGTAATCTCCTTTTATGTTTTAAAAAATTTTTTGTTTGTGTTTTTCTGCGCGGTGTTATACACCTGCGTCAGTTTTAATGAATTTCATTATGTCGGAGTGGGGGCGCGCGATAACCTCGGCGTTGTAGATTCTTCCGACAGCCGATGCCGCTTCCTTACCTGCTTCGAGCGCAGCGGTGCAAGCGGAAACGGAGCCCTCAACGATAACCGTTACGAGCCATCCGCCGAGACGCTTCTCGACATGAATAAGTTTGACGTCCGCAGTCTTAACCATCGCGTCAAGACCTGCTATAGCAGCTACCATAGCGCGGACTTCAAGCAACGCAATAGCCTTTTCCATACTAAGTTAATTCCTTTTCTTAAAATTTTAGGGTTTTAAGTTGAAATTACTTGAGAGAGGGGAGAAGCTTATCAACGTCTGTGTGGGGTCGGGGGATAACGTGTGTAGCGATAACCTCGCCGAGTCTGGAAGCTGCTGCGCCGCCTGCTTCAACTGCTGCCTTAACAGCGCCAACGTCGCCGCGAACCATTACGGATACGAGACCGGAACCGATCTTTTCGGAACCGATAAGTTCTACATTTGCTGCCTTTACCATAGCATCTGCAGCTTCAATTGCAGCTACAAGACCTCTTGTTTCAACCATTCCAAGTGCTTCTTTCATGATTTAAAATCTCCTTTGAAAATATCTTTTTATTTTTTAAAAACTTTTTTGTGGGATCTCAATCGTTTATAAGATCCATATTTCTGAGCTTGTCTTTGCCTGTCGCGGTGAGTGTTGCGAACCACTGAACGGATTCGTCAAGACCTGCGATGAAGGAGGAGGTTACGTAGAGTCCTCTACGCTTTGCTTCCTCGTCAGCGGCGTCAAGAGCAGAGCGCACAGCGCCTGCATCGCCCTCGAACTTAACCGCCATAATAAGCGGGATCGGTACCTCGTCGGGCTTGCCGGGCTTATGCTTGTCGATAGCCACGACCTTTACGTTGGCGGTCTTTGCCACCAAGTCTGCGATTACTATTGAGGTCGCGTAGCCGTAAACCTCAATCATACCGAGAGCTGCCATATTAACAACCTCGATTATTTATCGTTAATATAGCAAATCTTGATGCCCTTCTGAGCTACGTTTGTTTCCATAGCCTCGTTCATCTTGTCGAGAGGGAAGGAGTGAGTGATGAGTTCCTCGATCGGAATGTTCATCTCTTCACACTGATGCAAGAATGCCACTGTCTTAGGATAGTCCTCAGCGGAGTAGTCCCAAGAACCAACGATATTGATTTCCTTATTACACATTGCGAGGTGGGGGTTGATCTGGTAGTCTCCGTTGTTTACGAAGAAGCCCATTTCACACATACCGCCGCCGCGACGGATAAAGCTGTAAATATCAGCAGCTGCTACGGGAGCGCCTGTGCACTGGAATGCGAAGTCAACGCCAACGCCGTTTGCAACCTCTTTAACCTTTGCAACTCTCTTTTCAAGTGTATCCTCGTCGGGACGCTTGAAGCAAATAGTTGTCTTAGCACCCATTCTCTGAGCAACCTTAAGTCTGTCTTCGTTACCGTCAACAGCGATGATGTGGTTGATACCAGCAGCTCTGAGTACTGTGATCATTGTAAGACCTACGGGACCGCAGCCCTGAAGGAGAACCTTGGAGCCGAAGTTAAGAAGGCCTGTGGACTGTGCTCTTTCAAGTGCGTGAACACAAACGCAAGCAAGCTCGAGAATCATTCTCTGCTTGAGATTTAAGTCGTTAACCTGGAAGTATGTAATTCCGTAACCACCCTTAATTACCATGTAGTCAGCGAACCAACCGTTGAGACGGTTGCCCTCAGCCTGACCTCTGTTATCACCGATAAGACCGAAAACGCCCTGGTTATCGCAGAGGTTTGTTCTACCGGGAGTCATACGGCATGCATAGCACTCGCCGCAGTTTGTAACGGATGTTACGATCTTGTCACCCACCTTGAGGGGCTTGCCGGCGGTATCAACCTTTACGTTCTTACCAACAGCTACTACCTCACCTGTACCCTCGTGACCGAGAATAACGGGGATAAGTCCGAACGGGTCCATCTTCCACTCGTGAACGTCAGTTCCACACACGCCCGCGCCTTCAACCTTAACGAGAATGTCGTTATCGCCGAGCTCGGGAATGGGGAATTCCTTCACTTCAATTTTCTTAGGACCTGTAAGCATTGCTACGTGAGCTGTCTTGGGAACGTTACCGCAGCTGCAGGAGCTTGTGGAAACGCCCATGGAATTGATCACGCTTCTAACGATGCTTTCGATCTGGGAAGCAGAAATATCCATTTTATCAAATTCCTTTCGTAGATTTTATCAGATAATTCTGAAGTTGTCCACCATTACGCAGCGTCTCTTTCTTGTGAAGCTGCGAGCAGACGTAATACCTTCGCCCGTAGGACCTGCGATAGTGAATGTCGCGTGACCCTCACCGCCAAAGCCGATACCGGCATAGGAGGGAGCATTTTTAACGAAGATAGTTGTTTCAACTTCTCTTGCAAATCTTGTAAGATTGTCGATGTTCTTGGAGTGCATATGCGCTGTATGACGGTTGCCGTGCTCTGCCTTAACAGCGAGATCAATAGCCTCGTCAATGTTGCGTACGCGTACGATACCGAGAATAGGCATCATAAGCTCCTCCTGAACGAAGAGGTGCTCGAAGGGAACCTCAGCGATAGCGCAGCGGATCTCGGGACCAACGTTGATGCCGATCTTTGCGAGAAGAACTGCCGCGTCACGGCCAACACAGTCGCGGTTAACCGCGTAGCTGATCTTGCCTGTCTTGGGGTTTTCCTTCTTGTCAAGAACTACGCTTGCGAGCTTGTCAGCCTGCTCACGTGTGAGCTTATAGCATCCGTTCTTGATCATACCTGCGATAAGTCTGTCTGCAACGTTGTCAAATACGAACACTTCCTTTTCTGCGATGCAGGGAAGGTTGTTGTCGAACGTGCATCCGTCGATAATGTCCTTAGCAGCCTTATCAATGTCCGCTGTGTCGTCAACGATAACAGGGGGGTTACCTGCGCCTGCGCCGATAGCCTTCTTACCGGAGGAAAGAACTGCCTTTACAACACCGGGGCCACCTGTACATACGAGGAGCTTGATGAGGGGATGCTTATACATTACGTTTGCGGTGTCAAGAGTAGGCTTAACTACACTTGCTACCAAAACCTCAGGTCCACCTGCGCTCTTTACTGCGCGGTTTACGAGGTCAACTGCATAGTTGGAGGTTGCGATCGCGCCGGGGTGGGGGTTGAATACAACACCGTTGCCCGCAACGATCATACCGATACTGTTGCAGATTACTGTTTCAGAGGGGTTTGTAGAGGGTGTGATAGCACCAACTACGCCGAAGGGTGCCATTTCTGTAAGTGTAAGACCGTTGTCGCCAGTCTTTGCTTCGGAAACGATATCCTCGGTACCGGGTGTCTTGTCAGCCACAAGAAGATGCTTTGCATACTTGTGGTCAACTCTACCCATTTTTGTTTCAGCAACGCCAAGAGCGGCCATGTTTCTTGCCTCTGCTCTTGTGAGCTCACGAATCGCCGTAACGATCTTTTCTCTCTCTGCTACGGACATTGCGCGAACTGCCTTGTAGCCCTTGTTTGCCGCCTCAATGGCTTCTTCCATTGTAGCGTAAATACCGATGAGCTTGCGTCCGTGATACTGCGTTGCATCCCAGTCCTTAGCAGGTGCCGCGGATGTGGGCTTGTTATACTCAGACACAACCTTTGATACAATTTCGCGGATCTGTGCCTCTGTGAGATTGTTTATCATGTCTTCGGACGCTCCTTTCAAAAAATTCGTTATTTAATAATAAATGAAGCTTTCGCTACCGAATTATTTACCGAGAGCAGCGAGAACCTTTCTTGTGATGTCAGCAACGAGATCATCGCCCTGAGGAGCTGTGTGGCTACCGCAATTGCAGTTACCGTTGCCACCCTTGCACTTGCAGTTGGATGTACCGTTGTTGGGGCAGGACTTACATCCGGGGTGCTTACCGGGAAGACCCATCTTCTTGCGGAGTTCCATAAGTCTTTCGAGCTCGTAGCAGGAAATTTCATCGATGCGGCTGTTAGCGCCTGCGCCGATCTGACGAGCGAAGAGGTTGATCTTTGCGTTGAATTCAACTTCTTCCATTGTGAAGCATGCTCTGATAAGTGTGTTACCAACTGTGAGAGCACCGTGGTTCTTCAAAAGGAATGCGTCGTGCTTCTGGATGTAGGGCATAAGAGAATCCGGAATTTCCATTGTGGAGGGCATACCGTAATCACAAGTAGGAACGTTACCGATTGTAAGAATTGCCTCGGGGAGGATGTACTGGTCGAGCTCAACGCCTGCTACTGTGAAAGCTGTAGCTACAGGGGGGTGAGCATGTACAACTGCGTTAACGTCAGGTCTTTCTCTGTAGACTCTCATGTGCATCTTGATTTCGGAGGAGGGGTTAAGTCTACCGTCGAGCTTGTTACCCTCAGCGTCTACCTTGATGATCATATCGGGAGTCATGTAACCCTTGGATACGCCTGTAGGTGTGCAGTAGAATTCGTTGGGTCCTACCTTAACGGAGATGTTACCGTCGTTTGCTGCTACGAAACCGTGATCATACATTCTTTTACCGATGTCGCAGATTTCCTTTTTGATTTCAAAAGATGACTGTGCCATTTTTGTTTTCGTCCTTTCAGATTATAAAAATTTTTAATAAAAACTTGGTTTATTTAAATACAAAAATGTATTTCAAAATTTAGGGGAGCTTATTTTACAAGCTCGTATGTGTCGGAGGCGATCATGTATTCCTCGTCGGTGGGAATTACGACAACCTTAACCTTGGAGTCGGGAGTGGAAATAACAACGTTCTCGCCGCGAGGACAAGTCATATTGTATTCAGCGTCGAACTCGATTCCGAAGAATTCCATGTTCTTGCAAACCATGTCGCGAACCAAACGGTCGTTTTCACCAAGACCTGCGGTGAAGATAAGAACGTCGATGCCGTTCATTTCAGCCACGTAGGAGCCGATGATCTTCTTTGCATTGTGAACGAGGAGGTCCATAGCGAGCTGAGCTCTCTCGTTGCCTGCTTCAGCAGCCGCCCAAACGTCGCGCGCGTCGTTGGATACGCCGGAAACACCGAGAAGACCGGACTTCTTGTTCATAATGTCGTTAACCTCTGCTGCGCTCATACCGGACTGCTCGATAATGTAGGGAACGATCGAGGGGTCGATGGAGCCGCATCTTGTACCCATGGGCAAGCCCTCCTGAGGAGTGAAGCCGAGGGATGTATCAATAGCCTTACCGCAGTCAACGGCTGTGATGGAGGAGCCGGAGCCAATGTGGCAGGATACGATCTTAGTTGTGTTGTAGTCGAGTCCGAGGAACTCGCAAGCCTTCGCGGATACGAATCTGTGAGATGTTCCGTGGAAGCCGTAGCGGCGAACGCCGTACTTTTCGTACCACTCGTAGGGGAGTGCGTACATATAAGCCTTCTTGTCGAAGCCTGAATAGAAGGACGTATCAAATACGCCTACCATTGTCTTGTCAGGCATGATTGCCTTACAAGCAGCTACACCCTTGAGTGCGGGCGGGCCGTGAAGGGGATTGATCGGGATGATGGACTCAATGTACTTGAGCTCTTCTTCACCGAGAACGCAGGACTTTGTGATCTTGCCGCCGTGAGCGAATCTGTGACCTACCGCGGAGATCTCGTCAACGGAAGCGATAACGCCGAGCTCGGGATCTGTAAGAAGCTTGAGCACGAGAGCGATCGCCTCATTGTGTGTGGGCATAGGATGCTCGGTTGCGTAAGTTTCCTTGCCGGGACGCTTGTGAGTGATAGCGCCACTCAGACCGATCTTTTCGCAAAGACCCCTTGCGAGAACGGTGCCGTTCTCCATATCAAAAAGCTGATATTTAAGGGAGCTGCTTCCGGCATTGATAACCAGAATTTTCATAGGATTTTCCTCCAATTTGCAGTTTTTTTCAGGCGTTGGCCCGAAAATATTCTTCTTCAGAATCTATTATACCAAATCTTCAATAAATTTGCAAGTATTTTATTATAATAAACATACGAAAAAGTATACGAAATTTTCGGGGCTCTTTTTGGCATTTTACACAAAAAAACACAAAAGATAAATTTTTATCAAATTAGGTGATAATTATTTAACGAATTTGCTCCGA
The DNA here is from genome assembly GCA_045660325.1 of Eubacteriales bacterium. Classification (GTDB taxonomy): domain Bacteria; phylum Bacillota; class Clostridia; order Oscillospirales; family CAG-272; genus SVTX01. The sequence continues at coordinate 120,918 of JAZRDO010000015.1, forward strand.
TTCGCAAAAATTTATCAATTTTTCCTTCATTAAATTATATATCTTGGTATTTTTGCGCAGTTATTTTTTTAACGTTTTGTTTTTTCGCGTTTAAAAAGCGGGATTTTTGCGGCATTTTTCAAATTGGCAATATGCACAAAATAAACACTTTTTGTTTATCTTTCCAAATGCTGGGGAAGGGGTGGTTTTGTTCATTTTGCATACGCCGAGGTGTCAAAAAATTCGCCGTTTTTACCACAAAAAATTCGATAAAAGTCGAGTGAAAAATCAAAAAATTAACAATTTATTTACTTTTCGGGAGGGCGGAAAATGCAAAAACGGACAGAGAAGCTAAGTTCTCTGTCCGTAGAAGACGTATTTATACCGATGATGCTTTATCAGTCAAGCTCTCTCTTACCGGTATATAATTCATAATATCGGCCCTTCATATCAAGCAGCTGCTCGTGTGTGCCGCGCTCGATTATCTCGCCCGCCTCAAGCACCATAATGGCATTTGAATTGCGGACTGTGGAGAGTCTGTGCGCAATAACGAAGGTCGTGCGGTTCTTCATAAGGCGGTCCATACCCTTTTCAATATGGCGCTCCGTACGTGTGTCGACCGAGCTTGTCGCCTCGTCAAGTACAAGTATCGGCGCTTTTGACAAAGCTGCTCTTGCAATATTGAGAAGCTGACGCTGTCCCTGCGAAAGATTTGCGCCATCACCCTCCAGCTGTGTGTCATATCCATTTTCGAGCCTCATTATAAAGCTGTGAGCACTAGCTGTTTTGGCTGCTGCAATAACTTCGTCGTCACTTGCGTCAAGCCGTCCGTAACGGATATTTTCCATAACAGTTCCGGTAAACAAGTGAGTATCCTGGAGAACCA
>JAZRDO010000016.1:0-35561 GCA_045660325.1 Eubacteriales bacterium
CGGACTTGGCGCATCTCCCGGTGCAGCTTGCGGACAGATCGTATTCTCCGCTGAAGACGCAGAAGCTTGGAAGAACGCAGGCAAGAAGGTAGTTCTTGTAAGACTTGAGACATCTCCCGAAGATATCACAGGTATGAAGGCAGCTCAGGGTATCCTCACCGTTCGCGGCGGTATGACATCTCACGCAGCAGTTGTTGCTCGTGGTATGGGTAAGTGCTGCGTTTCCGGTTGTGGTGAAATCAACATGGACGAAGAGAACAAGAAGTTCACACTCGCTGGTAAGACATTCAACGAAGGTGACTACATCTCCATCGACGGTTCTACAGGCGCTATCTACGACGGTATCATTCCTACAGTAGACGCTGAAATTTCCGGTAACTTCGGTATTATCATGGGTTGGGCTGACAAGTACAGAACACTCAAGGTAAGAACAAACGCTGATACACCTACAGACGCAAAGAAGGCTCGTGAGCTCGGCGCTGAAGGTATCGGTCTCTGCCGTACAGAGCACATGTTCTTCGAAGCAAACAGAATTGCTGCATTCAGAGAAATGATCTGCTCCAACACTGCTGAAGAAAGAGAAGTTGCTCTTAACAAGATCCTTCCCTACCAGCAGGCTGACTTCGAAGCTATCTACGAGGCTCTCGAAGGTACACCCGTATGTATCAGATTCCTTGACCCCCCGCTTCACGAATTCGTTCCCACAACTGAAGAGGATATCGCTAACCTCGCAGCTGCTCAGAACAAGTCCGTTGAAGACATCAAGGCTATCATTTCTTCTCTCCACGAGTTCAACCCCATGATGGGTCACCGTGGCTGCCGTCTTGCAGTAACATATCCTGAAATTGCTGCAATGCAGACAAAGGCAGTTATCAGAGCTGCTATCAACGTACAGAAGGCACACGCTGACTGGAACGTTGTTCCCGAAATCATGATTCCTCTCGTAGGCGACGTTAAGGAGCTTAAGTACGTTAAGTCCGTTGTAGTTGCTACAGCTAACGCTGAAATCGCTGCTGCAGGTGTAGAGCTTCACTACGAGGTTGGTACAATGATCGAAATTCCCAGAGCTTGTCTCACAGCTGACGACATCGCTAAGAACGCTGACTTCTTCTGCTTCGGTACAAACGACCTTACACAGATGACATACGGCTTCTCCAGAGATGACGCTGGTAAGTTCCTCAACGCTTACTACGATGCAAAGATCTTCGAAAACGATCCTTTCGCAAAGCTCGACACAACAGGTGTTGGTAAGCTCATGGAAATGGCTATCAAGCTTGGTAGACCTGCTAACGAAAAGCTCCACGTAGGTATCTGCGGTGAGCACGGTGGTGACCCCACATCCGTTGAGTTCTGCCACCAGATCGGCCTTGACTACGTATCCTGCTCTCCCTTCAGAGTACCGATCGCACGTCTTGCTGCTGCTCAGGCTGCTCTTAAGTAATTTAAAAATTACAAACAAAAATATGCCCTTGCAAAGAAATTTGCAAGGGCTTTTTGTTTTTCCGACTTATTGACAAGAGAAATTTTATTTGATATAATCATATTGAAAGAAATGAACGGAGGCGCAGTATGAAAAGACTTAAATGGATCATAATCATTGTCGCAGCCGCGCTGTGCCTTGCGACCGTTATAGCCGCAATTCCGCTAATTTTGAATGGACACGTAAAATCCGTTGCAAGAGATAATATCCTTACCGCCAAGGAAGCGAGCGAGCTTGAGGATATTGATTGTATCATCGTTCTCGGTTGTTTAGTCCGCGACGACGGGACACTCAGTGATATGCTCCGCGACAGACTGATAAGGGGTGTGGAGCTTTACAAGAACGGCGCCGCGCCTAAAATAATAATGAGTGGCGATCACGGAAAGGTTGATTACGACGAGGTAAACGCGATGAAGCAGTACGCCATAGACAACGGCGTGCCGTCCGAAGACGTCTTTATGGATCACGCAGGATTCTCAACGTATGAAACTATTTACAGAGCAAAAGAAGTGTTTGGTGCGGACAAGATTCTTATCGTAACGCAGGAATATCACCTGTACCGTACATTATACATTGCAGAGCAGTTTGGCATTGAGGCATACGGCGTCTCCGCAGACCTCAACACTTACGGCGGACAGTCCAAGAGAGACGTCCGCGAGGTTTTAGCGAGATGCAAAGACTTTGCCATGTGCATTATAAAGCCCGAGCCTACGTACATTGGAGAACCAATACCAATTAACGGCAACGGTGATATAACGAATGACAAAACCAAGTAAGGGGGCATCGCTGTGAACTTCATCAAAAGGCTTATTAAACAAAGAAAACACAAAAAAGAGCTTGAAGAAAAATATGATGAAGCTTGGTTCAACCTTGAAGCTCAAAGCGGTGTTGTTTACAGTGACAAGGACATGTCCTCGGAATCCGAAGGAAACCGCACTGACGCCGCATATACAAACCAAATTGCAAAGAGATAAAACCAGGACAGAGAATTTTCACATTCTCTGTCCTTTTATTATGCCAGCTCCTGTCGTAAAAACTGCATTATTTTCTTTTCCTCGCGGGAAATCTTGACCTGCGAGAGCCCCAAAATATCCGCAACCTGTTGCTGAGTCATATTTCTGTAATACCGAAGCAACACGATCTTGCGCCACGGCTCAGGCATTTTTCCTATTGCCTGACCAATAGCGATCCTGTCCGTCATCGCCTCAAGCTCGTTCGCGCTGTCGCGATCGGGAATTATCGCGTCGTAGGTTTGGGAATCCTCGCCGTAAACGTTGTCCGATAGCGAGGTTATCGGCATAACCGCGTCAATCGCAACCGCCGCCTCCTCCTGACTTACACCGACGTTCGCGGCAAGCTCGGATATGGATGCCTCCCTACCCTCCTCGGTCATAATGCGGTTTTTCTCGCGCATAAGGGATATACCCGTTCTCTTGCAGCTACGGCTCACACGGACAAGCCCATCGTCTCGCAAATGTCTCCGTATCTCCCCGACGATAAGTGGCACGGCATAGGTTGAAAAAGCGCATCCGCGCTCTATTTCAAAGCTACGAATAGACTTTATCATACCGATAATTCCAATCTGGATAAGATCCTCAAGCTCAGTACCGCGGTCGCGGAACTTATACGCGATACTCCGCACAAGCGGTGTATTATCAATAACAAGCCGCTCCATAGCCGCCTCGTCGCCCGCCTGCGCCCGCAATATAAGCGCAAGGTTGTCCGAAAATCTCTCATTGCCGTCGCGATTTTCATCATTTAAAAGCAAGTCAGTATTCATAAAATCATACCTCTCGTTGATTTAGTTTATGTTTTATGTAATACCTCTGCTTACAAGCTTTTTATACAGTGTTACGCTCGTCCCTTTTGAAACTCTTGACGTAACCTTAATTTTATCCATAAAGCTTTCCATAACGGTAAAGCCCATGCCGCTCCTTTCACTCTCGCGATCGGTAGTATAAAGCGGCTGACGGGCAAGCTTTACGTCCTCGATTCCGCATCCTCGGTCACGGATCTCTATCTTAACGATTCTTCCCTCAATCAACCAGACGTTTATATGTATATACCCCTGCGTATTGCGGTATCCGTGCACGATCGCGTTCGTAACCGCCTCGGATATGGCGCACTTGATGTCCGCAAGCTCGACCGCTGTCGGATCAAGCTGGGATACGAAAGCCGCAACTGCGGCTCTCGCCATTCCCTCGTTTGCTGAAAGCGAGGGGAGCTTCAGCTGCATTTTATTTATAACTTCACCTGAAAATTTATTTGCGCTCATGAGCCCGACACCTCCCTTTTAACGTTCGAAGTATTTTTCCGCTTTTTTCTTGCCGGGCGCGGAAACGCTATTTCCTGCATCTTTGCCTTCTCTATCTTAACCACGCGTTCCATTCCTGCCAAAAGCATAATTTTCTCTATCGCGGGACTAGGATTTTGCACAATGACCTCACCGCCGAGCTCCTTCATAACCGCATATCTACCCATAATAAGACCGAGCCCCGAGCTATCCATAAATCCCACGCTCGACATATCAAGAATCAATCCGCGCGGTCTTTTTTTATATATTTCACTATCCATAGCATTTCTTATCGTAGTGGCGGTATGATGATCTATCTCGCCGCGAAGCTTAATCTTAAGATAACACCCGACAAATTCGGAATCAAATCCCGGCTTTCCGTCGCAATTCATTTCTAATTCCTCCATTTAGTATCTTTTTATTTATATTATCATCTTTCTCCCATATTTTTTGTCGGTATATGAGAGACAAAGAAAATATTTATTAATCTATGCTAATAAAAGCAAAAGTGCAAGCCGCAACAAGGCGCGGCTAAAATGCCACATAAATGAAGAAACCCACCGAAATCGGTGGGTTTCAACCTTAAATATATTAACTTTAATTTTAGCTAATACTTAATTTGCCTTTTGGTGTGGCATTTGGTCTGTGCAAAAGTGCAAGCCGCAATTATTTTTTCTCAGCAATGATCTTCTGCGCAGTAGCCTGAGGTACTGTTTCGTAGCCTGTTACCTTGTAATCAAACTTACCTCTACCCTGTGTCATAGCGCGAAGTGCTGTGGGATAGTCAGCAAGCTCTGCCTTCGGAACAGACGCGTGAACGATTGTGTAGCCTTCTCTGTCCTCACAAGCATCCATACCCATAACTGTACCGCGACGCTTGTTAAGGTCACCCATAACGTCACCAACCATGTACTCGGGAATAGTTACGTCGAGATCACCAACGGGCTCGAGGAGCACGGGGCCTGCCTGCTCAAGACACTTCTTATATGCCAAGGAAGCAGCTGTCTTGAAGGAGATTTCATCGGAGTCAACGGGGTGGTAAGAACCGTCGTGGAGGTCAGCCGCAAGTCTTGTCATAGGATAGCCGTAAGCACCCTTGAGCATTGCGTCCTGAAGACCCTTTTCAACCGCGGGGTTAAAGTTCTTAGGAACTACGCCGCCGACAACGGATACTGTGAACGTAAGGCCCTCATCCTCAGCGGGAGAGAACTTGATCCAAACGTGACCAAACTGACCGGAACCACCGTTCTGCTTCTTATGCTTACCTTCAACGTCAACAGTCTTTGTGATCTTTTCTCTGTAAGGAATTGTAGGAATCTCGTATCTGATGTTAACGCCGAAACGGTTCTTTAAGTGAGATGCAAGCACGGAGAGGTGCATATCGCCCATAGCGTAAATAAGCTGCTGGCTTGTTTCGGGGTTGTTTTCATACTTAATTGTCTTATCTTCCTCAGTCATTCTTGCGATAGCCTGGGAGATCTTGCTCTCGTCCTTTGTTGTCAAGGGATACATAGCGCGGCAGTAGTAAGGAGTTGCATAGTTAACTCTCTTGTACTCTGCGCCGCCGTCGAGAGACAACGTATCGTTTGTATTTGTATCGTTAAGCTTGGATACCATACCGATATCGCCGCACGCGAGCTCGTCAACCTCAAGCTGCTTGTTACCCTACATAATATAAATGCGGGAGAGCTTTTCGTCAGAGCCGCTTGTCGCGTTCTTAAGTACCATATCCTTCTTAACTGTACCGCTCATAACCTTGAAGAAGGACATCTTACCTACGAACGGGTCAGCAACTGTCTTGAATACGAAGATTGCGGGATCGCCGTCGATATTGATAGCAACGTCGTTGCCGTAAACGCTCTTTTCAACCTTCTTAGCTGTATGTCTGGGGAAGGATGCTGCGATAGAATCCATCATTGCGATCACGCCCCAAAGTCTTGTAGCCGCGCCACAGTATACGGGAGTAATAGTACCGTCGATGATACCCTGGTGGAGACCTTCAACACACTCTTCCTTAGTGAAGGGCTCGCCTTCGAAGAACTTCATCATGAGGTCCTCGCTTGTACCTGCAACAGCTTCCCAAAGAACTTCCTTATATCTTTCAGCAGCAGCCTCAAGCTCGGGAGTAGTATCAGTGGGAATTCTCTTTCCGGAATCATCGTAAACGTAGGACTGCATGTCGAGAAGGTCGATCATAGTGATATCCTTACCGTTCTTACCTACAGGGATAAATACAGGACAGAGAGACTTACCGAATTTCTCACGGAGCTGATCAAATGTTGCATTAAAGTGCGCGTCGTAGTTATCGCACTTGTTGATAAAGAATGCTCTCGGAATACCTGCTTCAACTGCCTTATCCCAAGCAAGCTCTGTACCAACTTCCATACCTGCCTTACCGTCTACGCAAATTACGCAAGAATCGGCAACGCGAACACCCTGAGCAACCTCGCCCTCAAAGTCGAGATAACCGGGAGTATCTATAATATTAATCTTAACGTCTTTCCAAAATACGTGTGCTGCAGCTGCAGAAAGTGTAAACTTTCTCGCCTGTTCCTCGGCGTCGTAGTCGCAAACTGTGTTTCCGTCCGGAACGTTACCAAGTCTGTCTGTTCCGCCGCTTACGTAAAGCATAGCCTCGGCAAGAGATGTCTTACCGGATCCACCGTGTCCCGCAAGTGCAATGTTTCGGATTTGTTTTGTGTTGTACTGGGCCATTGTTTTGTTCCTTAAACCCTTATTATGTAAAGGGTCCCTTTCATAGAATCGCTAAATTTATTTTCATAATATTTATGTTCATAATAGAAAATAACTAACATATTGATTATATCATAAAACCCTTATGATTTCAAGGATTTTCGTTAATTTTTTGTTGATCCATTCGTAGAACTTAATAAGCCGTTTTTGTGGAAAATACACAAAAACGGCTTGAAATTATTGAAAACAATGTTTATTTTTAAGTAAGCTTAAAGATCCTTCTTGCATTATCCGACGTGATTTTCGCCATCTCGTCGAAGCTTTTACCGTGAATTTCGGCTACTGCTTGGACGGTATGCTTCATAAGGGCGGAATGATTCATCTCGCCTCTGTGAGGATGAGGCGCAAGATAAGGCGCGTCGGTCTCGACGAGAAGCTTATCGATGGGTGTTGCCGCACACGCCTCCTTCACTCTCGGAGCATTCTTGAAGCTGACAGTTCCCGAAAAGGAAATATACCAGCCGCGGCGGGTAAGCTCCCCTACCATCTCCGCACTCATACTGCAGGAATGAATAATTCCGCGCACGTTTTTATGCTTTATAAGCATATCAAACGTGTCGCCGTGCGCGTCTCTGTTATGAATTACCACGGGGAGATCATACTTCTCCGCCAAGAGCATCTGGCGCTCGAAATATTCTCTCTGCAGCTCCTTATTATAGGGCTGCCAATAAAAATCGTAACCGATCTCGCCTATCGCGACGATCTTATTTTTCGCTCTCTTTTCGGGGGTGTCTATCAGATCCTCGATCCTTGCAAGCTCCGAATCAATATCAAAAAGCTCGTACTTCTGCGCGTCGGTGGGATGAACTCCCACGGCGGCGTACATAAAGTAATATTTTTTTGCCTGCTCGATTATGTCAACGCTTGTTTTTGAGTAAGTGCCAACGTTTACGATGCCCTCAACAAGAGAAGCGAATTCCTCACTTGAGAGAAGCGAGTCCGCGCCACCGTCAAGAGACTCAAATCTTCTATCGTTATAGTGCGCGTGCGTGTCAAATATTTTTTCTTTAAATTCCATTTTATCTGTAATCAAATCTTTCGCCAATTTCTACAAGCTCATCGCGTCCGCCCGACATCTCAACGATTTTTGCCGCAAGGTCGCTCACTCGGGGCTGCTTTATGGCAAAGGTAATAATGACCTTATCCGTAAATGAGGTATCATCAATTATCGCATTGAACTGCGGGAGCAGAACGTTATATCTCTGGTAATCCGAATAGGTGCATTCAAGCATAAGCTCGGTATATTTTTCGTACGTAACGATACCTGCCGCCTCAAGGCCTACCTTTGAACCGTGAGAATAGGCTCTCACAAGTCCGCCCGCACCGAGCAGAATTCCGCCGAAATATCTTGTAACTACGACAACCGCATCAACGACACCGCTTTTTCTTATGGTGTCAAGAATGGGCATTCCCGCAGTTCCCTGCGGCTCACCGTCGTCGGAATATCTCTGCACCATACCGCCATCGAGAAGATACGCCCAGCAATTGTGAGTGGCGTCGTTATATTCCTTTTTCTTTGCCTTTATAAACTCCTCCGCCTCCTCGGCAGTCGTAATATGCTTGGCGTGGCAGATGAATACCGAGCGCTTTTCCTCGAATTCATCCGTGCCCTCGCCCATCAGAGTCGTATAAAGTGTAGGCTTTTCCTCTGCCATCAGTCTTCCCAATCCTCTTTTTCCTCGACGCGATCCACGTCGTATTTTTTAAGCATTCCTCTTGTTTTCGCATCAACGACCGCAAAAACGGTCATTCCGTCCGCGCCGTATTCAACGTCCTCAACGGTCGCGTTAGCATAAAGCTTTGAGAGTGCGCCCGCCTCACTGTTGGGAATGAAGAACTTGACCTTCGTTTTACCTGCGTGAACGATATTTTCAAGGATCGATGCAAGCTCCGAGCAGCCCTGTCCCGTCTTTGCGGAGATATAAGCGGTATGCTCCCTCTCGCTGACCTTGGAAATTACGGGATTATCGTAAGTTCCTCTGTCGCACTTATTGAAAACGTAAAGAATGGGCTTACCCGTGCATCCAAGCTCCTCAAGAGTCTGTTCCGTGCATTCAAGCTGGGAGAGATACTCGGGGTCGGACGCGTCGATAACTATCATAATAATATCCGAGAATACCGCCTCGTCAAGCGTGGATTTGAACGCCTTTACAAGATGGTGCGGAAGTCTCTTTATAAATCCTACGGTGTCGGTCAGGAGCACCTGCTCTCCACCGGGGAGAGTAAACTTTCTCGTCGTAGGGTCAAGCGTTGCGAAAAGCTTGTCCTCGGCTAAAATTCCCGCGCCCGTAAGCGTATTGAGAAGCGTGGACTTACCCGCGTTCGTGTAGCCTACGATAGCGATCTTGGGAAGTCCGCTTCTATCTCTTGAAACTCGCATGCTAAGGCGATTCTTTTCAAGCGCGTCAAGCTCCTCCTCAAGCGCCATAATTCTTCTCTTCAAGTGTCTTCTGTCGCTCTCAAGCTTGGATTCACCCGGTCCTCGCGTACCGATACCGCCGCCAAGACGTGAAAGCTCTGTGCCGCGACCGATAAGTCTGGGCGCGGTATATTTAAGCTGGGCAAGCTCAACCTGAAGCTTACCCTCTCCGCTGACCGCGTGGAGCGCAAAAATATCAAGAATAAGCATAGAACGGTCGATAACCCGAACGTCGTGCCCGATATCGTCCTCAAGATTTCTTATCTGTGCGGGAGAAAGATCCTCGTTAAATATGATAAGGTCAATGTCGTTGCCATCGCAAAGCTCGGATATCTCCATTACCTTACCGCTACCGATAAGAGTTCTCGGGTCAGGTGTCGACTTGTTCTGAATAACTCTGGCGAAAACCTCACCACCCGCGGTGTCGAGCAATCGCTCAAGCTCGTCTATGGATTTCTCCTCTTCCTCGAGGAGCGAATTGTCGCGCACAAGACCGACGAGGATCGCGCGCGAGCTTATATTTTCTTCTTTGTTAAAATTCATATATACCTCCAAAAGCAAAAAAGGATTGCATAGCGCAATCCTTTTCTAGCATTACAGAATCCCGGTTGTCCGAAGACCTGTTATTTGCGGTGTAATAATTACTTCTTGAAGTTTTCGAGTCTCTTCTTGAATCTGTCAACACGGCCGCCTGCATCAACAAACTTCTGCTTGCCTGTGAAGAAGGGGTGGCACTTAGAGCAAACTTCAACTCTGATCTCGGAACCCTTTGTGGACTTTGTAACTACTGTTTCGCCGCAAGCGCACTTGATTACGCACTCTTCGTACTTAGGATGGATGTTCTCTTTCATTTCTTTCACCTCACAAAATTTTTTCGCTGGTCTTCGACAGCGATTTCATAAGTCGATATATTATATCATATAACTTACACTTTGTCAAGAGAAATTTTTACCTTTTTGAAATTTTTATTGAACACCCAACTTACATATTGATATTCTTATCCGTCCTCTCGAGAAGCTCACGGGATTCACCCTCGCAAACGATATCATAATATACCATTTTACTGAACGGAATTTTCACTTCAACGTAGCTTACCGTTCTTCCGTCCTTGGCATCCTTGCTTGTATCAGTGAATACGATCTTTACGGTAACCTTTGTGTCTTCCTCAACGTATTCAACGTGGATCTTCGCCTGCTTTTCTACGTTTTCACGCAATATAACAAGCTTGTAGGTGTATCTCGTATCACCCATTGTTTCCTTGACGTCCGTGTTTTTATTACTGTATTCCAAAATAAAATTAGAAATACCGTCAAAGCCCGTACCGCTGCTTCTCTCAATCCATTCCGCAACGTGGGGATTTTTATTGATCTTTCTTTGGCTGACGTTGTTAATAATAGTGGTTGACGCGTCTCTCGCGCTGCACGATGCAAGCGGCACGATAGACAAAATCAATGCTAAAACCAAAGCAATTCTCTTAATTTTCATATCTACCTCGTAAAAAAGGAATTTCTATATTAATTTTATCATATACTTATGGCGATTTTATTAACTTTTATAAAAAAGTTTAATTTTTATTTTCAAATAAGCCGACAAGTTTCACTTAAAGAAGGCGCTATAATAAATACGTAACTGATTTTTGGGAGCTATTATGATATACGACGTCTACGTTGACCTGTTCTTTTTTATAAATTTTAGTATGGACTATATTTGTCTTTACATAACAGCTAAAATTTTACGGCACAAAATAAGCGCCGCGCGTTTTGTAATAGCGTCCGCGACGGGTGGCATATACTCGGTTATTTCACTATTTTTGAATTTAAACCCGATCCCCGCTCTTTTACTTGACTGCGCCGCATGTATTTTTCTTGTTGCGATATGCTTTTACAAAAAAGGAGCGAAAAAACTGCACTTATTCCCTACCGCCCTGCTTTTCGTAGGTATTTCCATGCTTCTCGGCGGAATTATGACCGCCATATTCAATTTACTCAACAAGCTTGAGCTTGATCTTGACGCTCTTTACTCCGACGGAGCGCACACGTATATCTTTGCCATTATCGCGGTAGTATCAGCGGCGGTATCAGTAAAAGGAATATCGTTTATCACAAAAAAGAATCGCCACCGAGAATATTACGTCAGCGTCACGGTAAACGAAAAAGTCAAGGAATATATTGGTTTCGTTGATACGGGAAATATGGCGCGAGAGCAAATAAGCGGTAAAAGCATCATTTTCCTTGACGGCGCAAGCTCCGCGCCGATGATTGATCTCGATGCAAAGGAAAAATACCTTAAAGGAGAAATTAAATATCGCGGCTCTCGACTGATCCCTATTAATACTGCCACGGGCAGCTCCCTTGTTTTCGCGCTCATTCCCGACAAAATAACACTCAAGCGAAAAAATCATAAGGCGCAAAACGAATTTGACGTGGATTGCTTTATCGCCCTGACGGACATTTCAAGCGATGATCACGACGCGATAATACCCGAAGATATAATAAAACTGAACTAATTTGGAGGAGCTATGCTGAATTTTATTAAAAATCTTTTAAGCTTTATCAAGAAAAAGCTCAAGCGAGAAAATGAGGTATACTACATAAACGGCCCCGAGCTTCTCCCCCCTCCATTGACTCGCGAGGAGGAGGCGCAGGCGATAATTGAGGCGGCATATTCCGACAAGGCGCGCGAAATGCTTATCGAGCACAATCTTCGCCTTGTGGTATATATAGCCAAAAAATTTGAAAATACGGGAATATATATTGAAGACCTGATTTCCATAGGCACGATAGGTCTTATCAAGGCGGTCAACACGTTTTGCCCCGAAAAGAATATCAAGCTCGCTACGTATGCATCTCGGTGCATTGAAAACGAGATACTTATGTACATAAGGAAAAATGCCGCGCATGCGAACGATATTTCGATCGACGAGCCGCTGAACTCGGACGCGGAGGGCAATCAGCTTTTACTTTCGGACATATTAGGCAGTGACGAGGACTCAATTTCCGCCGAAATACAAAGGGACGAGGAGAAGCGCATGATACATCGCGCCATCAAGGCTCTGACCCCGCGCGAGCAGGAAATAATCATTCTCCGCTTCGGGCTTTTCGGCAAAAAAGAAATGACTCAAAAGGAGGTCGCGGATCACCTCGGCATCTCGCAATCCTATATTTCAAGGCTTGAGAAAAAGATAATAAATGACCTTCGGCTTCAGCTCGAGGGCAAAATTTAAAGGGTGGAGTTATCCACCCTTTTATTTATAAAACGTTTTTGCAAAAATCCGAAATTTTCTTATCCACCAAGGAAAAATCCATAGCGCACTTATATATCTCCTCAAGTGCGAAATGCATCCTCCGTGCGCGACAAAGCATCTTCAACGCAAGATCGGTGCTGCTCTTATAAAGTGAAAGAGAGTACTTCATATCTCCCTTAACGTCCTTAATGCCGTCGTTGATAAACCGTTTTGTATTTATGCACGTAACCGCCTTATCATTTTCTATGGAATCCATCCGCGAGTCCGAGATCACAAACGCCGTCCTGCTTACCGTCTCAAAAATTCCGTTTATTCGCTTCGTGATTACGGGATCGTAAGAAACATAATAGTCCGCGCCCATACTGTCAAGCGCGCCCTTGATCTTTTCTAACATAATATTAGCCGCACAATACGTATCCCCTATTACGACCGTGTTGTCAGCGTTCCTCTCAAAGGTATCAAATCTGACTCTACCCCTCATACTGACAGAGTCTATAAGTCGTATCTTGTGCCTTCCCTTACCCGAAGAGCAATATTTTGCAACGAGCTTTGTTGCAGCGGCATTCATCTTATCGGAAAGAACGAATTCTCCGACGTACGAATCTATGACCGCGGTAAGATTTCCGCAAATCGCAAGCGCATTATATGCGCGCCTATACGCCTCGATCTTGCCACGGCAAAGTGAAAATATCATTTCCCGCGACGTATCAAGCGCGCCTTCATCCCAAGCCTCTCCAAGATTGATTATATTATCCCGAACACCCGGATACTCCATATCATAGACGTGCGGAGAGGTGCCGTCAAGAATTGCTGTTAATTTATTTTTATTATGTATTATCACTCCGTCAAGTGAATCGGGATCCGACGAGCAAAAGAAATATTCAACGTAGCTTCCCCGCTCCTCGGCATATCGGGCGCACGCACGCATAAATCCCGATTTCCCCGTGCCGGGACCGCCTTTTATTATGTATAGCTTATCACACTCCGAAAAGCATTCACCGTAATATGAGAAAAAGCCCTGCGCCGAATTCGATGCCGCAAAAAATTTATCCAAACCGTAATCCTCCGTTTTCCGTACTGCTTACAGTATATGTAAAAGCAACGGGCTGTTTGAACAATTAAAGGAAAGAAAAAACGCTTCTCATATGAGAAGCGTTTATGTAATCAAATTTCCTTGCCCGTGATCGTAATATTCACAGGCTTAATTCCCGCCTGCTCGTATACGACCGTATTGATTTGCGCAAGCTGTGCGGGAGTAAGCTTACCCTCGCAGGACACAACGATGCTCGCACTTTCGCCGCTTATCACGGCGATGCACTTTTCAAAGCCCTTGCTTACGATAATGGACTCAATGTCCGCCTCCTGCTTCATTTCAAGAGATATCTGCTTTATCTCGGCAATCGCTTCCGCCTTCACCTCATCGCTCGCGTCCTCGTTTTCAACAACGGCATTGAGCACCTCAAGAGCCTCGTCACGCGCTCTCTGTCTGTTCACCTGAATGGTTGAAAAATAAGAATCAAGCGACGTATCGGTGCTTGAGTCACCCTGCGTAGGGTTCTTGGAATTGTCAAGCTCGTTTTCCATTCCGTTGCCACCGCTGTAGGTATAGCCGTCGTCATTGTCAGAGAAAAGCACTAAATTGAGGCACACGGCAACACCGATAAGCGCAACCGCGCCGATTATTATAAGATTTCTCTTTCCGATCTTCATAATTGCTTTTTTAACCTTGGTCATTGTTTCCCAGAAAGTCATATCATTTCCTCCCAAAATTTCTTGATGGTACATTATATTAATAGCCCCTTGGCGATATTACTTCATATCAAGTATTTTTATATAAATTCTACTTAGCGGCACGCCGTACGCCGCCGATATAAGCGCCTCCGCCTCGTTTTTTGAAATAAGAATATTTCTTCCCGATAAAATTATGCCGATACCGAGAATTTCGGGAGATTTCTCCCCCAAATAGATTGGATGAGCATTGCTTCCGCTACCTATTATAACGTGCTCGTCGCGATCGGCAGCCGAGCCAACCTGACTGTCCGTAGCATAAATGCTTTGGGTACTACCCGCAAGACGCGCCGATACCGCAAAAGATTCCACGCCGTAAAATTGCTTACAAAAGCCCTCTATATCCTCTTCAAGCGCGCGCTCGTAATCGTCAATATTAAGCTTTTCCTCATGGATACTGTCCTCATCCTCGGTCTTTGCAGCGCGGAACGTATTACTGTTACCAAGAAACAGCAGGACTACGCCAATGCCGAGAATAGCCGCGATCATCCAAAGCTTACCACCCTTTTTTATTTGTGATATAACGGGCGCTATTTTGTTTTCATTCATATATCTCCCCCACTGTCATAACTATCTCACAATCAAGAACGGATTCAAGATAGCGCTTTATTTTATTACTGTCGGAAAATGCCGCGCGCCCCGAAAGATTTACGGTTACGCGCAAAAGCCCCTTATCCGTATCCCCGTCATATTTTAAGAACACCTTGACCTCGGACGGATCAAGAGAAAATTTTTCCGTAACGAGCCGTCTTATCTCGGCTTTTATAAGATCCGTCTCGGCATCCTTGATATATGCCTCAAATATATCCTCGTATTTTTCCTCCTCGGCTTCAAGCTCAAAATCAAACGACAGATCCCGTATACTGTCTAAGGCTGAAAATATGGGCGAGATCGCCACAAGAAAAATACATATCCCCGATATAAAGCTTATATGACGGGCGAGGGGCGAGGCGGATAAAAGCTCCTTTACCGCAAAGCATATAACGGACAGAGCGAGCATCGAAATCAAATATTCTCTCATTTTTCACCTTATAGCCGCGGCGCTGAGTCCGAGGATAGCAAACATTAAAATAAATACTCCCGACGAAATACACGCGATACCTAAAAGATAGGAGTAAAGCTCGCCCATCTCGGATATTACGCCTACCCTATCTCCCGTTGCGGCGGAAAACAAGTCAAGAATAAAGAAAAAAAGCTTCATTACGGCAAGGTGGGAAATAAGAGGAATGAGGAGCATAAAAATTATGATCACACCGCCCATACCAACCGAGGCGCGAATAAGCTCAACACCCGATGCGATCGCTCCGAGTGACGATGATAGCGCGCCGCCCGATATTGGTACAAAGCTCCCGATAGCTATCTTCGCTCCCCGCATCGACGCGTCGTCCGCCTTTGCGCTTATGACCGTTTGCGCCCCTATCCCCACTCCGAGTGCGGACATAACGATGGACAAAATAACCGTATAATATCTCTTGATACCGCCCGTAATGGAATTTACAATGCTCGCGCCTTCAAACGAGGATAACACCGCCATTGAAGTACAAAAAACAAACATGGGGATTGCCGTATACGTAAAAATAAACTGACACACGGTAAGACACACGCCGAACGAAGCGCTTGAAGCCGCGGCAGTGCTGACGTTTCCTCCCGCTGCATACAATGCCGCCGATAGAGGTATATACGCCTTTGCAATACCGCAAAGCGAGGTGAAATATTCACTCAGTCGCGAAATACTTAAAAATACCAAATTCAATACAACGCTCATCACACACAACCGAGAGACTGTGGATAAAGAGCCGAAAATTTCCTTTGGCGGCGCAATAAGCTCAATAACGCGTGATAAAAGCAGTATCCCGATCGCGATAACGAGAGTCGGCGTAACGCTCCCTATACCCCCGAAAATACCGTCAAGCAACAATCTCAAAAGCTCCGTCGGGCTCGACATTTTACGTACGCTCTCGCTTACGTCCTCAGCATTCCCCGATATCATTCCGTTAGGGAGCGAGTCAATTATATTTTGAGGCAGACTGCCTAAAAAATCATTGTACTCATCGGGCATGGTAAGCTCTCCATCGTCCTCCTTTGCCGCCACAGTAACCGTAAGGATGGCAATCGTCACTGCAACACATAAAGAAAAAATCAGAATTTTCCTTATTTTCATATGCTCGCTCCGTCAATGAATTTTATTGCGGTAGTTATTATTTCCTTGATAAGTGGCAGGGAGATAAGGAGCATATGCGCTTTGCCAAGAAGAATACATACGTACGACAAAGCTCCCTCGCCCGCATCAGCGCACATGTTTGAGCACAGTCCCGTAATTATTCCCACCGCAAGAGCCTTGAGCATTACCTCGGCATATTCCTTGATCCCGCCGATCTCAAGCGCATCTAAAAGCTCGCCCAAAAGGTTGTCTGCCACTCCCATAAATACGCCGAAAAGCACTACCGCTACGACGAGCTTTATAGGAATATGCATCTCCCCCTTGGCTTGTCTTAATATAACGAGCAGGAAAAGCGAGATGATCACAAGCCCGATGCTTTTTATATATTCCTGCATATCAAAAGCCGAAAACCGATCGGACTAGCAGAAAAAGCTTGTCTATTTCCTCAATTAGCATTAGAAAAACCACGACTATGCCCGAAATGATAACGAGCATAGCCTGCTCATCTCTACCCGACTTTGTCAATATTTGCGAGGCGACCGAAACCAAGATTCCCACCCCCGCTACCTTAAGAATTACTGCGATATCCATATTCTCTCCGTTTTACCATAGCAAAATTATTATACATAGCACGGAGCATATCGCAAGAGTGCTGTATATCTTGCTCCTTTTAGGGATATCCTCCGCCATATTTTTTCTCTCCTCCGTAAGCGCTTCAATATAGTAATCGCATCGCTTCATTTGTTCCTCGCGATAGGTACTGCCAAACTCGGATGCAAAGCAAAAAAGGAGCCTGAAGCTTTCATCATTTAAATAAGGCTTGCTTCTCTCCACCATGGAGATGAGCCCTTCTCCGTCAACGTAAGCGCAGGCATCAAGTATTATTGGCGGCGCGCCCGAAAGTATCTCACTTATCGGTCTTGAATAGCAATCCACCTGCCCCTTTATATAAAACAGAAGTGAAATAAAGGCATCCGTCACCTCAAGCCGCCGCTTTTCAAACCGTGATACGTACAACGAAATAAACACCGCGCAAGCACAAAGAAGGATACTGCCAACCGCTTTATATACCATAAGCTCCCGAAATCTCCTTATAAAGCTTGATATCGTATGAAAAGCCCATTTTGTCCGCGCGCCGCAATCTTACGTACGCGCCGAATACTCCCGCCTCATGCAAAATCCGTATTCCCGTACGGCTCAGAAGCTCCTCTATGCTACCCGCGTGAGCCGTTGCAAGAAGAGGAACACCCGAATTTCCTGCCGCGACAAGTTCAAGAGCCTCCTCGGTGTCGCCTATCTCATCGCACACGATAAGCTCTGGATTCATAACTCTCGTCGCAATCTCGATCCCCCGTCCTCGCGGATATCCCGACAAAATATCAAGACACATTCCACGCTCGTCAAGATCAAAGGAAAGCTCCCCTCGACTATCAATAACCACAACCCTGCGCGGTCTCTCTCCCGTTGACAGTTGCCTGCAAGCCCCTCGAAGCACCGTCGTTTTACCGACACCGGGCGGCGAGTAGATAAGCACGCCCGCGCGATATTGCATGCGATTCAAAAGAGTACATATCTCTCCCCCGCAATTAATTATCCTGTGAGGAATTCTTATACAAAGCGAGCTTATATCGTAAACTCCTATAATTTTGCCGTCCTCGGTAGTCGCGCAACCGACAACTCCGACCCTTATGCCGTTTCCGAAGGAAATATATCCGTTGTTTATCGTGTCGGAAAAGGCGTAAAGTGAGCCTCCGCACATTTTCTTCAATATTTCATTTATCCGCGCGCTCCCGAGTATTATGGGAATCACAAGATTCTCCCCCGCCGACACGCAAAGAGAATATCTCCCCGCCCTCAAACGTATTTCTTCAATTTGCCTATACGGAAAATTTCGCTCAATATACCCCAAGATCTCCGAGGGCAAGACCTCGCAAAGCTCACGCGGAAGCGCGGCTCCGCCTTTATTTGTTACGTTGTGAATAATCTGCATACTTCCCTCCAAGATACTAAATTATATTAAGCCCGTCCCGAAACTATGCAAAAAGAAAAGCCGTCAAGGAAAAATCCTTGACGGCTTAAAAGTTTTATATTATCTGTATATTAGATTGAAATCAGACGCAGGGTGCTTGCACAGAGGACAAACGAAGTCCGCGGGGAGCTCCGCTCCCTCGTATACGTAGCCACATATCTTACACTCCCAGCCTACGATCTTCTTTTCCTCGACTTTTTTCTCTCCATATATTGGTGTGAAATCCGACGCAGGGTGCTTGCACAAAGGACAAACGAAGTCCGCAGGAAGCTCCGCTCCATCATATACGTAACCGCATATCTTACACTCCCAGCCTACAATAACCTTCTCGGTCGTTTCCTTTGCAGGAGCAGTCGCAGCGGGTGCCTTAGGCTTGATATTTTCAAAATAATACGCGTAGGTTACGCTATTTCCACCCTTCTTGAAGGTCTGCGCTTCGGTTACCTCGGCAATAAAGAGGATATGTGTTCCGCAGTCAACCTCCTTTATTACCTTACCGCTCATAAACGCGTTTGTGTATCTATCAAGATGAAGGAGCATATTCTCGCTTCTCATAACGTCATCAAAATCAGAAAGCTTGTCAGTATCTCTGCCACTTGCAAAGCCGAATCTCTTGAATATTTCAAACGGAACGCTTTCATCAAACACGGACGCGTTGAAAATACCTGTCTTCTGAATCGTCTGGCAGGTATAGTTCGCCTTGTTTACACAAACCGAAATCGTCATAGGCGAGCTTGATATCTGCATTACGGTATTCACAATACAAGCGTTGTCACGCTTGCCGTCATTGGTAAAGAGAGCAAAGAGTCCGTATGTGAGCTTATGCATAGCCGCACCGTTGATCTCGCCGTATGCAACTTCCTCTTTTTTAGGGAAATCTGCCGCAATTCTGTCTGCAAGTGCCAAAACGGACGCGTAGCTATCCGCCTTTACGGATGATTTAACGTAAGGAATGTCCTCGATAAACGTCGTGCCCTGAAGCTTCCCGAGGATCTCTCTCATAAGCTTGCCGCTGGATGCCGCCCATGAGCCGTTCTGGATAAAGCCGATAGTTCTGTTCTTCAAGGAGTGAGCCGCGATATCGTGAAGAAGCGCCTCCATAGTTACGAAAACACCTGCATTATACGTGGGGGATGCGAACACGAGGTGGCTATACTTGAACGCATCGGAAACGATATCCGACGCGGGAGTTACAGACACGTCGTACATTTTAGTTTCAATTCCCTTCTCTCTTAACATTGACGAGAGAATTTCAGCAGCGTTCTCGGTATTGCCGTAAATTGAAGCGTATGCAATAAGAACTCCCTGAACCTCGGGGGTGTACGTTGCCCACTTCTTATACTTATCAACGAAGGTGGCGATATTCTTTCTCCACACGAAGCCGTGGAGAGGACAGATCATCTTTATATCAAGAGCTGACGCCGCCTTTAAGACATTCATAACCTGCGCGCCGTACTTACCAACGATATTGGTGTAGTATCTTCTTGCTTCATCCATATAGTCGCGCTCGAAGTCAACCTCGTCGGCAAAGATCGCGCCATTGATCGCGCCGAAATGACCGAACGCGTCAGCGGAAAAGAGTATTCCCTCACTCTCCTCGTACGTCATCATAACCTCGGGCCAATGCACCATAGGGGCATTGATAAAGTGAAGCGTATGCTGACCGAGAGAAAGCGTGTCTCCCTCGTTTACAATCACAACACGGGAATCAATATCAAAATTGAAGAACTGCTTGATCATGGTATGGATCTTGGAATTGCAAACTATCTTGACGTCGGGATAACGAAGCACAAACTGATCCATAGTCGCGGAATGGTCGGGCTCCATGTGATGAACTACAAGGTAATCGGGCTTCTTGCCTGCAAGCACGTGTTCGAGATTTTCAAAGAAAACACCCGAAACCGCCTTGTCAACCGTATCAAAGACAGCGATCTTTTCGTCCATCAATACGTAAGAATTATATGATACGCCCGCAGGAACGGAGTAAACGCCCTCAAACATTGCGAGTCTGCGGTCGTTTCCTCCAACCCAAGTAAGTGTGGGCGTAATAGATTTTACACAGTACATAACTTTCTCCTTTTTTCTTTAATATAGGCAAAAATCAGCCTTACGTTTCGCAAGGCTGATCTTTTTTATCAATTTAAGGAAGCTCTATTGCGCAAAGCTCCTTTTCGGGAAGAGCCTTGTCAGCCTGAGCACTAAGCTTCTTTACACTTTCCTGTGCTTTATTTACGGGGATACAAGTACCTGCACCCGCAACACAACCGCCGGGACAAGCCATACCCTCAATAAGACAGCCGTTCTTCTTACCCGCCTTGGCAAGCATAAGCATCTTACGGCACTCGTCAAGTCCGTCAGCATGCTCGATCTTAACCTCAACTCCGGGATAATATTCATTAATACATTTTTCAATTGCGCTTGAAACACCGCCCGCGCACGCGTAACCTCGACCCGCGCCCGTTGCCTCTGCCTTGAATTCGTCGCCCTCAAAGTGCGAGAAATCTATCTCCTTGGCATCAAACATAGCGCGAAGCTCCTCAAACGTGATTACGAAATCAACGTCGCTTCGAACGGTTCTTCTTCCCGCCTCAAGCTTCTTTGCCGCGCAAGGACCGATAAATACGACTCTCGCGTTGGGATTCTTCTGCTTGATGCTTCTCGCGGTCGCAACCATAGGTGTGAGCGCGTTTGATACCTGATCTATCATTACGGGGAACTGTTTCTTTGCAAGCATTGCCCACGCAGGACAACAGGACGTAAGGAGGAAGGGTGTCTTGCCCGTAGCAACCTCGTGCGCATAGTGGTGAGCCTCAACTGCCGCACCTACGTCAGCGCCGATAGCAACCTCATGCATTTCGGCAAATCCAAGCTGACGGAGTGCGCCCTCGATCTGTCCGAGTGTTACGTTCTCACCGAACTGACCTGCAATAGCGGGTGCTACCTCGGCTACCACGTAGTCGCCCTGTCTTATTGCGTGGATAAGCTGGAATATCTGGGATTTATCTGCAATTGCGCCAAAGGGACAAGCAACCATACACTGACCGCAACCAACACACATAGCGTCGTCGATTCTCGCACGGCCGAAGTTATCGCTCTTAATCGCCTTGATACCGCAAGCAGATGCGCACGGTCTTCTCTTATGCGCGATAGCATCATAAGGACACGCGTTCTTACACTTGCCGCACTTTATACACTTTGTCTTATCTATTACGCTCTTACCGTTTACAATGGAGATCGCGCCCTTAGGGCAAACGCTCTCGCAGGGGTGTGCCACACAACCGCGACACTGGTCGGTAACAACGTATACGTTATCCTCACAAGCATCACACGCCGACGGAATTACCTGCATCAGCGGGGGCTCGTAGTATTTATCTGCAATATTACTTCTGTCAAGGCCGCTCGTAATATGTACGGGCTTGTCCTCGGGACGAAGCGACATACCCATAGCGAGTCTTACTCTTTCAGCCGCGATCGCTCTCTCACGGTAAATGCTCTCTCTGTAACGGGGCTTTTCGTCGGGAGTTATCTTATAGGGAATCGCTTCAATATCGTTATTGATATTCTCAGGATCGGATTCGTAAGCAACCCTTGCGACTTCCTTAAAAACATTTCGTCTCAAATTTCTGAGCGCTGTATCAATTCCTCTCATTTTTGTCCTCCTAAGTATTATGTGTTAGTGTTTTTATCATTATTAAAATAGAATCCGTCCGCGTTCTTTATATCGTATTTAACAAAGAGCGCAACGTAGATTCCCGTAACCGCAAGGGCTATAACCGCTGTCAATATCTGCGTCGGGATATCCTCGAAAAATCCGCGGCCTACACCGCACTCGCCTATAAGCGCACCCATAAAGTTAAACAATCCGTGGAGCATAACGCACGCCCAGATATTTCTTGTCAAGAGCAACACCACCGAGCACATCGCACCGATAAGCGCGGAGTAAAGAATCTGCAAAACCACCATAATTGACGGATTTGTAAAAATGTTTATTATGTGCACAAGGCCGAACACCGCAGCAGAGATAAGGATCGCGAAAATTATATCCTTCTTACCGCGTCGTCTGTTCTCCATAATGCCGAGCATTACGACCGAACGGAATGCCATTTCCTCGAAAAATCCTATTGCCATACATTCGCACAGCAACAAAAGAATTTTGTCGTACCCTGCAGTAATGGACGAAAGCCCACGGCAGAGTGGAATTATCGGCAGGTTATTTACAGCAATTACAAGGGCGGGTAAAATAAAGAGAATATTTTTACCCACGGGTCTCTTGAAGGGATCAAGAACCCTATATCCGAGATACACGGTAAAGGTAAGGAAAATGCCTCCGCCGAGAAGTCTCGTTATAAGCATATCCGTCATTCCCTTTTCCCATTCGCCAAGCCCTGTAAAAAGCACCTTCTTGAGTAGTAGCTCGTACAAAAGAAGCGCTATTCCGAGCACCGCGAAAACGGATATACATACTATTCGTTTTACATTTTTATTAGTTTTCTGCATGAGCCTCTCCCTTTTTCTCGGCTCTGCGAGTTAAAATTTCATTTTGATCGGCTAATATCTCGTCCTTGTGCTTCTTCTCGTAGCGTTTCTCCAAAAGAAGCAGGGCAACGCCGCCAAGTATCATTACACACGCGATTATCTGCGAGGGAGACAGAGCTTCAAGGAAAAGCTCTCCGCGATTATCGGTTCTGAAGAATTCAATAAAGAATCTCCATGCGCCGTACGCCATCATATATATCGGAAGATTTAAAGATTGCTTTTTCTTTACGCGGATGACCATCCACACAAAGAGAGCAAAAAGGAATATAGCCTCAAAGAGCTGGGTAGGAACACACTTTACGTAGCCGTACGCCTCGGTGTGCATGAAAAGACCGTACCACGCGTCTGTCTGTGCGCCGTGGCAGCAGCCTGCCATAAGGCAACCGATTCTGCCAAAGGAATGCGCGATAAGGATGGACGGTACCGCACAGTTCGCCATAGCGAAGAAGCTTCTTCTATGATATTTATCGGGGAAAATAAATCTTCCTGCGATAAAGTATGCTGCGATAAACACTCCCGCGCCGCCGATAAGACCGCCGTAGAAGGTCGCGCCCGTGCTTGAATCTATCTTGAAGTCCCCACCATTCTCCAAATAATTGTAGAATGCCTGAAACAGAGTCGCGGAGCCAAAGCCAAGCACGATCGCAAATATCACGGTCACGTAACAAAGCATCTGCAGCTTATAGCGGATAGGATACTTGTCCGCGAGTCTGTCAAACACGAAAAGACAAAGGATTATTCCAAGACACAGGAACAGATCATATAAATTAAATCTTACACCTTGAATTAAATTGTCAGGATACATAAGCTCCCTTTCATTTTTTAGGTTTAGCCGTTCATTCTTCTCTCCTGAACGTCGGAGTGAGTTACAAGGATCTCACGTGGCTTATTTCCGTTAGCCGCGCTAACAAATCCCATTTCCTCAAGTCTGTCGATTATCTTTGCGGCTCTACCGTAACCGATCTCAAGTCTTCTTTGGAGAAGAGACGTAGAGATCTTGCCCGCGTCAATCGCAAGCTCGATAGCTTCCCAAAGCTTAGGATCCTCGTTGTCTCCCGCACCGTCGGCTACGAAGCCGTCGTCGGCCTTAGCGGGCTGCTTGCCACACTTTGCCGCCTCCTCGTCAATGGATCTTTCAAATTCAGCATCGTAAACAACGGGCTCGTTATTAGCCTTTATGTAATCAACGATGCTCTCGACCTCGCTATCGCTTACGAACGAGCCCTGAACACGAATGGGCTTGGGCGCGCCAACGGGCATATAAAGCATATCACCCATACCGAGAAGCTTCTCGGCGCCGCTTATATCAATAACAGTTCTGGAGTCAACCTGAGAACGAACCGTAAAGGCGATTCTCGAAGGAATATTAGCCTTAATAAGACCTGTGATAACGTCAACTGACGGTCTCTGTGTACCAAGAATGAGGTGAATACCCGCCGCTCTCGCCTTCTGAGCAATACGGCAAATCGCGGTTTCAACGTCCTCGCGAGCCGTCATCATAAGGTCGGCAAGCTCGTCGATAATAATTACCATTCTGGGCATATAGGGCATATCGGGATCATTCTTTGTAAGCTCGTTATAGCCCGTAATATTTCTTACGCCAACCTGCTCGATAAGCTTGAATCTCTTTTCCATTTCATTGACTGCGGAGTTGAGAGCGCCCGCCGCCTTCTTGGGATCGCTTACTATCTTGCAGGAAAGATGAGGAATATCTCTGTATACGTTAAATTCAACCTTCTTGGGGTCGATAAGGATAAGCTTCACCTCGCTGGGCTTCGCCTTGTAAAGAATACTCATAATAATTGAGTTGATACAAATGGACTTACCCGAGCCCGTTGTACCCGCAATAAGAATATGAGGCATCTTTTCAATGTCAAATACCATAGGTCTGCCCGAAATATCCGAGCCGAGACACGCCGCGGTCTTGCTCTTATGATTCTGGAATTCGGGGGACTCGATAATATTACGAAGGAATACTGTCTTTCTCTCGTCATTGGGAACTTCAACGCCGACTGCCGCCTTACCGGGGATAGGCGCTTCAATTCTCACACCCGACTTTGCCAAGCCGAGCGCGATATCATCACCGAGGTTTGCGATCTGTCTTACTCTTACGCCAACGTCGGGCTTGATCTCATATCTTGTAACCGTAGGACCGCAGGAGCAAGAAACGTCCTTGATCTTGATTCTAAAGCTTTCAAGCGTGTCGCGAAGGATCCTCGTGTTCTTCGCGATCTCGTCCTCGCTTACCGCATAGCTTGTATTTCCCTGCTTCATAAGATCGAAGGGCGGGAATACGTAAGGAACCTCCTTGGGCTGATTTGCGCCGATGATCTCACCAGTTACCTCGTCTACTATATAATTGCCTTCGCCGTCAAGCGCGCCGCCAAAGGCATCCTCGTCCGCGCCATATTCGATCGCGGGCTCGTCGGAGGGATTATTAATAACGAAATGCACGCTGTCCTCGTCGGACTCGGAGATCATTTCAGGCTCGGAGGTCTCTTCAAGAGCCTCAAAATCAAGAGGAAGCTCGTCGTCCTCGCTTTCCGCCGCATAATCCACGCGGAAGGTATCATTCATTTCGGGGGCTGTCGCCACGGGGATTTCTCCCGTTGAGGAATAAGCATCCGCCTTTTGGTCATCCTCTTCGTCGAAGTTCGCGCCTACGAGCGTAAGCTCCTCCTCTTCGTCCGCTACCGCTACAGCGGGCTTTGTATCCTTAATCTTTGTATTATCAGTTTTTACCTTTTCGGAAGCCTTTGCTTCATCCGCCTCGGGCTTTTCGTTTTTCGTTGCCGCTGCAGCCTTAGCCTTCTTTTCCTCTTCCTTCGCTATACGCGCCTCTTCCTTTGCCTTTTTCTTAGCCTCGGCGCGTTCAAAAGCTCTGTCCTCGGCTCTCTTTGCGGCATTCACCTTTGCCTGCTCCATTTTCTTTGAAATAAAGCTTGCAAGCTTGTCTATCCATACCTGAGGCGTTGTACCTACCAAGAAAAGCACAACGGGAATGAGCGCCAATATCAAAACAATTGCCGCGCCTACGGGCTTCATCGCCCAAACGAGCAGGAATGCGAGATATCCGCCGAGGATACCGCCTCCGAGATGCTCCATGCCCATGTCAAAAAGAACGCCGAAATTGACCTCGTCAGCTCCTCCGCCGATAACGACGTGCAAGAATGCCGCTAAAACCACAAGTGCCACGAATGTGAGTATTATCTTTGTCGCGAGTCTTTTTTGCTCAACGTATTTTTTCCAGAATATCGCAAGATTCAAAAGAACGAACGGAACAAGATACGCCGCAGGTCCAAAAACCCCAAAAAACGCAAAGCAGAGATAATATCCCACAAAGCCGAACGCGTGATCGCGAGGTCCTCCTCCGTTAACGAGATTGAATATATTCGCGATACTGCAAATAAGCAGAAGCACCGCCGTAGCAATAAGAATATAAGGTACTATCCCAAGAGCTATACTGCGTTTTTTCATAACGATCTTCTCGTTATCATCATTTGCCGATACCCTCGCGGATTTTTTCTTTAACGGTTTTTTTGTTGCTGCCATTTTACTCGTTTCCTTTTACCTAAAAATTACGTTTATCAAAATACATTTTTTGCCTTGAATTCGCACAGCGAAAGGTTACAAAATAATACTGAAGTGCAAAAAGCACAGTTACCGATTATTTATAACTATATTATTATAACATATTAACAATAGTTTTGCAAGTGCTCTTTTACTAAAATTTAAAAATACATTCTTACAGAGGCGTCATTTTATGGAAAAAGCTCACTCCGATCCCCGCCATATACGTAAAAGCAGAATAAAAATCCCTCCGATCGCGATAACCATAGGGATAATTGCCTTGATTTCGGGTATCTTCAACGGTCTTATCGGCGCGGGCGGCGGTATCATTCTCTCCCTCGGTCTTATGGCAGTCGCAAGCGAATTTATGGGGGAGAAAAAGGATGTATATTTCAACTCGCAGGCGGCGATGGTGCTTGTCAGCGTAGTGTCGTATTTTATTTATGCAAGAAACGGAGACGTGCCGTCAATTCCCTTTATTTATATACTGTTTCCCGCGCTTATCGGTGGCATCGCGGGAGGGCTTTTAAGCTCGCGGATAAGCTCGAAATATATCCGTATAATTTTTGCGCTTATAGTTATATTTTCAGGCGCGCGAATGGTCGTCTCATCCCTCGGGTAAGGCTGAAAGGAGGTAGGATATGGACGGTCTTATGCAAAAATCGATAGTCTTCGCGGTAATGCTTTTTATTGCCGCTATGTCGGGGCTCGGCGTTGGAAGCGGCGGGCTTCTCGTCATATTTCTCACCTCCTTTCTTTCTCTTCCGGCAACTGACGCGAGAGTGACTAATCTTTTGTTTTTCGTCATCTCGGCAACGGGCGCGTTTCTCATCCACTCGTACAGGCGCAGGATAAAATACAAGCTGGTCATATTCGTTTCCCTCTTGGGATGCATAGGTACGGTGATAGGAAGCGCGGCGGGTCAGCTTATAGGCGACACACTGCTTAAATTTTTGTTTGGCATCCTGCTTCTCATATCGGGATTTATGACGATCTTCGGCAAAAAAATCCGCAAAGCCGTGAGATTTTTGTCGGTGGCACGGAAAAATATCAAATTTAAATTGTAAACTTTTATGACAAAAGTATTAATTTTTTGAAAAGCTATTTACAAGAGTGTATTATTATGTTATAATGGCCAAAGCATAACGAGCTCACGGCTTTCGGGTTAAATAGCCGAAGTATGCCCATTTTTACGTGGGCAGTAAATTCGGATTCACCCTCCGCTTGCTGTGTGCGTCGTATTTGCAAAAAAAATTTTTATTTTCGAAAGGTGAAACGAAAATGACAGCAGCAGAAAAGCAGGCAATTATTGAAAAGTATGCCATTCACGAGGGTGACACAGGTTCACCCGAGGTTCAGATTGCAATTCTTACACACAGAATCAACAATCTCACAGAACACCTCAAGGGCAATCACAAGGACAACCACAGCCGTCGCGGCCTCTTCAAGATGGTAGGTCACAGAAGAAACCTTCTCAACTACCTCATGAAGGTTGACATCGAAAGATACAGAGCTATCGTAGAAAAGCTCGGTCTTAGAAAGTAAGATTGCTAAAGGGAGTGGAGTAGTTACAAACACTCCGCTCCCTTCTCTTCGTTTATTCCTCACACGGAAGTTTTTAGAACTTAAATATGCGTCCGAGGGGGCGCTTCGGATATGTATTTAAGTACTAAAGCTCTGTGTGAGAAAAAATATATTTCTATTAACATGGAGGAAAAAATGTCCACATCTATTGTTAGCTCCGCTATGGAGTTCAAGAACTACAAGGTATTCAGATACACCTTGGCAGGCCGCCCTCTCGTAATCGAGACAGGCAAAATGGCAGGACTTGCAAACGGTTCTGTTCTTATCCGCTACGGTGAGACAGCAGTTCTTTGCTGCGCTACAGCTTCCGAGAAGCCCCGTGACGGTATCGACTTCCTTCCACTCTCCGTTGACTTCGACGAGAGAATGTATGCCGCAGGTAAGATTCCCGGCGGTTACCTCAAGAGAGAAGGTAAGCCCTCTGAGAAGGCAGTTCTCACAAGCCGTGTAATTGACCGTCCCATCCGTCCCTTGTTCCCCAAGGATCTTCGTAACGACGTTGCTCTTACACTTACAGTTATGTCCGTTGACCCCGACTGCGCACCTGAGGTTGCCGCTATGATCGGCGCATCCACAGCTCTCGCTATTTCCGATATTCCGTGGAACGGTCCTATCGGTGGCGTTCACGTAGGTCTTATCGACGGCAAGTTCATCATCAACCCCACAACCGAGCAGCAGAAGGTAAGCGACCTTCAGCTCACAGTTGCCGCTTCCGAAAAGAAGGTAGTTATGATCGAGGCAGGCGCAAACGAGGTTGCTGACGACGTTATGTACGACGCTATTATGCTCGCTCACAAGGAGATCAAGGAGCTTCTTTGCTTCATCAACGCTATCGTTGACGAGATCGGCAAGCCCAAGTTCGAATATCCCTCCTGCGAGCTTGACCACGATATGTTCGACAAGATCTTCGCATTCTGCGAAAAGGACGTTATGTTCGCTCTCGACACAGACGATAAGACAGTTCGCGACGCAAGAATGTTCCCCATCAAGGAAGCGATCCTCGCCAACTTCACAGAGGAGTATCCCGAGATCGAGGGTATGATGGACGAGCTTGTTTACAAGATCCAGAAGAAGATCGTTCGCCGTTGGTTGCTCGTTGACAAGAAGCGTGTTGACGGCCGTGCAATGAACCAGATCCGTCCTCTCGGAAGCGAAGTTGGTATTCTTCCCAGAGCTCACGGCTCAGGTCTCTTCACAAGAGGTCAGACACAGGTTCTTACAGTTGCAACTCTCGGTACTCTCTCCGAGTCCCAGATGCTCGACGGTATTGATTCCGAAACATCCAAGAGATATATGCACCACTACAATATGCCCGGCTTCTCCACAGGTGAGGCTAAGGCAGTAAGATCTCCCGGTCGTCGTGAGATCGGTCACGGCGCTCTCGCTGAAAGACCTCTCGTTCCCGTTCTTCCCTCCGAGGAGGAATTCCCCTACGCTATCCGTCTTGTTTCCGATGTAGTTTCCTCTAACGGCTCCACATCCCAGGGCTCCGTTTGCGGTTCTACTCTCGCGCTTATGGACGCAGGCGTTCCGATCAAGGCTCCCGTTGCAGGTATCTCCTGCGGTCTTATCACTGCAGAGGACGGCTCTTGGGATACAATGATCGACATTCAGGGTCTTGAGGACTTCTATGGCGACATGGACTTCAAGGTAGCAGGTACACACAAGGGTATCACATCCATTCAGATGGACCTTAAGATCGACGGTCTTACACCCGAGATCATCAAGCAGGCATTCGAGCAGACAAAGGCTGGCCGTGATTACATCATTGATGAAGTAATCCTCAAGGCTATCGACGCTCCCAGAGCTGAGGTTTCCAAGTATGCTCCCAAGATGACATCCTTCAAGATCGACCCCGAAAAGATCCGTGAGGTTATCGGTAAGGGTGGCTCCACAATCCAGAAGATCTGCGCAGAATCCGGCGCTAAGGTTGACATCAACGACGAGGGCGTAATTTGCATCGCCGCTATCAACGGTGAGTCCGCAGCGATCGCTAAGTCCATGATCGTCGCTATCGTATTTGTGCCCGAGGTTGGCTGCATCTACAATGCAACAGTTGTAAAGATTCTTGCAAGCAAGGATAAGCCCAATGAGGATATCGGCTGCTTCGTTGAATACGCTCCCGGCAAGGAAGGAATGGTTCACATCTCCAAGATCTGCGAAAAGAGAATCAACAAGGTAACTGACGCCGGCATCGACGTTGGCTCCGCTGTCAGAATCAAGTATATGGGTCTTGATAAGAAGGGCCGTATGGACTTCTCTATCAGAGACGCAAAGGAAAACTAATTAAATTAAACTGGGGTGAGGCGGATGTTAAATCGCAGTCTCGCCCCAATTTGCAATATTGCAATAAATGAAAGGAGACAATGAATGAACTCCAATAATCTTTTTTCAAGTCTTAAGACGAATCAACGGTACGCGCTCCTCGTGATCGCAGTTCTTGCCGTTTTGCTTGTGCTCTGCCTTATTACCCTTACCCTTACGGGTATTATCCAGAATATCGGCAATCTTCCCGGTAAAGGCGGTAGCGACGACGTTACTCCCGACGATATAAACGCGTACAGCATTGGCGCTACGGAAAAGTATACTATTTCCGAAAACGAGCTTTACGGCGGCTCTCTCGTCATCGTAAACAAGGATAACAAATTCAACCTCGCGGACAGCAAGGTGCAGCTTGCCGATCCTTACGAATACAGAGTTGCTCACCAGGCGGATGCAAGCAATCCCGCTTACAAGATCACAACCAGCGTTGGCAGTATGCTCACACCCGCAACGGTTGAAAATCTTCACAATATGCTTACGGCGCTCCGCGACAGCACAGGCGGTGTTTCCTATATTTCCACTGCATTCAGAACACTTAAGGAGCAGCAGGAATATTCAAAGCCCGCTCCCTCAGGATACAGTGATTTCCATACGGGTATGCTTGTTTCCCTCAAGGGCTACGTTGGAACGACAGCGCTCGATCTTACAGCTGAGGAAAACGCTTCTATGTATGAATGGCTCCTCGCAAACGCTCACAAATACGGCTTCGTACAGAGATATCCCGCAGACAAGTCGGATATCACCGGTGTTACGGATTATCTCAGCTGCTTCAGATACGTAGGTGTGGCTCACGCTACATATATGAAAAACAACGACCTCTGCCTTGAGGAATACGTTGATTTCCTTCATACGGAAAAGCCCACCGTTGACTCTCCCCTCAGAATCGAGGTAAAGAACGGAACGCAGAAGGGCTACTACGCGGTTTATTTCTGCGATGCTAACGGAGATATTTTAGTTCCCACAACGACTCCCTCCGAGGACGGCGGTAAGACAAACAGCTTTACCGTTTCCGGCACTAACAAGGGCGGCGTTATCGTAACTGTCAAGCTTAAGTAAAAATTCAAACGGCGGATATAAAATCCGCCGTTTTTTACGTATTTTAAATAAAATTTCGGGCAAAATAAAAATGACCGACAAGTCGGTCATCTTTATACGGCGGAGGATATTATGACGTGCGAAAATTTGCCCGCTAAAGCAAAAAACGGCTATTGCATAAAAGACTGTATCTGTGAGGCAATAAATAAAACGAAGGAAACTTATTTCGAATGCGATTTCGATATCGGTGAGAGATTACACACGGATGATGCGGACGATCCCGAAATAAGCATGTACAAAAACGGCAATATCAAGATACGGCTCTTTGACGTCATTCTCGTCGCAGGCGTGATGGGGGCTATAATGACAATAGCAAGGCTTATAAGGCTTATTAAAAAATAAATTTTGGACGTCTCATTCGAGACGTCCGTTTTTATTTGCTCTTATATTCCTTGATCATTTCGCGAAGCTCACAAAGTGCAGTGTCAAGTCCGCCAACTGCGTCGATTATTCCGTACTCAACCGCCTCGTTCCCTTCTATTATCGAGCCAACGTCCGACGCCATCATATCGGGGCGCATCATAAGCTCGTACACCTTATCCTTCGTAGCATTCGAGTGCGCGCATATAAAATTGACGATTCGCTTCTGCATTTCTGTAAGATAAGTGAAGCTCTGTTCAACTCCGATCACAAGACCGTTAATTCTTACAGGGTGTATCGTCATAGTAGCACTCGGCACGATAAATGATTTCTTCGCCGAAACGGCAAGCGGCACGCCAATGGAATGACCGCCACCAAGCACGAGGGATACCGTTGGCTTTCTCATTGACGCGATAACCTCGGCAATTGCAAGTCCCGCCTCAACGTCGCCTCCCATTGTATTGAGAAGCACCAAAACTCCATCCACGTCGTCGTCCTCCTCGCAGGAAACAAGCGTCGGGATTATTTGCTCGTACTTTGTTGCCTTCTGTCCCTCGGGGAGATAATAATGCCCTTCTATCTGCCCTATTATCGTAAGATAATGAATATTCGCGCCATCCTTTTTGACGTCTCCGTCGTAGACCTCGCGTTCGTCCTTTTCGTCGTTTTTCTCGTCGTGTTTTTTCTCTGCCATAAAATTCTCCTTGAATTTTGTTTCTTCATTATTATTAACAAGAAAGTTTTATAATATATTCAAGGTTTTTCAAAAAATATATTTACTTTTAGATTTTTTTGTGTTATAATTATTATGTATGTGAATACGACAAAAAATTTAAATTTCAATATAAAGAGAGGATATTAGTATGGCAAACAAGGTACTTGTTGAAACATCCGCAAGACACATCCACTTAACAGACGAAGCAGTTGCTGTTCTCTACGGTGAAGGTGCTACTCTTACACCCAAGAAGATGCTCTCCCAGCCCGATCAGTTCGCTGCTGCAAACGAAAAGATCAAGGTTGTAGGTCCTAAGGGCGAGCTTATGCTCTCCGTTCTCGGCCCCACAAGAAAGAGCAACCAGATCGAGCTTTCCTTCTCTGATGCAAGAGCTATCGGTCTTAAGTCCGTTCCCGTTCGCGAGTCCGGTGACGTTGCAGGTACACCCGGCGTTAAGATGGTAGGCCCCGCAGGCGAGATTGAGATCAACGAGGGCGTTATTATCGCAAAGAGACACATTCACTTCGACCCCGAAAGCGCTGCTGCATTCGGCGTTTCCGACAAGCAGATCGTTAAGGTTAAGATCGACAGCGACAGAACAACTATTTTTGATGACGTTGTTTGCCGCGTTTCCCCCGCTTACGCGCTTGCTATGCACATCGACACTGATGAATGCAACGCTTGCTCCGCATTCGGCGAGGTTTACGGCGAGGTTATTTGCTAATATATTATGAAAAAGATTAAGCTTCTTTTTCAAGGCGACAGTATCACGGATGCGGGACGAGACCGAGACAACATCCACAATCTCGGTACAGGCTATGTGGGCATTGCCGCTCACCTTATCCGCGAAAAATACCCGAATGTTGAATTCGAATTTATTGATCTCGGAATAAGCGGTAACCGCACAGGTCAGCTTTTTGACCGTCTGCATCAGGACTGTATAGTTCACTCCCCCGATATTATTTCAATTCTTATCGGTGTAAATGACGTATGGCACCGCTACTCACTCGAGCAGGTACACACCACCGACGAGCAGGTTGAGGTAAATTACCGCTCTATCTTAGAGCAAATTAAGCTCAAATGCCCCGAGGCTAAGCTTCTTATGATGCAGCCCTTCACTGAGGGAGATGATCAGGCACATATGCGAGCCGATCTTGAGAAGGTTCAAATAATTGTTGATACTCTTGCCGAAAAGTATGCCGATTCTTACATTAAGCTTGATGAAATAATTCACTCGCACGAAAAATACGGCGAGGAGCATTATTTCACACGCGACGGCGTTCACCCAAATTCCAACGGAGCTATGTTTATAGCATCGCTCTATGCGGACGCTGTTTCGCCATTAATTGACGAAATCATTGCAAAATGATTTTATAAAGATGTTTTATTTTAAAAATTATACACAAGGAGAACAAAAAAATGAGCACAGAATTTAACTGCGAATATGCTACAAGCCTTGAAGTACAGCATATGTGCAAGGTTGCTAAGGGTCCTGATCACGGTCCCGCTCCCATTCCCGAAGAAGGTAAGTGGGTACAGGCAAAACAGATCTCGGATATTTCCGCATACACACACGGTGTGGGCTGGTGCGCACCCCAGCAGGGCGCTTGCAAGCTCTCCCTTAACGTAAAGAACGGTGTTATCGAAGAAGCACTCGTTGAAACAATCGGTTGCTCCGGTATGACTCACTCCGCTGCTATGGCTGCTGAGATCCTCCCCGGCAAGACAATCCTTGAAGCTCTCAACACAGACCTTGTTTGTGATGCTATCAACACAGCTATGAGAGAGCTCTTCCTCCAGATCGTTTACGGTAGATCCCAGTCCGCTTTCTCTGAGGGCGGCCTCGTAATCGGCGCAGGTATGGAAGACCTCGGTAAGGGCGAAAGATCCATGGTTGGTACAATGTACGGTACAAAGGCTAAGGGTGTTAGATACCTCGAAATGACAGAAGGTTACTGCACAAGAATGGCTCTCGATGCTGACAACCAGGTTATCGGCTACGAATTCGTATCCCTCGGCAAGATGACAGACTTCATCAAGAAGGGTATGGAGCCCAACGAAGCATACGAAAAGTCCAAGGGTACATACGGCAGATTCGCTGACGCCGTTAAGTACATCGACCCCCGTAAGGAATAATTTAGCAGGAGGAAAATATAATGGCACATTTTGAAGGTTATGAAAGACGCGAAGCGAAAATTCTCGCTTGTCTTAAGGAATACGGAATTTCCTCCATCGACGAATGTAAGGAAATTTGTGACGCTAAGGGCATCAACCCCTATAAGATCGTAGAAGAAACACAGCCTATCGCATTCGAGAATGCTAAGTGGGCTTACACAGTTGGCGCAGCTATCGCAATCAAGAAGGGCTGCACAAAGGCTTCTGACGCCGCTGCCGCTATCGGTATCGGTCTTCAGTCCTTCTGTATCCCCGGCTCCGTTGCTGAAAACCGTAAGGTTGGTCTTGGCCACGGTAACCTCGGCGCAATGCTTCTCTCCGAAGAAACAGATTGCTTCTGCTTCCTCGCCGGTCACGAATCCTTCGCAGCTGCTGAAGGCGCTATCAAGATCGCCCTCAACGCTAACAAGGTAAGAGTAAAGCCCCTCCGCGTTATCCTCAACGGTCTCGGCAAGGACGCTGCATTCATCATTTCCAGAATCAACGGCTTTACATACGTTCAGACAGAATTTGACCCCTACACAGAAGAGGTTAAGGTTGTAAAGGAAACAGCTTACTCCGACGGCCCCAGAGCTGCAGTTAAGTGCTACGGCTCCGACTCCGTTCCCGAAGGCGTTGCTATCATGCGTCTTGAGAACGTTGGCGTTTCTATTACAGGTAACTCCACTAACCCCACTCGCTTCCAGCACCCCGTTGCAGGTACATACAAGAAGTGGTGTAACGAAAACGGCAAGAAGTACTTCTCCGTTGCTTCCGGTGGTGGTACAGGTAGAACCCTCCATCCCGATAACATGGCAGCAGGCCCCGCTTCCTACGGTATGACAGATACAATGGGTAGAATGCACGGCGACGCTCAGTTCGCAGGCTCTTCTTCCGTTCCCGCTCACGTAGAAATGATGGGTCTCATCGGCGCTGGTAACAACCCCATGGTAGGAATGACCGTGGCAGTAGCCGTAGCGATTGAGGAAGCTTCAAAATAAGCAATAACGAAATTGGTAAAGGAAACTTCAGGTCATTCCTGAAGTCGGAGGCCAAG
>JAZRDO010000017.1:0-52247 GCA_045660325.1 Eubacteriales bacterium
CTATACTTCCCTCTCTATCCGTTCTATGATATTCTATGCCCTCACTGTCAAGGCGCGCGAGTATTTCCGCATTGGGATGCCCGTATGTATTATCAACTCCGCAGGATATGATTCCGACCGCGGGAGATACCGCTCGCAAAAAGTCAAGGCTTGACGAGGTGTCGGAGCCGTGATGTCCGAGCTTCAAAATATCGGCGCGAAGCTGACCGAGCCTATACTTTTCAAGAAGGAGATCCTCGGATTTTACCTCCGCGTCTCCCGTAAAGAGAATGCCCGTTTTTCCGTATTTTACGTTCATTACGATGCTCGCGTTGTTCTTATCGTCGTCGATCTCAACAGGGCCCAAAATCCTTGCTACAAGAGAGCCTACCGTGAACTCAAATTCCTCGCCTGCCTCAATGACCTTGACGTTAGCGCCGCTCTCCTCTATTGAGTCAAGCATTACTTCATACACCTTAGTCGTTGCCGCAAGATCGGGAATAAGCACGTTCTCAACCTTATAATTTCGCATAATGACCTCTGCTCCGCCTATATGGTCCTCATGCGGATGGGTAAATATCGCATATTTAAAGGAATCGATGCCAAGCTTGTCAATATAAGCCCTCATCTCGTCCTCGGAGCTGTTCGTACCCGCGTCAATAATTATATTACCGTCGGGAGTGCGAATGATCGCGCAGTCGCCCTGCCCTACATCCACAAAATGTACCTCTATCTCACCGTCGGCAACGGGAACGCTATCCTTTTTCGTAAAGAGCTTAGACAGCTCGGTAAAAACTCCCTTGACCTCGTCAATGAAGCCGCCGACCGTTCCGTCCGGCTCAAAGGTTATATTTATATCAACGCCGTTGATATAATTTTGAATGGGATTATAAAGGCAACCGACAATTCCGAGCAATATAACCGCAACGACGATAACCGTGGCGACAACTCCCGAAAAGCTTCGTTTATTTCTACGTCTTCTTGCCATAAAGCACCTTATTTCATTTTCTTGACTACTACGTTAAATCTATGTGAGCATCTCGGACATTTAACCGAGTTTCTTCCCGTCTTTCTGGGAAGACGGAGCGTAGCGCCGCACTTTGTACAATCCCTGAAAACAAACTGAGCCGAGTCAAGATTTCCCGACTTTGTTTTTCTTGAGGTATTGAAGGTGAAGAAGCGAGCAAGCGCTCTAACAGTCTTCAAATAAATCTCGTTTTCACGGCGTCTTTTAGCTACGTTCTTGGAAAGAAATCTAAAGGTTGACCAGGACATTACAATAACGTCGATTGCCATAATACCCATCTGAACCCAAAATCTCGCAATATCGTTCGGAATACATACGGACGTAATAACGCTTACGGCAAGCAGGATCACGATAAGGATCATACAAAAGCTGTAAAGCTTATCTATTCCGTAGCGTCCGTACATAAATCTATATAGTTTTTGCTTGAACTTATCCATTTAAAAACCTACCTTAAAACACGCGGGGATTATTCCTTATCGATAATGATAGTATCAACCTCTCCGTCGCCTGTTGTATCAAGCATGATAGCATCAAGAACGCCGTCGCCGTCCATATCGATTCTACCGAGCATCTTAGGATTTGTAGGGCTTACCTGTGTCTTCTTCTTGATAACCTTGTAAACAACGAATGCCGCGCCTGCGATTGCCGCGATAGCGCCGATCACTGCCAAGAACGCAACGAGCTTGGACTTCTTTTCTTTTTCTTCATAGTACTTTTTGAACATATCTATTCTCCTTTATATTATTTCAATTATATTTTGCTCTCTCGCCGCCGATAAGCTTGGGGCGTGTTCTCGCGCAAAGAATATTCGCCTCGCCTATTTTAGCAAGTGAAAGACGAACGGGAACGGCCACCGCGCGAAGGTGCATTCCGATAAGTGTGCCACCGATATCAATTCCCGCATGAGCGCGAACGGACTCAACAAGCACGGGGGATTTTATATTTTCATAAGTAAGCGTTGCAAACGAGCCGCCCGCCTTAGGCTGAGGTATAGCCGAGACGGTCTCAAGACCGTACTTCTCTGCCGCCTCCTCGGAAATGACTATTGCGCGATTCAAGTGCTCGCAGCACTGAGCCGCAAGATAGATCCCACGCTCGTCAAGCTTTTTGCTTATCACCTCAAAAACCGCACGCGCCGCCTCAAAGCTCGAGCCGCGTCCAATGTTCGATCCTACGATCTCGCTCGAAGAGCAGCCGACAACGAGTATCTGTCCTGCGCGTATGCCCGACACCTCGATAAGCTCGTCGATCACAACCTCGGTCTGTCGTGAGATATCCTCATATTTTTCTTTATCAATCTGCGCATCTGCGCCTCTGTATAAATCCGTCATTTTAAAATACCCTTATAATTATTCACCGATTGCACTCTTATCGCAAATTACCGTTACGTCTCTATGCAAATTGAGGAAGGTTACAGGACAGTCGGTCGTGATCTTGCCCGAGAGAAGCTTCGTTACCGCATCTCTCTTCTTCTCGCCGTTTGCCATAACGATAATCTTTCTCGCCTTGAAGATCGAGCCCATACCCATAGTAAGCGCCTTTGTGGGCATAACCTCGTCCTCGGAGAAAAATCTTGCGTTTGCCTGCATCGTGCTTTCGGTAAGTCCCGTTACGTGAGTATCGGTATAGAGGAAGCTATCGGGCTCGTTAAAGCCGATATGTCCGTTCTGACCGATGCCGAGCACCTGAATATCAATGCCGCCGAGAGAATCAATGTACTTCTCATACTCAGCGCATTCAATATCGGGGTCTGCCGCATCTCCCGCGGGAACCTTTGTGTTTTCAAGCTTAACATTAACCTTTGAGAAAAGGTTTTCATTCATAAAGTAGCGGTAGCTCTGTCGATTTTCGGGGGAAATAGAATAATACTCGTCGAGGTTTACTGTCTTAACACAGGAAAAATCAAGCTCGCCCGAAGAACACTTCTCGGCTAAGCAATCATACATTCCAACGGGAGTCGAGCCCGTCGCAAGTCCTAAAACGCACTCGGGATTTCCCTTTATCACGTCAGCCATAATTTCAGCCGCCGCGGAAGACATTTCCTCATAAGTATCAAAAATCAAAACCTTCATAGAATTCTCCCATCTATCAAAAATTAAATTACCATTTATCGCTATCGTCGTCAGGTATTACTTCCTTAACTGCCGCGATTGCACACTCGATCATATCATCAGTAGGCTTGAATACCGTAATATGCTGAAGCCATACACCGGGCAAGGAGATAATTTTTGTAATAATGTTATCGTATCTGCCCGCGATCTTAATAAGCTCGTAGCCAAGGCCAACGATCAAGGGAAGCGTCAAAATCTTAAGTCCCGCTCTTACAAGCATATAGAATTTAAACGCCTCCGTAATTCCCACAAGGGAAAGTAACGGGTCAATAAAGAACGAAACGAAAATGCTCACAAGCACCATAAGAATGAGGAAGCTCGTTCCGCATCTGGGGTGGAATCTCTTCTGCTTTCTTACGTTTTCAACCGTAAGCTCAAGTCCTGCCTCATAGCAGAAGATAGTCATATGCTCTGCTCCGTGGAACATAAACGTTCTTCTTATATCCTTCATAAGAGAAACCGCGCCCATATATCCAACGAGAATGAGTATCTTAAGAACGCCTTCAAATACCGACTTGATAAGTGAATTGACCGTCGGATCATTTGAATTCAAAAATCCGATATGAGCAGATGCGAGCTGATAAAGGTAGGTAGGAAGCAAAACGAAAAGCGCAACCGCCAGGATCACACCGAGCACCATACCAATTGCGGTAACACCTGCGGTAAGTGCCGACGATGAAGGATTTTTCATATTCTTCTTCGCCTCATTAGCCTTTGCCTCGGCTCTTGCGACCTCTTTTTCAAATACTTCGATTTCCGCCTTTATCTTCTTGATCTCGGTAGCGTCCGCTCTGTTCTCTACCGCATTCTCAAGCTTTGCCTTCTTTTCCTCAAGCTTTTCCGTAAGAGCCACACGGGATGCATCCGCCTCGTTATACTTAGCGGTCGCCTTCGCTATAAGCTCTTCCTTTTTCTTGTCTTCCTTTGCCTGCTTCTTTGCAAGTCTTTCCGCCTTCTTGGGATTCTTTTTTGCCTGCTCGAGTCTCTTCTCACGCTTCTCGCGCTCAAGCTCTGCCTCCGCTTCGTCAAGTCCCGCAATCTCCGCCGAGCGCATAAGACACTTTGAGCCGAACTTCATAGAGTCAACGTATCCGAAAAGTCCGCGGATTATAGGAAGCTTGAAGAATTTACCTCTTGCGACGCTCTCAGTCGGGAACTTTTCGATTACGATCTCTCCGTCGGTGTTTCTAACCGCCATAGCCGTCATCTTAGGTCCGCGCATCATTATTCCTTCAAGGAGCGCCTGACCGCCGATCGAGGTCTTTTTTCTGCATTGTGTATCTTTATTTTTCATTCGATTTTTGTCCTTTCAAACGTCAAAAGCCACTTTTACAAACACTTTTAACTTTAATCATAATATTTTAACATATATATATTAACTCCGTGTGAATACACAAATACAAACTCGAATTTCACACGTAATATATATGCAAATTTTTGTCCGTTTATTAAAAAATCGGGAAAGCTAAGCTCTCCCGATAATTCGTTTATTTATTCCCTTTTGCGTTTTCGTTTAAGGATGAAATACGCGCCTATTCCTACGGTAGGAATAATTGCAACCGCGCCTAAGCTTCCCGAGCATCCGCTACCTGCGGGCGCGGGATCCGTTGTGTTATCCACAGGCTCTGTTACCTGCTCTGTGGTATCCTTGCTTGAAGTAGTATCGTCCTCACCGGGCTCGTTATTTACAGGATCCTTAGTGGAGGAGTTTTCCTCGCCGCCGTTATCGGACGAGCTGTCGGACGAGCTGTCGGACGAGCTATCGGATTCACTGTCCTCTTCCTTGAATTCGGGATAATCGTAATCACCTGAGCCCGAGACGTAGCTATACTTGAATCTGCCGCCGGGTGCAACGTCGCCCGAAATATAGAAGTCCATAATATCGCCCGAGAAGGCATTGTAATTGCCCTCGTTATGAACGTTATCCGTCCACGTGAAGTTAACAGTAAAATCGTCACCCTCAAGACCGAATGCGCTCTTGGGTATCTTTACCATCATATATCTGCCGTCAACGTTGTATTCAACGTCACAAACCTTCTTTGAATCGTAGCCGTTACCCGTAAATCTTTCAAGCACGAGCGTATCCTCGCTTGCGGCGGACTTATTGATAACGTAATCAAATGTCTCCCAGCCCTGATTTGTCTGGTCGATATCGATATAAAGCGTCATCCAGAGATTATCCGTATAAGGTGTGATATTCTCCGCGCACTCTACGTTGAAATAAATGTAATCGTCATCTCTTGCAACCTGCGAGCCGATAATATCGTTTCTTCCCGAGGTCTCGGTGTACTGCATCCATTTCTTGTTATATCTATATCCGACAGCGTTTCTATCATCCGTGTTACCTATATACGAAGCGTAATAAGGAGCTACGTTATTCCACTGTGAAATACTGCCGTTTATATCAATAGTCTTGTTCTCACTGGGTGTGGGAATGGGATTTACGCCCTTGTACTGACGAATATAGTTTGCCGTAAGATAGT
The DNA here is from genome assembly GCA_045660325.1 of Eubacteriales bacterium. GTDB lineage: Bacteria > Bacillota > Clostridia > Oscillospirales > CAG-272 > SVTX01. Next base: position 5,601 of record JAZRDO010000017.1, read on the forward strand.
AATAGTGATCCTTTAGCGCGCCCTTAGTAGGCTCAATATCACGGCTGTACTCATTGTCAAACTGGTCAACAAGCGCGTTCTTTACGTTTCTTTGAGTAGCCCATACGGACGTATCCGCCTGTCTCCACGCATGCCACTCGTTCCATCCTGTAATGTAAACCACCTTAGGATCCACCTCAAGCGCATAATCAAATTGCTCTTGGAAGAAATAGCCGTAAAGCGATGCGCTCTCACCCTCCACGAGATATCTGTTAGGATAATCGGAGGTATAGGAGCGTCCCATAGGATTATTACCGTTCATAGCGGTAATCACGTTATTTACGTAGTCGTGATTGCAGGCAACGCCGACCGTTATTTGCTCGACGATACCCTCGTCGCGCTCCGTGGAGTTCTTATAGTGAAGAGTCTGGGGATAGATGGAGAGCCAGCCCCAGCGATTGGTATCATCGCTTGCCACGTACTTAGACTGCGCGCGGCGCCAAGTAAAGAAATTCTTGGTATCGGAATTTTCAAAGGCGCTGCTCGATCCGAGAACAAGCGGCTTACCTTCATACATAAACCAAAGATCCGAATATTTTTCATTGGCGAAAACGTTCTTAAAAATGTCCATATTAAGCTGTCTTTCGCCATAGTTCACAGCCACTCCGTCAACAGTAAACGAGGTAAACGGGAAAAGGAAGGAAATATCGGGAGCTGCAACGCCGTCCTGACGCGCCTGATACCAAGCCTCAAACTGCGCGGTATAGCCCTCCTCAAAGGTTGCTGTGCCGTTGGTGTGATCGTTGAAGACAACGTCTACGCCTATATTTGCCAAAAGCTCCGCCTGACGTCTTAATACCCAAGCATCCGAGGATTGATAATAGCCGTAAATCGGCTCGTTCCAGAAGCAATAATAAGCCGCGCCGAGCCAAGCCTTATGATTGAAATTGTTTTTCGCATCGGGGTAAAGCTTCATAAACTCCGTGGTATTGAGCGCGCCCTGTCTTGCGTTTTCGTTAACGTGCCAATCCCAAAACATCATAGCGACCGTCTTATCGTCACGCGGTCCGCCAACGTCCTCATATGTCAAGGAAACTCTGCCAAGACCGTCGGTGAATACCCAAGTGTCGGGCATGACCTTATTGGAATGGTATAAGCTGCTTAGCGGCAATCCGTTCTCGGCAAGCTCCTCTCCGTCCGCGGCGAAGATGGACGAGCAAAGAGCGAGTGACGATACCGCAAACAGTACAGATAACGCCAAAGCGCATATTCTCTTTTTAATTCCTGAATTTTTCATTTATGTTCCCCTGATTTTTACGAAATAAAAGCAAAACAAAATCGCACGTTCATTTTACCTTTTCATTATACTATAAAATCCCCATAAAGTCAATAGACATCTACATATTTCCAATAACAATTACCGCCCTCGACAAAAGCTTTGCCATATCTCCCCGATCGATTATTTTATCCACTCCGAGGGTATTGTCAAAGCATTCAATTATGCCGAGACTGTGCAGGGATATCACTGCTCTCTCCGCAAAGCTCGGAAGATTATCAATATCGTTAAACGTGGGAACAATATCAGGGGTAGCATATCCGATGATATTGCTTATAATTACCGCTGCCTCGGACAAAGTTATCTTATCGTCGGGGCGCAGATAAGTACTTCCGTTATCCTTGATACCGCTGATATAGCCCTTCGCGTAAGCAACGTTAACGTAGCCCTTCTGCTCCGATCCGATTTCATCGTCATCGGCAAACGGAGTTACCGCCGCCGAGGGCACGGACGTAATTCCAAGCGCCTTCATAGCACTGACTATAAAATCAACGCGGCTGACCTCTCCGTCGGGGCGAAAATAATAATTATCCCCCACCCTCTCGCCATTCATAACTCCAAGTTCGGTCATAGCGATCGCGTAATTATATCCGTCGGCATATTCGATATCACAGTACTTAACGGAAACCGACGGCGATTCAACACTGATATTAACTCGTATTCCGCTACTGTAATTACCGTATTTATCCTTTACAACGTAAACAAAATCATCATCTCCCGTAAAGGATTTATCGGGCGCGTAGGTATAGATTCCGCGAGAGGCATCGTCAAGGGTAAGCAATCCCTCGGAAGGGTACTTTACGATCTCATACGTAAGCTCATCCGCCTCGGGATCGTGCGCGGCGAGAACGCCGTTTACAGCAACACCCTTATAGGTAAGAATATTGAGTGAGGCATAGGAAGCCACCTCGACCGTGGGCGAAGCATTTACCTTGTCGAGCATATAGATTATGCATTCAATTTCATAGCCGCTTGAGTTCACTCTGTAACGGAAGCTCGCTTGTTTACCAAGTCCGCTCTTGTTTTCCTCGTAGGAAAAGCGCGAGATATCGTCTCCCGAGATCACGTCTCCCGCAGACACTGCCTGCGAGCCCAAATAAAGTCTACCGAGATTTTCGTCGGGCAGGCTCACGACGGTTATACTGTCAACGCGGGAAAGATTCATAGCGCAGGCAAATTTGTCCGCCGAGAAATTAAGCGGCATACCCGCAAGTCCCGACATTTGTGTTTTACTTTTGTTTGCCAAAACGTCGATTCCATAGGATATTTTATTTGGCGGGTCGACCGTATCCTTACCCGTATAAAGCGCCCAATCCTGCGCAAGACAAACGGTCACGAATAAAAAGACGACCGTTAAGGCGCAAAAGCAAAAAATAAGAATTTTCTTCGTTTTTTTCATAAACCCTCCTAAGATAGCTTGTTTTATTTCATTATACTTTCGCAAAAATTCATTTAGCACATAAAAACTTAAATATAATTAACAGAAAATTCTCAAAGGTACTCAAATTTAGTGATATAATGTATTTATCATATCGAAAGGGGGCAATTATGGATTTTGTAATTTCAAGCGATCATGACGGCAAAAGCGTTCTTTCCTATCTTCGCTCGGCGGCAAAAATATCCGCGGGAGCTATCTCTCAGCTCAAGCGCACGGATATGGGGATATGCGTTAACGGTTCTCACGTAACGGTAAGATGCATTTTGCGAGAAAACGATATACTTTCAATAAAGATCAGTGATTCGGACGAAAGCACCAGCGAGAACGTAATCCCCGTCAAGCTCCCGATAGATATCGTTTACGAGGACGAGCATATTATGGCGGTAAACAAGCCCCCGTATATGCCCACACACCCCTCGCACAATCACTTTGAAGACACGCTTGGAAACGCAATCGCGTATATTTACAAGGAGCGCGGTCTTCCCTTTACCTTCCGTCCGCTAGGTCGCCTTGATGCAAACACCTCCGGACTCGTTATTCTCTCCAAGAGCCGCGCGATCGCCTCCTTTTATTTCGCTAAGGCGCAGACAAACGAAATTTCAAAGCACTATATCGCGATACTTGAAGGAGAAATGAATATGCCTACGTTCTTCGAGGACGGCAAGCTCCACGTTATCGACAAGCCGATAAAGCGAGAGAACGGCAGTATAATCACCCGTTGCATTTGCTCTATTGAGGACGAGGGCGCGCAAAGCGCGAAAACGGTATGGAGACTTCTCTATTCGGGAAACGGTATAAGCATTGTCGACGCTTCCCCCATAACGGGCAGAACTCATCAGCTGCGCGTACATTTTGCTTCACTCGGTCACCCCCTCGTTGACGACTGCTTCTACGGTCACGGCGGCGACAGGCATATGCTCCACGCGGTAAGTCTTACGGTAAACAAGCCCTTCTCGGATGAAAAAATGCTACTTTTTGCCGAGCCGCCCGAGGATATATCGGTATTCGTAAAAGGTAAAACGGGCAAAGAGCTTAGAAGTATTCTCGGCGGACTTGATCTTTCAATAAATCTATCAGAAATAAACTAAGGAAATTATATGGAAAACAAAAATATATTTCGGGGGCTTTTCAACAAAAGGAAAAGTCCCAATCCCCCGCCCGAGCCCGTTCGCGACGTTATTGACGCCGACGAATATCTTGGGCTACCGAACGAGGAAAAGCGGCTATGGGCACCAATACCGCCCAAATACGAAAGAGTATCACGGGTGGCGATCGTTGGATATATTATCGCAGCCGTGTGCGGACTCGCGTACGTTTTGGCAATGATAAGCCGACCGTTCGCTAACTTCTTCAATCAACATATAGCATCGGTATTCCGATTTCTTTTGGCGAAGCTTACCGGCTTCATTCCGTTTTCAATCGCGGAATGCCTGCTTATCCTGTGCCCCTTGATAATGATACTGATCGCGGTGTACGTTGGTAAAAAGCGTTGTCAGTCCTGGCGAACCACGGGAATCGCGATTGTAAACATATTCGCAATATTTTCAATATTGATCTCATCCTTTTGCCTGACACTCGGCACTGGATACAGAACCGATACACTTGACAAAAGAATCGGAATTGAAATTCAGGACGTAAGTGCAAAGGATCTTTACAACACCGCAATGTATCTCTCCGATATGGCAAATAAGGAGCGTGAGAGCATCCGCTTCGGCGAGGATGATTTCTCGATTATGCCCTACGGAATTGATGAGATGAACGATAAGCTGCTCGAGGCGTACGATAAGTTTTCCGAGCAGTATGATGTAGTAGACAATTTCAAAAGCAGACTTAAGCCCGTCGTTTTCTCAAAGGTTATGTCCTATACGCATATAACAGGCGTTTATTCCTTCTTTACGGGCGAGGCAAATATCAATATTGACTTTCCCGATTACACGATACCCTTTACGGCGGCTCACGAGCTTGCCCATCAAAGAGGGATCGCAAGAGAAAACGAGGCTAATATGATCGCCTTCCTCGTTTGTATCAACTCGGACGATGCTTATATAAGATACTCCGCATACCTCAGTATGTATGAGTATGTTGCAAACGCGCTGTATTCCGCAGACCAGACGCTTTACACAAAGGCGGCGAACAATCTCGATTACAGAATACGCGCCGAGCAGGTAGCATACAGTCAATTCTTCAGACAGTACGCTCAATCAACAACAAGCAAGATCTCGGGAGCCGTTAACGACACCTATCTTAAGTCTCAGGGCACCGCGGGACGCGTAAGCTACGGAATGGTAGTTGACCTTACGGTTGCATACCTCAAAACAGAAAATAAAATCCAATAAAAAAGCGGCTCGCATGAAATTTGTGCGAGCCGCTTTTTTATTTTTACAAATCACTGTCAAAACACAATTACGGGAATATACTGTACTATAGGGAGTAATTTATCAACATAAAAACAACTAAAAAATAAACACAAAATTTTCACGGGTATCACACAAAAAATACGTTCGTTTTTTGTCTTCGTTTGTGTCGTACCACTTAATAAAATGATACAACGACAATTTGTGTTTGCTCTTATTCTTATTTTATTCGCTTTTTATTCACAATTATTTGTTTTATTGGCATTTTATTCATAAAAGCATATCTTTTCAAGGCGTTTAGAACAAAAGTATTAAATAAAGCGGTACGACGGATTCGTCAAAATATTACATAATTCACTGTAAAATATTGTAAATAAATTGTTAATTTGGATAAAAAAGTATTTACTTTCCTTAATATATATGATATAATATATACAGCCTCAATGAAAGAGGAAAATCACAAAAAACAACAAGCTTTTTACGATTAAAGCGTTCAAATAAATGCAAGTCCTGTAACACGGACAAAACGGAGGTAACTTATGGAAAAGATCATTATCAGAGGCGGCTCTCCCCTTTACGGAAGCGTATCCATCAACGGTGCAAAGAACGCTGCCCTTCCCGTTATATGCGCATGTATCCTCAACAAGGAGACATGTATCATTGACAATATTCCTCCTGTAAACGACATCATGATCCTCCTTGACATTCTCAAGGCAATGGGCGCAGAGGTCAAGATGCTCGCAAAGAACTCCGTGTCTATCAACTGCGCAAACATCATTCCCTGCTCTTCTCCCAACGAGCTTGCTTCCAAGCTCCGCGGATCCTCTTACATACTCGGCGCTGAGCTCGGCAGATTCGGTAAGGCAAGTGTTTACTCCCCCGGCGGCTGCAGCATCGGTCCCCGTCCTCTCGACCTTCACATGCACGCGTTCGAAGCTCTCGGCGCGCACAGCTCACACAAGAACGGCCGTATCGAGGTTGAGGCTGAGGATAAGCTTCAGGGTAACACAGTATTCTTCGGAAAGGTTTCCGTTGGCGCAACTGTAAATACAATTCTCGCATCCGTTATGGCTGAGGGTACAACTATTATCGACAATGCGGCTCGCGAGCCTCATATCGTTGACCTCTGCGTATTCCTTAACGCGTGTGGCGCAAACATCTACGGCGCAGGCACATCCGTTATCAAGGTTAAGGGCGTTAAGTCCCTCCACGGCTGCCGTCACTTCATCATTCCCGATATGATCGAAGCTGGTACATTTATGACAGCTGTTGGTGCAACAGGCGGTAAGATCACAGTTAAGAACGTTATTCCCCGTCATCTCGACGCTATTTCCGCAAAGCTCAAGGAAGCAGGCGTTACAGTAACCGAGGGCGACGACTACGTTATCGTTGAGTCCACAGGCAATCTCAAGCCCGTTTCCATCACAACTCAGGCATACCCCGGATTTGCAACAGATATGCAGCCTCAGTTCTCTACAATGCTTTGCTTTGCAAACGGTACAAGTGATATTCACGAAACCATCTTCGACAATAGATTCCAGTACATGGATGAGCTCACAAGAATGGGCGCAGACGTTAAGGTTTCCGGCAACCGCGCTATCATCAGAGGCGGTGCTCCCCTTTGCGGCGCACCCTTGAAGTGTCACGACCTCCGCGCAGGCGCGGCTATGGTTATCGCTGCTCTCGCCGCTGAGGGCGAATCCGAGCTTCACGGTATCGACAAGATCGAACGCGGCTATTACAACATTACTGAAAAGTTCGCTTCTCTCGGCGCAAACATCAGAAAGATCTATGAGTACGAGGAAGAAACAAAGGTAGCTACAGTTTAATTTATTGACAAATTCCACCATCAACATAGAACAAGGTAACTTGTCCAAAAATTTATCTCCTCTCAAAACAACCCGACGCAAGTCGGGTTGTTCCCCTTTTATAAAGAAAAGAGCCGATATCGGCTCATTTTTTAATTTAAAGTATAATACAAATAAGTCCGCCGCTTCCCTCATTGATGATCTTCTCAAGCGTTTCGGAGAGCTTCTTCCTCGACGCGTCGGGCATATGCTCAAGCTTGGTGTGAAGTCCCTCGTTTACAAGCTCGTATAAGGTCTTGCCAAACATATTGGATTCCCATATACTGCGCGGATCAGCCTCAAAGCTTTTAAGCATTGATTTTACAAGCTCCTCGGATTGCGCCTCGGTGCCGACTATAGGAGATATCTCGGTTTCAATATTCGCGCGGATCATATGTATGGACTGCGCGGATGCGGAAAGCTTAACTCCGTAGCCGCCCGGTTGCTTTACTATCTCGGGCTCATTAAGCTTAAGATCCGTTATATTCGGCATAACTATTCCGTAGCCACCGCTCTCGGCATCCGCAAGCGCCTTCTCTACCCTTTCATATTTACTCTTCATAGACGCGAGATTTGAAAGCAGCTCTATAAGCTCTCCGTCACCCGAAAGCTCAAATCCCGTAAGCTGACTTATAACGCTCCAATACAAGCCGTCAGCCATATCAATCGAGATACTTGCCGAGCCGTTACCGAGGTCAATATTATCAACCCTGAATGCCTTGATATACTCGTTGTCGTCAAGATCGTAAAAGCTGTCCTTTATATCCCCAGCCTTATTTATGCGCGACACACATTTTTCAATGCTTGATATAACGTTTGATTTGATCGTGTGATCGTCTCCGAGCGAATACACCCATTCGGGCATATTTATCCTGATCTCACTTACGGGAAATTCAAAAAGCACAAGCTCAAGAATGTGACGGATGTCCTCGGAATCAAGATCCATGCACGACACGAGCGCCACGGGTACTCCGTATTTTTCTTCAAGCTCGTAGGCTAAGGAGATCGCGGATTCCTTGGTAGGATTTGCGGAATTGAGAATTACTGCAAAGGGCTTGCCAAGCTCCTTAAGCTCGTCGACGATCCTCTCCTCCGCTTCAACGTAGCTGTCGCGCTTGATATCTCCAATGCTTCCGTCGGTCGTTACAAGCATACCGATCGTGGAATGCTCGCGGATTACCTTTTGCGTTCCCATCTCCGCCGCCTCAACAAAAGGCATCGGCTCCTCGCTCCAGGGTGTTCTCACCATTCTCGCCTGTCCGTTTTCAACTGCTCCGAGCGCCTCGGGAATAATGTAACCGACACAGTCGATCATCTTGACCTTCAAGGACGACACGCCGTCAACCGAGATCCTTACCGCCTCGTCAGGAATGAATTTCGGCTCGGTCGTCATAACCGTCTTGCCCGCCGCCGACTGCGGCATCTCATCTCTTGCGCGCTCCTTGGAATATCCCTCTTCGATATTGGGAAGCACGAGGGATTCCATAAACCGCTTGATAAAAGTAGACTTACCGCTTCGCACGGGACCTACTACGCCAATATAAATATCGCCGCCCGTACGCTCGGATATGTCCTTATAAATTGAATACTCTGCCATAAGCCCTCCTCTGCATCTAACATACTTTTAATATCGTTAAATTATATGGCAGGTACCAAAATTTTATGAATACAAAAAACCGATACGGAAATTAATCCGTATCGGTTTTTATTAGCCTTCCATACCGCCGTAGTATACGTCCGGGACGGTAGCATCATATATATCGTCATTATTCACAAGATTAGAAATAACGTCTGTAAATTCGCGGACACCGATAATGCCGTAGAACCTTTCATCGCCATTACTAAGCTTTTCGCTATAGCGTTCGGTATCCATCAGAGGAACAAGGTACTCATACCAATAGCCGAATTCCTCCATAAGCACTTTTTCATTTTTTTCGTATATATCAATACGGATAAAATACTCACCGTCTATCTCGACGCAAGGAATACCGCCATCTAATCCCGAGCAAAAGATAACGGGCGAGGAGTTAACAAAGCTCAAGGAAATAAACGCTCCCGACACCGGTTGCGCTCCGTTGACGTTATAGCCGTCAACGAACTCCGTCTTATAGCTCTTGAAATGTTCAATATCGGGAACGGAAATGTTTTCGGACTTAATGTTACTTACAAAAAACGATCGGTTTATCTGAAATGCCTCGACCATTTTTTTGCCGTCGTAAAATTCCGTAATGTCCGTAGGATTTTCAAATCTTACCCAAGTATATTGGTATACAGGACTACCATATCCGGGCAATACAAAGTCCAATCCCAGATCGTGATATCCATCCACCGTATCCTCGGGCACATCGGGTTCAACAAGACCAGGCTCGTTGTCAGGCTCGTTGTAATAAGCGCACATATAGTAATAATCCGCGGAATCAAAGCTAACAAGATACGGAGCTACTCCTGAATTTATGATGGCAATTTTATAAGAAATAGAGTTGCTCCCTTCAACGATTATCTCATCATAAAAGACCCAATCCTTCTCAATAAGGTAATTCGTCAATCGCGAGATAAGCAGATCTCGCTTTTCCTTTTCGGATACCGTCCTTATGGGATTTCCGTTATAGCTGTTGTATTTTGTATTTTCGATCACGGGAGGCTCGTCAAGAACGTCGGGATCTCTGCGCCTGCCACGGCACGACACAAGACAAGATAGCATTATGGCGCACAAAAGCAAAATTACGATTATTCTTTTCATAGCCGACCTCCCTTTTTAAAATTTTTCTCTACATTTATATTATATCACAGCTTTGCAAAAATTGCAAGTGGACAGAAAAAGCGAGCCGAAGCCCGCTTTTCCTTATATTCAGATTAGTGAACGATGCACTTTTCTGTATCCTTATCAAAGATATGCATTCTGGATGTTTCAAGAGCGATCTTGATAGTATCGCCTGCGCGAGATGTGGAGCGCGCAGATACACGAGCTGTGAGGTTAGTTTCGCCAACTGTAAGGTGGAGATAAATTTCAGCACCCATAAGCTCTGTAACGTCAACGTATGCATCGATTGTGCTATTCTCATAAGCGGAAAGCTGTGCGGGCTCGTCGTGGATATTTTCAGGACGGATACCAACGTAAACTTCCTTACCGATATACTCTTCGAGTGCAGGGTTATTAGCCTTGTCCTCGGGAACCTTAATGGAGTTGCCTTCAAATTCGAAATAAACTTCCTCGCCCTTCTTTACAAGTGTACCGTCGATGAAGTTCATCTGAGGTGTACCGATAAAGCCTGCAACGAACATATTAACAGGGCAATCGTAAAGATTCTGAGGAGTGTCAACCTGCTGGATAAGACCGTCCTTCATAACAACGATTCTTGTAGCCATTGTCATAGCCTCTACCTGGTCGTGTGTTACGTAGATGAACGTTGTACCAACTCTGTTGTGAAGCTTTGTAAGCTCAGTTCTCATGGTTGCACGGAGCTTAGCGTCAAGGTTGGACAAAGGCTCGTCAAGAAGGAATACCATGGGGTTACGAACGATAGCACGACCGAGCGCAACTCTCTGCTTCTGACCACCGGAAAGAGCCTTAGGCTTTCTATCGAGAAGGTGTGTGATATCAAGGATTCTTGCAGCTTCCTCAACACGTCTCTTGATCTCTTCCTTAGGAGTCTTGGAGAGCTTAAGACCGAACGCCATGTTCTCTGCAACTGTCATATGAGGATAAAGAGCGTAGTTCTGGAATACCATCGCGATCTTTCTGTCCTTAGGAGCTACGTCGTTTACGAGACGGTCGCCGATAAAGAGCTCACCCTCGGAAATTTCTTCAAGGCCCGCAATCATACGGAGAGTTGTGGACTTACCGCAACCGGAAGGACCTACGAGAATAATAAATTCCTTATCCTTGATCTCAAGGTTGAAGTCAGATACGGCAGTTACACCGCCGGGATACTTCTTGTAAATATGTCTTAAAGACAAACTTGCCATTTTTCATTCCTCCTGAAAATATGTTCAAAAATTATAATCTCAATAACGCTTGGGCGACCTCTGCCGACCCCAATTTCGCTATATATATTTTACCAAAAAATCGTATTAATTTAAAGTAGTTTTTTACCCAAAATTATATTAAATATTTTGTTGAAAATACACAAATAGACACCCGCTTCGCTACCCTTTCGGGGTATGTCAAAGCGGGTGGTTTTAATTTATTAAAGCATATTAAAGCTTCATTGTAAGTCCGATTCTCTTCTTCTTAACGTCAACGGTAAGCACCTTTACCTTAACGATATCGCCTACGGAAAGCACCTCGTTGGGATGCTTTATATACTTATTACAGATCTGCGAGATATGAACAAGACCGTCCTGATGCACACCGATATCAACAAAAGCACCGAAGTCAATAACGTTTCGCACCGTACCTGTGAGCACCATATCGGGCTTAAGATCCTCAAGCTCAAGCACGTCGTCGCGAAGAACAGGGGGCGGAAGCGTGTCTCTTACGTCGCGGCCGGGCTTTTCAAGCTCGCCGATAATGTCGATAAGCGTGGGCTCGCCGACACCGATGATCTCGCAAACGGAACGGGTTCCCTTCTTCTTGATCTGGTCGCGGAGATTTTTGAGATTGCCCGCGCGAACGTCCTCGGCAGTATAACCAAACAGCTCAAGGAGAGCCTTCGTTGCGGCGTAGGATTCGGGATGAACGCCCGTGTTGTCAAGGATTTCCTTTGATCCGGGAACACGAAGGAAGCCCGCGCACTGCTCGAACGCCTTGTCTCCGATTCTCGGAACCTTCTTTATCTGGGAACGGGATGTGAATTCTCCGTTCTCCTCACGGTATTTTACGATGTTTTTAGCGCTTGTGATATTGATACCCGAAATGTACGACAAAAGCGAATACGACGCGGTATTGACGTCAACACCGACTGCGTTTACACAGTCCTCAACAACGCCTGTGAGCGCGCCGTCAAGACGGGCGGGCTTCATGTCGTGCTGATACTGACCGACGCCGATGGATTTAGGATCGATCTTAACAAGCTCAGCCAAGGGGTCCTGAAGTCTGCGCGCGATAGAAACCGCAGAGCGCTGCATAACGTCAAACTCGGGGAACTCCTCTGTCGCAAGCTTTGACGCGGAGTAAACCGACGCGCCTGCTTCACTGATAATTATATATTTACAATCGCACTCGGGGATTGTTTTAAGCGTTTCAGAAACGAAGATCTCACTCTCACGGGATGCGGTACCGTTACCGATCGCGATAACGTCGACCTTGTGTCTTTTAACGAGAGTCTTGATAATTCTCGCCGCCTCCTCTGTTCTCGAACGAGGCTTTGTGGGATAGATAACCGCCGTATCAAGCACCTTACCCGTCTTATCAACTACCGCGAGCTTACAGCCGTTTACGTAACCGGGGTCGAAGCCAAGCACGGTCTTACCCTTAATGGGTGCCTGCATAAGAAGGTGGGAGAGATTGTCGGCGAATACCTTTATCGCGCCCTCGGATGCAGTATCAAACATATCGTTGCGAATTTCCCTTTCAATAGAAGGAGAAATAAGTCTTTCGTAGCTATCGATCACCGCCGCGGAAATATACTTATATGCAGGGCTCGAGGGCTCGCTTATAACACACGACAAAAGATAATTCAAAACGATTTCGGGCGCTATGCTAACGGAAACCTTCAAGAATTCTTCCTTCTCTCCACGGTTGATCGCGAGAATTCTATGGGAAGGAACCTTATTTAAAGGCTCGCTATATTCATAATACTGCGCGTAAACAGAATCCTCGTCCTTCGTCTTTTCAACGTTAAGCATACCGTGGTCAAACGTAAGAGCTCGGATCGCCTTTCTGTATTCGGCGTTGTCGGAAACCTCCTCAGCGATAATGTCGCGCGCGCCCGCAAGAGCATCCTCAACCGTAGAAACTCCCTTTTCCTCGGAGATATATTCTGCCGCAGACTCCTCAATGGAAGGAGTATACTTTATTTCCTGCTTCATAAGAAGCTCGGCAAGGCCTTCAAGTCCCTTCTCTCTTGCCACGGATGCACGAGTCTTTCTCTTGGGACGGAAAGGACGGTAGATGTCATCAACCTCGGTAATAGTCTTTGCCGCAACGATAGCCGCCTCGATCTCGGGAGTGAGCTTTCCCTGCGCATCAATCAAGGATTTAACCTCTTCTTTTCTCTTTTCGATATTGCGAAGATATTCAAGTCTGTCGGCAAGATCACGCAAAACCGCGTCGTCAAGGCTGCCCGTAACCTCTTTTCTGTATCTCGCGATAAAGGGTATGGTGTCGCCGCCGTCAATAAGTGCTACGGTCTTTTCAACCTGCTCCTCACGTAATTTGAATTCCTCTGCAAGTGCTTTTATAATGTTCATTTATATCCTCTTTATATTTATTATTAAACTCTGATTTTTCCCGCTTCCTCAAGGGCTTTTTGCTCCTCGTCGGTAAGATATCTCCACTCTCCGCGAGCGAGATTAGTATCAAGCTCAACAGGGCCGAATTTTACTCTTTCAAGGTAGATTATCTTGTTGCATACCGCCTTGAGCATAAGCTTTATCTGGTGGTATTTACCCTCATGGAGCGTAATATATCCTTCTCTGGAATTTACAAGCTCGACCTCGCAGGGCGCGGTAACGTAGCCGCCGATATCCACTCCGCTCTGAAGCTTTTCAACGTCCTCGTCGGTTATATTATCCTCTGCCTTGAAGTAATACACCTTACTTACGTGGCTTTTGGGAGCTAATATCTTGTGCGACAGAGGGCCGTTGTTTGTAAGTATCATAAGGCCTAACGTATTACGATCAAGTCGCCCGCAAGGAAAGAGTCCTATTCTTTGCAGCTCCTCGGGAAGAAGCTCAAGCACAGTCGGAAGCTTTTCGTCCTCGGTAGCGCTGACGTACCCCTCGGGCTTATTTAACATAACGTAAGTAAACTCGCGGTAAACGATCTCCTGTCCCTTGACCGTAACGACGTCAACAGTAGGATCGATATGACTGGCGCATCTTCGCTCTGCCTTGCCGTTAACAAGAACAAGTCCTGCACGCGCGAGCTTTGTCGCCTCGGTTCTTGTGGCAACACCCGCTTCAACTAAGAATTTATCAAGCCTCACGACCATCCTCCGATCTCAAAAAAATCTCTTCTATAATTATACCATATTTTTCTTTGTTTGTAAACTGATTTTAAGACTTTTAAAGAAAAAATTTATATAAAAAAGCCGCCTCGCTTCTCGCGTGGCGGCTTGTTATTTTTATTTTTCTATAACGTTTTCCTTGCCTAAAATAGCACAAAGCTTGTTATAAATTGCCTTTGAATACTTTAATTTTTCACTGTATTCGGCGTATTTTTTAGTCGACGCGTCAAAGAAGATCATTCGCGTTTCCCCGCCGCGATTTGTGTCTACGACACGCTTGGCATCGTAAAATTCACGGCATCTCATATCCTTTACGCGAAGATATATTTTCTCGGGCGCAGGATCATTCTCGACGGGCGCGGATGCAACCTGTCCCATACCCATATAAAGCGACATGAACGCATTGAATTTTTCGTTTGACTGTTTTTCCTCATTGACCGTAGCGGTAGGCCTTGCCTGCTCCCTCAGCTCTTCCTTCTTATAAAGAGAATTTTCTTGCAGGGGCTGAATGTCGTTTACGATGATCTTGGGATTTTCCTCTTCCTTTATCGAGATAGATCCCTCGATCACTACACCGCTATCCACACGGATCTCGTGATAATGCTTATTGTAAGCCTTCGGGAAGATTATACATTCAATCTCGGCAAGCTTGTCCTCAAGCGAGATGAACGCCATTCTCTCTTCCTTACGCGTGGTCTTATAGGTAACGCTTGTAATAATACCTGCAACCTTTACGTTGTCTCGGTCGGAGAATTCGCTATCCTCGTCGCTATTGTTTACAATGTCGTTTATATTCGCGCAGTCAATATCCTCAATATGCTTGCTGTAACCGTCAAGCAGGTGTCCTGAGAAATACATTCCCGCCGCGTCCTTTTCAAGCATAAGCTTTTCCTTAAGCGTCAGGGGCGGCACGTCGGGATATTCAAACTCGGGGGCTTTTATAAGTCCCTGCGAGAACATATCGAGCTGACCTACGAGATTGTCGCGGTTCTTATACTGAATATTGTCCACGATAGCCTCAAAGGACGAGAGGAGCTTTGCTCGGTCAACACCAAGATTGTCAAACGCGCCAACCTTGATAAGCGATTCAATCTGACGCTTATTTACGTCAGTGGCAACCGTTGCGCGCTCAACGAAGCTATAAAAGGATTCAAAATCCCCTTCACTCTGGCGCAAGTCGATTATATCCTCGATTATCTTCTGACCTACGTTCTTTATAGCCAAAAGCCCGTAGCGGATATTTCCGTCGCCGTCGGTCGAGAAGCTTACTCTACTCGAATTTATATCGGGAGGCAATACCTGAATCTTGAATTTTGAGCATTCCGCGATATATTCCGCCGCCTTTGCCCTATCGTTTATAACGCTTGTAAGAAGCGCGGACATATACTCGCCCGTATAGTGAGCCTTAAGATATGCGGAACGGTAGGAGATCATAGCGTATGCTGCGGCGTGGGATTTATTGAACGCGTAGTTTGCAAAGCTCGACATATCCGAGAAGAGCTTGTCCGCCGCCTTTACGTCAATACCGTTTTTAGCCGCACCCTCGACAAAGGCTTCTCTTTCCGCTTCAAGCACGTCGGCCTTCTTCTTTGACATAGCGCGGCGCACAATGTCCGCGTGTCCGAAGGTATATCCCGCAATCTCACGGAATATTCTCATTACCTGCTCCTGATATACCGTACAACCGTAGGTATTCTTGAGGATCGGCTCAAGCTCGGGAAGATCGTACTTCACCTTGCTCTTGTCGTGTCGGCACTCAATAAATCTCGGTATGGAATCCATAGGACCTGGACGGTAGAGCGCAATCGTAGCAATAATGTCCTCAATACTCTCGGGGCGCAAGCTCTGTAAAACCTGCTTCATTCCCGCGGATTCGAGCTGGAAAACTCCACCTGTAAGTCCCTTTGAAATAAGCTCATAGGTTGCCTTATCGTCAAGCGGGATCTTTTCAATATCAAAATCGGGAACAGATTCCTTTATTTGCTTCTGCGCGTCGTCAATGATCGTAAGATAACGAAGCGCCAAAAAGTCGAATTTAAGAAGACCGAGCTTTGCCACGGTATCCATATCAAACTGTGTAACAAGCGTATCGTTACTCATTGCAAGCGGCACGTACTCGCACACGGGCTTGTCGGTAATAACTACGCCCGCCGCGTGAACGGAAATGTTTCGGGGCATTCCCTCAAGGCTTCTCGCGTTATCAATAAGCTCGCGCACCTTTTCGCTTCCCTCGTATTGCTCGCGAAGCTCGGGGGCTTTGAGAGCCGCATCAAGTGTAATACCAAGCTCGCGCGGGATAGCCTTTGCCACTACGTCAACGTCGGCGTACGACATTCCCATCGCGCGTCCGGTGTTTCTGACTGCCGCCTTTGCGGCAAGAGTTCCGAACGTAATTATACGGGATACGTGATCTCTGCCATATTTTCTCGCGACGTAGTCAAACACCTCGCCGCAACGCGTATAGCAGAAGTCAATATCAATATCGGGCATACTTACTCTTTTGGGATTTAAGAATCTCTCAAAGAGCAGATCAAATTTTATAGAGTCAACGTCGGTAATATTGAGCAAATACGCGACAATACTGCCCGCGCCCGAGCCACGTCCCGGTCCTACGGGAATACCCGCTCCCTTTGCAAAGCCAACGTAGTCCTGAACTATGAGGAAATAATCCGCATAGCCCATTTTGTTTATAACAGATAACTCATAGTCAATTCTGTCAAGATAGGCTTGTCGTGTATATTTTTCGTCGTAGACGATATGTGAGAGCCCTTCTCTTCTGCGCAGTCCCGCCATCGTAAGCTCGCGCAGATAGTCCTCCGCGCTCTTGCCGTCGGGACACGGGAATTTAGGAAGATAGAGGGTATCAAAATCAAACTCAAGATTGCACATCTCGGCAATCTTGACCGTATTTTCAATAGCTCCGCGGTATTTGCCGTAGAGCATCTTCATTTCATTTGTATCCTTGATATAGTAATCGTCGGTATCAAACTTAAATCTTGCCTCATCCTCAACCGTGGTGTTAGTCTGGATACACATAAGGATATCCTGCACCTTAGAATCCGCGCGGCGCAGATAATGACAGTCGTTCGTCGCAACAAGAGGAATATCAAGCTGCTCGGCTATCTCAAGAAGCGGCGGTATCATAGCGCGGGTCTTGTCCGTGCCGTGATCCTGAAGCTCGATATAAAAGCTATCCTTACCAAATACCTCTTTATATTTTTTAGCGGTTGCTGCCGCCTCTGCCATATCACCTCGCGCGACAAGTCGCGGGATCTTTCCCGATAAGCATGCGGAGAGTGCTATAAGTCCCTCACTGTGCGAGAATAAAAGCTCCTCGTCGATTCGGGGCTTTCCGTAAAAGCCCTCGGTATACGCCGCAGAAACAAGGTAGGAGAGATTCTTATATCCTGTCTCATTCTTACAAAGGAGAACGAGATGATAAGGTCCTTCATGAGAATTCACCTTCTCAAAGCGGCTCTTCTGCGCCACGTAGACCTCACAGCCGATAATGGGCTTTATTCCGTTTTTTCGGCACGCGTTATAAAACGCTACTACGCCGTACATGCTTCCGTGGTCAGTGATCGCCACGGCGTCCTGTCCGCATTCCTTTATTCTCTCGGGTATATCGCTTACTCGGCACGCGCCGTCAAGCAGGCTATACTCGGTATGCAGGTGCAAATGTACAAATTCGCCCATTTCTCTCTCCTTTCTGATTATTCTATTCCGTATATTTTCGCGTATTCCGCAATTTTACGGAGTCTGTTATTAAGTCCTGATTTTGAAATTTTAGGCGTATGCGCCTCGGCAAGCTCCGAAAGCGACATTTCGGGATGCTGAATTCGCAAATTTCCCGTATACTGAAGGTCGGCGGGCATATCGTAAAAAACGTCGATATCATAAAGGCGCGCAATAATGGACACCTGTCGCGCCGCCGCATCAACCGATTTTTGAATATTTACCGCCACACAATTAGTCGCGCGGTTCTCGTAATTTCTGATTTCTCTTTCGATTTGAACGTTATAAAGGTCAAATACCATTTCGTTCGCGCCGCAAATGGTAAGGAAGCTTGTTACCGCCTCACCGTTTCTGAAGAAGAGCCCGTATCCCGTTTTTCTCTCGCAAAGACCGGGCATAAGATCACATTCAAGAAGGCGCTGTCTCGTCGCCTCCGCTCTCGGAAGCGTAGGAAGTATCATCTCAAGAGTTATGCTCTTCTTAGGATCGCTGATGCTTCCGCAGGCGCAAAAAATGCCGCGCATAAAAGCGGTCGTACAGCCCGCGCATTTTATGTATGAATCAATTCCCTCGGGAATTCCGTCCTCATTTATCTCGTCGCACGACATAAGAAATCTTGTCGCCGCGGGAGATGAAAAGCGCAGAATACTCATCTTACAGAATCCGCGATTTATGCACTTTTCTTCATAGGGCTGCTTCAATACGTGAGTAATGCATTCCTTTACGTATTCCGCGGTATCGGTATTTGAAATTTTTAAAATTACCGTGTCTCCCTTAAGCTCACCGCCCATAAGCGCGCCGAAAAGAAACGCGCGTCGGCAACAGTTCCCTTTTAATTTTGAGCCTAAAAGCTCTCTTTTTACATCATCTGAAAATGACATTTTATTCCTGTTCCTTATATGGCAAATAAATTATCTCGGGAGATAATTCAACGCCGAATTTTTCTTTTACTATACGAGATACGTCGCTCATAAGAGTGAGAACGTCCGCCGAGGTCGCGCCGCCCGCGTTTATAACGAAGCCCGCGTGCTTCTCGGAAACCTTAGCGCCTCCGACTGAGTAGCCCTTGAGCGCGGCGTCATCAATAAGCTTTGCCGCAAAATACCCAACGGGGCGCTTGAAGGTACTGCCTGCGCTCGGAAATTCAAGTGGCTGCTTATCGCGGCGAGACTGCATATTCGTCTCCATTACTCTTGCGATCTCCTCGGGGCTACCGACAGTCATTTTAAGTCTTGCCGAGAGGACGATAAGATTCTTATTCTCCTCAAAAATACTGTGTCTGTAAGAAAAATCCGCGCCCGCACAGTCGATCGTAACGATTCTTTTATTTTCAATGTCGTACGCCTCGATATCAAGCACAACGTCCGCAATTTGTCCGCCGTACGCACCTGCATTCATATACACCGCGCCGCCGACGGTAGCGGGAATTCCGTAAGCAAATTCAAGACCCGTGAGTGAGTGCTTTCTACCCGCCTCAAAGGAAAGCTCGGTCAATCTCTTGCCCGCCTCGGCATATATCTCAACAGAGTCCGACTTATAGTCATATCGGCACTCCGCCATATTCCTTGTAAATATAATTGAGCCATCAAATCCACGGTCATCAAAGAGAAGATTAGAGCCATTTCCTACGACAAAAAATCTCTCGCCCTCACGTGAAAATTTATCAAGCAAAAATATAAATTCCTCTTTGCTTCGAGGAAAATAAGCAACCTTAGCCTCACCGCCTATCTTGAAGCTTGAGTGCTTGGATAAGGGCTCACCGTATATTTTTTCAATGCTGTCAAACATAAAAACTCCAAAAATCAAAGTATATTTTTAAGCTCGTCGAGTCTCTCAATTACATAGGTTATATTCATTCCCTCGGGCTTTTCCTTGCCGTAAGGATTGAACCAGCAGGTATCAATTCCGTAGTTTATTCCGCCCGTAATATCAGAGGTAAGCGAATCTCCAATAATGATCGCCTCATCCTTATTGAATCCCTCAATATGCGATACTACCGCATCAAAGAATTCACGTCTCGGCTTTTCGTAGCCGATCTCCTCGGACACGAAAACACCCTCAAACATAGGTGCTAACGGAGACGGGTTAAATCTGCCGTCCTGTACACTTTTTTTGCCGTTAGTTACTATATAGAGCTTATATTTTCCGTAAAGATACTGACAAATTTCAAGCGCTCCGTCCCCAAGATAGGATTTCTCGGCAAGAGTGATTGGGTAGTAATCCGACATTGCCTGCGCGTCGGCGGAAAATCCGTAGAATTCGCAGAAGCGCTCCCATCTTGCCGCGTAGAGACGGTTCTTTTCAATCTCTCCGCGCTCAAGCATTTTCCAATGCTGATCGTTGATCTCGGAATATTTTGCAATTATTTCATCTGATACGGGAAGCGAAAATTTTTCAAGAACGTCAATTACCGCCTCGTATTCGGACCTCTTGAAATCAAGCAAGGTGGCATCCGCATCAAAAAGAATATATTTATATTTCGACATATTTGTTACACCTCAAAAAGCATATATATAATTATTATACATTAAAACTTAAAAAATTGCAACAAGTATATGAAAAAATTGGGAGCAAAATATATTTATAATAAAAAATGATGGATTTTTCAAAAAAGAAGCAATAATATTTTGTTTTTCTATTGAAAAAAAATCATAAATAAGTTATAATATAAGGTGTATTTAAATTTTTACGAACGGAGGGATCGTATGATTATTATCGGCATCACGGGTCAAAGCGGCGCGGGTAAGGGCGCGGTATCAAAAATCCTTTCGTCGTACGGCGTCCGGATAATAGATGCGGACAAGGTTTACCACAATATCATCTCTCCCCCCTCAAGGTGTCTTGACGAGCTTGTATCTCATTTCGGTCGCACAATTCTCACAGCAAGCGGAGAGCTTAACCGCCAGGCGCTCGGACTGCTTGTTTTCGGAAAGGAAAATACCGAGAGGCTTGAGCTTTTAAACAAGATATCTCACAAGCACGTTTGCGCCGAGATAAGAAGGATCATCTCGTCCCTTAAAGCTATCGGATGTGAATGCGTGGCGATCGACGCTCCACTGCTCCTTGAAGCCGAGCTTGAGCGCGACTGCGACTTTACTATATCGGTAATTGCGGACAAGGAAACGAGAATCAACCGAATTATGGCTCGCGACTCTATTGACAAAGACGCGGCGGAGCGACGTATCAATTCCCAGAAGCCGATAGAATTTTACGTGGAAAACACGGACTTTACGGTTGAAAACAATTCCGACGTAGCTTCTCTTCGCAATAAAATTACTGAAATCTTAATCACAAAGGGTGTAATAAATGGCAACGGTTAGGCATCATCACAGAAAAAAGAAAAATCACGGCGTTGCGATAATCATAATCCTTGTTATCTCGATTATTTTGGGATTTGCGATCGATGCGGGCGTAACCTTTATTGACCGTCAGCTTCATCCCGTCAAATATTCCGATTACGTTGAAAAATACGCCAAGGAATACAACGTTCCCGTATCCATTGTGTACGCGATAATCAAGACCGAAAGCAATTTTGAGGCGGATGCGGTTTCGCGTGTCGGCGCGGTCGGACTTATGCAGTTTATGCCCGACACCTTCCGCGATATAACGACTAACTTCCTTTTCGAAAATCTTGATATAGGTATGAGATACGATCCCGAAACGAGCATCAAATACGGTGCGTTCTATATATCCTGGATATATCAGAATTACGCTCACAATTGGGAGACCGCTCTTGCTGCATACAATGCGGGCATTGGCAACGTGTTCGGCTACACGGATCCCGAAACGGGCGAGCATATAGACGGCTGGCTTGACGATCCCGAATACAGTGACGACGGCGTTACACTCAAAAAGATCCCCTTCAAGGAAACACGCAATTACGTAAAAAAAGTAACCCGAGCGCAAAAGAAATATCAGGCGCTTTACTCATTAAGTTAACAAAATCTCTTACATAAAGAAAGGACAAAATCATGGAAAACAATCTTTTCTACAAAAAATCCAACGTTTACGAAACACTCGGCGCTGACTTTACAGCCGAGGCAAATGCATACGGCGAAGGCTACAAGACGTTTCTTGACGCCTCCAAGACCGAGCGCGACTGTGTAAGAACATCCATTGAGCTTGCAAAGGCACAGGGCTACCGCGAATATGATTTCGGCATGGAGATCAAGGCGGGCGACAAGCTTTACTACAACAACCGCGGCAGATCCCTCTATCTTATCAAGGTTGGTACTGAAAATATAAATAACGGTATGCGAATCATCGCATCTCATATCGATACACCCCGAATCGACTTCAAGCAGATGCCTATCTACGAGGACGGCGGATTCTGCTTTGCAAAGACACGCTACTACGGCGGTATCCGTAAATATCAGTGGCTCGCGCTCCCCTTGGCTCTCCACGGTACAATTGTAAGAAAGGACGGCGAGACCGTTAATATCTCTATCGGTGACGACGAGTCCGATCCCGTATTCTACATCACAGACCTTCTTCCTCACATTGCTCAGGATTACAATTCCAAGCCTCTCGGTCAGGCGATATCCGCTGAGAACTTAAACGTTCTCCTTGGCTCTATGCCCTGCGCCGACAAGGATGCTGAAAGTAAGATCAAGACAAACGTTCTTACAATGCTCAACGAAAAGTACGGCATAGTTGAGGAGGACTTCCTCTCCGCCGACATTTTTGCAGTTCCCGCAGGTAAGGCTCGTGACGTAGGCTTTGACCGTTCCCTTATCTCCGCATACGGACACGACGACAAGGTTTGCGCATATCCTTCCCTTACCGCTCTCTTTGAGTCCGAAGCAAGCGAGAAGACAATTATGGTCGTTCTTGCCGACAAGGAGGAGATCGGCAGCGAGGGTAACACAGGTATGAAGTCCGAGGTGTTCACAGACCTTATAGGCGCGGTAACCGACGCTCTCGGCGGCAGCATTTACGCGGTAAAGGCTCACTCCAAGTGCCTCTCCGCCGACGTAACCGCTTGCTTTGACCCCAACTACTCCGAGGCATTTGATAGAAGAAACGCAACTTACATCAACTGCGGTGTTGCTATGTCCAAGTACACAGGTCACGGTGGTAAGTCATCTACAAACGACGCTCCCGCCGAATATATCGGTTGGATAAGAAAGCTCTTCGCCGATAACGGTGTTATCTGGCAGGCGGGCGATATGGGTAGAAACGACCTCGGCGGCGGTGGAACTGTTGCCAAGTTCATCGCTCAGCACAATATTGAAACTGTTGACCTCGGTGTGCCCGTAATCTCCATGCACGCTCCCTACGAGGTTATCTCCAAGGTAGATATTCTTTGCGCTCACAAGGCTTTTGCCGCATTTTGCAAGTAATTATCAATGACAAATTTTATAGAAAAGCTCGCCGATACCGAGCAAAAATACATCCGTCTTGAATTCGAGCTTGCCAACAACCAGGCGCTTCTTTGCGACCCCAAGGCATACGCGGCGGCAATCAAGGAATACCGTTCCCTGACGTCCTTAATTGAAAAGCTTCGCGAGCACAAGCGTGCGAAGACCGATATTGAGGACGCGGAGCTTCTTATTGAGGAGGCGGACGACGCCGAGCTTCGCGAAATGGCAGCTGAGGAATTAAAGGACGCAAAAGCAAGATTTGAAGCAACTGCAAAGGAGCTTTCAATTCTCCTTATCCCCCGTGATCCTAACGACGAGAAAAACGTTATCGTTGAGATACGCTCGGGCGCGGGCGGTGAGGAGGCGGCGCTCTTTGCGGCAGTTCTCTTCCGTATGTATTCCATGTATGCGGCAAGCGCAGGCTTCAAGCTTTCGGTTATGAATGAAAATATGACCGAGCTTGGCGGCTACAAGGAAATTGTCTTTACTCTTGAAGGAGACGGCGCATACTCCCGCTTCAAGTTTGAGTCGGGTGTACACCGAGTTCAAAGAGTTCCCGAGACTGAATCTCAAGGACGTATTCAGACCTCTACGGCTACCGTTGCGGTATTGCCCGAGGTTGAGGACGTTGAAATTGAAATAAAGGAATCCGATCTTATTTACGAATCCTGCAAGTCGAGTGGCGCGGGCGGTCAGCACATCAACAAGACCGAATCCGCGGTTCGTCTTACGCACAAGCCCACGGGAATCATCGTGGAATGTCAGGAGGAGCGCTCACAGTTCAAGAACAAGGACAAGGCACTCAAAATGCTCCGCGCAAAGCTCTACGACATAAAGAGCCGCGAGCAAAGTGAGAAGATCGCATCCGACAGAAAGAATCAGGTAGGAAGCGGAGACAGAAGCGAAAAGATCCGCACCTACAACTATCCGCAAAGCCGCATTACCGACCACAGGATCGGTCTTACGCTCTATTCCCTTGACAGCTTTATAAACGGCAATATCGGGGATATGATAGACGCGCTTATAGCTGCGGACACCGCGGCAAAGCTTTCCGCGGAGCAATAAATTAATTAAAGGGAGGTATGGCTTGATGCATACTGAAGTTGTAAAAATCCATAACGTAAGCTCGGCTGTACCCGAAATAAAGAGGGCTGCCGAGATAATCAGAGACGGCGGACTTGTCGTAATTCCGACCGAGACCGTATACGGTCTCGGAGGTAACGGACTTCTCGCCTCCTCTGCCGAAAAGATCTACGCGGCAAAGGGACGTCCGTCCGACAATCCCTTAATCATTCATATAAACAAGCCCGAGGACGCGGAAAATTACGCTTACACAAATAGCACGTTTTATGCGCTCGCAAAGGCGTTTATGCCCGGACCCCTGACCGTTATTTTAAAGAAAAAGGACGTTGTACCGAAAACCGTTACGGGTGGACTTGACACAGTGGCTATCCGCTGCCCCGCGCATCCCGTATCCCGCGCGATCATTTCCGAGGCGGGTGTACCGATCGCGGCTCCGTCCGCAAACATTTCAGGTAAGCCCTCACCCACCTGCGCCGAACACGTAATAGACGACCTCTCCGGTAAGGTCGATATGATCATCGACGGTGGCGAGTGCGACATAGGTCTTGAATCCACGATCGTTGCAATTGGCGAGGACAATTCTCTTACACTGCTCCGTCCGGGCGGAATCACGGTCGATGCACTCACGTGTGTATGCGAGACCGTAATTATACCCGAGACGATCGAAAAGTCCCTTGCAGAAAACGAACGTCCTCTCTCCCCGGGTATGAAATATCGACATTACGCCCCCGCCTGCCCTCTTGTTCTTCTTGACGGCGACGAGGACAGAATTGAAGAATTTCTCTTGAATGAAGAGAAGGAAAAAAGAGTCGCTATCCTCTGCTACGACGAGGAGGCGGAAAAATATAAGAAAAGTATTCTCTTGCCGATCGGTAAGAGAAATGATATAACGAGCCACGCGAAAAAGCTCTTTTCACATTTGCGCGAGGCGGACAAGCTCTCCCCCGACGTAATTTACGCGCACATTCCGAGTAAGGACGGCATAGGTCTCGCCCTTTACAACCGAATGATAAGAGCAGCGGCTCACACGGTTAAAAAATTATAATCCGAAAGGAATTTAAAATGGCAAGGAAGAAGAAAGCAAACGAGCAAAAGGAAATAGTCTATGCTCCGATAATCCCCCAGCCTATAACGGAAACAATTGAAAAGAACTATATGCCCTACACAATGAGCGTTATAGTTTCCCGTGCGATCCCCGAGATCGACGGCTTCAAGCCTGCTCACAGAAAGATCCTTTATACTATGTATAAGATGGGACTCTTAAACGGCAGACTTACAAAGAGCACGAATATCGTAGGCTCGGTAATGAAGCTCCACCCCCACGGTGACCAGTCCATTTACGAGACGATGGTTCGTTTGACACGCGGTAACGAGACTTTGCTCCACCCCTTTATCGAATCAAAGGGTACGTTCGGTAAGCAGTACTCATCAGATATGAAATGCGCGGCGGCGCGTTATACCGAAGCAAAGCTCGATCCCATAAGCGCGGAAATTTTTGACGGCATTGATAAAAACGCGGTTGATATGGTGGACAACTACGACGGCTCTATGCAGGAGCCCGTGCTTCTCCCTACGAAGTTCCCGAATATCCTCGTTTCTCCCAATAGCGGTATCGCCGTTGGTATGGCGTCGGATATCTGCTCCTTCAACCTTTCGGAGATCTGCGACGGTACTATCGCTATTTTGAAGAAGCCGAGCATATCTACCGAAAAGATCATGGAAATAATTAAAGCCCCCGATTTCCCCGGTGGCGGACAAATTATATACGACTACGAGCAAATGCGACAGATCTACGAAACGGGCGACGGCTCGTTCAAGATCCGCGCAAGATACACCTACGATCCCGACGAGAACTGCATAGACATTCTCCAGATCCCCTACTCTACGACCATTGAGCCGATCTTAAACAAGATCTCTCAGCTCGTTAAGGAGGGCAAGCTCAAGGAGATCACCGACTTCCGTGACGAGATCGACGTAAACGGCTTTAAGCTCACACTGGACCTCCGTAAGGGCGTTGATCCCGATAAGCTTATGCAAAAGCTCTACAAGATGACTCCCCTTGAATCCAGCTTCAAGTGTAATTTCAATATTCTCATAGACTCCGCGCCCCGTCAGATGGGTGTGGTTGAAACGCTTTCCGAGTGGATAGTGTTCCGTATGAGATGCTTGCGCCGTGAGCTTGAATTTGATCTCAAGAAGAAGAAGGATAAGCTCCATCTTCTTATGGCTCTCGGTAAGATATTGCTTGACATTGACAAGGCTATCCGCATAATCAGAAAGACTGAAAAGGACGAGGACGTTATCCCCAACCTTATGAGTGGCTTTGAAATCGACGAGATCCAGGCAAATTATATTGCGGATATCAAGCTCCGTAACCTCAACCGCGAGTATATCTTGAATAGAATCGCGGAAATTGAGGATATTCAGAAGCAGATCGCGGAGATTGAGGAGATCCTCGCTGACGATCTCAAGCTCAAGGCTCTTATCGCTAAGCAGCTTACTGATATTAAGAAGAAATACGGCAAGCCCCGTAAGTCCCAGATCATCGGCGCCGACAATATTGAGGCGTACGTTGAGGAGGAGCATATTGAAAACTATCCCTGCCGCCTTGTTCTTTCGCGCGACGGATATTTCAAGAAGATCACCTTCAAGTCGCTTCAGGGTAACGACGTACAAACCTTCAAGGAGGGCGACAGCCTCCGTCAGATCTTTGATGCCGAAAACCGCGACGACATTATATTTATTACTAATAAATGTCAAATGTATCGCGCAAAGGTTTCCGACTTTGAAAACGTAAAGGCATCCGTTATGGGTGAATACGTTCCCTCAAAGCTCAGTATGGATAAGGACGAAAAGCCGCTCTTTATGAATATCCAGAACAGCTACCGCGAGGGCTACAATTACGTATTCATTTTTGAAAACGGTAAGGGTGTAAAAATACCCGAGAAGGCGTACGAAACGACAAGCGCAAGACGAAAGCTCAAGGGCGCTTGCTCGGATGCCTCCCCCGTTGTCGAGGTATTCTCCGAGGAAGAAAAGAAGCCGTTTGACCTTATGCTCATATCCTCGGATAACCGCGCGATGATATTCAAAACCTCGCTTATAGTTACAAAGGCGACAAGAACCTCGCAGGGTGCGCAAATAATGACGCTCAAGAAGAACGCCAAGATAACACGCGCTATTCAGAACTTCGAGTCCGAGTTTGAAAACACGAAAGGATACAAAAAGCTCAAGCTCCCCGCAACAGGTGTTTCCCTCTCATCCAAGTCCGCGGGAGATCAGATATCCATTGAAGAAATTTAATTTAGAAAAGGAAATAGAGAAATGAAAAAGAAAACAAGAATCTGGGTTATCGTGGTTTGCGCGATCCTTGCTGCGACAATGGTGCTCGGCCCTGCCGCATACTACATCACAATGCTTTTCGCATAAAATAAAAAAGTGCTCGGGAATTCCCGAGCACTTTTTTTATGCAAGCAGCTTTTTTACAATCAAGAGCATAAATTCTCTGTCTTCCTTTGAAAGACCTCCAATGCTCTTTACGATCACGGAAAAGTTCTTTAGCTTAGCTTCATTCAGGTCAAGGAGCGTTCTCGCTCCTGTTTTTTCTATCGCCGCAAAGAAAAGATTTGAGAAATTTTCCTTTTCCTCAAGCGTCATAGCGCTCATCTTTTCCTTAAAGCTGTCAAGATTCTTTTGTCCCGTCTTTGAAAGCTCACGGAGCTTTACAAATCTAGGGCCTCTTATCTCCCAGTTCATAAGATCGTGCTGATATGCAGCGGAGCCGCGGCTCTTTACAACCTTGAAGCTTCCATTATTGAACATAGCTCCAATCGTCGCCGAATGCGGGAGCAAAACACAAAGCTTCGCCGCTACGTCCGCATAGCCCTTGGATTCAACGATACTGTCGCTAAGTCCCGGTCCGTCGTAGCTGTACGCTTTAACAATTCTGCTTCTTACGTCGTCAGGCGCAAAAACGGTAGAATATATCGCGAGATTGCCACCCTTGGAATGACCGCAAATATAGATCGGTTTATTGGGATATTTCTCCGCTACAAATTTGAGATATCTCACCGCAAGCTTTTGCGAAGGTATCCTTTCCATATACGAAAGACAAAAATCCTCTCTCCAACCGATAAAGGTATCATCAGTCCCGCGGAAAACCACCGCCATACTACCGTCGCTCAAATGGAACGTCATAGCGCAAAACTGGTAGCAGCCCTCGACGTTTACCTCATTGACAAAGTCGGATATCTCAATATCGCGGAAGCGCGGAGATTTTGCCATAAGCTTTAACTGAAGGAGATATTTCTCGGTCGGCATAATAAGACCGAGCTTAATGTCTCCGTCGCCGTCCATCGTAACGTAATCCTGCACTACACTTTTATAGCTAACAGGAAGGGGGAGCTCGTCATCGTCAATGATAATGTCGTAGTCAAAATACGACGCGGTGCTGAAAATCGCTCCGTCTACCTCGCAAAACGGCGACTGAATAAACGAAAGATCACCTCTCCACATAATGTAATCATTAAGATTTGACATATTGCTTCCCCCTTTCTTATTTATTTTTTAAAGTTTAAATCGCGTATCCGAGCGCCTTTATTGCCTCCACGACGTGTGCATTACACTCATCGCAAAGCTCATAAGTTTGAGCCTCTGTCATAACGCGGATCACGGGCTCCGTACCCGACTTGCGAAGCAGCATTCTGCCGTTTCCGCAAAGCTTAGCCTCTGCTTCCTTCAGTGCCGCCTTGATTCTCTCATCACTCATAACCGCGCCCTTATCCTTAACCCTGACGTTTACAAGTCTCTGAGGATAAAGCACGATATCGGATGCAAGCTTTGAGAGTGGCTGCTTCTTTGCCTTGATAACCTCCATGATCTTCAAGCTTGTAAGTATACCGTCGCCCGTAGACGCGTACTTACTGAAAATAATATGTCCCGACTGCTCGCCGCCTATACAGTTATTATGCTCTGTCATATAGTCGTGAACGTTCTTGTCTCCGACAGCCGTCTGCGCGTATTCAATGCCGATCGCCTCAAGCGCCTTGAAAAGACCGATATTGGACATAACGGTCGCAACGACCTTATTGTTTACAAGCTCGCCGCGTTCCTTTAAATAACGCGCGTAAATGTACATGATCTTGTCGCCATCAACAAGCTCGCCGTTTTCATCAACACAAAGGCATCTGTCCGCGTCACCATCGTAAGCAAAGCCTACGTCCATCTTGTTGTCAAGCACGTATTTTACAAGTCCCTCAATATGTGTGCTTCCCGCGTTCTCGTTGATGTTCACACCGTCGGGATTTGCGTTTATAACGTAGGTCTGAGCGCCGAGCGCATCAAACACCGACTTTGCGATATGCCACGACGCGCCGTTTGCACAGTCGAGAGCGATCTTCATTCCCTTAAAGGAATATCTGCCAAGCGAGATAAGATAACCGATATAGCGGTTACGTCCGTTGATATAATCGACGGTCTTACCGATATTCTCCTTGGTCGCCAGAGGAAGCTCGCCGAGGTTTCCGTCGAGATATTCCTCAACAAGTGCCGTTACCTCGTCCTCCATCTTCTCACCGTGGGAATTTATAAGCTTAATACCATTGTCATAGTAAGGATTATGGCTTGCGGAGATCATAATACCGCAGTCAAACTCATCTACCTTTGCAATATATGCGACCGACGGAGTTGTTGTTACGTGCATAAGACACGCGTCGGAGCCTGATGCCGTAATACCCGCCGCGAGCGCATACTCAAACATATATGAAGAAAGTCTTGTGTCCTTACCGATAAGCACCTTCGCACCCTCGCGGTTTTCCCGTCTTGCCGCCTCGCCGTAGTACCAACCGATAAATCTACCGACCTTATATGCGTGTTCAACGGTAAGATCTACGTTAGCCTCGCCGCGAAATCCGTCCGTTCCAAAATATTTGCCCATAAATACACCTCAAAATTAATTCTTTTTAATGATAGTGCCGTCGTTCTTAAAAATATGATCGCTATGAATTACTCCGCGCACACAGCTTGTCGGATAAACGCTTACGCGTCTGCCGAGCACCGTGCCGGGATTGAGCACCGCATTACAGCCAACCTCACAAAAGTCGCCGAGTGCCGCGCCGAATTTCTTGCGCTCCGTGTCAATTTCCACGCCGTCAAGCTTATCCTTTACAACAACGTGGGATTTGTCGCTCTTTACGTTGCTTGTAATAGAGCCTGCGCCCATATGCGCCTTATATCCAAGAATACTGTCGCCGACGTAATTATAGTGAGGAACCTGAACGTTATCAAAGAGAATAACGTTTTTAAGCTCTGCGGAGTTACCTACGACACAGCCGTCGCCAACGAGCGCGGACGAACGTATATATGCGCCGTGTCTTACCTCGGTGCCGTGTCCGATGATCGCGGGAGCGCCGATATACGCGCTCTTTGCTACGACTGCACGCTTGGATATCCACACGTTTTCTTCTACCTCGTCGTATTCATCGGGGTCAAGAGTTTTGCCCAAAGATATTATAAAATCCTTTATTCCGGAGAGAGCCTCCCAGGGATAAGTAAATCCCGTAAGATAATCCGCCGCAAGTGTATGCGACATATCAAAAAGATTTACGATCTTTGCTTCATTCATAAGCATATCTCCTATTTCAAATCAAGAATGGTAACACCGCCGTCGCCCTCACCGAACTGACCGATTCTGTAAGACGCGATTCGTTTGTCGCCTCGAAGGAACTGCCAGAGTGCCTTCTTGAGAGCACCCGTACCCTTACCGTGAATAAGACGAACACGGGAGAAGCCCGCGAGCATCGCCTCATCAATATATTTGTCAACCTTAAACCAAGCCTCGTCGCCATTCATACCGCGAAGGTCAATTTCGTCCTTGAAGGTGGTATTTCTCTGCACGGAATAGGTTGATGCCTTTACCTTTTTGTCTCCCGAAATAACCGTGGGGGTATTTTCCTTAAGACGCAGATCCTTGATATTCACACGTGTCTGCAAAATGCCAGCCTGTACGCGAACGTTACCCGACTTGTCGGGATCATCAAGAAGCGTGGCATCACTGCCGATGCTCATAATTCTTACCTCATCGCCCTTCTTTAAAGGTCTCGGAAGCACGTAATTTTCATTTGTCTCCGCCTTTTCTACGGGATCGTACTTTTCCTCGTTCTGACGGATATGATCGCGCACGGCGCGTCTTGTCGCCGCTAAGGTGTCTCCGAATTTCTCGGAATCCTTCGCCTTCTTGAGCTTATCCATCTGCTCTAAGATATAGTCGCTCGACGCCTTTGCGCTTTGAACGATCGCGTGCGCCTTCTCTCGGGATTTTTCAAGCTCGCGGCGGGATTCTTCAAGCTTTGCCTTGATCTCGCGCTCTGCCTCGCGCTTGAACTTTTCGTAGTCCGCACGCAGCTGCTCGGCTTCCGCTCTCTGCTTTTCCATTTCAACACGGGATGCCTCAAGCTGACCGATAATGTCCTCAAACTTGCGATTATCCGAGCTTATATGCTCCTCGGCTCTCGCGATAATGTCGGGAGATAAACCAAGCTTACCCGAAATTGCAAAGGCGTTGGACTTACCGGGCGTACCGATACAAAGCTTATACGTGGGCTTGAGCGTCTCCACGTCAAACTCACAGGACGCGTTACAAACACCCACAGTATCAAGCGCGTACGTCTTAAGCTCGGCATAGTGAGTCGTAGCCGCGCACATAGCGCCCTTCTCTCTTACGTGCTCAATAATCGACACGGCAAGAGCCGCACCCTCAACGGGGTCGGTTCCAACACCAAGCTCGTCGAAAAGCACCAGCGACTTATCGTTTACGTCTCCCATAAAGGAAACTATATTTACCATATGCGAGGAGAAGGTAGAGAGCGACTGCTCAATGCTCTGCTCATCGCCTATATCAACTAAAATGTTTTCAAAAATACATATACCCGAGCCGTCGTCCGCGGGAATATGGAGTCCCGACTGCGCCATTAAGGCAAACAGGCCGAGAGTTTTAAGCGTTACAGTCTTACCGCCCGTATTAGGACCTGTAATTATCATAGTGTCGTAGCCGTTGCCTATAGAAACGTTTATGGGAACGACACGGTCACGGTCAATAAGAGGATGTCTTGCACGCTTTAAATTTATGCTTCTGTCCTGAAAAATAGTAGGACTCGACGCATTCATTGAAAGCGAAAGCTGCGCGCAGGCAAACACAAACGCGAGATCGTTAATATTAAGATAGTTGAGCCAGATCGCATTTGAATACTCGGAAACCTGAGCCGAAAGAGCTGCTAAGATTCTCTCGATCTCGTGCTCCTCCTTTGATTGTAGCACACGAAGCTCGTTATTTGCCTCAACGACCTGCATCGGCTCAACAAAAATAGTCGCGCCTGAGCTCGACGTGTCGTGGATAAGTCCCTTTACGTCGTTCTTATGCTCGGTCTTTACGGGAATAACGTATCTGCCGTTTCTCTGGGTTACGATATTCTCCTGCAAAAACTTACTGTGTGAGCCGCCCTGCACGTACTTTTGCAGAGTGTCCTTGATTTTATTATTCGTAATTCTTATCTGTCTGCGGATATTCGCAAGAGTCTCACTTGCCTCGTCGGCGATAAGCTCCTCGGAAATAATTGAACGGGAGATCTTCTCCTCAAGCGTTCTGTTTGGCATAAGGCGATCGAATATCTCGTCAAGCACAGTGTCAAACAGATGATTTCCGTGACAGTAATCAATAAGTGTTCTCGCAGTCTTTAATACAGTCGCAATATCGAGCAGCTCACGAGGGGAAAGAATAGCACCCTTTTCCGCTCTCTCGCATGCCTCGGAAACGTCCTTTATCATACCGAATGAGGGCATTCCCTTCGTCTCGCAAAGACGTCTTGCATCCGTAGTCTTCTTCTGACGCGCAAGAACAGTATCAATATCGCTCGAGGGGTCAAGCATAAATGCAGCCTTTTTTGCGCCCTCGGTAGTCGCGTGAGTTGCGAGCATATCGCATATCTTATCAAATTCAAGTGATAACAAGGTTCTTTCACTAAAAGACATTTTTACCCCTCCTTTTGTTTTTCTTCGGCGGGAGCAAGCCCCCGCCCTACGATTCATTCAATAGTCTAATCAATTACCAAAACCTTTCTTACAGGAAAGGTTTTGGTTATTCGCAATCCTCGTTACATCCGTCGCAGGAAGAGGAATTCTCGGGAAGAATGCCGTCCTCATATTCTGCAACCTTTGTCATAATTGCGCATTCAATTCTCTTCTTGAAGAGCTTACAGCCGTATTCGTAAACTCCCGTGATCTTACCTGTCGCGTGGTATGCATTTGCCGCGCAACCGCCACTGCAGTAAAGCTTTGCCCAGCAATCCTTACATTCGGGTCTTGCATACGCGTTACAAAGCTTGAACTCGTCGCGCACGTCAGTATTAGTAACACCGTCCCAGAGGTTACCGAGAAGGTACTTCTCATTACCTACGAACTGATGGCAGGGGTAAAGGTCACCCCACGGTGTTACCGCCATATATTCAGTTCCCGAGCCACAGCCCGAAATTCTCTTATAAATGCAGGGACCGTGTCCAAGATCAAGCATATAGTGATAGAACGTAAAGGGCTTACCCTCGCGTCTTCTTTCAATAAGCTTCTTTGCCAAAATCTCATACTGCTCGAAAAGAACGGGAAGGTCCTTGTCTGTGAGAGCATAAGAATCCTTGGGATCGCACACAACGGGCTCCATGGAAAGCTGATCAAAGCCGAGATCAAGCATATGGAAAATATCGTTTGTAAAGTCCACGTTATTGTGTGTGAACGTACCTCTCATATAGTAGCCCTTACCGTCTCTTGCATCAACGAACTTCTTGAACTTCGGCACGATCATATCGTAGCTTCCGCGTCCGTTTACAGTCTTACGGAGATTATCGTGCACCTCGCGTCTGCCGTCGAGCGATAAAACTACGTTATGGCATTCGCGATTTGCAAACTCAATTACGTCGTCGTCAACAAGCACACCGTTTGTAGTAAGAGTAAATCTGAAGTTCTTATTATGCTCCTTCTCAATGCTGCGGGCATATTCAACAATACCCTTCACAACGTCAAAGTTCATAAGAGGCTCGCCGCCGAAGAAGTCAACCTCAAGATTTCTTCTTGTGCCTGAATGCTCGATAAGATAGTCTATCGCCTTTTTACCAACCTCAAGAGACATTATAGCTCTCTCTCCGTGATACTTACCCTGCGCCGCAAAGCAATATTCACAGTTGAGGTTGCAGGTGTGCGCAATATGTAAGCAGAGTGCTTTTACAATAGTATTTCTATTCTTGAAATCAAACGCCTTATCCGCATACGTGTCCTTTGTATAAAGCTTATGCGCATCAGCGAGCGCCTTTACGTCATCAAGGCATTCAATAACGTCTGCCTCAGAGATCTTTTCGCTCTCGCCGTACTTTTCAAGAATCGTTTTTATAATCTCCTCGCGGCTTGTGTTCTCATACATTGCAATAATATCGTATGCTACGTCGTCAACACAGTGCACCGCTCCGCTGAAAACGTCTATAACAATATTATATCCGTTAAGCTTGTACTGATGTACCATTTGAATTTATCCCCTTAATATCTATATTTTAAAAACGAAAATTGGCAAAAACATAGCCGTCCGCCCTACCGTAAAAGAGAGCAAAACGGCTTAATGTTTATTAGTTGTTTGTCTGCTCGCAGTTCTGGTTAGCAACACCGCAGGATGTCTTGCATGCGGACTGGCAGGATGTCTGGCATTCGCCGCAACCGCCGTTTACTACGCTCTTTTCAAGATCGCGAGTTTCGAGAGTCTGTATTCTTTTCATTGAAAGTTCCTCCGTTTGGTTTTCTTACACTTTATTATAGCATAGAGATATTATTTTGTCAATAGAACGACAGAATTTTTTATATATTACAAAAGATTTTTATACGCCGATACAAGTCGCTCGGAATCAACGCCCGCGCTTATATAAATATCCTCGTCAGTTGTTTGAACGACAAAGGAATCATCAGTCGCAACGATATCGTATTTTACACCGTCAAGCGCACCGATCTTTCGCATTGCCTCCGCGAGCATCATAGAAAATCCGCCCGCCTTGATCTCCTCTTCACAGAAGACGATCCTTGTAGCACCTGTGCTATCAAGCACCTTTCTTATCCTGTCCGCAAGTACGTCATAGGGCTTTAACACCTCGCACAGCACAATGCCTGCATTCGTTCCCTCAGCCTTGAGCCTTGCAGTTGCCTTCATAACCTCGCAAACGTATCTACCGTGAGTTACGAAGAGTGTGTCAATCTTGCTCGTCCTGTCAAAATCGCACTTTACGGAAATTTCGGAATAATCCTCTTCCGACTTATAGAATACGTCGATAATTTCTTTGTTTTCCTTACCGCTCGGATAACGGATCGCACAGGGAGAGCCGCTCGCAAGCGCCTCAGTGATCGACGCCTCAAGTCCCCTATACGACACGGGAGCATATATCTTGAAGTTCGGTATGCTTGATAAATACGCCACGTCGAAAATGCCGTGATGCGTAGGCCCGTCCGCCTTGTTAAGACCCGCGCGGTCAATACAGAACGTAACGGGAAGATTCTGGAGCGCTACGTCGTGAATAAGCTGGTCGTAGCCTCTCTGTAAGAACGTAGAATACACTCCGAAGATCGGCTTGTACCCTTCGCAGGAGAGTGCCGACGCAAAGGTTACCGCGTGCTCCTCAGCAATTCCCACGTCAAAGAATCTGTCAGGATGCGCCGCCTCAAAGGTGTCAAGTCCCGTACCCGCGCTCATAGCCGCGGTTATTGCGACGATCTTATCATCACCGTCCGCCTTGCCCGTAAGGATCTCGCCCATTTTATAAGAAAAGCTATTACCCCTCGGGAGAAGCTCGCCATCATCGGAGATAATTCTGCCGTTAGGGGAAACACCGTGATACTCACCCGGATACTTCTCGGCGGGCTCGTAGCCCTTGCCCTTCTGTGTCTTCATGTGGATGATAACGCTTCCCTCCGCCTTCTTGGCTTCGGTAAGCAATGCCTCAACGTCGGAATAATTGTTTCCGTCAACGGGACCAAGATAGTAAAGTCCCATATCCTCAAAGTAATTACTTCCGTAAAAGAAGTTCTTGATTCTCTTCTTTATCTTCTTGAATCCGCGGAACATAGGCTTGCCTATAAGCGGAATGTTCTTTATGAATTTAGCAGTCGCTCTCTTTGCCTTGAAATATCCGCTCTTGCTTCGCGTCTTCGCCATATTAACGGCAAATTTACCTATGTTCTTTGAAATAGACATTTCGTTCTCATTGAGAATTACAATGAGTCGAAGTGAGCTGTCAAGATTGTTAAGCGCCTCGTGTACCATACCGCCCGTAAATGCGCCGTCGCCAAGCACGACAACGGTATACGCGTCAGAGCCCGAGAGCTTATCCGCCATAGCGAAGCCGAGACCTGCGGAAAGCGAGGTCGAGCTGTGTCCTGCGCCAAAGCAATCGTATTCGCTTTCGCTTCGCTTTGTAAAGCCCGAGATGCCGCCGCCCTGTCGGAGTGTATGGAAATCACTGAATCTGCCCGTGAGAAGCTTATGCACGTAGCTCTGGTGTCCTACGTCAAAGATAACGTGATCGTGGGGACAGTCAAATACTCTGTGTATTGCAACGGAAAGCTCCACAACGCCCAAATTTGACGCGAGGTGTCCTCCGTTTTCAGCGACACGGGAAATAAGACAGTCGCGTATCTCTTCGCACAAACTGCCTACGTCCCCCTTGTCAATCTTCTTGAGATCACAAGGATTATTAATTTTTCCTAAAAATTTGTAATCCATATTTCCCATCTCTTCTCCCAAAAGCATTTTCGTTTTACAAAATGCTACAATACATTCCACTATATTGTAGCATAAAAATATGAATTTGTGAAGAGGTTTTTTAAAATTTAGGCAAAAAAAGAAATCGCCCGTAGGCGATTTCTTAAATTTTTATCTGGATGCTGCAACAGCCTTCTTTGTACCCATGTAAACGATCTTGCCGGACTTCTTGAATACGAAGTCATCAACCTCTTCGCCTGCCTCTTCAGCATAGTCTTCAAGAGCCTCAAAGCCTTCTTCAGCAGCTCCCTTATCCTTGAAGTAGAAGATAACTATAGCATCTTCATCGTCATCCTCGTTATAAGCTGTAAGAACACACTCAAGGTCCTTAACGCCCATAAATTCAAACATAGCAAGCTCAGTGTTGCTGTCAGCTACCTCAACCTCGTAGTCCTTCTTTTCAAGTGCCTTTTCGGCCTTATCGGGATCAGTTGCGGGACCGAGAAGCGCGCCGCAAGAAGCAAGTGTCATACATGCAAACGCTGTGATCACAGCCAAAGCGATAAGTCTTACAAATGTCTTTTTCATAGTAAAATCTCCTTTTGCCTTCTGGCTATAAATTTGTTCAAATCAAATCATTTAATGCTTTGTTTGTTACTCATATTATATCATTTTTGAGGAGATTTGTCAATAATTTTACCGATAAGATCAGCCTATTTAAGAATTTTTAAGATTTCTCTTCTCCCGTTCATTTAACGCCTTAACTCTACCCGAAAAGGCTTTAAAAAAGCTTACGAGCGATACTGTGATCACAACTGCAACGAATACGATAAGCATATAGACAAAGGTGTTTCCTATATAGGAATAAAGCGTTCTGTCCGTTCTGAAATAAGCGTCGGCAGTCGCGTGACCGACCTCACCCGCACCGCAAAGCTCAAGCACCTCACCCGTGGGAGCGATTACCGCTGAAATGCCCGTATTAGCGGAACGGATAACGTATCTGCCGCATTCTATGGCGCGAAGGCGCGACTGTGAATAATGCATATTAAGAGCCGCGGATTCCTTAAACCACGCGTCGTTTGTCGATACCGAAAGCATCTCCGCTCCATTTCTTACCGAATCAAGCGCAAGAGTCTCGTAAATCGAGTCAAAGCAAATAAGACCGCCTACCTTACCCTCCTGCATTTCAAACACAACGCTATCCGTACCGGGTTGAATATTATCCGTCTGAGCAAGCTCGGCAAGTGCGGGAATTATGGGCTCGATAAGCCACGCCATCGGAAGAAATTCTCCGAAAGGAACGAGATGCTGCTTAGCATAGACTCTCTCTCCGTAGCTTCCGTCGGGATTTACCTGAACTATTGAATTATAAAGTCCGTTTTCCTCGGAATTTCCGTCAACCGCAGTAAAGGTGGAAAACAGTATGGTTACGTTGTTTTCACGGGCTATTCGCGATACGGCATCCGCCATTCCGTAATGATTTTCAAAGAACTCGTACGGAAGCACGGTTTCGGGCCAAACGACGATCTTCGCGCCCGACTCTGCCGCCGCCACCGTCAGCTCCTCATATTTTCCAATAGTATAAAGATAATTCAATTCGGGAGAGGCATTCGACCACTTCTCCTCGTTGGTAACCGTATCCTGCGCGGCAGAAACACATATCTTACGCGCATCGTCATTTTGCGAATTTATATAAAGCAAAATTCCGCCGAGAGCACAATGGAAAACCATAGCGCCCGCGCAAATATAGGTAACGAGCTTTGCGCTCTTAATATTTATTAACGCGTAAGCGATAAGAAGATTTACCGCAAGTATCATAAACGACACAAAATACGAGCCGAACGCCGACGCGGGCTGAATTATTACCTTATAGTCAAGCTGACCTAAGGCAAGTCTTCCCCACGGAACACCCCACCAGCCGAGAGTTTGCCACCACTCGTTTACTGTAAACATAGCGGCAACAAGAAACGGCTTGATTATAGGGCAACGTCTTAGGAATATTCCTCTTGAAAGCCAAGCAAATATCGGGAATATGAGCGCCGCCGTCGCGGTCTGGAGCGCCGCCATACCAAAGGTGGCAAGTGTTACGACGAATATCGATTGCGCACCCGAAAGACCCGCAAAATCCATTGGATGCATAAAGTAAAACCAATGGAAAACAACGACGTAAAACGGCATAAAGTAGGATACACCCAAAAGATACAGCTTGCGAAGCCTTATCTTAACGTCGTCGGCAAATATATAAAGACACAACGCCGTCGGTATAAATGCGAGCCACTGAAGTATACCGAGCGCGGGAAAGACAAGCGGTAATGCCATAATAATACCGCTTGCCGCCGCGAACAAATATCCGAATTTTACAAGGATCCTTTTATTTGTAATCATATTTTCTCTTTCGATTATTTATTTTTCTGCAATTTCTCGCAAGCGCCCGGGAAGTTCTTCACAAACCAAATGTCCGCGGGGTCAAGCGATACCTGCTTACCGCGAAGATAACCGAGCTCTCCCGAATTATCCTTGAAATTGAAGATCAGCTTATAAGAATAGAGTGCCTGATATTTGTATCCGCTATCCCTGTCGTCGCGGTTTATTCCGTACTTTCCGTCGCCGAGAAGCGGGTGACCTATATGAGACATGTGTGCTCTTATCTGATGCGTTCTACCCGTTACAAGCTCGACCTCAATAAGAGAATTACCTCCCGCGGTAGAAATTGCGCGGTATTTTGTAATAATGTTTTTATATCCCGCAAGCTCGCGGTCGGAGATCTTGACAGTATTATTTTTCGCGTCCTTTTTGAGATAACCGTAGAGCGTGTCGGATGCCTTGGGCATCTTTCCGTGCACCGCACAAACGTAGAACTTTCTGATCTCGTCGTTCTTTATCTTCTCATTCATCTCGCGAAGAGCCGCAGCGTTCTTTGCGGCAATAACGATACCGCCCGTATTTCTGTCGATTCGGTTGCAGAGCGCGGGAGCAAAGGACTGCTCGGCATCGGGATCGTATTCACCCTTATTATACAAATATGCCTGAATGTGCATAATAAGTGTGTTATCCTTTGCGCTGTCGTCCTCGTGAACAAGCACGCCCGGACGCTTGTTGCAAAGAATGATATTTTCGTCTTCATACACGATATCAATCTTCGGTTTGATTCGTGCCAGGGCACCCGTATCCTTTTCGGGAGATGAGAAAAACTCATCTCTTATGAAGAGCTGGATCTCATCGCCCTCAAGAAGAATATATTTCTCGTCGGCGCGACGACGGTTGACCTTGATTTTCTTTGTTCTTATGTACTTATACATAAGCGACGCGGGAAGACCGCAAACCGCTTTCGTAAGGAATTTGTCGAGTCGCTGTCCCGCGTCGTTCTTTTTTATTTGGATTATCTGCACTTAGAGTGTACCGAAAATTCTGTCGCCCGCGTCGCCAAGACCGGGAACGATATATGCCTTCTCGTTTAAGCACTCGTCGAGAGCTGCTGTGAAAATATCAACGTCGGGATGATTCTCCTGAACCTTCTTTACGCCCTCGGGAGCAGCCACGAGACACATAAACTTAATATTCTTACAGCCTCTCTTCTTCAAAATGTCAAGAGCGTCGGAAGCGGAGCCACCCGTAGCAAGCATGGGGTCAACGAGGATTACGATTCTATCCTGAATATCCGAGGGAAGCTTACAGTAATATTCAACAGGCTCGTGTGTTGCGGGATCACGGTAAAGACCGATATGTCCTACCTTAGCAACGGGAACGAGGCTGAGGATACCGTCAACCATACCAACGCCTGCGCGAAGGATCGGAACCACGGCAAGCTTCTTACCTGCTACCATTGCGGCCTTTGTCTTTGTGATGGGAGTTTCAATAATAACGTCCTCAAGAGGAAGGTCGCGTGTGATCTCATAGCCCATAAGCATAGCGATCTCATTGAGAAGCTCGCGGAAATCCTTTGAGCCCGTCTTTTTATTTCTCATAATAGAAAGCTTGTGTGTAATAAGAGGATGATCAACAATATGAAGTGTGCTCATTTATAAATCCTTTCCGGGGGGAGTATGTACAAACAATTCCCACAATAAATTTTATTAATTATATTATACTACCTTTATATATTTTTTTCAAGGGCTTTTTTTAATTTATTGATTATTTTGTCATAA
The DNA here is from genome assembly GCA_045660325.1 of Eubacteriales bacterium. GTDB lineage: Bacteria > Bacillota > Clostridia > Oscillospirales > CAG-272 > SVTX01. The sequence continues at coordinate 46,765 of JAZRDO010000017.1, forward strand.
TGCGCGTGAATTTTTTACAAGACACTTTACAAAAAGCCCGATTCGTGATAAAATTAATATATACAGAGTTAAAATTTTGGAGAAAAATATGTACGAAGAAAAGAAAAGGATCTCTATAAGCACACTTGGCTGCAAGGTCAACCAATACGAATCCGAGGCGATTGCCGAGGGCCTTGAGGCGCGCAGCTACGAGATAACTTCATTTGAAAATGCAAATTTTGCACATATAATAAACACCTGCACGGTAACTGCGGAATCCGACCGCAAGGCGCGTCAGCTTATTCGTCGCGCCATAAAGAAAAATCCGAACGCGTTCATTCTCGTTTGCGGCTGCTTCTCGCAAACAAGTCCTGCGGCAGTTGCAAAAATCGAGGGCGTTGACTATATCGTAGGCACGGCGAACAAAATGTCGCTTATAGAAAAGCTTTGCGAGTTCGACGCCAAGGGGGGCAAGAATCCGACTCCCGAAATATGCGTTCCCTCTCTTGAAGACGCCGATTTTGAAAAAATGTGCATAAAGAAATTCGATAGAACTCGCGCATACGTAAAAATTCAGGACGGATGCGAATCCCGCTGCACATACTGCGCCATTCCCGGCGCGCGCGGTCCCGTTCGCTCAAAGGCGTTTGACGACGTGCTCGACGAGGTAAAGCTCCTTACGGCAGGCGGATGCCGAGAAATCGTGCTTACGGGCATTGAAACGGGCTCGTACGGACGCGATCTTGACGGCGAGGAGAATCTCGCTTCCCTGCTTTGTGAAATTGATAAGATCGAGGGCATCGGACGAATCCGCTTAGGCTCGCTTGACCCCGCGATAATCAAGCCCGCATTCGTAGAAAAGATCAAGCCCTTAAAATCCTTGACTCATCATTTCCACCTCTCGCTCCAAAGCGGAAGCGATAAGGTTTTGGCATCAATGAAGCGCAAATACAATTCCACTCAGGCTATGCGCGCGATAAATCTCCTTCGCGACGCGTTTGACGATCTTCAGCTTACGACCGACGTTATCGTAGGCTTCCCCGGTGAGACCGACGAGGATTTTGAGAAAAGCTGCGAATTTGCCCGCCAAGCAAGATTCCTTATGATACACGTTTTCCCCTACTCCAAGCGTGAGGGCACGCCCGCCGCAAAGATGAAGGATCAGGTGGACGATCAAGTGAAAAAGGCGCGCGTTTCTACGCTCTCGAAAATCAGTCAGGACATCAGATGTGAGATACTCGACTCGCTTATGGGCACGACTCACTCGGTTTTGTTTGAGACTTATATTGACGGAGTTATGTATGGACACACGCGCGAGTTTATCGAGGTCAAGGTGAAGTCAAGTGTGAATCTTCACTCCGAGGTGCGAGACGTAAGGCTCCTCTCACACGACGGATCAATTTGCGAATGTGAAATTATTTAAGAGGAATATTATGAAAAAATCCCACGAAAAGCAGCTGCTTACGAATAATCTTGATTTTTCCGTAAGGCTTGTTGAGGTTATCCAAAATCACAATACCCTTTCCGCCATCGATAGCTTTAAAACGAACGACAAGCTTTCCGAGGATTGCTTTGCGGATCTTATAAAAAAGCATGCCGCGGTATACGGCGAGGGTGCGACCGTATCGCTTGGATCTCTCTTCGGCGCGACGGACGAATTTATAGAAAAGTATCTTTCAAGACCTGTGGGCGAGAGCCGTCTCTCCGCTCTTGACACAAGACTTGCGCTTTACTGCCACGGTGACCTTGACGTTACTTCTCTTCCCATATTCGATATTGAAGGCGAGAAATTCGGCATTTACAAGAGAATTCCTCATAAGAGCGAGCTTTCCTTTAAAAACGCGAGTGTGATTTCCCTTCTTCCCGCACAGGAAATGCCGTATAAAAAATATTGCGATATTGCGACTACGTTGATTGCGATAACCGAGAATCTCGGTCTTATTTCCCACCCGACCGTTATTGATCGCCGAGGCATTATCGGCCTTCTTTGCGATCTCGGTGTCGGCGCAAGCATTGATATCGCATCATACCCCGTAAATACCGAATGCGACAGCTTTCAGGAGTCACTGTATAAATTCACGGATATGTGCGCGTTTGTTATTGAGGAGAAGCACAAATCAAGGCTTCTTGAATTTCTCATTGAGTCCGGACTGATTGCGGTTGAGTGCGCTACACTTTGCCGCGACGAAAAGATCACTATTTCAAATAACGGTAAAGAAATTACAAGCTTCTATATTAGTTCTGTAAAGGATAATGAAATCATTATTCTGGAGGACGTTATCTCAAGCCCACAGTATTCCCCCGAAAGGATCTCCGTATCGAGACTTCCCCTTACGGCGAATTCTTCCATTCCCACAAGACGGAAGGACGTGGAGAGCGTTTATACTACGCTCACGGGCGCATCCACGGGCGCGTCCTGCGATATAGATGAATATTCTATGCAAAACGTAACGCTTGCGACTCTTCTTACGATCTTTGAGCTTGTCACAAAGGGTGCGGACAGGCGCAGTATCAGGCTTTCAAAGAAAATTTCCTTTAAATCCGACTGCGACGTGTCACATATCGTTGATACCGCGCTTGCGCTTCACAAGGTACAAACCGAGCTTGTCCTTCCGAGTGAAGGTAATAAGCTTGATTTTGATGCCGATAAAAATAAGGCGAGTATTTTCGCGACGGGCACGACCGTCTCAACCGAGAATATGCCCTCTGATCATTTCCACGGGGATAAGAATAATATCTATATTCTTTCGGGAATCGACGCGGACGTTCAAAGCATCAATTTTGAAGCTGTACGTCGCGTGCTTGATTATATCCATTTCCTTGTGCTGCACCGTAACGTAATAAGCGCAAGGGTGTTCTTCAATACCCCCATCGATGAGGCGATCTCTTCTATGAATGCCAAAAATATAAAGCTGATTACAAGGGATACGAGCACACTCAAATGTCCGCTTTTGTATATTATCGCTACCTCTCCGGGAGAGCTGCGCGGTACTTATCTCGGTCACACCGAAGATGATGCCAATGATGAGGAAATAGTCAAATAGCACTAAAATTAACTTCATATATATTAAAATTTTTTCAAAAAAACTATTGCATTTTCAAAAAAAGTGTGGTATAATGTATGCAATGTGCGAAAATCTTATGTTTGGACTGTCATTTTTGTCCCGAAGGTTTGCATAAGATAATAATTTTTTAGTTTATATATGCATGAAATATGCTAGGAGGTGTCAAAATGGCAAAGTGTAGTATTTGTGGTAAGGGTGTTGTTTTCGGTCAGAACGTTTCTCACTCCAACCGTAAGACAAACAGATCTTGGAAGCCCAATATCCGTAAGGTTAAGGCAGTAGTTGACGGTACACCCAAGACCGTTGCTGTATGCTCCCGTTGTCTTCGTTCCGGCAAGGTAAACAGAGCTTAATTTAAAAAAGTTTAAAACATATAGGGTGTGTCGCACGGCACACCCTGTAAGTTTTTTAAGGAGAAAATTATGTCCTTGGCGATCATAAACAGTACTTTTCCCGAAAAAGCAATAAAAATGCTTTCACTCGACGGGCACGAGATCATAGCTCTACCGCCGAGTAAAGCTCTGCCCCACCCTATGTCAACTCACCCCGATATGCTGCTCTTTTGCGGCTTTGGGGCTATTGTATGCCATAAAGATTATTATGAGGAAAACCGCACCCTTATTGATATAATCGTCAATAAAAGCGAAAATAGACTCATTCTCAGCGACGAGAAAATAGAAGAAGAATATCCACGCGACGCGATATTCAACGCGGCAGTCGTAGGAAACAATCTTTTGTGCAATACGAGATTTATATCAAGATATATTCTTGAGCTTGCAAACATAAACGGGATCAATATCATCCACGTAAATCAGGGGTACACGAAATGCTCGACTCTTATTGTGGGCGAGAACAATATAATTACAGCCGACCGCGGTATTCATTCTGCGGCACAGAAGGCGGGTATCAATTCCCTTCTTATCGGCGCGGGCAACGTCTCTCTCGACCCTTATGAGTACGGATTTATCGGCGGCGCTACGGGAATGCTTGAAAATAAAGTATTCTTCTGCGGAGACCTTGAGGAGCATCCCGATAAAGAAAAAATTGTTGAATTTATTTCCGCCTGCGGTAAGGAAGGTGTCTTTTTGCCGTTTGAGAGATTGACTGATACGGGAAGTATACTTTTTATAAAATAAGCGGTTGAGAAATCTCAACCGCTTAAATTTATTTCTTTTTATTTGCTTTTTCCTTCGCTCTCTTGTCATTGATAATCTTCATATGAGTTTCATCAATAAGAGTTACGCCATTTTCTCTCGCCCAATCAACGCATCCACGAAGAACCAGAGGCAAGAACACTCTCGGTACAGCGAGAACTGTCATAAGTGCGCCGTCTGTAAACTTGATCTTGTCATCAATTCTGTCGGCAGCATATCTTACAGACTCAAGAGATGCCTTTCGCATCTGGAGAAGCTCTGCACGCATTTTGGTCTTTCTGTGATACCAGAAATTCTTGCTGTCGCGATAACCATAGTCAACAGGAAGATTCGGGAAATCCTTGGCCTTTACACCGTTTATAATCGCATCGCTGTATTTCTTCTTCATAAGTATCTTGTCGATTTTAAGAATGAAATGCGCACCGAATTTGCTTGTAATACCATTAAAATCATGGTAAGGTCCTTCATAACCGTTAAGCTCGCCCGGCATATCACGGTCAGCTCCGTCAAGCTCACGAACCCAAGTACACTCAATAACCTGCATAGCTTCGGTAAGCACCATAGGACGCTTCTCACCGCTCTCTTCTTCAAGAAGACTCGACTCAAGCTTGAAGTTGCATTTAGGCATCTTTTCTTCGGGCTTGTCGCCGGGCCAAGAAAGCTTAACTGCTTCCTTGAAATACTTGGACTCGTCCGTTATAAAGTTGAGCGCACACTTTCCGTTACGAAGAATGTTCTGCGCAGTATTGGATGAATTTCTACAGCACAAAAGCATTGCATAATAGTCCTTGCCTGCTACGTAATAAGGCTGAACGAGAGAGTATGGACCGAGAGTTGTCGAGCCGTCCTCGCAAAGCGTGCTGATAATAACCGTAGGCATCGGAAAGAAAAGAGATGTCTGATAAAAGTTGTCAACGATTCTTAAATTTTCAAAGCTACTCATAAAAATACCGCCTTTGTAAAATGTTTATATAACAATTATAACACATATGATATATGAGGTCAAGATAATATTTCCCAATTTTAAAATTTGCACTTGACAAACACATTAAAAAATGATATAATGCTTTAGTGTGATTTCGAGGTGTAGCGCAGGTGGTAGCGCGCCAGTTTCGGGTACTGGAGGCCGCGAGTTCGAGTCCCGCCACTTCGACCAAAAAATATGGGAGGCTAAATGCCTCCCATATTTTTTGCTCAAAGTACGTATTGACGAAGAACTCGCTCCATTTCTTTGAAATGGATAGCTTTGCACCCCAAATGAGAATACTTAAAAAGAGGATTTTGG
>JAZRDO010000018.1:0-8502 GCA_045660325.1 Eubacteriales bacterium
GTCGGGTACGGGTAAAACATCACTTGCCCACGCGTTCGGCAGCTTCCTTGATAATAACTCAACGGTCATTCCCGTTCAGCCTATGTGGAAGGAAAGAACTGACCTTATAGGCTACTATAACGAGTTTACGAAGAGATTTAACGAGACACTTCTGCTTCAGAAGATGTACGAGGCAAATTACAGCCGCGATATGTATATCACGGTGCTTGATGAAATGAATATCGCAAGAGTTGAATACTACTTTGCGGAATTTCTCTCGCTTCTTGAATTGCCGAATCCCGAGGAAAGATACCTTGATGTTGTATCCGACCGTTGGGAGAGCGACCCTATGCAGCTTCGCGACGGCAGAATCAAGCTTCCCACAAATATGTGGTTTATCGGAACGGCTAATAATGATGACTCTACGTTTGCAATATCCGATAAGGTATACGACAGAGCAATGGTATTGAATCTTGACCGCAAGGCAGAGAGATTTATCTGTCCCGTAACACCGAAGAAGAGAATATCTGCTGAGCAGTTTGAGGCTCTTGTTGATAATGCGATAAAGGAATATGAGATAAGCGCAAGAAACCGAGCGAGACTTACGGAGCTTGATAATTATCTTATAGAGAACTTCCACATAACGTTCGGTAACCGAATAATGAAGCAGATATTGACGTATATTCCCGTCTATATCAGCTGTGGAGGAGACGAGCTTTCAGCACTTGACGATATACTTTCAAAGAAGGTAATAAGAAAGCTTGAATCCCAGAATCCCATATATTTGCGCCACGCCGCAGAGGGACTTATTTCGTTTATGGACACGACCTTCGGTGAGGGCAATATGCCTATCTGCCGCGACCATATCGAGAGAATTTTAAGAAACGCGTAAAATAAATTTCTAGAAAGGAGCAGAATATGAAGCCTAACCGCAAATTAATAATTGTGATTTCCGTGATACTGATGGCAGTACTTCTGCTGCTTTCAATATCAATTACCGCGATAGCGATGCTTTTCCCCGATACATTCTCGGATTTCGATTGGTCGGGATATAATGAAAAATTCGATATGGGCGGTGGCAAGCCCATTGACCTCAACGAGCTTTTGGACAGGCTGACCGGTGCGGGAGCTCTTATTCCCGGAGGCGGTGGCACGGTAGATCCTAAAGCGGAAATATTCAGAGTTTTTTCAAGCGTGAATGACGAAGACGTTTATTTCAAGCAGGGTAGCTATCTTAACTGCTCATATAACGTGTGGTATACCGCCGAGCCGTTCAGATCATCGACCTATGCGGATATCTCCGAGGAATATTTTACGGGATATATGATGTATACCGTAGACTATATGAATAGGATCAAAAAGCTGGAGATCGAGTCCGTAGACGGTACTGTCGTTCTTCCTTACTATGCGGTAATGGGTTACGGCATTGAAATTTCGGAAACTGCTTATAAGAATATAGGTAAGGGTGAAAAATACGAAACCTACTATATTGATGAGAGTAAGCTTCCCACCGCGGGAGATTTCGTAAGCTTTGAGAGAGAGTACAGGGATTACGTAAAGAAAACGTACCTCGCTCTTGACAAGGAGACCGAGACGTATATGAAGAATTTCATTCAAAAGCGCGGCTTCGATCCCGAGGATCCGTTTGTCATTGAAAAGGTAGCAAATTATATTCGCTCGGTAAAAAAATACGATGAGGATTTTGATCCCGCGCTTGAAAAGGAAAAAAATATCCCCGTAGCATTTCTTAGAAATTATGAAAGTGGTGTTTGCCGTCATTTTGCGGCATCCGCGACGATGATATACCGCGCGCTCGGAATACCCGCAAGATATACCGTTGGATTTGTGAGTGATCTTACCGCGGGCACGTGGACTACCGTAACGGGAGCGCAGGCTCACGCTTGGGTAGAGATCTACGTTGACGGCTTTGGCTGGAAGCCTGTTGACGTAACTCCGCCAAGAGACGGTGATCCGTCCGAGGAAAAGAAGGTGATCACAATTGCTCCCGAAAACATTGAGGTTCAGGGAAATGAAAATACGGTCGTTACACATACCGGTAAGATCGTAGGCTTTGAAAAATATGAGGCGCTCGGATATTATTACGATGCCACCGTATCGGGCGAACAGTACGGATACGGCAGGACATCTTCTAAGATCCTCGGCATAACGATTTATGACAAAAACGGAGTTGACGTCACCTCGGAGTTTGAGATCAAGAGACGGGACGGATATATGCATATATATTACAGTGTGCTTGAGTTTACAAGCGCGGGCGCATCAAAGATATATGACGGCTTGACACTCACAAGCCACAGGCTTGAGCCGTCGGCGGATAACCGTTACTACGATGACGGTCACATTTATAAGGCGAGCTTCTATTCAGCTCCGATAAACGTAGGAAGGGTGGCAAATGCCTTCGGAGTTAAAATATACGACGCGGGCGGTAATAACGTAACGAGCCATTATAAGCTCGTTTACAGCTACGGCGCGCTTGAGATTAGACACGCCGAGATAGAGATCAAGGCGAAGGATGCCACGAAGACGTACGATGGCAAGCCGCTTACGTGCCCCGAATATGAGTGGATAAAGAACGGACTTATTGACGGGCATTATATTGACGGTGGAATCAAGATCGTCGGCATTCAGACCGAGAGAGGACACTCGGAAAACATTATTGATATAGATTCTATTATTATTCGTGACCAATTCGGCAATAACGTCACGGCAAATTATGCAATTAAAACTTACGTAGGACAGTTAAAGGTTAATTAAGAAGGACGGTAGGGTATGCAATACGATATATATCGGGAAAAACTGAATAAAATTGCAGACCGCATTCTCGCGATCCTCAAGTATTGGTATCTGATACTTATCGCGTTGCTCCTTACGGTCGCCGCTGTCGTAGCGTTTGTCGCGACGAAGGGAACTATCCTTTATTACGAGCCTGCGGATAACGTGTACGAATACGGTGAAGAGGTCGACCTGTATGCGAGAGCGTTTTTTGCCCGCGTAAGACAGGAGTATTTCGTTGACGGAAAATGGACACACGAGATGCCGAACCGTCTTGGTAGATACAAGGTGCGAGGTGTGAGCCGCGCGTTCTTTGGCAGAAAGGAATATACGGACGAGTTTGACTTTACTGTAAAGCTGAAAAAGATAAACGTATATATAGACGGCACAAATATTATGTACGGAGAAGCTCCGCTTGTGGTGGGGGACACCGTATACGGACACAAAATCGAGTGCCTGAACTACGACTATCAATATAAGAGTGAAATGACGTTTACCGTAAGACCGAGGAAGCTGTCAGTTCGTATAGTTGATGAAAATGGCGTTGATTATTCAGAGTGCTATGAAATAATGACCGAAAGTCGCACGATCACCATCCTTCCTCGTCCGTTCACGGTCACAGTACCCGACGCGACGAAAATATACGACGGCACGTATCTCAGAAGCAATGCTTACGATACGGATCACAACGAGGCGTACAACGACGTGGTGAATATTGAATTTTCCAAGGCGATCGTTGACGTTGGAGAGAAGAGAAATACTCCTTCCGTTGAGATAATAAATGCGAACGGTACCGACGTTACGAAATATTACGATATTACTTATAACGTAGGTAAGCTTACGGTACTGCCGAGAGTCATCAAAATCAAAACTCTTGGCGGCGAAAAGCTTTACGACGGAATAGGAATTTCAAACGATAATTATGAGATCGTGGACGGAGACGGGCTGTGCGACGGGCAAAGCATGGGGCTTGAATTTACGACGTTTGTAAACGCGGGTGAATTTAAGAATATCCCACGTGTCATAATCAAGGACGAGGGCGGACGCGACCGAACGAGAAATTATTCCCTTGAATTTGAAGCGGGAATATTCAATATACGCCCCCGCGAGATTGAGATCACGACCTACGACGCGCAAAAGACCTATGACGGAGAGCCGCTTGATAATACAAGGTGCGATATAAACGAAATACACGAATTCCTTTACGGTCATGCATTGAGTATTGAATTTCCAAAGCTGATCAAGGCGGGAACGCTTACCAATAAGCCGGCGGTGACCGTTACCGCGGCGGACGGAGATGACGTAACAGGCAATTATAGATTTAAATTCAATTCGGGCACACTTTATGTAAATAAGAGGGATATTACCGTTACCACCCCGACAAGAGTTTGGATGTATGACGCGAAAGACCATTCCGCTATAAACGTAACCGTAGACTCGTATATTGGTTATACCCGCGTTAATGCGGTAGATTATCCTGTTTTACGGTTTGCAAGCGGTAAAATGCAAAATTCAATGCGCGTTGAATTCTGGCACGATCAGCACGGAAACGTAACGGGCTGCTATAATATCAGCTACAAATACGGCACCGTTGAAATAACAAAGCGCCCCATTACCATAACAACAGGCACGGCATCAAGGGTGTACGACGGTGAAATGTTCATTTGCTTGAATTATACGTTAGGTGGCAACGGTCTTGCTGCTGGAGATAACATCTACATTGCAAGCGCAAGCTCGTTGACGGACGTAGGGAAAATAAGCAACGTATTTGAAGAATTCTATATTTATAATATGGAGTACGTAGGCGACGATATTTACAGCTACTTAGCGGATCTTGACGGCACGGGCATAGAAAGATCCATTATGGGAAGCTACGATATCACTATGATCAACGGTACGCTTACCGTAGAGCCACGCGAGGTGCATATAAAGCCCAAGGACATAGTTGCGGATTACGGCACTTCCGTGGTCTACGCGACCGAATTCGAATACTGTAAGAGCTCACCGTATAAGTTTGTGGATGGGCATGAGGTGAGAGTTACCTATGGCGGATCTATTGACAGGATCGGCTCTGCCGAGTCGTATATCAAGAGAGTGTCCGTTTCAGCTGACGGTGTCAATGTGACGAAAAATTATAATATAGTTTACTCCGAGAAGGGTAAGCTTGAGATGGTGCCGCGAAGGATCACCATTGAGAGCGGAAGCTCGGAAAAGGAATATGACGGACTTCCGCTGAGAAACGTTTCTTATAAGATAACCGAGGGCTCGTTGCTTTCGTATAATGATATTCAAATAGTCATTACAGGCTCGCAAACCGAGATAGGCGCGTCCTTCAATACAATAAAGAGCGTTAAGATAACGCAAAAGGGCTACGATTCAAACGGAAATTCCACTACCGTGGATATGACTGAGCTTTACGATATTACACTCAAGGAGGGAACGCTCATCGTTACCGAGCCCGCGATTCCGATCCTTGAGATAACACCGAAATATCAGTATAAGGAATATGACGGCTTGTATATGTATGCGGAGAACGTTCTTGAGGAGAGCGGTCTTCTCGCCGAGCTTCTGGCAGAGGGCTATTACTATAAGGTAACTGTTTCGGGCTATCGTAGAGATGCGGGTAGAACGGTCACACAAATAATTGATTTTACGCTTTATGATCAGCATAATGAAGACGTTACCGACGAATTTGACGTAAGATACAATACGGGAATTCTCGAGATCAAGGGAAAGATCATTAAGGTGTTCCTGTATCAGCTTCAGAAGTATTACGACGGCACTCCGTTGAGCTTTGGCGATAACGATTATTCAATAATCTCCATACCCGACGGATGCACGCTTCAGCTTGATCTTAATATATCCCTGACGGACGAAGGATATCTTTCCTTGACGGATATAAACACCAATATTGAAAAATATGCAAGCTACAAGGTGTATAAAGGCGGCGTTAACGTTACGGGCGAGTATGAGATAGTATTTGACGTATATCCCAATACCGACAGGTATTACGTTCCCATAACCGTAAGCCGTAGGCCTATTGAGATCACGGCATCAAGCGCGGAAAAGTTCTACGACGGAAAGCCTCTTACAAATGAAGGCTATGAGATAACCCGCGGCACGCTTGCTCCGGGTCATAAGATCATTGCCTTGACCGAAGGCACGATAGTTGATGTCGGAAAGACTGATAACGTAATAAGATTCGTTCAGATCATTGATATCGCGACGGGTCGTGACGTTAGCTCAAACTACGATATAAAGAAGATATCGGGTAAGCTCTCGGTGTTACTTGAGGCGCTGGGATAATTCCAATAAACACACATCCTCCGACACGAAATTAATGTGTCGGAGGATACTTTTTGTTGACATATTTTTGAAATTTATCTTGCAATTGTAAAAGTTTTGTGTTATAATGAAGTGTAATTTAAAAAAACAATATAATTTCAAAGAGGTGTTATTATGTTAGTACAGACAAAGGCTAAAATTGGAGTTTTCTCCATTGCTTTGGGCGCATATTTGCCCCAGTTCCCCCAGCTCGTTCCCGAGTTTGAGGCACAGTACGAAGCGTTCAAGAAGACATTGCCCGATTCCGTTGAGATCATCGACGGCGGTATGGTAACAACTAAGGAGCTTTCTATGGCTGCAGGTGATAAGTTCCGCGCAGCAGACGTTGACTTGGTTATTATGCAGCTTCTTACATACGCTACATCCTACAATATGCTTCCCGCAGTTCGCGACCTTGACGTTCCCGTAGTTCTCGTAAACGTACAGAAGCTCAAGGCTCCCGACTATGAAAACACAGATATTCCCAAGTGGCTTGGCGAGCTCTATGCTTGCGGTGCAGTTGGCGAGATGGTTGCTGACCTTGAAAGAGCAGGCAAGAGACACGCGGTTATCACAGGCGTTGTTGAAGGCGGCGACGAGTACGTTCAGCACGAGATCGAGGACTGGTGTAAAGCTGCTCAGGTAAGAAGAAGATTCAGAAACACAAACCTTGCTCAGATCGGTCGTCCTTACCCCGGTATGATGGACCTTTACATCGACGAGACAAACCTTTACCATAGAATGTGGCTCTACACAAAGCAGTTTGACTGGGAAAAGATGTGGGCTATCGCTGACAATATCACAGACGAGGAAGCTATCAGAGCAAAGGCTCTTGATATTATTGATACGTTTGATATCGAAGGCGGCGGTACAGTTGAAAAGGTTTGGGAAATGGCAAAGTACGTTGTTGCATTTGAAAAGTGGGTTGAAGATGAGCAGATCGCTTTCGTTGCTTCTCACTACGACGGCTTCGCTCAGGGTCAGGCAGGTAAGCTCGACTCTATGCTTATCCCCGCATTCTCCATGCTTATCAAGCAGGGCGTTGCTTGTGCGGTAGAAGGCGACATCAAGGTTGCTATGGCTATGAGCATCCTCAAGACTATCTCCGGTATGGGTCAGCTCTCCGAAATGTTCTCCATTGACTTTAATGAGGACATCTGCATTATCGGTCACTCCGGCTCCGGTGACGCTGATATTTCTGCAAGAAAGCCTTCCATGAAGATCGTTCCCGTATTCCACGGCAAGACAGGTGGCGGCTACCTTACACAGTTCTATCCTCACCTCGGCCCCGTTACATACCTTGGTATTACACAGGACAAGAATGGCAACTTCAAGTTCGTTGTAGCTGAAGGTGTAAACGAGGATGGACCTATCTTCACATTTGGCGATACAAATATGAGAACTCGCTTCACATGCGGCGCAAGAGAATTCTGCAACCGTTGGAGCGAAGCAGGACCTACACACCACATGGCAGCTGCAAGCGGTAGACACATTGACACTATCCTTAAGGTTGCTAAGATCTTCAACGTTCCCGTTGATATTATTACAAGATAATTTGTATAAAGTAAAATTGAAAGCGGTAGCTCAGGCTACCGCTTTTTATATTTTGTTATATATTGACATAAATTAAAATTCGTTGTATAATTAAAGTGTCAAATAAATGTTTGATAACTGTCGAATCTTGCGCTTTTGTGCGCTTACTTCGGTGGGTGTCGTTCTTGATTATGAAATTTAAAGTAAAGGATATTTACTTTTATATAATATTAAAAAAGAAAGGTGTTAAGATTATGTTGGATTTTAGTAAAGGTAAATTTCACAAGTATCGATTGAGTGAGGTTAAATTTTCGGATATTGAAACTGAAATTTCTCCACTTCTTACGATTAAAGAAGAAGTTCTTGCAGTATTTAAGGCGGGACGTGATTATGTATTATTTACTACGAAGCGCCTTTTAACTGTAGATAAAGAGAATGGAAGAAAAACAGATTTTACATCAATACCATATACAAGTATAGATCTTTTTGCAGTAGAAACAGCTGGTTGGATGGATAGAGATGCAGAATTGGATATTTTTGTGAAGGGAATGGGAAAATTTTGCTTTGAATTTGATCGTTCAACCTCAATGGCACAAATTTGTCATTACATAGCTGAATCGAAATTTAATTAATTATTTTTAGTTTGTGTCGTTGGGACTCAGAACTTATATTTGCCGCGTTGCTTCCGCAACATCAAATGCTGCAAATCAAGAGAATGCAAGCATTCTCTTCACGAGAAAATTCAAATGTCTAACGCCGACATTTGAATTTTCCACAAGTACGCGAAGCGTCGCTTCGCGCAAAAAATAGAGGGTAGCAGTTGCTACCCTCTATTTTTTGGTCGAAGTGGCGGGACTCGAACTCGCGGCCTCCAGT
>JAZRDO010000019.1:0-129260 GCA_045660325.1 Eubacteriales bacterium
TTTTACTTTTTAGAGTCTGTATTTCTCTTTGAATTGACAAGATATATATTCGCACTTGCATTTCTTTGCTTTGTACTTCTATTATCTTCTGTTGTTCAATTGTCAAGGTTCAATTTCGCTCTCAACCTTTTTGTTGCGAGCTTTACTATTATATCACATTCGGTTGCCTTTGTCAATACTTTTTTCAAAGTTTTTTGAAAAAGTTTTAAGCAATTTTATGTGATTCCGTCGCGCGCTCTTGCACACAACTCGCTTATTATATCACAGTCGATGTGACTTGTCAATACCTTTTTTAAAGTTTTTTTAACTTTTTTTACACTTTGTCTAAAACACCAAAAGTTAGCAAAAACACCTCTCTACATTATGATTTTTTACCAATTATCTGCATTAAGCACAGGCTTTATGAGAATAATATTTTAAAAAACGGGAGGCCTGTATGCTCCGGATCATAATAAGAACCTTCATTATATATATAACGCTTATCGTGGTTATGCGGATAATGGGAAAGCGGCAGCTTGGCGAGCTTGAGCTATCCGAGCTCATAACCACTCTTCTCTTCTCCGAGATAGCCACAACGCCCATAACCACCCCCGACTCACGCCTGGTTGATGCGATAGTGCCTATCGGGATCATAGCCGCGCTGGAAATCCTGCTTTCGCTCATAATGATAAAATTTCCAAAACTCAAACGAATATTTTCCTCAGGTCCGTCGGTAATTATTCAAAAGGGCAGGATCAACAAAAAGGAAATGCTCAAATCCCGTCTCACTCTCGACGAGCTTATATCTCAAATACGTCAGTGCGGCATATTTGATCTCTGCGAGGTCGATTATGCAATTCTTGAGGAAAACGGCAAAATAACGGTCGTTCCCAAAGCAAGCCAACGCCCGCCGACAGTTAACGATATTGGCATCACGGTCAATGACTCGGGTGTTATGCACATAATTGTTTCGGACGGCAAGATAAACGACTACAACCTCAGACTTGTGGGCAGAGACAGAAAGTGGCTCGAGTCCTTCCTCAAAAAGCAGGAGCTCAAGCCACAAAATGTTTTCTGTATGACGGTCGACGATGCAAAAAACACATTTATTCAAACCAAAAACGGTCGTGTGATCACAATATCGAACGACTGATTAATTACCGTTTATTTTGTGCGCGCAAAAATCTCGCATAGGACATGCCTCGCACTTAGGAGAACGCGCCGAGCAGACGTCTCTACCGAACTGCACGATCCTATGGCAAAAATCGCTTTGCTGACTTTTGTCGATAAAGCCGTCCATTGTTCTCTCGACCTTCAAGGGATCCTTGATGCTCTCGGAATAAAAGCCCAATCTGCCGCAAATTCTGATGCAGTGAGTATCGGCAACTATACCGCCCATTTTGTAAAGATCGCCAAGCAAGAGATTCGCGATTTTTCTTCCCACACCACGAAATTCAAGCAGCTTCTCCATACTGTCGGGAACGATCCCACCGTAAAGGGAGACGAGCATCTCACATTCACTCTTTATATCCGCCGCCTTTGTGTGAAAAAGACCGCAGGGGCGGATTATTTTTTCTATTTCCTCGATCGGCGCATCCGCCAACGCCTCAACCGTCGGGAAACTTATGAAAAGTTCCTCGCAGACGGTATTGACTCTCGCATCAGTGCATTGCGCGGAAAGACGGCCCATGACCATAAGCTTCCAGCCGTTCTCAATTCCGCCGCCCCACATAAGCGCGCACTCCGCGTCGGGATATAATATTTCAAGCTCGGCGCAAGCGCGAGCCGCTATTTCCTTTTTAGCCTTTTTTGATAATTCCTTCATTTTAACTCCGATAAGTTTCCTTCATTTATTATATTATACTATTTATTAAGATTTTTGTCAATTACAGATTATGCCAATATGCGCTCTTCAAGGCACTCAAGATCGTAAGAATCAAGCGCACGGTCGCCATTTACATCCGCGTTGTATTTATATATAGCTCCGCTCTTATCGTGAATATAGAGGCTCAGCGCGGCAACATCAAGCACGCTTATCTCGCCGTCGCCGTCCGCATCCATACTCTTCGACATCACAAGCGTCTGCGCGTTATCCCCCGCTCTATCAAGCTCAAGAGTCAACCCGACCTTGCTTTCCTTTATACCGAAGACGTCGGCGGCGATACCGACAACCTCAGTTACAAAAAGGCTCCCGTCAATCTGCATTATCGAATTCTTGGTGTTAAAAAGCACCTTGTTTCCCGCGCATATGACCTCCACAAAGGAATTGGCGTAAAACCTACCCTCCGCCTTTTTCCATAGCCCATCGATACTATATAAAAGCTCGGGCTCGCTCCCGTCGAGCTTATCAAAATAAATACCCCTCGCCACGTTGTCGGCAAAAACGAAGCCGTCCGCAAGACGCTCGTATTTATACGGCACATTTCTCAAAGAAAGCCCTTTGTATGTTTCATCTGTACATTCAACGCCAAGCGGAATTATAGCGCCCTTGTGGCCACTCTCAACGATCTCGCGGTCAGTCAAAAGGAAATTCTTATGCGACACGCCGCCGTCAATATTATCCCAAGTAACATCAACGTGATACCACGCCCCGTCGAGTCTTATAACGTTCCAGATGTGCATTATTTCGTTTGAATAGGCGTAGGTGCTCTCTATCCCCGCGCGGCGCAAAAGCTCCATATATGTAAGTGTAAACGCCTGACACGTGCCCCGACCGTCCCGAAGAAGCTCAAACATAGTATAGTTTTCAAGGCTATCATCATATATAAAATTATCGCACATATATTCGTGCAAAACAAGTGCCTTTGAAAAATCACTCATGCTGTTATCAATAGAGAAAAGTATTTTTTCAAGCTCGCGATCGCAAAAAATCTTTATATTTTTAACTTCATTTTTATTATATATGTAGGTCGGAATTAACTCCTTGACTGAACCGTTTTTGTCCGTACTGTAATAAAAGCTCTCCCCCACGTAGTAAAGCTCGGGATTTGTCTTTATCACGTAGTCAAGAGCCTCAAAAACAAAATCCTTGCCACACCCAAAGCCCGAAAGATCAATGCGCTCAAGCCCAAGATACAGGCTCTCGGCAATATAGCGCTCAACGTATCTGCGATCTACGGTCTCGGATGCCCTCCCGTTAATAAGAAAAATCGCAAAAAATATACCGCACACAAGCAAAAGTCGAAGATACCGAAATACTGTTTTCAAGAGTTACTCCTAAAAGACGTTTTTTTAATTATATTAAAAACGCAAAACAAAAAGACCTGTGATATAAAATCACAGGTCTTTTTATTGTTAAAATGCCCCGCCGAGCCGTGTACCCAAAGAAATGGAACCCTGTAAGTCAGGGCGGTGCTCTATTCCTTGCTTTACTGCTCCCAGCGTCCAAAAATATATCGGGACAAGTCAACCGCATATATCTTGGGAGGTCTGCAAACCGCAAGGGGTGTCAAGCTCCTTTAGTCAATTGTAGGTCTCAATCAGTAGAATATCACGCGCTAAGCAGGATTTTTTAAACAAAAATCAGTTGTCGTAGTCCTCTTCGCTGTCAAAAAGGTCGTCAAAGTAGTCAGCTACCTTGTCGAACTCATCGTCATCGTCGATAGTTACGAACATATCCTCGCCGTCAGCATCCTTTTCCTTCTTCAACACAACGTACTCGATCATGCCGTCCTCAGCAACATCGGAATCCGTGGGAATCATTGCAAAGTATTCAACGCCGTCAATTTCAGCGGATGCAGCAAGCTCAAATTCGATCTCGTTGCCGTCTTCATCTGTAAGAGTATAGAATTCACTCTCGAAGTTATTGTCGTTCATATCAAATCTCCTTTTAAGATAATATTTCTTTCTTATATTTTACCACATATAAATGCTTTTGTCAATGCTCTATTAAAACTCCAGAGCATCCGACAGAATGTAATTGCTGACAAGAAATCCTTTTTCAGTAAAAGAACATCTGCCATTTTCACACAACACGAACTCGGGAGAAAATTTTTTGAATTTCTCGCCGAACGCCTCTTCAAAATCAAGGGAAAATCTCTTTCGGAAATCATCAAGATCCACACCACGCGCAAGACGCATCGAGAGCATTACGTACTCATTCATCTGCTCTGTAAGCGAAATTTCACTCACCGACGCCACAATATCCTCGCCGCGCAAATACGCGTCAACGTCACCAAGATTCTCAATTCTCTTGCCGCCGACAAATGAGTGCGCCGCAGGGCCAATGCCGATATAGTCACCGTATTCCCAATATTTAAGATTGTGTCTTGACTCAAAGCCCACCTTTGAAAAATTGCTTATCTCATATTTATTATATTCACGGCTCGCAAGAGTGTCGCAAATATATAGATACATATCCGCGGTCGTGTCGTCGTCAGGCAAGGAAAGGCCATCTTGCATCTTGTAAAACGGAGTTCCCTCCTCGATTTTAAGCGCATAGAGAGACAAATGCTCAGGAGAGAGCGAAATCGCCTTCTCTATCGTGCCCCTAAGACTCTCCATCGTCTGATTCGGAATGCCGTACATAATATCAAGCGAAAGATTTGTAAATCCCGCCGCTCTTACCATTTCGACCGCCTCGACCGTGTCCGCATACGTATGCGCTCGGCCGAGAGCCTTCAGCTCCGCATCGTCTCCGCTCTGCATACCCATACTGATTCGGTTTACCCCCGCCGCCCTCATGGACGTAAGCTTTTCTATATCAACCGTGCGGGGATTACATTCACTCGTTATCTCGGCGTCGGGAGCGATACCGAAGCGCTCGCGCACCGCATGAAGAATTCTTTCATACTGCTCTCCCGTCATAAGCGTGGGAGTGCCACCGCCAAAATATACCGTGTCCGCAGGAGCAAAATTCTCGTCAGTTTTGTAGGTGCGAATATCCTCTACAAGTCTTTCTACGTAAGCGGAGATCCTCTCGCTATCCCTTGTAGGCCTCGAGCAAAAATCACAGTACAAGCACTTTGAACGGCAAAACGGAATATGGATATATATTCCTAATTTTCTTTTGTCCGCCATAGCTTTAGTCGTCATCGCCAAGCTTGAGAACCGCCATAAACGCCTCGGGAGATACTTGAACGCTACCGAGCTGGCGCATCTTCTTCTTACCTTCCTTCTGCTTTTCAAGCAGCTTCTTCTTACGGGTAATATCACCGCCGTAGCACTTGGCAAGAACGTCCTTTCTCATAGCTTAAACAGTTTCTCTGGCAATAATACGCGAGCCGATAGCCGCCTGAATCGGCACCTCAAAGAGCTGACGCGGGATATTTTCCTTGAGTCGCTCTGCGATCTTTCTAGCTCTGCCGTACGCCTTCTCCTCGTGAACGATAAAGGAAAGCGCGTCGACCTGCTCGCCATTGAGCATAAAGTCAAGCTTAACAAGCTTAGAGGGAACGTAACCCATAAGCTCGTAGTCAAGCGACGCGTAACCGCGAGAGCGGCTCTTGAGCGCATCAAAGAAGTCGTAAATAATTTCGTTGAGCGGAAGCTCATAATGAAGCTCAACTCTTGTGGAGTCAAGATATTTCATATCCACGAAAATACCGCGACGGTCCTGGCAAAGATCCATAAGACCGCCCACAAATTCGGTGGGAGTGATAATATTCGCCTTTACCATAGGCTCTCTCGCCTCCTTGATATTGTCGGGGGACGGGAAGTTCGAGGGGTTGTCGATCGTGATCATCGAGTTATCCATAAGCGTTACCTCGTAAATAACGCCAGGCGCGGTCGTGATAAGATCAAGATTGAATTCGCGCTCAAGTCTCTCCTCGATAATTTCCATGTGAAGAAGACCGAGGAAGCCACAACGGAAGCCAAAGCCCAAAGCAATAGAAGTTTCGGGCTCAAAGGTGAGAGCCGCATCGTTGAGTTGAAGCTTTTCAAGAGCGTCACGAAGATCGGGATATCTCGCACCGTCCGCAGGATAAATACCCGCAAATACCATAGGCTGAGCCGCCTTGAAGCCCGGAAGAGCCTCGACAGCAGGGTTGTCCTTCAAGGTAACCGTATCACCAACTCGTGTGTCGCCAATGCTCTTGATTGATGCGGTAAGGTATCCTACCTCGCCCGCGCGGAGCGTGTCGCACTTGCGAAGGCCGAAGGCCTCCATCGTACCAACCTCAACAACCTCAAATTCCTTGCCCGTGCTCATAAGCTTGATCGTGTCGCCAGCGGAAAGGCAGCCGTCGATAACTCTGATATTAACAACGACACCGAGATAGCTATCGTAGTAGGAGTCGAAAATAAGACACTTGAGAGGCGCATTCTCGTCGCCCGTAGGCGCAGGAATGTCGCGCACAACTGCCTCAAGAACGGATTCAATATTAAGTCCCGTCTTGGCGGAAACCGCAGGACAGCCCTCGGCAGGAATGCCGATCTCGTCCTCAATTTCCCCTCTTACACGTTCAACGTCCGCACTGGGAAGGTCTATTTTATTAATTACAGGTACTATCTCGAGTCCCGCGTCTACCGCGAGATAGGCGTTGGCAAGCGTCTGTGCCTCAATACCCTGTGTGGCGTCCACGACGAGGAGAGCGCCGTCACAAGCGTTGAGTGAACGGGAAACCTCGTAGTTAAAGTCAACGTGACCGGGAGTATCAATAAGATTGAAAACATACTGCTCGCCATCGGGGGCAGTATAATCAAGCTTTACCGCTCGCGCCTTGATAGTGATTCCTCTCTCTTTTTCAAGATCCATATTGTCGAGAATCTGCTCCTCCATCTCGCGCTTCGAAACCGCCTGAGTGGACTCAAGGATTCTATCGGCAAGAGTGGACTTACCGTGGTCAATATGCGCGATAATCGAGAAGTTACGTATTCTCTTCATTCTTTCATTTGTTGCCATATTAAAATTCCTATCTGAAAATTTGCATTTTACTACATTTTATATTATAATATATTTTTTTCAATTTCTCAATACCTTTGAGAAAAATTTTTATCAAAAAAGAGACCCCGCGGCAGAGCCGCGGGGTCGGGAGTTATCAGTTGCAGCCGCAGCAAAGGAGAACAAGCGCGATTATGATAATCCAGATCCAGTTGTCGTTAAAAATAGAGCACAAGCAGTTGTTGTTCATAAATGTTCCTCCGTTTAATGTAATCGGAACGGCAACAATTTTCGCCGTTCTCATTATCATAATATGTCGATAAATGGAAAAGGTTCCCGCCATAATACGAAAAAAGGAGCTTGGATCAACCAAGCTCCTCAATATTTTTCTTGTTTGCTTTCCTTGCCGAAGAAATAAGTCTTACACAAGAAACAGTATACATAACGAATGAAAAAATCATAAACGATGCCGAGAATATAATAAGTGCGGTGGATAAAACGGGGGGAATCGCGTCCCACAAAAGAACGTGCAGGCAAATCACAAGATAAAGGATCACCGTGTTCGCCTTACCGTGCCATGCTGCGCCCTCAACCGCATCGGCAACCTCAAAAAGACGGAGGCGAAGAATAAAGGAAACGATCTCCTTTATCGGCATAATACATAGCGGCAGGAGCATCATGGGAAATTCGCCCACAAGACAAATTATGATAGCAAGCTGAGTAAGCTTGTCCGCAACAGGATCGATCATCTTGCCGAAATCGGTTATCATATTAAAGCGGCGCGCAATAAATCCGTCAATGATGTCGGTCGCAGATGACACGAGGATAACAATTAGCGCAGCTACGTGATTATCGCGATGATAGAAGAAAACTATTAAAGGAATAAGCGCCAAGCGTAAAAACGACAGCATATTTGGGATCGTAAATATCTGTTCTTTTGTAAGACGGGATTTGTAGTCCGCCCTTCTGGTTTCCTTATCCATCTCAAGCCTCCTCTCTTATGATTATCAAAGTATATTTTTGCCAAAAATTTGTTCATATAATATTATACAATTAAAATATTTTATTGTCAATAGAAAAAATATGCCGTATAAATTGCGCAATATAAAATTAAAGAATATTTTTCTAAAAAAAGACAAAATATTTTGAAAAAAGTATTGACAAAGTGGATATAATTTGCTATAATGATTGAGCGTTAAAAAATTGGGGCATCGCCAAGCGGTAAGGCATCAGACTCTGACTCTGACATTACCGGGGTTCGAATCCCTGTGCCCCAGCCAAAAACAAAAAGACCACTTTTAGTGGTCTTTTTTGTTTTTCGTTAGGAAAATCCGATTCGAACCCCCCGCGAGCCAATTTGCAAAGCAAATGGCGAGAATGTTTTGCGCTTATATTATGCCGATTTAAATATATACGTAGGCGCAAAACTAGGTTCAGAATCCCTGTGCCCCAGCCAAAAACAAAAAGACCACTTTTAGTGGTCTTTTTTGTTTTTCGTTAGGAAAATCCGATTCGAACCCCCGCGAGCCAATTTGCAAAGCAAATGGCGAGAGACGTTTTGCACGTTGATTACTTTGAATTAAGATATACATTGGTGCAAAACTAGGTTCAGAATCCCTGTGCCCCAGCCAAAAAATAAAAGGAGTAGCAAAGGCTACTCCTTTTATTTTTTCGTATGAGTAATATTATTCGAACCCCCGCGAGCCAATTTGCGTAGCAAATGGCGAGAGACGTTTTGCACGTTGATTACTTTGAATTAAGATATAAATTGGTGCAAAACTAGGTTCAGAATCCCTGTGCCCCAGCCAAAACAAAAGAGAGGAACTTTGTTCCTCTCTTTTTGTTTTGCTTGAGACCGCTAGATGATGAACCCCCGCAAACACTTGTGTTTGCTTGTTTGCGGCTCGATTACTTTAATTTATTATATGCTTTGCCGCAAACATAGGTTCAGAATCCCTGTGCGCCTACGGCTTGCAACGGTTCAAATCATAAAGGATAAACCAAAAAGATGCGAGGGGTATTCCCCTCGCATTTTTTAGCCTGCCCGAACGGATTTATGTTCGCCGCGTCAACTTCCGTTGACATCAAATGCGACGAACGTTGAGAATGCACGCATTCTCACGTGTGCGCGGATGTCTAACACCGACATCCGCTACACAGTTTTGCGGTAAGGTATATCTATTCCAAAGCACTTCAAACCGCAAAACAGCACCCTTCGGGTGCAACGGTTCAAATCGTAAAGAATAAACGAAAACAACAACAGGGGGCTTTGCCCCCTGTTGTTGTTTTGGCCTGCCCGAACGGATTTGAACCGTTGACCTTTAGAGTCGGAGTCTAACGCCCTATCCAGCTGTGCCACGGGCAGATATTACCTATATATTTTACCACAAAGAAAAGTATTTTTCAATAATTTTTTGCCGATAAAATCAAATAATTCAAAAACACCCCCGCGGATAACCGCGGGGGATAACAGTTAATATTAAATATTAGCCTGCTGTTGTAAGTGTAAGGTCTGTATCGTTAGCAACAACTTCGATTGTGAAGTCCTTAATACAGTACTTTTCACCTGTTGCATTGTTGATCATGAAGAGGTGAACTACGTCGCCGCTCTGAAGATCGGATGCGCCGAGCCAATACTTATAAATGGAAGCACCGGGAAGATTAGCGCCTGCAATCGCACCGCCGATACCGGGGTTAACGTGATGGTCAACTGCTGTACCGTTAACGGTCTTCATAAACTCACCGTTTCTGTAAACCTCGCCGCTGAAGGAAACGTTGGTGTAATCAAGTCCCTGGCCATAAAGTGCGCTGAAGCCTACCCAACCTTCAATTGTGAAGATGTGATCAGCAACCTCAATATCCTTCTGGAGAATTCTGAGGACCTTATTCCATGTATATGTAGGTGTGTTGTTACCGATGGAGTCACCGATTACAGAGCCTCTGTTCCAAACTCTAAGTCTGTCAGATCTACCTGCAGCGTCTGTAAGGTTGTGAGAGGACTTACATGTGTCGAAGGATACAATGTAAATGGGGTTCTGAGAATCCTGCATTGTAACGTGACCGAATTCATCTCTATCAGCTACGTAGATCTCGTCGCCTACGCAAACTGCTTCCATCTTGAAGATAGTCTGAACGTCGCCTTCAAGGTTCTTTCTACCGAACCATACAGTTACGTATTCTTCATCCTCGTATTCATCAAGGCTGATAGTAACGTCGTAGTTAGCGTTGAAGGGATTAAGATTCTTGATCTGAGCGATCTTAGCGAAGGGCTCCATAGCCGCATAATCCTGATCGGAGTAAGATGCCTTAGTAACCGCCTTCCATGTTGCGCCGTAGTCATCGGACCAAACCATATCGCCCTGACCACCCTCAAGGATAGCCCAGCCGGAGATGTTGATGCTTCTGCAGTAGTAGTCAAGCTGACCGTCAGCTACAGGAGGCCAATATACAGCGTTGGGGTTCTGTGTGTTAGGAGAAATTGTGTGGTAACCGTTAGCGATAGAGAACTTTCTACCGTCCTGACCGAGACCGTTGATAGCTGTCAATGTACCGATGTAAGGAATTGTTTCCTGTACAGGAGGAGGTGTGGGATCATCTGTGCCACCACCGCTAGTTGTATCCGATGTTGTATCGGATGTTGTATCGG
The DNA here is from genome assembly GCA_045660325.1 of Eubacteriales bacterium. Taxonomy (GTDB): domain Bacteria; phylum Bacillota; class Clostridia; order Oscillospirales; family CAG-272; genus SVTX01. The sequence goes on from JAZRDO010000019.1 coordinate 10,449, forward strand.
ATGTTGTGTCGGATGTTGTGTCGGATGTTGTATCCGAGGTTGTGTCCTGAGGAAGGTCACCGGTATTGCCTTCGTCATCTGTATCCTTTGTTGTAGTAGGATCCTCTACGTTCTGAGAGGGATTCTCGGGGTTTGTAGGTGTCTCGCCGCCACCGTTGTTACAAGCCACGAAAATTACAGTAAACGCAAGAACAAGTGCCAATGCGATAAGTAATTTCTTCATGATTATCAAATCCTTTCAAAATGATTTTTCCTTATATGCACAGTAAAAACTTTGCATATTACCTTATGATAATTATAACACACAAAATTCCTTTTTGCAATTGATAATATATACAAATTTATCATTTTTAATTATATATAATAGACAAAACAAAAGGCGGGGAGACCCCGCCTTTTGCGTTATGTTAATTTGTCAAATTTTGTTTGTCAAATTAGTTCCAGTACATACCGAAGAGAGTATCGTAGTTACCGCCGAGACCCTGCCAGCCTGTAACGATAGCGATGGACTCGATATCGATTGTGATGCCGGGAGCGAATCTAACGATCATCATAGAGTGACCTGCGGGAACCTTCCAACCGTCCTGAACGGAGATTGCCCAACCGTTAGCAGATGTACCGATCCAGCCTCTACCACATGCGTTACCGCCTGCTGCGAGACAACCGCCGCAAGTACCGTAACAAATGTTAACCTGGTTAGCGCTGGGAGAGTGGTTTCTGTACTTCATAAGTACGTAGTTACCTACGTAATCGTTAGTGTTCCAACCGCCATTGAGGGAGTGAACGCCTGTGAAGAGAAGGAAGAGACGACCACCGTCACCGCCGTTAGCGTTAGCTGTGAGTCTGATGTACTCGCCGTTACCGTCGTTGCGGATCTCTGCATCGAAGCCCCAAGCTGCGCCGCCGAGGTTCTTCCAAGATGTGTAGAGCTGCTGAGCATCCCAACGACCGTTGCTTACAACACCTGCATCAAGAAGCTCAACGTCCTTGGATGCAAGAACACCACCGTTGATGCCACCGTTGTGAAGCTTAATTGTGTATGTGCCCTCTGTAGCGAGCTTAGCGAGTTCAGGATTTACAACTGTTACGCCTGTGCCACCGTTAGGAGCGAAGCCTGTGGATGTAGCTGTTGCTGTGTAGTACATAACGAGATCGCTGCCCTTATAGAGAGCTACTACGTCAGTTGTGCTTGCTGTAACAGCTGTAACATCAATATTACCGCCAAGACCGATCTTACCGTCAGCATCACCGAGGTTAACGCCTACAGTCTGTCTTGTAAGAGTGAATGTGTCAAGGAGAATGATTTCGCCGTTTGTCTGGCTCTTGTAGAATACTTCTACGTTGTAAGCCTGGTTAAGAGCGAAGTCAGCGGGGAGCAAGTATGCAAAGTCGAACTGTGCTACTGTAGCGTCGATCATTGTCTTTGTGGATCCCCAAGAGATATCGTAGTTGCCAACCTTGATACCGAGGTTAGCTGCGGGAAGCTCTACGTTAGATGTAAGACGAGCAGCAAGGTTGAGCTGGTAGTCGGAGTCAACGAGAGTTACTGTGTTAAGAAGAACGGGGCTTGTGGACTGAGCTGTGAACGCAGGAACTCTGTTACCTACGAGGGTGTTCTCAGCGGAAATACCAACGAATGTGAAGTTGGAAATTGTAGAACCGTTTTCTTCCTTTGTGATGTAGTTACCGTTGGGGTTAGCAACAGCCATTGCATCAGCATATGTATCGTAGAACTCAATGGGAGCAACGTCGAGCCAGTCGCCGTTAGCTGCGCCGATTGCGTTAGCATCGAACATTACCCAGTCAAGAGTCTTGATTGTGGATACGTCGATTGCACCGTTGTTGGAAAGGTCAACGATGATATATCTCCAAGAGTTATCAAGGATGATGTTGAGCCAGTTAGCGTTGTACTTCTTACCGCCAATGTTCTGTGTACCGTTTACGTTGAGGTAGAAGTCATAGTTTGCGCCGTAGCCGGAGCCGTTACCTCTGAACTTGATGAGCATGAACTTCTTAACGTTAAGACCTTCAGCGTCATTGAAGAGAGAAAGTGTGGGCTTAGCTGTACCTGCTGCGAATGTGTAGTGAACGTAGTCACCAACGATTGTAGCGTTTACGTTTGTCTTGTCAGCCATGTTACCAGCAGCTGCAAGGAAGTTAACGTCGAGCTTGTTGGGGTTAGCCTTTGTAACTACAAGCTTCTTTACGTTGAGAACCTGAACGAGCTCAGTTCTGCCTGTAGCTTCATCAACTGCTACTACGCCTGCAATTCTGAGGTCAATTGTCTTGCCCTCGTACTTTGCAAGATCCATAAGGATCACGAAGCTGCCGTCCTCAGCCATTACAGCCTCATTAGCTGTAAGTGTCTTCCAGGACATACCGCCGTCGAGAGAGTAAACGAGCTTCTGCACGCCGCCTTCAACGACAACCTTACCCTGAAGCTTGAGCATGAAGTTGTTATAGAATCTACCGTTCCAGTTGATAACTGTAACGCCGTTATTTTCGTTTGTGTTAAGGAACTTACCGGGAGCGCCGTATTCGCCTGTACCGTTAATGTTGTCTAATGTTGTTGTGTGGCTTTTGTCAGAGTCTACGTAAACGCTGGGCATTGTGAATTCACCCTTTGTTTCAGCATACTCGATAGCGTCTGCCTTGTTGTTGAAGAACGCGATGTATTCAACGTCAATAGCGGAGCCCTCTACGAAGCCGTTGAAGAGAACGTACTTAAGTGTATCGATTGCAGCACCGCCGAGCATATCGTACTCAACGCCGTTGAGGTCGATCTGGTTCTTGCGGAGGTCGATGTTGAGAAGTGTCCACTTGCCAACAGTTGCTTCATTATTATAGTTGATTACGTTGTCGCCGGATACGCTTGCGAAGAAGTCAACACCGTTGATAACGAACTTACCGTCGCGGTTGCCGCCGAAGTCCTTAAGTGTTGCTGCTGCACGGTACTTAATGGAGATAACGTCTGCGAAGTTGTCGCCGAGGAATTCAAGATATGCATCAAGAGCCTCTGCTGTGAGTGTTACGTAAGAGCCGTCTTCGCTTGCTGTTACGTCAACGTTGTTAAAGAGAACCTTTGCATCCTCTTCAGCTGTGAGATCTTCTACTGTGTAGAGGAGCTCGGGAGCCTTCTTAGGAAGAACTGTCTCATCTGTTGTGCCACATCTGCCGCAAGTTGCGGATGCCTTACCTTCAGCAGCGAACGTAGGAGCCAATGTCTCAACCCATACGTACTTGTGACCGAGAGCGGGAATTACTGCATAGTCAGTACCGTTTGTGTCGCCACATACTGTACATACGCTACCAGCTACGAAGCCGTCCTCTGTACATGTTGCGTCCTTAGCAGCAACGTCTGTGTAGTCGTGACCTGTAGCAGCCTTAAGAACTGCATCACAGTCAACGCACACGGAATCTTCAGTACATGTAGCATCACCGGATGCTGTGTGACCTGTAGCGGGAATTGTGAACTCGCCTGTTACGTCACAGTTTACACAAGTACCGAACTTGATACCGTCAACTGTACATGTAGCGGGCTTAAGAATGTTCCATTCGGAGCCTTCAGCAACTGCGTGACCGAGAGCAGGTGTCTCGAGAGTTGCCTTGTCGCCACACTTGGAGCATGTTGCTTCGCTAAGACCTGCTTCATCACATGTAGGAGCAGTTACTACTACGAAGTCGCCCATTACGCAAGCGCCGTCAGCAGACTTTTCTGTCTTACCGCACTTTGTGCACTCTCTAACGAGTCTGTCCTTGTCAGAGCAAAGCTTACCGTCAACCTTTGTCCATTCGCCAAAGGAGCAAGCGTCTGCCTTTGTTTCCTTTGCACCGCACTTTGTACAAACTCTGTAGAGTCTGTTAGCGTCAGCGCATTCTACGGACGCATCGGTTGACCAATCGCCGTATTCATGTTCGCACTCTGTAGCAGGGGGTGTTACAGGGGCTGTTGTACCGGGCTCGGGAGTATTGTCGTTACCCTTACAAGCAGCAAAAGTAAGCACCAAAACAAGAGCCAGTACCAAGCAAATAAGTAATTTTTTCATGATTACAAAAAAATCCTTTCTCAAACTTTCTCACAAACGAAAAGTATAGTCTGTGTATTCAGTTTATTATATCACGAAAAATTATTTTTTGCAATAGGAAAAGCTAAATTTGTACCGATAATTTCACATTTTTACACTTTATACAAAGACCACCCTTAAATTTTGTGCAAATTCATTTAAATATTGTACACAAGCACAAACATATAAGTTATATTTTGTAATAATATAATAAAAATTTTAAGAAAAACACCTTCAATAAACAGACCGTTATCCGTCAAAAACCGCCAAATCGGGCAGAAAACAGCATAAAAATCCCACTTGTTTCAAGCGCACAGCAACGGACCGATTTCGAGGTGGTAATCCGCCCCTCAAGAGCCCCATATTCGCGATACGCGAGGCGTGAAAGAGACCCGTATCCAAGCAAAAAAGCAGGAGAGCTGAAGCTCTCCTGCTTTATTAATCAATTGTTGTGTTATTAACCGCCGATTTATATTCATCCATTGTATAAGCGACTTTTATCGCTTCAAGCAACGCGTTAGGTGTCATATCCCTCGGAAGTCCAAGATACTCAGCGACCCTGTTTCTCACCTCGCGGCTGTTCGCTTTTCCCGTCAAGCCGTCGTTATAAAAGTCAAGCTTGGTAATATTTGCGCCGACAGGCTGCGCATTTCCGTCGGAGTACGGCAAGAGGAGCTCGCGCAAAACGTCCGCGTCAATTCCCTCGACTCCGAGATAGCCTTCCTTTGAATCCTGCGCCTTTCTCTTTTCCCTGCCCTTTACCTGAGGAGTATAGAGCTGAATTATATTTTCCTTCGGAACGGCAGAGCTTATATGTGAACGGATGACCTTACCCGCGCCGTCGCTATCGCAGAGCACTATGATCTTCCCTGCCTCGGCAAGCTTACGTATGATCGCGAGCTTTTCATTGCTTTTAAAAAGCGAGAAGCCATTCGTAGCGATAACACACGCGTCGGCAATGGAGTCTATTTTAATTTTGTCGTACTTACCCTCGACTATTACGGGGTATATGATTTTTAACTTATCCATTTAACACCTTAATACCAAAGTACAAAATTACGAGCGCGCCGAGGACGATGCGGTAAATTCCAAAGGGGATAAAGCTATGCTTCTTTACAAAGTCCATAAGGAACTTGATTACGATCATTGACACACCGAACGCGACAAGGCTCGCTACCGCAAGCACAATCCACGCTCCGACGGGAACGGTTATACCGTTTTCAAGCACGAACTTTATAAAGCTCAAGCCCTTGATCGCAGACGCGCCAAGCATTGCGGGAACCCCGAGCAAAAACGAAAATTCCGCCGCGGTCTCACGGGAAATACCCATACATCTTGAGCCCAAGATCGTCGAGCCCGAGCGCGACGAACCGGGCACGATCGAGAGAGCCTGAAAGCATCCCACGAAAATTGCGTCCCTGTAAGTTAACGCATCAAGAGAATTGACTCTTGCGGCTCTGCTTTTACACACCTTTTCAATTATGATAAACGCGATACCGTAAATAATAAGCGCCGCCGACACGACCTGCCAGTTAAATATCCAGCCGTCGATATCCTTACCACTCAATTTTTCAATAAATTTATCGCCTATGATTCCCACAAACGCCGCAGGAATCGACGCGACGATAATTTTTCCCCAGAGGTTGAGGGACGCGCGTCTCTCCGGCGTGCCGCCCTTACTGTAAAAGGGGTTTATCTTCCGCCAGAAAAGAACCACGACCGCCATAATCGCTCCGAGCTGAATGACCACCTCAAACATACTGCCAAACTCTTCCCTGAACGCCTCGCCAAGCTCAGGCGCAACGCTGAGGGACAGAAATTCATCAAGCAGGATAAGGTGTCCCGTTGAGCTTACGGGCAGCCATTCGGTTATACCCTCGACGATGCCGAAAAGTATAGCCTTCAAAATTTCCAAAACAAACATTATTTCTCCTTAGTTTGCAGCTCTCATTATATCTCCCGCACGAACCTCAAAGGGCACTCTTACCCAGAAGGTCATATACGGATGGGGTGCGGACTCTGCCGCCTCGCCGTTATCAAGATATATTTCGCCAACGTCAAGAGCCGTACCGATTTTCGAGGGAGAGATTATCTCCGCGCGGTCGCCTACCTTGACTTTATTTTTTTGCTTGAAGCGGTAGAGTCTGCCGCCGGCGTTTTCTATTTCAACGCCTGCCGCCGCAAGTCTCTCCGTATCCTCTTCAGTATATTCAACCGCAGTCGCAAAATATGATTTTTCTCTTATATAGCCCGTCATTGAGGAAAGCTGAGCATTATCAAAGGGACGGTCGAGATAAAAGCCCGTCGCGTATTCTCTATGAGAAACGCTGTCAAGCTCACCGAGGATGTCCTTGTTGAATTCATAATTTTCGGGATCAGCAAGGTAAGAATCTATCGCCATTCTATAACAGTTTGTTACAACCGCCGCATAGTAAGCGGACTTCATTCTACCCTCGATCTTAAAGGAATCTATACCGCACGCGATAAGCTCGGGAATATGCTCAACCGTGCACATATCCTTACTTGACATAATAAACGTGCCGAGATTATTCTCCTCGATCGGAATCGGAATATCAGGGCGCTTCTCCTCATAAAGAGTATATCCCCAACGGCAGGGCTGTGAACATCTGCCGCGGTTTGCATCTCTGCCCGTAAGCATATTGGAGAGCATACATCTACCGCTGTACGACACACACATAGAGCCGTGAATGAATGCCTCAAGCTCAATGCCCTCGGGAAGAGCATCCTTGATCGCGCGAATCTCGGCGAACGTAAGCTCGCGAGCCAAAACAAGACGCTTCGCGCCCATAGCGACGTAAGCCAGCGCCGCCTCGGGAGAAACGATGCTCGCCTGTGTTGAAATATGAATTTCCGCGTCTGGCATTACCTTTCTTACCGCCGCCATAACGCCGAGATCCGCGATAATAAACGCATCAATTCCCGCGTCCTTTATGGATTCAAGGAACTTGTAAAGCTCGGGGTACTCGTCGCCGTGCGGCATTGTGTTGAGCGTAAGATAAAGCTTTTTGCCGCGCTCGTGAGTATATTTTACCGCCTCGTAAAGCTCCTCGTTTGTAAAATTGTCCGCCGCCGAGCGCATACCGAAGCTCTGACCCGCGCAATAAACCGCATCCGCGCCGTAAAGAAGCGCCGCGCGAAGCTTTTCAAAATTGCCCGCGGGAGAAAGAAGCTCGACCTTTGTATTCTTTATGTTAGACATCAAATTACCTCAATTATTTTTTCTTTTTCTTTTTTGCCGCCGAGAATCCGAACGAGCCGATTTTTTTACCAAGCTCGAAATATTCTCCATGGGCATACGCCGTAAGATTCGCCTTGTCAAGACGGAGCTTTCCGTTCTTGTCAATTATGGATTCGTCAACACTCACACCTACAATATCCGCAAGGAACATATCGTGAGTGCCAAGCTCAATTATATCGAACACGCGACATTCAAGCGAGAGGGGGGATTCTCCGATAAGAGGGCAGGATACGTTCTGCGCCGCTTCCTTTGTAAAATTACACTTTTTGAATTTGTCAACCTTCTTGCCCGTGTAAATTCCGCAATAATCCGCCTGCTTGACAAGATTTGTAGGAGTCAGATTAATGACAAATTCACCGCTCTCCTTGATAAGATTATAAGAATGGCGGCTCTTACGTACCGAAATATAGGTTTTCGGCGGAATCGTATTGATAATTCCCGTCCAGCCGACCGTAAGAATATTCGAGTTTTCCATATCCCCGCAGCTGACCATAACGGGCGGCACGGGTGCTAACAGTGCCCCGCCCTTCCAATTTACCTTTGCCATAAAGCCATCCTTTCGTTTTTACGTACGGCAGGCGGCAAAGCTGCCGCCCACTCATCAATTAAAGCATCTTGAAACTACGTCCTCAAGCATAGCGCCCGTAAGACAACCCGAGCCGCCGTCAAGTCGGGAGTTCTTCATATATATACCCGTAACCTTGTTTACGGGGTCGACCCAGAAATGTGTTCCGTACGCGCCGCTCCAACCGAAAGCGCCAACGGGAAGACGGGCATAGCATTCCATAGTGATAACTCGCACGCCAAGTCCCCAGATCTGATGAACAGGCATAACCTCGGGAGGAAGCTGAGGTGTGCGCATCTCACGTGCCGCCGCCTCGGAGAGAATTCTTACGTCCCCTCTCTTACCGTCGCCGAGAAGCATTTCCGCAAATTTCAAATAGTCCGCCGCAGTGGATGCAAGTCCCGCGCCGCCGCAGTAATATGTAGTCGGGAAGTTGCCGAATACACAGCCCGCATCAAAATAATCGTCGATATTTTCGCCATCCTTTACGGCAAACATACCTACCATTCTATCAAACTGCTCCTCTGTGGGAGTAAACGTCGTATCTACCATGCCGAGAGGCTCTGTGATCTCTTCCTTTACAAACTCGGCAAAGGTCTTGCCCGTAACGATCTCAATAATTCTCGCAACAACGTCAAGACCGACCACGGGGCTGTAAAATTCCTTCTTGCCGGGCTCAAATGCCATCGGCTGATTCGCGTGATAATTAACCACGCTCTCAAGTGTCATATCGGGAGTTACACCCATAGTGTTGAATATTTTGTCTCCAATCGGGAACGTACCGATACCGCTGGAGTGGGAAAGACAATGTCTTATCGTAGGCTGAGTGGGGCTTATACCGAGAGAGACGATCTTTCCGTTTTCATCAAACTGACCGATCTCCATATCCTTGTATTCGGGAATGTACTTTTCAATTCTGTCGTCAAGAGAAATAAGTCCTCTGTCAACGCAGATAAGAGCCGCAGTCGCGGTAATGGGCTTGGTCATAGATGCCAGACGGAACATTGTATCCATCTTGGGAGGCTCTCCGCAGCCCGCGTGCTCCTCACCGAAGGCGCCCTCAAAAAGAAGCTCGTCGCCCTGCTTTACCAAAACGATCGCGTGGCCCGTTCTCTTGTATTCAATGTCCTCGGCTACCTGCTTTTCAATAAGCTCTTTTAACTTGTCTTTATTTAATATTCTCATAACTGTCCTCGAAATATTTACAAAAATTTTTACTTGCAGAGAAGCTCAAGCAGAATGTCGTATATCTTCTGGCAGGAAGCTACGTCCGCTCTTTCCTTAGGGGAATGAATGTCAATTAGATTAGGGCCTACCGAAATAATATCGAGTCTGCCTCCCGTCTTGGAGGAAATGATACCGCACTCAAGTCCCGCGTGGATAACGCCAACGGTCGGTCTTGTGCCGAAAAGTCTTTCGTGCACGTCAATATATTCCTCGCGCAAGGGGGATTTCTGCGCGTATTCCCAACCGGGATAACGGGAATGGTGGGAAACCTCAGCTCCGAGCATTTTGCCAAAGATATCAAGCTCTCTCTGCGACGCGTCAAGCTGAGCCTCAAGAGAGGAGCGAGTTGAGAAGGAGAAGATAACCTTTCCTTCAACCGTCTCGATAATACCGAGATTTCGGGAGAACTCAACAAGTCCCGCGATATCGTTGCTCATCTTAATTACACCCGTCTTGACCGCGCACATAAATCCGATAATTTTCTCAGCCGCCGCGCGATCAATTGCAACCGCCTTACCTTCGGCATCCTCAAGCGTTACCGTAAATCCCGCGTCAAGGGCGCAAAGCTCCTTCTTTACGCTTTCCTCAAAGCGCATAATAGCTTCAATTACGTCCTTTTCGTTTCCGTCAATACCAAGTGTCGCATAGCACTCGCGCGCGATAGCATTGTCCTTGCCCGCGCAGGTAATATCAATAAGTGAAATTCCGCATTCTGAATAAAGCTTTGTGAGAAGTCTACCCATAAGAGTTACCGCACTCACTCTGCCCGAATTTATATCCGCGCCCGAATGACCGCCCATAAGTCCCTTAATGGCAAGCTTATAAGCGCATACCTCGCCTTCTCTTTCAAAGGGTATCTCTACGTCAGTTCTATGACCGCCCGCACAGCCTGCGGTAACCGCCATATCCTCCTCACTGTCGAGGTTTATCATTCTTTTCGCAGTAATTTTATCCGTATCAAAGCCGCGCGCGCCCTCAAGTCCCGTTTCCTCGCAAACCGTAAAGAGCATCTCTATCTCGGGCTTTGTTTCTTCATCAAGGAGAGCGAGCATAAACGCGACAGCAATTCCGTTGTCCGCGCCGAGAGTCGTACCTTCCGCGCCAATATATCCGTCGCGATAGAAAAGCTTTAAGCCGTCAGAAAGAAAATCGTGCTCAACGTCGGAATTCTTCTCGCACACCATATCGGTATGTCCCTGCAAAAGCACGGGCTCAAGATTTTCGCATCCCGCCGCCGCAGGCTTTGTCAAAAATACGTTACCAAGCGCATCCACCTGCGCCTCAATTCCACGCTTAGCCGCAAAATCAACAATATATTCTGCCACGCCCGATTCGTTTCCCGAGCCGTGAGGAATAGCGCAGATATCCTCAAAAATATTAAATACACGCGTATGCTTTACGCCACTAACAACATAATTCATAAAATACTCCGACAAATAAATTATCTCTTTTTTCCATCGGCATCCTCGCCGATCTTCTTCATACCGCGAAGCTTCTTGCCAGTACCGAGAACAACGCAATCGCCGGGCTTCTCCGCAACGTAGGTATGTATTCCCGTAACCTTGGAAATAAGCTTATCAAGACCGCCGAGCATACTGCCGCCGCCGACGAGCACGATTCCGTTATGCAAAATGTCACCGACAAGCTCGGGAGGAGTCTTCTCAATCACCTCGCAAATACCGTCGATAAGCGCGGTCATGGGACGGAAGGTCGCTCCGATCATTTCCTTGGAGCTTAAATTTATAACTCTGGGAAGACCCGTCGCAAGATCTCTTCCCTTTACCTCAACGATTCTCGTATCGTCGTGCTCAAACACCTCACCGATAGCGATCTTAACGCTCTCGGCAGTTCTCTCGCCTATAAGCACACCGTAATTGTCGCGCACGTACTGAACGATCGCCTCGTTGAACTGGTCGCCGCCGACCTTAATTGACTTAGATTCAACGATACCGCCAAGCGAAATAACCGCAATCTCAGTTACACCGCCGCCGATATCAACTATCATATTGCCAACGGGAGTGTCAATATTAAGTCCCGCTCCAAGAGCGCCCGCAATAGGAGCCTCAAGCAGGAACGCGCGTCGCGCACCCGCCTCAAGAGCCGCGTCTTCAATAGCGCGTCTCTCCACCTCGGTCATCTTGGTCGGCACCGCAATAACGAGTCTCGGCGCCAAAAGAGTATTCTTACAGGAGCGGCGGATAAAGTACTGAAGCATCTTTAACGTTACCTCGTACTCGTTTATAACTCCGTCCTTAAGAGGTCTTGTGGCAACTATATTATCAGGAGTTCTACCGATCATTTGCTGAGCCTCGCGGCCAACCTTGATTATCTTATCTATTGAATTGTCGATAGCCACGACGGACGGCTCACGGGCAACGATTCCCTTGCCCTCAACGTAAACAAGCACGGTCGCACTGCCGAGGTCTATTCCTATGTCTCTGCTGAGAATTAAATTCTTGAACACTTAATTCACCTCATAAATTTATTTATGACTAAATATAGTTATACATAATAATTATACACCATAAAGACTATAAAAGTCAATTCTTTTTTTGCATTTGAAGCGTAAAATTGCTAAAAGTCAAGATAAAGCAACAAAAAACAACCGCGTCATCAAACACGGTTGTTTTTACGTTTTATTTATCCTATACGCTTCTGGCAACACAAGCGAAAATCACTCTCTCGGCTCCGCCCGATATAAGAAGCCTCTCAGCCACTGACATCGTAGCTCCGCTGGTTATCACGTCGTCGATAACACACACGGTCTTACCCGAAAGCTTGACTCTACCCTTGAGCCGTAAACTATCTTCAAGATTCCTTTGTCTTTGAATTACATTCAATTTCTTTTGCTCGTTGCCGCCGCGACGGACTATGAGCGACTTGAAGCATCCCCTCCTGCCAAGCTCACACGCGGTATATAGCGCGAGCCGCTTGCCCTGATCAAAGCCGTCCTTATTTATTGACTCTTGCCTTCTCGGAACGTACGTGAATATACATAAATCGGGATCTATTCCCTCTTTTCCGAGCATATTATTAACGCTTGAGGCAAGCTCGCGCGCCAAAAATCGGGAAAATCTCTTATCATCCCTGTGCTTTAAGGAATAAATAATTTTATTATGCGTTCCCCTTATCCTGATCGGGCTTGTAATAAAAGCATTTCGCTATGGGAGCTATCTCTCGCCTGCCGATCTTAGCGCCGCAAAGACAAGATGAGACCGCGCGGTTACACTCACCGCAAACCGCGTAAAATCCCGTTTCATAATTTGGACGACATTTATCGCAAAGACAGTTAAGAAACAAAATATTATCTGCGACGTCTATCCTTCTTCCGCACACCATACACCTCGGCGGGAAAAGAAGATTCAACGTCATATTCTTAAATTCCGTAATTTTCATATTATTGATTGATAATTCGGTTTACAAGACAGGTATAACGCTCGGTAAAGCTATTATTCTTGACCATTCTCTCGATCACATCCTCTAAGCCCACGAGAATTACCATTTTTTGTGCCCTTGTCACCGCGGTATAAAAGAGATTTCTTGTCAGAAGCATGGGGGCCGCCCTGTAAAGCGGAATGATAACGATAGGATACTCCGAGCCCTGGGATTTATGTACGGTAATAGCGTAGGAATGCTCAAGCTCGTCAACGCTTGACATGTCATACCTTACCGTCTTATCATCAAAAGAGACCTCAAGATACGACTCTTCCGCGTTTATCTTTTCGATAACTCCGCAGTCGCCGTTAAATACTCCCATTCCCGTGCTGCCGTCCTCGCGCCACCACTCTATCTCGTAATTATTCTTTATTTGCATAACGCGATCTCCCTCGCGGAAAACCACGTCGCGGTATTTAAATTCCTTTTTATACTTATTTCCGGGATTGAGCGCCTCCTTAAGCAAAACATTAAGATGCTCGCATCCCGCCTCGCCCTTTCTCGACGGAGAAATGACCTGCGCCGCCTCACCCATCTCCCCGTACGCGCGCGGAAGTCGGGTCTTGCACAGCTCAACGACGGTTGAGGATATTTCCCTTTCGCTATTTCGGGGCAAATAGAAAAAGTCGTTGTTCTTAACTGTTACATTCGGCATCTCACCGCGATTTATCGCGTGCGCGTTGGTTATTATCAGGGATTCCTCCGCCTGACGGAAGATCTCGTTGAGTCGCACGGTAGAAAATCTTTCGCTCTTAATAATATCCGAAAGAATATTTCCCGCGCCAACACTCGGGAGCTGATCAGCGTCCCCGATAAGGATAAGTCGAGCGCCCGGTTTTATTGCCTTGAGAAGAGCACACATAAGGGCATTATCTATCATCGACGCCTCATCGATAATGATAACCTCCTCCTCGAGCAGATCGGTCTCGTTTCTTCTAAATCCCGTCTCTCCATCATCCGTACCAAATTCATATTCAAGCAAACGGTGAATAGTTCGCGCGTCGTGTGAAGTAGATTCCGAAAGACGCTTTGCGGCTCTACCCGTAGGCGCGGCGAGCGCCACCTTCATTCCCATACTGTCAAAAATACCGAGAAGTGCCTTAACGATCGTCGTCTTACCAGTACCCGGTCCGCCCGTAAGCACCATAACGCCGCCCTCAAGCGCCGCTAATATCGCTTTTTTCTGAAGCGTCGCGTACGTAATGCCCGAGCGCGCCTCTTCCTTAGCGATAAAAGCATTTATGTCACTTATATCCACTCTCGGACACACCTTGTCGAGAAGCGTAAGCTTGAGCGCGATGAACTTTTCGCAATAGTCCGAATTTCGGTCAAAGATAAATTCCTTACCGTCAAGTCGGTAATTTTTAAGCTTACCCATATCGAGCATTCCTTCAATACAGCCCTCAACACAATCCGCATCTGCATCAAGTATTTTAGCCGCCTCGCGCACGAGAGTATCTCTCGGAAGACACGTGTTTCCGTTTTGCGCGCCGACGTTCGTCAAAACGTAGAGAATGCCTGCGGAAAGTCGCGCGGCGGAGTTTCTCTCCATACCGAGCTTTCTTGCCATACTGTCGGATTTTTCAAATCCGATGCCGTCGATTTCCTCGCAAAGTCTGTAAGGATTTGCCTTTGCAACGTCAATTGCCGCCGCGCCCCATCTCTTGTAGATCTTAATAGTAAGCGCCGCGCCGAAATATTCGCGGAAGAATATCATAGCCGAGCGAATGCCCGCCTTTTCCTTGAATTCCTCGCAAATAGCCTTCGCCTTCTTCCTACTCATTCCGGGAATATCCGAAAGCCATTCGGGATGATTTTCCATAACGTCAAGAGTGTTATCGCCAAACTCGTTTACTATCTTTTCGGCGGTCTTCTTGCCCACACCCTTGATAGCTCCCGAGGAAAGATAGCGAAGGATCGCCATCGCGTTCGCGGGAAGCTCCTTTTCATATTCCTCCACGGCAAACTGTCTGCCGTATCTGGGATTGTGCTTCCACTCGCCCCACACGGTAAGTCTGTCTCCCTCCGCAAGATACGGCATAATGCCCGTAATCGTTACTATATCGTCGTCATCGGTACCGAGGTCGCACACGGTATAGCCATTTTCTTCGTTAGCATAAATAATGCCCTCAACACAGCCCGTGAGCTTTTCGAGCTTGTCTCTTATGTCGTTGTCGAAATTTATGTATTCTTCCATTGTGCGATCTCCTTTCCGCTTTGCGCCATTACACAAAGCAACTGTGTTTGCCTGAAGCAATACCTCTGTCGCGTAGCGATAATATAACTTTATGATAGAAAGAGGGAAAACCCACTTGTGTGTTTTCCCTCTTTCGGCTACGCCGAGCCGTAAAGACGGCTTGAGCGAAACTTTTAATTAAATCAAAACTCTGCCTTGAGCTTTTCCGCAAGGTCGAGCTTTTCCCAAGGCGCTTCGGATGCGTCTCTGCCCATGTGACCGTAAGCTGCGAGGTTGCAGTAAATAGGACGGCGGAGATCAAAGTCACGGATAATTGCCGCAGGACGAAGGTCGCAATACTTTTGGGCAGCCTCGGAGATCTTAGCCTCATCAACCTTTGCTGTGCCGAACGTATCAACCATTACGGATACGGGACGAGCTACACCGATAGCGTAAGCAAGCTGGATCTCGCACTTGGAAGCAAGGCCTGCCGCTACAATGTTCTTTGCAATATATCTTGCAGCATAGCAAGCGGAACGGTCAACCTTTGTCGGGTCCTTACCGGAGAACGCGCCACCGCCGTGACGAGCATATCCGCCGTATGTGTCAACGATAATCTTTCTACCTGTAAGACCTGTGTCGCCTGCAGGGCCACCGATAACGAATCTGCCTGTGGGATTAACGTAGATCTTTGTCTCTGCGTCCATAAGCTTTTCATCAATAATGGGCTTGATAACGTGCTCGATAACGTCAGCTCTGATCTGCTCAAGTGTTACAGTATCACTGTGCTGAGAGGAAACAACAATTGTGTCAACTCTTACAGGTACGTCATCGTGGTATTCAACAGTAACCTGAGTCTTACCGTCGGGACGGAGATAGTCAAGTGTGCCGTTCTTGCGAACTGCAGTAAGCTGCTTTGCAAGCTTGTGAGCGAGAGAGATAGGAAGGGGCATAAGCTCGGGAGTTTCATCACAAGCATAGCCGAACATAAGACCCTGGTCGCCTGCGCCTGTGTCAAGACCGTCGTTATCTGTTCCCTCTTTTGCCTCGTAAGACTTATCAACACCCATAGCGATGTCGGGGGACTGCTCGTGAATAGAGCTGATAACCGCGCAGGAATCACAGTCAAAGCCGAACTTCGCTCTTGTATAACCGATTTCTCTTACTGTTTCGCGAACGATTGTCTGAATATCAACGTATGCGCTTGTTGTGATCTCACCCATAACGGATACAAGACCCGTTGTACAGAACGTTTCACAAGCTACGCGAGCTGCGGGGTCCTGACGGAGAATCTCGTCGAGGATCGCGTCGGAAATTTTGTCGGAAATTTTGTCGGGATGTCCTTCAGTTACGGACTCCGATGTAAAAAGTACCTTTTTAATGTTTGCCATTTTCTTTTGCCTTTCTTTTATATACCTTTTATTTTTAAACTGATTTAATTTATCAAGAAAGCGAAAAATAAGCCCTCGGATTTCCCGAGGGCAGAAATGCTTTGTATGCACTCATCTCTCAGGAATTAGCACCTTGCAATATGCAGGTTGCCGGGCTTCACAGGGCCAGTCCCTCCGCCACTCTTGATAAGGATTTATGTCGGGCTATATTATAACATATAACCCTTTAGTTGTCAATAGATTTTTATAAATTTAAGATTCTTCGACACTTTTGCTCTCTGCATACGCCTTAATCTTATCACAGGCATACGTCAAAAAATATCCCGCAACCGCAAAAACGATTACACATCCGATATATATCGGGATATTCCAGCCCGAAAACGTCTCCAAAACCGTCGGACTTCCGTCCTCTGTGGCGGAAACAAGCATTGTCGTAGTTGCCAAGACAAAGCCGAGCACGGAGTGAGATGCAATAGAATGGAATTTATCGAAAACAAGCTTCATAAGTCTTGAAAGACCGATAATGGTAATTAGCATCGCCACGCCCATAGGAATAACTACTTCCATAGACAATGAATTTATGCCCTCGCTCATTTTATTATAAATGCCAAAGAACATAAGCAAGGTCGAGGTGCTGAAGCCTGGGATAATAAAGCTGAGTCCCCAAGCAAAGCCGCAAATGGCAAAGCCCCACCAAGTCGCAGGAATAGTGATATTCCACACGTTACCCGCAAAGAAGAACAGTGCGAACACGAAAACAAAGCTTGCAATCATAGAAATAATCGAGTACTTGTTTCTGCCCTTCTCACCCGCCTCGCGCCAGATCTCAGGCACCGTTCCAAGAATAAGTCCTATAAATATACAAATAATTACAGGAGCATTCCAACGGAGCAGGCTCGCAGTTATACCCGCAAAGCCGACAAAGCCCAAGGCGCAGCCGATACCCACAAATATGAGCATAAACCAATGCTTTTTTATTCCCTTTATGGGAGAGGTCAAGACCTCAAGAAGCTGTGTATAGATACCGAACGCGTAGCAAAGCGTACCGCCACTGACTCCGGGAAGTATCGCGCCGACGCCGACAATCGCGCCCTGCACTATCCACAAAAGTATCTGAAGAAATTTTTTCATTTTCTTTTCTCTTATATAAATTTTTATAGTGTTCTATTTTATTTTTTCTTTACACCCTTAATAATTGGCGAAATACGTTTGTATATCAGGAACGTTATTATTGTTACCAAAGCTCCCTTCATAAATGTAAAAGGAACATTAAATATTAACAGGCATGTAAATAACGGAGAAACTCCGGGAATTAAATTTGCTATACCGGGAAAGATCTCGGCATACATATTAATAATCTGATCAATGGGCATAAATTTCTGATAAAAAGGATACATTACAAAAAAGTTAGAAGGCAAGCTTACCATAGCCATAGCTAAAGATCCTATCAATGCAGACACTAACGCTGCCCATCTGTTTTTCTTGAATTTGTACACTAAACCCGCAGGCAAAACCAAACAACAGCCCAAAACAAAATTTGAAAGCTCTCCTACACCACTTGTTGTTGTCATAGGAAGATTTATCAAATTTTTAATTAAACAAACGGCAACGCCATAGCCAGGGCCCATGCTAAACGAGGCAATAAGTGCAGGCAATTCAGAAAAATCCAATTTAATAAACGACGGCATAAACGGCACACTGAAGCTTAACATCATAAGCACGGCAGCCAAGGCGCCGAAAATTCCTGTCGTCGCAAGATAACGAACATTAAAAGCTTTTTTGTCTTTGTTAAGTGTAGTAGACATAAAAAAATCCCCTTTCTAATAAGGGGGGATACAAAAGCCAATTATGGCATACTTGTTTTTCTCATCCGGACTTTACCGTCGGTCGAGGAATCACACCCCGTCGGCATCAAAAGATGTTCGCAGACTACGCCGTAGCGATTACTGCCGGTATGGAATTTCACCAATCCCCAAATCAAGTTTTAAAATATTCAAAAACGGGCCGCCGCAAAGCGACGACCCGTTTTACGGTTATTTGTATATATGATTTATATATTCAAATTATTCAATGATCTCGGAAACAACGCCGGAACCAACTGTTCTACCACCCTCACGGATAGCGAAACGGAGACCCTTTTCACAAGCGATGGGCTTGATAAGCTCAACTGTCATGTTTACGTTGTCACCAGGACGGCACATTTCTGTACCTTCGGGAAGCTCGATAACACCTGTTACGTCAGTTGTTCTGAAGTAGAACTGAGGTCTGTAACCAGAAAGGAAGGGCTTAGAACGGCCACCTTCTTTTTCTGTAAGAACGTATACCTGACCTACGAACTTTGTGTGGGGGTGTACGGAACCGGGCTTTGCAAGAACCTGACCTCTTTCGATCTCATCCTTAGCTACGCCACGGAGAAGAGCACCGATGTTGTCACCAGCCTCAGCCTGGGGAAGAAGCTTGTGGAACATTTCAACACCTGTAACTGTTGTGGACTTCTTTTCTTCTTCAAGACCAACGATTTCAACAACGTCGCCAACCTTAACTGTACCTCTTTCAACTCTACCTGTAGCAACTGTACCACGACCAGAGATGGAGAATACGTCCTCGACAGGCATAAGGAAGTCGAGGTCTGCCTTACGCTCGGGAGTAGGAATGTATGCGTCAACTTCAGCCATGAGCTCGAGAATGCAAGCATACTCGGGAGCGTTGATATCATTGTTTGTGGACTCGAGAGCGTCACGAGCAGAACCACGAACGATAGGAAGATCGTCGCCGGGGAAGTCGTAGGAAGAGAGAAGGTCTCTGATTTCCATTTCTACGAGATCAAGAAGCTCATCGTCATCAACGAGGTCCTTCTTGTTCATGAATACAACGATTGCAGGAACGCCTACCTGACGTGCGAGAAGAACGTGCTCTCTTGTCTGTGCGAGAGGGCCGTCTGTAGCAGCAACAACGAGGATAGCGCCGTCCATCTGAGCAGCACCGGTGATCATGTTCTTAACGTAGTCGGCGTGGCCGGGGCAGTCAACGTGAGCGTAGTGACGGTTGTCTGTCTCGTACTCAACGTGTCTTGTGTTAATTGTGATACCTCTTGCTCTTTCTTCGGGAGCGTTGTCGATCTGGTCGTAAGCCATGAATTCAACGTTACCGTTTGCAAGACCAAGAACCTTAGTGATAGCAGCAGTTGTTGTTGTCTTACCATGGGCAACGTGACCGATAGTACCAATGTTTACGTGGGGCTTTCTTCTTTCAAATGTAGCCTTTGCCATTTTGAATTTCCTCCATAAATTATGAGTATTTTTTTGTTTTTTGTTTTTTTGTTTTTTATATAACTAATTTTAAATTAGTCGTTGTTCTTGCCACGAGCCTTGATGATTTCTTCCTGAATGGACTTAGGCACCTGCTCGAAGTGGCTGGGTTCCATGGAGTAAAGACCACGGCCCTGTGTCTTGGAACGCAAGTCTGTTGCGTAACCAAACATTTCGGAAAGGGGAACGTATGCGAAGATTTCCTGCGCACCGTTACCGGCTTCCATAGACTGAATCTGTCCACGACGGGAGTTGAAGTCACCAATAACATCACCCATGTAGTCGTCGGGAACGATTGTTGTAACCTTCATCATAGGCTCTGTGAGTACGGGGTCTGCCTTTCTCATAGCTTCCTTGATCGCCATAGAACCTGCGATCTTGAACGCCATTTCAGAGGAGTCAACTTCGTGGTAAGAACCATCATAAAGTGTTACCTTAATATCAACTACGTTGTAGCCTGCAAGTACACCGGACTGAAGTGCGCCCTGAATACCTGCGTCAACAGCGGGAATGTATTCCTTAGGAATAGCGCCGCCCTTAACCATGTCGATAAATTCATAGCCCTTACCTGTCTCGTTAGGGCCAACTGTGATCTTAACCTGACCGTACTGACCGGAACCGCCGGACTGTCTCTTGTACTTGCATTCGTGGTCAACCTGCTTGCGGATTGTTTCCTTGTATGCAACCTGAGGCTTACCGATGTTAGCTTCTACCTTGAACTCACGGAGAAGTCTGTCTACGATAATTTCGAGGTGGAGCTCACCCATACCTGCGATGATTGTCTGACCTGTTTCCTCATCAGTATATGTTCTGAATGTGGGGTCTTCTTCAGCAAGCTTAGCAAGCGCGATACCCATCTTTTCCTGACCTGCACGAGTCTTAGGCTCGATAGCAACGCGGATAACGGGTTCCGGGAATTCCATAGATTCGAGGATTACAGGTGCCTTTTCATCACAGAATGTGTCACCTGTTGTTGTATTCTTTGTACCAATAACGGCTGCGATATCACCTGCGTATACTTCATCGATGTCGCTTCTGGAGTTAGCGTGCATCTGAAGGATACGACCAAGTCTTTCTCTCTTGCCCTTTGTAGAGTTGAGAACTGTCTCACCTGCATTCAAATGACCGGAGTACACGCGGAAGAAGCAGAGCTTACCAACGAAGGGGTCAGTTGCGATCTTGAACGCGAGTGCGGAGAAAGGCGCGTTGTCATCACTGGGTCTTTCGCATTCTTCCTCTGTTTCAACGTCGATACCCTTAATAGCGGGAACGTCGAGAGGAGAAGGCATAAAGTCAACAATTGCGTCGAGAAGCTTCTGAACGCCCTTGTTTCTATAAGAAGAACCGCAAACTACGGGAACCATCTTGTTCTCGATAGTAGCCTTACGAATAGCTGCCTTGATCTCTTCGTTTGTGATCTCTTCTTCCATAAGGAACTTTTCCATGAGATCATCATCAACGGAAGCAGCCTCTTCGATCATTCTTGCTCTGTACTCTTCAGCGAGCTCGAGCATATCTGCGGGGATTTCTTCTGTTCTCATATCCTTACCGAGTTCATCATAGTAAACTTCAGCCTTCATTTCGATAAGGTCAACGATACCCTTGAAGGTCATTTCCTTACCAATGGGGAGCTGGATCGGTACGGGGTTTGCTTTAAGACGGTCCTTGATCATGCCAACAACACGGTAGAAGTCAGCACCTGTAATGTCCATCTTATTTACGTAAGCCATTCTGGGAACCTGGTACTTGTTAGCCTGTCTCCAAACGGTTTCAGACTGGGGTTCAACACCACCCTTACCGCAAAGTACTGTAACTGCACCGTCAAGTACGCGGAGAGAACGCTCAACCTCTACTGTAAAGTCAACGTGACCGGGAGTATCAATGATGTTGATACGGTGTGTGTTGGCCTTTGTAGCAGCGGGATCATTGTGGTAGTCGGAGTGAGCCCAGAAACATGTTGTAGCGGCAGAAGTAATTGTAATACCACTTTCCTGCTCCTGTACCATCCAGTCCATTGTAGCCGCACCTTCGTGAGTTTCACCTATCTTGTGAGTTTTACCTGTGTAGAAAAGGATTCTCTCAGAAGTTGTTGTCTTACCGGCGTCAATGTGAGCCATGATACCAATATTTCTTGTATGCTCAAGCGAATATTCTCTAGGCATATTGAACTCTCCTTGAAATTAATATCTGTAATGAGCAAAAGCCTTGTTTGCCTCTGCCATTCTGTGTGTTTCTTCCTTCTTCTTGAAAGCTCCGCCCATGCTATTCTTAGCATCGATAATTTCTGCGGCGAGCTTTTCAGCCATTGTTCTTTCGCTTCTGTTTCTTGTATAGTTTACAAGCCAACGGAGAGCGAGAGTCTGCTGTCTTTCACTTCTTACTTCCATAGGAACCTGATATGTGGAACCACCTACACGGCGAGCCTTAACTTCAAGCTGGGGCTTAAGGTTCTCAAGAGCTTCCTGGAATACTTCGAGGGCATTCTGACCAACCTTTGCTTCTACGATTGCAAATGCATCGTAAACGATTGTCTGAGCTACGCCCTTCTTGCCATCATACATAATGTTGTTGATAAGCTTTGTTACAAGCTTGGATCCGTACATAGGATCCGGCAATACATCTCTTTTGGATATACGACCTCTTCTCGGCACTGTACTTCCCTCCTTCATCAAATTTAAAAATGAAATCATTGGTACTCAAAAGCAAACTTCTGTATGTGCGCCTCGTTAATATAAACATTCTTGGATTAACTTGGACGAACTTAATTGCTTTATTTTTACCTTTAAATAATAAGAAGTATATTACTTCTTTGTAGCGCCCTTCTTGGGTGCCTTTGCGCCGTACTTGGAACGGCTCTGCTTACGGTTAGCAACACCCTGTGCATCGAGTGTACCACGAATAATATGGTAACGTACACCGGGAAGGTCTCTTACTCTACCGCCTCTGATAAGCACTACGGAGTGCTCCTGAAGGTTGTGACCGATACCGGGGATGTAAGTTGTTGCTTCAAGTCCGTTTGTAAGTCTTACTCTTGCGATCTTACGAAGAGCGGAGTTAGGCTTCTTAGGGCTTGTTGTAGATACCTTTGTGCATACGCCTCTCTTCTGAGGTGCAGGCTGATCTGTAGACTTGTTTGTCAGTGTGTTAAGACCCTTCTGAAGTACGGGAGCCTTAGACTTGTATGTCTTATCCTGACGACCCTGTCTTACAAGCTGATTAAAGGTTGGCATTCTTCCTTGTTTCCTCCTTCTTTAAAAGATTAGAACGTTTATATACAGGCGCATAATTGACCGTTTCAGCGATCATTTACACGGTTCTGCCTTAAAAATGCACAAAATACCCCCTTAGGGCAATTTGCGTACGGATTTATTATATCATTGACATTAAATTTTGTCAATAGACAAGTCAATTCAATTGAAAATTCTCCGTATTGCACAAAAAATCGCAATAAACATCCAAATTTTTGTTAAAAATATCCCTCGCGAATGTTTTCGCGAGGGATATTCTATGTGATTTTCGTAAAATCTTTTAGTGATTTTTCACAAATCAGAGCTCAGCGCCAACCTCAACCATATCTGCTGCATCAATTTCAGCATCTACGGAGCTGTTAACTGTCTCTTCTGCCTCTTCAGCAGCCGCCTTCTTAACGTCAATGTTCTTATAGCAGCTCATACCTGTACCTGCGGGAATAAGCTTACCGATAATAACGTTTTCCTTAAGACCGAGGAGGTTATCAACCTTACCTCTGATAGCAGCCTCAGTAAGAACCTTAGTTGTTTCCTGGAAGGATGCAGCGGAGAGGAAGGACTCTGTCTGGAGAGAAGCCTTTGTGATACCGAGGAGTACGGGTGTACCTTCAGCGGACTTGAGCATATCCTCGCCAGCTTCCTGTCTTGCGGCGATTCTGTTGTTCTCTTCCTCGAATGCGGAAGCGTCAACGAGTGCGCCAACGAGCATATCTGTATCACCGTTTTCAGTAACTCTGATCTTACGAGTCATCTGACGTGCGATGATTTCAATGTGCTTGTCGTTTACGTTACAGGACTGAGAACGGTAAACCTTCTGAGTTTCCTTGATGATGTATTCATATACAGCATCAAGGCCGAGAATTCTCATGATATCCGCGGGAGCCTTGCTACCTTCAGTAAGAGCGTCGCCCACCTCAACGTGGTCTCCGTCGTTAACTGCGAGCTTAACGCCGTAAGGAATTTCGTACTTCTTGTAATCAGCAGTTGTGAATTCGCCTGCCTTATCGGGAGTGATGGAGATATCGTTCATACCTGCAACCTCACCGGGAAGGATGTGAACTGTACCAGCCTGCTCTGCCATAATGGCAGCCTTCTTAGGCTGACGAGCCTCGAAGAGTTCTTCAACTCTGGGAAGACCCTGTGTAATATCGCTACCAGCGACACCACCGGAGTGGAAGGTTCTCATCGTAAGCTGTGTACCGGGTTCACCGATAGACTGAGCTGCGATAATACCAACCGCTTCACCGATATTAACGATCTTACCGGATGCGAGGTCCGCACCGTAGCAGTGAGCGCAAATACCGTTCTTAGCGTGACACTGAATAACTGTTCTGATATATACCTTGTCAATGCCTGCGGCAGTAATTGCCTTAGCCATTTCATCTGTGATCATTACGTCATCGTCAACGAGAACCTCGCCTGTAGCGGGATGGATAACAGGACCCATTGTGTATCTGCCGACGATTCTGTCTGCCAAGGGCTCGAGGACGTTCTTGTCGTCCATAATGTCGTTAACCCATGCGCCCTTTGTTGTATCACACTTTTCTTCTCTGATGATGATTTCCTGTGCAACGTCAACAAGACGACGTGTAAGGTAACCGGAGTCAGCAGTACGGAGAGCTGTATCGGACAAGGACTTACGGGAGGAACGAGCACCCATAAAGTATTCTGTAATGTTAAGACCTTCACGGAAGTTGGACTTGATCGGGATTTCCATTGTCTTACCTGTAGCGGAGAACATAAGACCACGCATACCAGCAAGCTGACGCATCTGTGTCATAGAACCACGGGCACCGGAGTCCGCCATGATCTTGATCGGGTTGTAGGTCGAGAAGCCCGCATCAAGCGCGCCTGTAACCTTGTTTGTTGTTTCATCCCAGATCTTGATAACGCTTGTGTATCTTTCTTCTTCGGAAAGTTCACCGCGAAGGAAGTGCTTATAAACCTTATCAACATCCTTCTGAGCCTGAGCGAGGTAGCCCTGCTTCTCTTCGGGAATGGTCATATCGTAAACGGAAATGGAGAAGGAAGCTCTTGTGGAGTACTTATAACCCATAGCCTTGATATCGTCGAGCATGTTTGCACAAACTGCAAAGCCGTGGTGCTTGATGCACGCGTCGATGATCTGACCGAGCTGCTTCTTCTTTGTTACGAAGTCAATTTCAAGCTTGAACTCGTTCTCGGGAATGGATCTGTCAACGAAGCCGAGGTCCTGAGGAATGGGCTGGTTGAAGATGAGTCTACCGAGAGTAGTTTCAATAACCTTGGACTTTTCTACACCGTCAATAGTCTTTGTTACTCTTACCTTGATTACAGAGTGGAGTCCGATAAGCTTGTTTTCGTAAGCCATAACAGCTTCGTCAAAGTTACGGAACGTCTTACCCTCACCGGGCTCGCCGGGCTTCATCATTGTAAGGTAGTAAGAACCGAGGATCATGTCCTGAGAAGGTGTAGCAACCGCACGTCCGTCCATGGGCTTGAGAAGGTTGTTAGCGGAGAGCATAAGGAATCTCGCCTCAGCCTGCGCCTCGGAGGAAAGCGGTACGTGAACAGGCATCTGGTCGCCGTCGAAGTCGGCGTTAAACGCTGTACATACGAGAGGATGGAGCTTAATAGCTCTACCGTCTACGAGTACGGGCTCGAATGCCTGAATAGAAAGTCTATGAAGTGTAGGCGCACGGTTAAGAAGCACGGGATGCTCCTTGATTACGTTCTCGAGCGCATCCCAAACGTCGGGATGGATTCTCTCGATCTTCTTCTGTGCGTCCTTTACGTTTGTAGCCTTACCCATCTCACAGAGTCTCTTAACCACGAAGGGCTTGAAGAGCTCGAGAGCCATCTCACGGGGAAGACCGCACTGATAGATCTTAAGTGAAGGACCAACTACGATAACCGAACGACCGGAGTAGTCAACTCGCTTACCGAGAAGGTTCTGACGGAAGCGTCCCTGCTTACCGCGAAGCATTTCAGAAAGGGACTTGAGAGGACGGTTGGAGGGTCCTGTTACGGGCTTTCCACGGCGTCCGTTATCAATAAGAGCGTCTACTGCTTCCTGAAGCATTCTCTTTTCGTTTCTGATAACGATTTCGGGAGTTCTGATTTCAAGAAGCTTCTTGAGACGGTTGTTACGGCTGATTACTCGTCTGTAAAGCTCGTTGAGGTCGGAGGAAGCAAAGCGTCCACCGTCAAGCTGAGTCATAGGACGGATATCAGGGGGAAGGACGGGAAGCACGTCAAGGATCATCCACTCGAGCTTATTACGTGTCTCGGGTGTCTTACCACTCTTTCTGAAGGACTCGATAACCTCAAGTCTCTTGATGAGTCTTGTCTTCTTCTGTCCGTTTGCAGTGATGAGCTCGTTCTTGAGCTGCTCAGAAAGCTCATCAACATTTATCTTGGAAAGAAGCTCTTTGATCGCAGCAGCACCCATTCCAACGCGGAATTCATTTTCGTAAATCTCGCGATATTCAAGATACTGCTTCTCTGTGAGCACCATACCTGTCTGAAGAGGTGTTGCACCGGGGTCAAGCACCACGTTCTCGGCATAATAGAGCACCTGCTCAAGCTGCTTGGGGGACATATCGAGTACAAGCGCCATTCTGGAGGGAATAGCCTTGAAGTACCAGATATGAGACACGGGAGCTGCGAGGTCGATATGACCCATTCTCTCACGTCTTACCTTCTTTGTTGTTACGTCAACGCCACACTTTTCGCACTTGTGTACTTCCTTTGTGTGTGCATTCTTGTACTTTCCGCACATACAAGCGCCATCCTTTGTAGGACCAAAGATGCGCTCGCAGAAAAGTCCGCCAACTTCAGCTTTAAGGGTTCTGTAGTTTATGGTTTCGGGCTTGTAAACCTCGCCATAAGACCACTCTCTTATCATTTCCGGAGATGCCAAACCTATTTTTATAGATGAAAATTCATTACGTTCCACAGCGGTTCTCCTAACTATATATTACAAATTACGTTTTTTCAGGTGGTGCCTTAATCAAGGTCGCCAAAATCTTCGTCAGAATATGACTCGTCCTCGTACATTTCGATTTCGTCGATCATATCGTCGCCCTCAAGGGGATTTCCGTTTTCATCCTCGAACAAGAAGGACTTGCGGAGCTCGTCGTCATCTGCATGGAGAGACTCGTTAAGACCGAGGTCGATATCGCCGGGCTTACCGGAGTAAGGAGATACCTCGTCGTCTACGCAGAGAGTGGAGAGCTTGATTTCTTCGCCGTTCTTGTCAAGAACGCGGATGTCAAGAGCCAATGCCTGAAGCTCCTTAACGAGTACCTTGAAGGATTCAGGTACACCGGGAGTAGGAATGTTCTGTCCCTTGATGATTGCTTCGTACGCCTTACGACGACCGTTGATATCGTCGGACTTAACCGTAAGGATTTCCTGAAGTGTATAAGCAGCGCCGTAGGCTTCAAGTGCCCAAACTTCCATTTCACCGAATCTCTGACCACCAAACTGTGCCTTACCACCGAGAGGCTGCTGAGTTACGAGGGAGTACGGGCCGTTAGAACGAGCGTGGATCTTATCGTCAACCAGGTGATGCAGCTTGAGGTAGTACATGATACCAACTGTAACAGGGTTGTCGAAGGGCTCGCCTGTTCTACCGTCGTAGAGAACCTGCTTACCGTCAAATACCTTAAGCTTATGCTGGAGTCTGAGGCTTTCACGGTATTCAACGTTAGCCTTTTCCTCTGCTGTAAGCTTTCTATATGTCTTGTTGCCTTCTTCGTCAACAATCTCCTCAAAGAGATCCTTGCCTTCAGGATTTTCGTTTGCAAAAAGATCACGGCTGTAGCCCGCCATACGCAAGCATTCAGCAATATCTCTTTCGTTCGCGCCGTCGAATACGGGAGTCATAATCTTCCAGCCGAGCTTTCTGGACGCGATACCGAGGTGTACCTCAAGAACCTGACCGATGTTCATACGGGAAGGAACGCCGAGGGGGTTAAGAACGATATCAAGAGGTGTACCGTCGGAGAGGAAGGGCATGTCTTCGGGAGGAAGGATTCTGGAAACGACACCCTTATTACCGTGACGGCCCGCCATCTTGTCGCCGACAGAGATCTTTCTCTTCTGCGCGATATAGAGCTTAACTACCTTGTTTACGCCTGCGGGGAGGTCGTCGCCCGCATCCTGAGAGAACACGCGAACGTCAACAACGACACCGCTCTCACCGTGAGGAACACGGAGAGAAGTATCTCTTACCTCTCTTGCCTTTTCACCGAAAATAGCGCGGAGAAGTCTTTCCTCAGCTGTGAGCTCTGTCTCGCCCTTAGGAGTGATCTTACCTACGAGAATGTCGCCTGCGCGAACTTCAGTACCTCTCTTAATGATACCCTCTGCATTGAGGTCCTTAAGAGCGTCCTCGCCCACGTTGGGAATTTCTCTTGTGATTTCTTCCGGACCGAGCTTTGTGTCTCTTGCTTCGTGTGTATATTCTTCAATATGAATAGAAGTATAAACGTCGTCTCTTACGAGTCTTTCGTTAAGAAGAACCGCGTCCTCGTAGTTATAACCTTCCCAGGTCATAAATCCGATAAGAGCGTTCTTACCGAGAGCAACTTCGCCGTTTGCAGTAGCGGGACCGTCCGCAATAACCTCGCCTGCCTCAACCTTCTGGCCTCTCTTTACGATGGGCTTCTGGTTTACACAGTTGGACTGGTTGCTTCTCTTGAACTTGATAAGAGTGTAAACGTCCTTATGGCCGTCTTCTCTTACGATAGTAATGCTGTTAGCATCAACTCTCTCAACTGTACCCGCATACTTTGCAACTACAACTACGCCGGAGTCAACAGCTGCCTTGTGCTCCATACCTGTACCAACGATAGGAGAATCGGTAGTAAGAAGCGGAACTGCCTGCTTCTGCATGTTCGCACCCATGAGTGCTCTGGAGTTGTCGTCGTTTTCAAGGAAGGGGATCATAGCAGTTGCAACGGACACAACCATCTTAGGAGATACGTCCATAAAGTCAACGCGCGAAGCGTCTGCAAGGATAATTTCCGTCTTATCTCTTACAGTGATCTTCTGGTTTACGAATCTGCCCTGATCGTCAAGGGGCTCGTTACCCTGTGCAACTACGTAATTATCTTCAACGTCAGCAGTCATATATACAACCTCGTCGGTTACGATATGATCAACTGTACCGTCCTCGTTTGTAACGTGAATAACCTTGCGGTAAGGAGCCTCAATGAAGCCGTAATCACTTACCTTTGCATAGGTTGTAAGGTAGGAAATAAGACCGATGTTAGGACCTTCAGGTGTTTCGATAGGACACATACGACCGTAATGTGTATAGTGTACGTCACGAACGTCGAAGGATGCTCTGTCTCTGGAAAGACCGCCGGGACCGAGCGCAGAGAGACGTCTCTTGTGAGTAAGCTCAGCCAAGGGGTTGTTCTGGTCCATAAACTGAGAAAGCTGAGAAGAACCGAAGAACTCACGGATAGCCGTTGCCACAGGTCTTGTGTTGATAAGAGCCTGAGGTGTGAGCTTTTCGTTGTCCTGAGTCGTCATTCTCTCCTTAATGATCTTGTCCATTCTGGAGAAGCCGATTCTCATCTGGTTCTGAAGCTGCTCGCCTACGGAACGAACACGACGGTTGCCAAGGTGGTCGATATCGTCAACCTTGCCTACCTCGCGTGTGAGGTTGAGTATATAGTTAATGGATGCAAAAATATCATCCTTTGTAATATGTCTGGGGCAAAGATCCGCAATTCTTTCCTTCGCCATCTCCTTGATCGCGTCAACGTCGCCGCCGCAAGCCTCTGCGATTTCGAGAAGCACGCTTGTTCTTGCCTTTTCGTTTACGCCGCAATCCTTGAGGTCGAAGCCGAGAATGTACTCGGGCTCGATAGTGTTGTTGGAGAGAACCTTAACCTTGTCGCCGTTTTCAAGCTCAACGAACGCCTCGTTTACAGCTGCGTGCTCAACTGCAAGAGCATCCTCGTAGGAGAGAATAGCTCCCTTTGTGAAGAGAACCTCACCTGTGATGGGGCTTACAACGTCTTCTGCGAGCTTGCGACCTGCAAGACGGCTGTGGATAGCCATCTTCTTGTCATACTTATAGCGTCCTACAGTTGCGATATCATATCTCTTGGAGTCAAAGAAATAGTTATTGATAAGGATCTGAGCGGACTCAACAAGCGGAGGCTCACCGGGACGGAGCTTCTTGTAGATCTCCTTGAGCGCTTCAACGCCAACAGTTGTGCCGTTGCGCGCAGCGAGATCCTCGCATTCGTCCTTTTCAAAGGTTGTAGCAAGTCTTACGTCCTCGCCGAGAAGCGCATAGATATCCTCTCTGGATTCTACACCGAGAGCGCGGATGAACATAGTCATAGGAACCTTACGGTTCTTGTCTATACGAACGTAGAGAACGCCGTTGATGTCGCTCTCGTATTCGAGCCATGCTCCTCTGTAAGGAATAATAGTTGCGGAATATGTTTTCTTACCGGACTTGTCGATCTCGGATGCATAGTACATACCGGGAGAACGAACGAGCTGGGATACGATTACACGCTCTGCACCGTTGATAACGAACGTACCTGTTTCGGTCATAAGCGGGAAATCGCCGAGATATATATCGGAGTACTTTACGTCTCCTGTCTGCTTATTGGTAAGTCTAACGTTTACCTTCAAGGGTGCGGCATAGTTTACGTCGCGCTCCTTGCATTCCTCTATCGAATACTTTGTGTTGTTAGTATCAATAGAATAGGATATGAATTCGATAGACAAGTTGCCCGAGTAGTCCGTAATGGGAGATACGTCGCGCAAAACCTCCATAAGACCTTCCTTCAAGAACCAGTCAAAGGATTTTGTCTGAATTTCAACCAGGTTAGGCAGCTCGAGATTGAAACGGGAACGGGAAAACGACATTCTCGTGTTCTTGCCGAGCTTGTGCTCTTTAACATTGACCATTAAATCAATCACTCCATTCAATGAAATTGCTACCGATACACCAAAAATCCATACGTATTTTTTATTAATCCGCATAAGGAATTTTGTCATATTCGGCGCGCTTGCATATAAAACTCCATAATACAAGCGATTATAATGCAGTTTAGTATTTTATCATATAAAGTCAACTTTGTCAAGGGGGTTTTTAAAAAAAGTTTAAATATTTTTTAAAATTACGACAAAATTCCGAAAAAAGTTCATACTTTCTCCCGAATGAGGATCAATCGCGCAAAAAAGCAGACGGACTGCCGTCCGTCTGCCTTCAATATTAAAATTTAACTCTTGTAACCTTTGTTACCTTAAAGCCGTCGTCAAGCTCAAAGACCACGCCGTGCGCCTTGATCTCGCCGTCAGAGACGGTAAATCTCGCGGGTAAGTGATTTTTCATCCTCGTCATAACCGCATCTATATCCGTTCCGAGTATTCCTCCTGTCGGGCCCGTCATACCGAGATCGGTTATGTAGCCGCTGCCATTCGGCAAAATCTGCTGGTCGGCGGTCTGCACGTGGGTATGTGTGCCTACGATCATATTGATCCTGCCGTCGAAATATCTCGCAAGAGCGATCTTCTCGCTCGTCGCCTCGGCGTGAATATCAAGGAACGAAAAATCATACTTCCCTTCCTCGGCTCCGAGTATGCAATCCACCGCGTCAAACGGAGAATCGAGCGGCTCCATAAACGCCGTTCCGAGCACGTTGATGCAAAGCATCTTGTACCCGCTCACGTTAACAGTATAGCTTCCGTAGCCGGGAGCAACTGCGGGATAATTGCAGGGGCGGATTATTCTCTCGGGATTATCGTCAAGATAGGAGTAAAGCTCCCTTTTCGCATACGTGTGGTTACCCATAGTCATAAAGTCCACACCCGCATCAAGAAGTCTGTCTGCATCTCGAGGACAAAGTCCGTGGATCTCACTCGCGTTCTCCGCGTTTGCGATAACGAAATCAACGCCGAGATTTCCGCGAACACCCCAGAGGTTTTTAGCCAAATAATCAATTGCGCGGACGCCTACGACGTCGCCAAGCGCTAAAATTTTCATTTTTCTACCTGATTTCTATATATAAATGTAAGTTTTATTTGCCGACACAGAATTTGGAGAATATCTCGCTTACGATATCCTCGGACACCGCACGTCCGTCAAGCTCGGAGAGACTCTGCATTGCCGATTCGATGTCCGCGCAACAAATTTCAAGCGGAAGCCCGAATCTTATGCTTTCCATTGCGACTCTCACGGAAGCAAGCGCGGTACCGATAGCCGCGTTTTGTCTCGCGTTTACTATCATCGCGTCGTTGCCCGTATCGAGATTCTTGTCAATATAGATTTTCTCAATAAGCTCACAAAGCTCGTCATAGCCCTCGCCTCGGAGCGCGGATATATTAAGACTGTATTCAAACTCGCCCGCGAGCACATTGTACTCCGCAAGGCAGCCGCGGTCCGACTTGTTTATGATAGCGATCTTTACCGCATCAAGGCTCTTGATATATTCCACAAGCTCGCGCTCGTCGTCTGCAAGCTCTCTTGATCCGTCAAAGACCGCAAGCACAAGCTCCGCTCCCTCGGCGGCAGATCTCGCTCTATCGATTCCGATTTTTTCAACCACGTCATCCGAATTTCGAATACCCGCAGTGTCGGAGAGCTTCAGCATAACACGACCGAGCTTTATCTTCTCGGAGATAATATCTCTCGTCGTACCCTCAATATCCGTAACGATCGCGGCATCCGTGCCGACGAGCATATTATAAAGGGAGGATTTTCCCGAATTCGTCTTGCCTAAAATTACGGTATTGATTCCGCTCATAACCGCGCGGCCCGTACTGTAAGTATCAAGAAGTCGATTGAGCTTTCCCTCGTTTTCACCGAGGGCGGCAAGCATTTCGTCCTCACTCATATCCGCTAAGTCCTCGTCGGGATAGTCTATATGTGCAAATACAGATGAGAGCACCGAGCAAAGAGAAGCATATATTTCCCCCGTCTTCGCGGAGAGAACACCCCTCATACCCGCGCGGGATGCGAGCATCTGCTCGTCGGTTTCCGCTTCAAGCAAATTGCCGAGAGATTCCGCCTCGTTAAGTCCCATTTTTCCGTTAATAAACGCGCGTCGGGTAAACTCGCCTGCCTCGGCGTGTCTCGCTCCTGCCATAAGGCAAGCGGCAAGCACGTTTCGGGTTACAAGCACACCTCCGTGACAGCAGATCTCAACGGTATCCTCTCCCGTAAAGGATCTCGGAGCACGGAAGATCGTCGCAAGTCCGTCGTCTATCTGTATTTTTTTGTCATCGTAAATTTTAAATATATCGCCGTAAACCGTCAAATTGCTTTTGCACTCGGAAAGCGGCTTTTTATTTGCGGGAGAGAACACGCTCTCGGCAACCTTCACTGCATCCGCGCCCGAAATTCTTATGAGCGCGACGCCGCCCTTACCGTAAGGAGTGCTTACCGCCGCTATTGTATCAAAAAGATTCATACCGTTTTTCTTTCTATGAATATAAATTGATAAAAACACAGAGGGGCATCAATCTGCCCCTCTGACATTAAAGTAAAAATTACTTCTTGGATTTTGTATCCTCAAGATAAACTACGATCTTGCGGTTGTTTTCGGAGCCAATGGAATTTGTGGAAACACCCTCGATATTCTGAATTTCAGAGTGAATGATTCTTCTCTCGTAGGGGTTCATAGGCTCGAGCATTACGCTCTTCTTGTACTTGATAACCTTATCAGCCATCTTTCTTGCGAGCTCACGGAGTGTCTGCTCTCTCTTTGCTCTGTAACCCTCAGCGTCAATTGTGATCTTAACGAATTCACGCTTCTCGCCGTTAACCTTCTTGTTTGCGGCAAGGTTTGCAAGGTACTGAATGCTATCAAGAGTATCACCGTGGTGTCCGATAAGAATTCCTGCGCCGTCACCTGTAATATCGATAAGCTTTGCGTCGGAATCTGTATCCTTAAGCTCAACGTTTACGTTGAGTCCCATATCGGATACGAGAGTCTTTACAAAGTTAAGCGCCAGGTCCTCTCCCTTTTCTGTGTAAGAAGCAGAAATCTTCGCGGGAGTAGCGCCGAGACCGAGGAATCCCTTCTTGGGCTCGTCGATAACTGTATATTCAATATCGGATGTCTTAACACCGAGCTGCTGCGCAGCCGCGAGAAGTGCATCCTCAATTGTTTTACCTGTTGTAATTACTTCTCTTTTCACGTTTAACCTCATATGCGGAATGACCGCATTCTAAATTATTAATTTAATTTTCAGGGGTTTGCGGATTACTTTTCGTCCGCGTCCTTGTTTTTCTTTTTTCTGCCGAAGAGGGATTTCTTTTCCTTCTTTTCGCCCTTATCGGACTCGTCCTTCAAGGTCGCGCCCTCAGTCATATTGTTTTCGGGAATCTCCTGCTTTGCAGGCTCTTCCTCTTCCTCTGTGGCATTAAGATCGAGCTGCTTTTCGTTGCCGATATAGTTGCCCTTCTCGTCGTAATCCTCGTCGTCAATGTGGTGGAGTGAACGAACTGTTCCCGCTCTCTCGGACTTCTGCACCTTCTTAGGTATCTTACCCGCAAGCTCCTTCTCCGCCGCCTTATAATCCTCGTCCGTGAACGTAGGAAGAGGCATTACCTTACTGAGAATTACCGTCTTTACAAATCCGAGGATGGACTTGAACATCCAGTAAACCGCGATAGCCGCAGGCATAACGAATGTGAAGTATACAGACATAAGAGGCATCATGATATCCATCATATTGTTGGAGCAAGCCTGCTGACGGTTGTCTGCATTCTGAGTAGGCTGGAATGTGAACTTTCTCTGGAGCTTACTTGTCAAGAAGTAAACTACGAAAGTAAGCACGGGGATCGCAAGGAACCACCAATAAAGATTTTCGGAGGGCTTGAAGCTGGGAATATAACCCATATTGAAGGGACCAACAAAGAAGTTGGGCGCACCCTCAACCACTTCAATAACCGTGTTGCGAACTGCATCTCCGTTGTTGCAGTACTTGTAAATGTTGTTGAAGAATGCGGGATCTACTCTCCACTTTTCTGCCATACGGCCGAGAAGCTCGATAGAGCCTGTGGACTTGATCTCGATTCCGCCCTCTACGAAGAAGTATGCCTTCATAAAGTTTGTAAAGTCTCCGCCAACGTTCAAAATGTACTTGATAGGGTCTGTTACAACGCTATAAAGCACCATAATAACGGGGAGCTGGATAAGGAGGGGAAGACAACCCGAAAGAGGGCTGTAATTTTCCTTCTGATAGAGCTCCTGAATTTCCTGAGTAACGATCTGCTGTGTCTTCTGGTCGTTTCTGCCTGCGTACTTCTTTCTGATCGCCATTTCCTTAGGACGAAGCATCGCCTGCTTGATAGAGGTCTTCTGCTGCTTAATAGAGAAAGGAAGCAGAATAAATTCTACGATAATAGCGAAAACAAGAAGCGCGAGAATATAGCTGTTCGCGGGCATAATAACAGTGATCCAACGAAGGAACGTACCGATCCAGGTAAGAGGACCCTTTTCCTCCGTCAAAGCAACTTCCTTATTATCTTCAAGATTCAAAATATTGTCGCCCTCGGCGTACTTTTCACCCGCCCAGGCAGAGAGGTCCTTTGTGGACGTAGTGGCTGTACCGCTAGTACAACCTACAAATACTGTAGCTACGAAGATAAGAAGAGCTAACACGAGCGCTGTTCTGGAAAGAATCTTCCAGAGCTTTTTGTTTGTTAATTTCATTTTAATAGTCCTTTCCGTTTTTATTCGGACTTTTCGGGGCTTAACATAAGCGGCAGATCGTAATTGAATACGAAGCCCCCTCTTTTTCTGCCTTTGTCATCATTTGAGAGTGAAATTCCTCCCGTCCCATTCGGATTCTTTATTCCCTTTAGCGGTACAGGATCGTATCCCGCCGCGCAAAACGGCTGGCAGCGAACGAGTCGCAAAAAGGTTAAAAGACTTCCTACAAAAAAGCCACGATATTTATACGCATCAATTGCGTAGGCTGAGCATGTCGGGCGAAACCGACAGCAGGGTCGTTTTTTTAAGGGAGATAAAAACTTCTGATAAAAGCGTATGAGAAGTATGCAAAGCTGTTTCATTTTTCTTTTGTTTCCGCCGTATTGAACATCTGAAGCTTGCGGAACGCGTAACGAAGCTCCTTAGCTATTTCACAGCTCTTTTTACCCGAGATCTCGGGCTTGGCTGAAATAACGATAAGGTTGCCGCGCAAAAGCTCGTTCTCCACCTCAGAATAAGCGGCTCTTATAATTCTCTTGGCACGGTTTCGCTGTACCGCTCCACCGACCTTCTTGGATACCGAAAGACCAAGTCGGTTTACGATCTTTCTCTGCGGATGCGCCAATTGGAGCTTCTTCGCCTTCAAATCCTTCAAGACGAATATGCTTACGTATCTGCCAAAGAAATGTCTTCCCTGTCGGTATGCCTTATTATAAAGATGATGCTCGCAAATTGCCGGATATTTCATATAGCATCCTCTCTTTTCTCTTGTGATTTGTCTTTTTCGCCATCGCTTCCGTGTGTGTTTTTTCCGATTCTAAAAAATTTTAAATGCTTTATTTGAGTGTTGCCACTCAAACGAATAAATATAAAGTAAGAATAAAATTTGCGCTTTACAAAATAAAGCAAAAACCCCGACGAAAGCAAACAAGACAAGGCTTGGGATGCAGAGTCATCGGAGGTTTTATGTTAATTAGTGAGTCAGTCTCTTTCTGCCTTTAGCGCGACGTCTCTTAAGAACAGCTCTGCCGTCTGCAGTTCTCATTCTCTTTCTGAAGCCGTGCTCCTTCTTTCTCTGACGCTTTTTGGGCTGGTAAGTTCTAAGCATTTTGTTGCACCTCCTTAAATGATTATCGGAAGCGTTGGACAAAGCACCCTACTTTTGAGTGCCTATTTACGCTTTTACACAATGACATCCTATATTATACACGATAGATTACGTATTTGTCAAGCATTTTTTTAAAAAAACTTCATTAAAAGTTAAAATGAACGCGTCTCCGACAAATTCCTTCATTTTTTATAATAATATATATAACGAAAAACCGTTCAAAAATTCATCAATTATTGAAATATGCGTCGGGCATACTGTAAAAATATACGATCTTCACGCTTCT
Organism: Eubacteriales bacterium; assembly: GCA_045660325.1. Taxonomy (GTDB): domain Bacteria; phylum Bacillota; class Clostridia; order Oscillospirales; family CAG-272; genus SVTX01. Next base: position 47,196 of record JAZRDO010000019.1, read on the forward strand.
TACCCACTCAAGCTCATATAAAGCGGAGATGCCCTCATACTCGGAATAAAAGTCTTGAAGAACCTCGGAAAGATTTCCGTCGTTATGAACGTAATCGAAATGCAGACCCTGAACTCCGTCAAGAAGAGAGAAATATTCATCGCTCAATTTGTCGCTGTAAGCGTCGAAAAACGCCTGATTCAGCGCCTTACTGCTCTTGCTTTCACACGAAAGATACCACTCCTCTTCCTTTGCGAAGCCGTAGTCACATATTACCGTGACGAGCAACGAGGAGGAAAACCAGAAGGAATCCGCATATTCGCCCGACTGCTTAAAGGAATAATGCTCGTCCTGATACTGCACCTCAAGGCTTACCTTCTTTTCATTCTCAGCCTCACTCTGAAGAAAAGCAAACAGCTCCTTTATTTCTTCTCTTCCCTCGCGAAGAACGGGATCGGTATTTTCTCCGGGAGCCTCGGGGTTAGAATTCTGCGCACCACCGGGATTTTTACACGACACAAGGCAGGAGCCAAGAATCGCGCACAAAAGTAAAATCAAAATTAATCTTTTTATCATATAAACCTCTGAATAAATATCATTTTCCGTTCTTATTCTACCACATATCCGTAAAAATTGCAACACAAAAATAATTCCCTGCCTATTTGACAGGGAATTTTATTTTTACGGAACGAAATTATAGCTTATCTTATAAGAGCCCGCGTTGTATCTCCAATTTGTGCCCTTCTTTACGTAGCCCGGATTTGAGGATTGATTCCACTGATCCGACGTACCCATAAACTTCACGCTGGAAAGCGCCGTGCAGCCCATAGCCGCGCCGTCACCGATGATACGGAGTGTGCTCGGGAAAACGAACTCCTCAATAGAGCTGCAGAACGCGAACGCTTGCGTTCCGATCGATACGACACCGCCAACCATTCTTACGGAAAGAATATGCTTTGCGTCCTTGAACGCGCCCGAGTGAACGAATTTCGCCTTATCGGAAATTGCGATCCTTGTTCTTTCGTGATCTATAAACTTATGCGCCATAACAAATTTGTTTTCCGCATTACCGATATATCCAACGCCGCCCGACATGGTATATTTAAGATCATCGCATCCCGAGAACGCCCAATCGCCAAGCGATTCAAGGGACGAGGGAAGCGTAAGCTCCGTCAGGGATCCGCAAAATTCAAACGCGCTTTTCTCTATAACCTTCAGCCCGCGCGCGCGATCAAGATATATCTCCTCAAGAGACGTACAGCCGCGGAATGCCGCCTCTCCGATAAATTCAAGGGCCGAGCCCTCGGGAACGTTTATTTTTTCAAGCCCCGAGTCGTAATACGCGTACTCGCCGATCCTCTTGAGCTTTTCGGAAAGATCTATCTGCGCCAAGCCCTCGCATCTGTAAAACGCGTAAGCGCCTATCTCCTCAACACCGTCAATATTTATGCTTTCAAGCGCCGAGCAATTTGAAAACGCTCGGTCGGGGATCTTCACAATAGCGGAAGAGAGCGCTACGCTCTCAAGCTTCGCGTTATAAGAAAACGCGGAGTGACCGATGGAGCCACAGCTCTCAGGAAGAGCTACGGAGATAATGGAATTTCCCGAAAATGCGCTAGAGCTTATTGCTTCAAGAGCATTTCCAAAATCAACTGTGGAAATATTGCCGCAGTCCTTAAAGCTGCCGACGCCGACGGACTTAACACCCGAAAAGGCTATTTTCTCAATGCTGGAGCATCCCGCGTAGGCGTAATCTCCGATTTTTTCTCCATCAAACGAAATATCGGTTATTTTAGAGCCGCCAACGTAAAGCTCCGCGCCGTTATTAAAGGGTGAGGAATAAAAATTTTCAAGACTCGCGTCAGCCAGACTGTCGGGACTTGCAAGCTCGACTCTTGTAAGCGAAAGACAAAATTCAAACGCGTTAAGACCGATGCTCTTTACCGACTCGGGAATGGATATGCCCTTTACGGACGAGCCGCGGAACGCCTCGCGAGCGATACCCACGACCGCTTTTCCGTCAAACGATTCGGGAATAACTATATTCTCGACATTTTTATCAACAAGTCCGACCACCTCGTAGCCGCCCTTGACGGATTTGTATTTAATTGTACCGTCATCCTTCGTGCAGGATGCGAGCATTATGATCGCAAGGACGATAAACGCGCCCGCAATCGCAGCTCTCTTTATGATCTTTGCCATAGCAACACCTTTTAAATAAATTTTATTACATTTATAATAACACAATTCCCCGCCTTTGTCAACATTATATATCGAGGCAAAAGTGTTCTGAAAATCAAATGTTTGTTCTAGTCAATTTTAACGAAAATTATATTCATTTATTCATGTCGTACTCGCAGTAAAATCGACAAAATCTACGTTTTGAACAAAAAGCCACCGCGTTTTTTGACATTTTTTATACCAAAACAAGAAATAGAGTTTTCCACAGTTTTTTTGTGGAAAACTCTTCTTGAACTGTTGAAAACTCGCCAAATGCCTATAAATCAAGGCTTTTAAATGTTGAAAACCCTGTTGAAAGTGTGGAAAAGTACACCCGTTCGGCATATTGACAATTTATACAAATTGCGCTTTCAAAAAATTTTATGTCGTATTGACAATGTCACATTGTACAAATCAACTTTTCAAGGACAATATACCCATCACCGCCGAGCTTTATGTCCTTATCGGCATCCTTACACATTGAAAGAAGGCGGCGGGGATTTTGGATCTCCTTTGCCGATTTTGCAAGCAATGATATTCTAAATTCGTGCATATCGAGTAATTTGGATATCTCCGCGTGTGTCAATCCGTCGCGAAGGAGCGCGGACACCGAGACCAGCTCGCAAACCGTTCTTGACACCTCGCTCATAATGTATATCGGCTCGGTCCTCTTTTTCTTCATATCAAGCAGGATATTGAGCGCCACGTCCTTTTTTCTCGAGCAGATCGCGTTAGTAAACGCGTACGTATCGTATTCAAGAGAATTTACACCGACAAGCTTTACGTCGTCGACCGTTACGGCAGTTCTGTTCTGCGAGAGCGCATAAAAGGAGATCTTCCTTATCTCCTCGGCGAGAGTAAACATATCTCTTCCGCAATATTCCACAGTAAACGCGGAAACGCTCGCGTCAGCCGCAGCGCCATTGTGCTCGTAATGCTTTTGCGCCCACAAGGCAAGTCGCTGAGGGGAGTTTTTCTCAAAATATACGGGGGTCAATACCTCGGAAAGCTTCATAAGCGCCGCAGAAGGCTTTTTCAAGGAATAGCCCATATCAAATTTATCCGACGTAGTTGCAATAATAACGGTATTGAAATCATATTCCTCAAGAAGACCGAGAGCCGAGATAAGAGCGTCAAGCTCACCCGCCTTCATGGTGATAAAATCAAGTCCCGTAATAATTATGAGCTTTCTTTCCGTCATCATAGGGGGAGAAGCAAGCATATCAACGAGGGAATCTATGGAAAAGCTCAACGCGTCAAGCTTCATTTCATTGAACATAGCAAGCGACGGGTCTCCTACGATGCACTCGCGCGCGAGATTTATCGCGTGATTTTTAGTATAATCCTCTTCGCCGAAGAAAAGATATGCGCACGCAGGCGCGCTCTTTATTTCGCGACGAAAATCCGCTTCCTTGATTATCTTCATAAAAATCCCCCTTTCGTTTATCATTATATCAATTATACCATTTTACAAGATAAGAGTCAAGAGTATTTTATTTACAATGCGACACAAAAAGGAGTTGACAAACGAAGAATATTATTATATAATAAAAATGTAAATAACCCGCAAGGGATACCTCGAGCCGACCGACGAATTTGAGCGGAGCACCGCAAGGAAGGCGCGGGGAATAGGCGCCGTTCGTCTGGGCAGTATCTATCAAAGGTAAAAGATAGGTCTGTCCTTTTTTCATTTTGATTTTAATAAAAAATAAAACAAAGGAAGCAAAAGCATGAACATTTACAAGATCAACACACCCGAGGAACTCATTGCAGGCAACTCCTACGTTGGACGCGGAATCATTATCGGTAAGACACCCGATGCAAAGCGCGCAGCATTCGCTTATTTCATTATGGGCAGAAGCGCTAACAGCCGCAACCGCGTTTTCGCGGAAAAGGAAGGCGGCGAGGTAATTATCTACCCCCACGACTATTCAAAGGTTGAGGACCCCTCGCTTATCATCTACTCTCCCGTAAAGGTTTATAAGAATTCTCTCATCGTTACAAACGGCGACCAGACGGACACTATCTACAACTTCCTTTGCGACGGAAAGACCTTCGAGGAAGCTCTCCGCACCCGCGCGTTCGAGCCCGACTACCCCAATCTCACACCCAGAATCAGCGGCATTATGGACTTCGCAAACGGCGATTTCACTTATAAGATGAGTATTCTCAAGAGCGCAGACCCCGAGGGCACCGCTTGTAACAGATATACGTATTCCTATAACGCGCTCGCAGGTCTTGGCCACTTCATCCACACATACATTTGCGACGGCAATCCCATTCCTACGTTCTGCGGCGAGCCTGAAAGAATCGAGATTTCAAACGATATCGACGAATTCGCAAACAGAATTTGGAATGCCCTTGACGAGCAGAACAAGATCTCTATGTACGTTCGCTATATTGACCTTGAAAGCGGCGAGATCGAAAATAGAATGGTAAACAAGAATAAATAAGCGGAGGGAATGTAAAAATGAACGAATTTTCTTTGAAATACGGTTGTAATCCCAACCAGAAGCCCGCAAGAATCTTTATGAAGAACGGCTCCGAGCTTCCCGTAACAGTGCTCAACGGCAGACCCGGCTATATCAACTTCCTCGACGCGTTCAACGCATGGCAGCTCGTAAAGGAATTGAAGGAAGCGACAGGTCTTCCCGCCGCTACGTCCTTCAAGCACGTTTCCCCCACGTCCGCGGCAGTAGGTCTTCCTCTTTCCGAATCCTTGAAGAAGGCTTGCTTTGTTGACGGCAACACCGACCTCGATTCCTCTCCCCTCGCTTGCGCTTACGTTCGCGCGCGCGGAACTGACAGACTCTGCTCCTTTGGCGACTGGGTAGCCCTCTCCGACGTTTGCGATACCGCAACCGCAAAGCTTTTGGCGCGTGAGGTTTCCGACGGTATTATTGCTCCCGGATACGAGCCCGAGGCTCTTGAAATTCTCAAGTCCAAGAGAAAGGGTGGCTATAACATAGTTGAAATTGATCCCAACTACACTCCCGAGCCCATTGAGACTAAGGACGTTTACGGTATTACCTTTGAGCAGGGTAGAAACGAGTTCAAGATCGGCGCGCATCTCTTCCAGAATATCGTAACCGCTAACAAGAATCTCCCCGAGAACGCTATGCGCGACCTTATTATCGCCCTTATTACTCTTAAATACACACAGTCCAACTCGGTTTGCTACGCGTACGACGGTCAGGCGATCGGTGTAGGCGCAGGTCAGCAGTCGAGAATCCACTGCACAAGACTCGCAGGCACTAAGGCAGACACTTGGCTTATGCGCCAGCATCCCAAGACCCTTGCCCTTCCCTTTATCGAGACAATGGGCCGTCCCGAGCGCGACAACGTGATCGACGGCTACATCAACGGCAACGAAGAGGACGTTTGTGCCGACGGCATCTGGGAAAACTACTTTACGTCAAAGCCCGAGCCCATTACCGCAGAGGAGCGCCGCGCTTGGCTCGACAGCTTCGATAAGGTAGCGCTCGCATCCGATGCCTTCTTCCCCTTCGCAGACAATATCAAGCGCGCATATATGTCGGGCGTCAAGTACGTAGCTCAGCCCGGCGGATCTATCCGCGACGATCTCGTTATCGCAGAATGTGATAAGAACGATATGGTTATGGCGTTCACGGGAATGAGACTTTTCCACCACTGATATAAAAAAGCACCGCAGCCGCGGTGCTTTTTTAGTGCAGAGTGCAGAGTGCAGAATGCAGAGTTGATACAATTAAAATGGAAAATTTCACGCAAAATCAAGCATGGAAAATCTTCTCATTCGCATCCTGCTCCTACGCGATCGCAAGATCAAAGCTTTTATCGAATTTATCATATAAACAAAGGAAAACGGACGAATCCTCACTATTATTATTCCCCGAATTTATATCTTTATCAAAGCGGAAAATACGGAAAACCATGACAATAAAAAACAAATCTTACATTTATGGAATTCATTGTTCCTTGATTACAGCCTCTCTCTATGTTACAATAAATATACAAATTTCATTTACAAAGGAGGTTATGTATGACCAAATGCAGAAGAATTTTACCAAAAGTATTGAGCGCAGCGTTAGCCTTGAGTATTACGGCATCGATCTTTACCGTAATGAGCGTGGCGGACGAGAGAGACGCGCCGCAAACTGAAATTTCAGAGCAGAGAGATGTCCGCTCCACAGGATTTGTACGTATCAACGGCAGAAACCTTTTCCACGGCGAGATCTTTACAAAAAACGGCGTTACCTTCGTTCCTCTTTTCCGCTTTGCCGCTTGGCTTGGAAATTTCAATAATAAATATGATTCAAGAAGCAAAACGGCAACCGTCACAGGGGAAAATCTTAAAATTTCCGCCCGCGAAGGCACACTCTACATAGAAGCAAACGGCAGATATTTCTACACCGAAGAAGAAATTTTGATAAGAAACGGCGAAATGTTCGTTCCCATAAAGCCGATCGTCAAGGCGCTCAATTCCTACGTAAGCTACGATTCAAATATAAACGCGTACGTGGTAAGCTCCGGAGACACACGACTTTTAAAGAGTGGCGACAAAATCTACAATGCGGACGACATTTATTGGCTCGCAAAAATCATTTCTGCCGAGGCAGAGGGCGAGCCTATGCGCGGCAAGATCGCAGTTGGCAACGTAATTTTGAACCGAGTTCGTTCAAAAAGCTTCCCGAACACGATCTACGGCGTAATTTTTGACAAAAAGCACGGCGTTCAGTTTGCGCCCACGTCAAACGGCAGAATTTACAAGGCCGCCGACGCGGAAAGCATCATCGCGGCGAAAATGTGCTACGAGGGCTATTCCCTTTCAAGCGAAATTTTGTATTTCTTAAATCCGAGCGCATCCTCGTCAAACTGGATCGCAAACAACCGCCCCTACGCGTTCACTATAAAAAATCACTATTTCTATAAATAAAAAAATCAAGGAAGCAGCATAGCTGCTTCCTTTTTATATGTTTTTGAATATAGTACTATTTATTCTTTTGGCTTTATAAACTTGATAAGTTTTCTTTTCTTCAAATCAAAATAATATGGTCTTTCATATTTATCCCGTCTGCTGATCGGTACATTATAGATCATATATCCTTCATCCTCATCTTTGATCTTTAAAACCAAATTTTTGACCGTTTCATCTATTATGCATCTATCCACAAGCTCATTATTTTGAGTTTCAAATAGCTTCTCTATATTAACAGTTCTGCCCCTCTTGAGAAAATATTTTTGTGTTTTACTAATTATTATATCTATATCTTCTTGGTTAATTTGGGTAACGAACTCAATAGGCTTAATGCATTTCATACAGAAAAAAATTTTATGTATAAATTCGCACATTCCATGCGCTCTTGATCTTGGAACATATGAACTGCCTGAACTTGTTGTGAAATCATAGTACTTTGCGTTCTCTTCCTTTGAATGAACAAACTTGCTATGCTTAATAACGGACAATTCTTTACCGCATTTATAACAATAATGCTTTCTGAACCTTACCTTAAACTGATCTCCAGACTGATAATAAAACGTTGCGCTCTTCAAAGCTACCTCCACTAAACAAAATTTATTGTAAAGTAAAAATCATAGTCAAACCATTATGCTACGGACAAACCGTTACTTTTATTTACATTCCTCGATAAACTTATAGAACAAATTCTGCATAGCTTCATCCGTCTTGAAATAAATCTCGGGATGCCACTGAACCAGCATAAAGAAATCTCTTTCCTTATGATGCACCGCCTCGATAATTCCGTCCTCGGAAATCGCATCAACCTCAAGGCAATCTGCCAAGCGGTCAATTGCCTGATGGTGGAAGGTGTTTACCATAAGGCTTTCCTTGCCCGATATTCTGTAAAGCATCGAATCCTTCACAACGTTGACCTTCTGGATCGGCTCCGTTCCGGGTGTAGGAGTCTGACGGTGTCCGTCAATATGCTGAAGGAGTGTGCCGCCAAGCTGCACGTTTATCATCTGAAGTCCGCGACAAATACCGAGAACGGGTTTTCCCGTCTTATAAACCAAGGGGAAAATTTTGCTTTCAAAATCATCTCTTGCTTCATCTATTTCAACGTTGTCAAATTTCACTTCCTCGCCATAAAGCGCGGGATTAACGTCAAGCCCGCCCGAAAACAAAAATCCGTCGCATGCCTCTATATACTCACAAAGACGGCTCTCATCCGTAGTATATGCGAGTGTGAGCGGCACGCCGCCCGCAGTCCATATCGCATCGTGATACGTCTTTTTTAATCTCATATAATCGCCGTCATGGGACGGCATAATTCCAATTACAGGTTTTTTCATCTATTCTCCATTTATATATTTATTTTTTAATAACCGACACGAAATTATCGGCAAAGGTAAGCATCTCGGGAACGACCGCGCAAAGGATCGCGCACATAATTATCGACAGCACGATCACACCTATTGCCGACGCGATATTCGCGCCCTTCGTGCTGAACTTCACGTCCGCCTGATACTTAAGCTCCTCGGGAATATAGAAGCGCATAGTATCGGGATCTCTCTTGAATGTCGGCGCGACAAACTCCTCGTCGGGATGATTTTTTGCAAACTTTTCCCTCTTCTGATCTAACGAAGCGTAAAATTCGTCCTCCTCGACACATCTTACCCATCTTTTAAGGGTTGCGCCGCGCACCACCGACGAGCGAATCGCGGGAGATTTCAAATATCCCAGCTCGTACAAGGTCATAGCCTTCTCGGGACGCACACACTCTTCATGCAAAAGCTTTTTTATAAAGCTTCCCATCATTTTCTTTTCATAAAGTGAGGAGACCGCCGCCACACAAAAGCCGACCATAAGCCCGACCAAAATTATTCGCAGCGACACGACTCCCGAAGAGCCGAAATTAAAATTGTCATAATGGACAACCTCAGGATTAAAAAAGGTGTCCAGAATGTTCTCTATGAACTTTACAAATCTGCTGTCTCCAAAAATTTCAGTTATGTTCATTTTTCGCTCTTTCTTTGTTTTTATACGGGAAAACCTATGTTTTTCCCAAGTTAGTCAAACAGAAAAGGAACAAATGTTCCTTTTCTGCCCTTTTTATCTTATCTGATTACGTCTACGCCAAGATACTTGCGGAGCACCTCGGGAACTGTTACAGAGCCGTCTGCGTTCTGATTCTGTTCCACGAGCGCGGGAAGAATTCTGGACGTTGCAAGACCCGAGCCATTGAGAGTGTGAAGGTATTCTATTCTACCGTCAGCTCTCTTCACTCTCATCATACCGCGGCGAGCCTGATAGTCACGCGCGTTAGAAACGGAGCTTACTTCCTTATATCCGTTCATAGAAGGAATGTTGATCTCGATATCGTACGTTCTCGCCATGGATGCGGAGCAGTCCTCTGCCGCGAGCTTAACTGTTCTGAAATGGAATCCAAGACCCGAAACAAGCTTTTCAGCCTTTTCAACGAGCTCGTCAAACGCCTCGTCACTCTTTTCGGGAAGCGTGTACTGGAACATTTCAACCTTGTTGAACTGGTGTCCTCTTACCATACCTCTCTCGTCGGAACGGTAGGAGCCCGCCTCACGTCTGAAGCAGGGTGTATAGCTCACAAGCTTCTTGGGAAGGTCTGCTTCTGTAAGAATTTCATTTCTGTAAAGAGATGCAAGAGCCGCCTCTGCAGTAGGAAGCATATATCTCATTCTGTTGTCCGTGGGGTTTTCGATCTTATAAACCTCGTCAGCAAACTTCGGGAACTGACCTGCTGTCAAACCACACTCGTATTCAAGCATATGAGGGGGCAAAATAAGCTCATAGCCGTCGCCGAGGTGAGTATCGATAAAGTAGTTGAGGAGCGCCCATTCAAGTCTTGCACCCATACCGCGATAGATCCAGAAACCGGAGCCCGAAAGCTTTGTTCCGCGATCGTAATCGATAAGACCGAGGCTTGTGCAGAGGTCAACGTGATTCTTGGGCTCAAAATCAAACTTGTGAGGCTCGCCAAAGTAACGGATGGGCTCGTTGTTTTCCTTGCCGCCGGGCTTAAGATCACGGTCAGGAAGGTTGGGAAGAGCGAGCATATAGGAGGAAAGCTCCGCTTCAACCGCCTTGATCTGCTCATCGTTTGCCTTAACTGTCGCGCCGATCTCACGGGACTTAGCGAAGATCTCGGAGGGATCGCGGCCTTCCTTTTTATACATAGGAATCATCTTGGAGAGCTTGTTCTGCTCAGCCTTGAGAGATTCTGTGGAGGAAATGAGGCTTCTTCTCTTGGCATCAAGCTCAAGAATCTTTGCGATTTCTTCCTTTGCATCCTTGCCCTTGTGGGCAAGTCTTTCTATAACTTCGTCGGGATTGCTCTTTATATAGTTTATGTCAAGCATGGTAATTTTCCTTTCTGTATATGGATTTTATGTAAATTAAGACTTGAAAATATCCTTGCCGCATATAAGCTCAAGAAGCTCGGCGAGGTCATCATCGTTATCATAGGAAAGCTCGAGAGTCTTCTTCTTTGCGGACTGGTTGATCTTAACCTTTCTGCCGAGTGTTTCCATAACGCGTCTTTCAAGATCCTTCATATATACGCGTCTCTGTGCGTCGGGTTTGTTGACTGATACAACAATTGTTTTTTCCTCAAGCATTGAGCGAACGATTCTTTCAACGTCGCGAACGGAAAGATCATTATCAGCAACCTTCTTTGCAAGCTCGATCATCTGCTCGTCGGACTTAAGACCGAGAAGCGCTCTCGCGTGACCGTTTGTGATCTTATCTTCCTTAAGCATTGTAAGAACCTCGTCGGGAAGGTCGAGAAGGCGGAGCATATTTGCGATCGCGGAACGGCTCTTACCTACCTCACGGGAGATCTGCTCCTGTGTCATATTATATCTCTCAATGAGGGCGCTATATGCAAGCGCCTCTTCAACTGCGTTAAGATTTTCTCTCTGTACGTTCTCAACAAGAGAGATCTGAGCGACCTTTAAGTCGTCTCCGTCGATAATTACAACGGGAATTTCGGAAAGTCCCGCCATTTTGGATGCTCTCCAACGTCTCTCACCTGCAATAATCTCGTAAGAGCCCTTGAATCTCGCGTTTTCTCTTACGATAATAGGCTGAAGCACACCGTGAATAGCAATAGAGTCAGCTAAAAGCTGGAGACCCTCGTCGTCAAAAGTCTTTCTGGGCTGATCGCCTCTGGGCTCGATATCGGAAACCTTGATAGTAGTTACACTGTCCTTCTTTTCCTCGAGCATATTGTCATCAAGAATTGAATAAAAATCTCTTCCAAGACCGCCACGTGCCATATTTTAACTCCATTCCGCCGCCAATTGCGGCATTTTCTTCAATTTTATTATATAATGATCGCGCTATTTACTCAAATGCGGGTCGCAAGCTCCTTAGCAACTGCAAGATATTCAACCGCGCCCTTGCACTTCTTGTCGTGGTAATATACGGGCATACCAAAGCCGGGAGCCTCGGAAACCTTTACGCCACGGGTAATTTTTGTCTCAAAAAGTCTATCGGAATAGTGCTTTTTAAGCTCGTTTACTACCTGCATAGAAAGAAGAAGTCTTCCGTTGTACATCGTGATTAAAAGACCCGTGATGTTAAGACCAGGATTGAAGTTTGTCTTGATCTTGTTGATAGTAACAGTAAGCTGAGACAAGCCCTCAAGCGCATAGAATTCACACTGCATGGGGATAACTACGCCGTCGCTTGCTACCATAGAGTTAACGGTAAGCATAGAAAGTGAGGGCGGGCAGTCAATGATTATGTAATCGTAATTGTCCTTAATAGGTGCTAAAGCATCCTTGATGATGCGCTCGTTGCCGCCATCCTCGTAAAGATTGTATTCCGCGCCCGCCAAAGCAATATTTGCGGGAATAAGATCAAGATTCTGGTATTCGGTGGTGCGAATAGCATCCTTTGCTGCCACATCACCCAAAATTACGTCATTAATGCTTGCTTTCAAGCCTTTTTTAGAAATTCCAACGCCGCTTGTCGCATTACCCTGGGGGTCAAGGTCAATAAGAAGCACCTTGTGTCCCAAAATTCCAAGAGAAGCCGCAACGTTTACCGCAGAGGTGGTCTTACCAACGCCACCCTTTTGGTTACAAAAAGAGATAATCTTTCCCAAAACTAGTTCCTCCGATAAGATTTTAAAGTTTACCGATATAATTATACAACACAATTTTAAAATTTTCAATAGTGTTTTATAAAAAACTTACACTTTTTGCAAAATTTTTGCCTCAAAATTAACTGTTTCACGCGAAACAGTGTCCGTTAGCTGCACAAACCGTCCCGTCCGAGTGTTTCACGTGAAACATCTTTGGTGGGGGGTACGACATTTGTTTCACGTGAAACATTCAAGGGGGGAGTGCGGCATTTATTTCACGTGAAACATTTAGGGGGCGGTACGGTGTTTGTTTCACGTGAAACATCATACGAAGATCCCAAGCCCAAAAACATTGTTTCACGTGAAACAAAAAGAGCCGCGAATCGCGGCTCTTTGAGGTTTAAAGCGGTTTATTCTTTATTTGACCGAACTTTCTCGGATAATTTGAGGGGGTTCTAGATGTCTTTTCAATGATAATCACACCTCTTTGGTTGATTTCCTCGCCATCAGTAAGATCTAATACAAGATTAGAAGAAACCGTACCGCCAAGCTTTTTGATACCGTTCTGAGCTTCATCAAGCTCGTCCTGTGCCTGCGCGCCCTTCATTGCAATAAATTTACCGCCAATCTTTACGTAGGGGATAGTCAATTCGGAGAGCATATTAAGTCTTGCAACCGCACGGCTCGTCGCGAAATCAAAGCTTTCGCGTCTACCTTCAATAAATTCCTCCGCTCTTGCGGAAATCGCGTTAACGTTGGCAAGTCCAAGCTGGCGAGCTGTAGAATTTACGAAGTCTATCTTCTTTGTAGTACTGTCAATTGCGGTAATTTTAAGGTTTTTTCTTGCAATTGCAAGAGGAATTGTCGGAAAACCGCCGCCGCATCCTATATCTATCAAGGAAAATTCGCCATCGGGTATCAAGTCAGCAATTAAGAGACAATCAGCGAAATGCTTAACGACAGCATCCTTCGCGTCGAGAATTCTCGTTACGTTCATGACCTTATTTGACTCAATAAGTATATTGTAAAACTCGTAAAACTTTGCGCAAAAGTCATTGTTTATATATCTTTCAAGCTTGTTTTTGCTCAAAATTTCATTATATAATAAGGAAAATTCATTATAATTCATATCTATCTCCTTATCTTATGCCCAAATATATCAGAAGGACGGAAATATCGGCAGGACTTACGCCACTAATACGGGATGCCTGACCAATGGTTAATGGCTTGATATTATTAAGCTTTTGCGCCGCTTCAAGTCGCAAGCCAAGAATTTTCGTATAATCAAGGTCGGGGGAGAGCGCCTTTGCTTCAAGTCGCGAAAGCTTTGCCACCTCGCCAAGCTGTCTTTTTACGTATCCGGCATATTTTATATCAGTTGACGCCGTAAGAGAGACGCTCTTCGGAAGCTTCGGACGGTTGATATCAACTTCGGCAATTTTATCGTAATCAAGATCAGGTCTGCGGAGCAGATCTGCCATTGAAACTCCCGATTTTGCGCCGTCCATTCCTTGTTTTATAAGGAATTCCGTAGCTTTTTCCTTAGAAATACGGGTATTTTCAAGTCGTTCCTTTTCCGCCTCAACGAGAGCCATTTTTGTTTCAAACGCATCCTTTTGAGCATCGGATACCAGTCCGCAGCGAATTGCGATGGGGGTAAGTCGCGCATCGGTGTTGTCCTGACGAAGCAAAAGTCTATATTCCGAGCGCGAAGTCATCATTCTATAAGGCTCATTAGTGCCTTTTGTGGTAAGATCGTCGATCAAAGTACCGATATAGCTTGAAGAACGCTCAAGAATCATAGGCTCTTCGCCCTTTATCTTCAAAGCGGCGTTTGCACCCGCAACCAAGCCCTGCGCGCCCGCTTCTTCGTATCCCGAGGTGCCATTAAACTGTCCTGCGCCGTAAAGTCCCGATATTTTCTTGAATTCAAGCGTAGGATAAAGCTGCAAGGGATCGGCGCAATCGTATTCAATTGCATACGCGTAGCGCATAATTTCCGCATTTTCAAAGCCTTTTAAGGATCTGAGCATTAAATATTGCACGTCTGTGGGCAAGGAAGTCGAAAATCCCTGAATGTACATCTCATCGGTGTCGTATCCCATGGGCTCAACGAAGAGCTGATGACGCTCCTTATCGGCAAAACGTTTGATCTTATCCTCAATTGAAGGACAATATCTCGGGCCCCTACCGTGTATCTGACCCGAATACATAGCGGATTTCTTTATATTTTCTCTAATAATTCTATGGGTTTCGGCATTTGTATATACGATATGGCAAGGAGTTTGCTCGCAACCGTCATAATACGCCTCGTCAGTTGCCCAGGAGAAAGGCAAAAAGCCGTCTTCACCGTCCTGACGCTCTAAAACGTCAAGATTTATAGTAGATCTCTTGACTCTGGCGGGTGTGCCGGTCTTAAATCGCATAATTTTGATGCCGTTTTCCACAAGCGACTCAGTAAGAGCGTTTGCAGGAAGCATTCCGTCGGGCCCTGCGCTGTAATTTTTGTCACCGACAAAAATTCTACCAGCAAGATGTGTTCCCGTTGCCAGAATGACCGCATCACACTCCCATTCCTCGCCAAGATGTGTACGAACACCCAAAATGCGCTTTTCGTAGGAGCTGTCGTATATATTTTCTGTTAAAATGTCCGTAATTTCCGCCTGAACTATGCGAAGATTCTCTTTATTCTCAAGGGATTTCTTCATAAGTCGGCTATATTTAACTCTATCCGCCTGAACGCGCTTTGAGTGTACCGCCGCGCCCTTTCCGAGATTGAGCGTGCGGGACTGCATCGTTACAAGGTCGGCAATTCTACCCATCTCGCCGCCCATAGCGTCGATCTCATAGACGAGATGTCCCTTTGCCGTGCCGCCGATCGAGGGGTTGCAAGGCATATTGGCGATCGCATCGAGTGACTGAGTAAACAATACCGTATCAAGTCCCATTCTTGCCGCCGCGCAAGCCGCCTCAACACCCGCGTGTCCTGCGCCGACTACGGCAACCTTTGTCTTTAAATTCATAATAATTCCTTATTTCATAAGGAAAACTCACGTTTTCCCGGATTATTCAACCTTATTAAGATAAGCCTTCTGCTCCTCTGTAAGAGCGTCAATTTCAACACCAAGTGTCTCAAGCTTGATTCTTGCAACCTCGCTATCGATCTCTACGGGTACGGCATAAACCTTCTTCTCGAGCTTGCCGCGGTTCTTCGCAAGATATTCAAGAGACTTTGCCTGAATAGCGAAGCTCATATCCATAATTTCCGCGGGATGTCCGTTGCCTGCCGCAAGATTTACGAGTCTGCCCTCCGCGAGAAGATTGATAACTCTGCCGTCAGCCATTGTATAGCCTACGATATTGGGCTTTCTTGTCTCAATCTTCGTAGCCATAGCCGAAAGATGATTTTTGTTGATCTCCACATCAAAATGACCGCTGTTTGCAAGAAGAACACCGTCCTTCATAACAGCAAAATGTCTGTCAACGATAATATCGGAGCAGCCTGTAAGCGTTACGAAGAGGTCTCCGAGAGGTGCCGCCTTGTCCATAGTCATAACGGTATAGCCCTCCATTACCGCTTCAATTGCCTTTACAGGATCAATTTCAGTAATAATTACGTTGGCGCCCATACCCTTTGCTCTCATAGCGAGACCCTTACCGCACCAACCAAAGCCTGCGATAACAACGGTTTTGCCTGCGATCATAAGGTTTGTGGAGTTCATAATGCCGTCGAGTGTGGACTGACCTGTTCCGTATCTATTATCGAACAAATGTTTGCAATCCGCGTCGTTTACGTCAATCATAGTGTAGTCGAGAAGACCTGCATCCTGACGTGCGAAGAGGCGGTGAATACCCGTTGTTGTTTCCTCGCATCCGCCGATAAGATTCTTGCCGAGCTCTCTGCATTCACCGTGAAGGAGACCAATAAAGTCGCCGCCGTCGTCAATAATAAGATCGGGGCAATGCGCGAGAGTTTCCTTTAAGTCGTTTACGTATTCCTCCTCGGTTGCGCCGTGGTGAGCGTTTACGCAAAAGCCGTCCGCCGCAAGAGAAGCCGCAACGTCGTCCTGAGTGGAAAGGGGATTGCAGCCCGTAACTCTTACGGTAGCACCACCTGCGCGAAGACAATGCGCAAGACGCGCGGTCTTTGCCTCAAGATGAATTGACATCGATATTTTAAGACCCGCAAAGGGCTGTGTTTCAATAAATTCCTTTTCAATTCTGTCCAAGATCGGCATATAGGATCTTACCCAGTTGATCTTGTCAGTTCCCGACGGAGCCAACGTGATATCTTTGATATTGCTCATTTTTTCTCTCCTGATATATAAATTTTTATTTAACCGTTTAAAGCGGGAAGGGAGCTGAATGCTCGCCATATCTCCCCATTATATTGTAACAAAAAAAGCATTCGGAGTCAAGTATTTTACTGAATATTTGAATAAATACCGAGAAAAAATACGCGAAAACGTAAAAAACTCTTATAATATATACTATATAATATTATATGTTCATTAACAGTTTACAATTGGATGATATAATTATAAAATGTTAAAGTATGCTTATTTTAAGCAAAATCAAAAGGTAGGTTTTCTTCTGATGATCATAATTGAAAATCTTGTAAAAAATTACGGAAATAACACGGCGCTTGACAACGTCAGCGTTTCTATAGGTGACGGCGAGACCGTCGGCTTCTTGGGACCGAACGGAGCAGGCAAGAGCACCGCTATGAATATAATCACAGGCTATCTTTCCGCGACCTCGGGCAGAGTCGCTATAGACGAGATCGATATTTTAAACGATCCCTTGGGCGCAAAGAAGCTTATCGGCTACCTCCCCGAGCAGCCGCCCCTCTATCTTGATATGACGGTTGACGAATATCTTAATTTTAATTACGATCTCAAGGGCTGCACCTTCCCGAGAGCCCCACATCTCAACGAAATTTGTGAGGTGGTGAAGATCTCGGACGTAAGAAAACGACTCATTCGCAATCTTTCAAAGGGATACAAGCAAAGAGTAGGTATCGCGCAGGCGCTTATCGGCAACCCCAAGGTCGTTATTTTCGACGAGCCCACGGTTGGTCTCGACCCCAAGCAGATAATTGAGATAAGAAGCCTTATCCGTACGCTCGGCAAGAGCCACACGGTCATTCTTTCCACTCACATTTTGCAGGAGGTTCAGGCTGTCTGCGACAGAATTATCATTATAAATAAAGGAAAGATCGTCGCTGACGAAAAGACCGAGAACATCACTCGCATCTCCCAGAGCAACCGTAGATTCAACATAAAGGTATGCGGACCGCAAAAGGAGGTTCTCTCCACGCTCAAATCAACCCCGGGCATCCTCTACGCCGAGACACTTGCTGAAAGAGACGGAGACGCGTTCACGTATACGATCGAGAGTGAATACGGCGTTGACGTAAGAAAAAAGCTCTTCTTCACACTTTCCGAGCGCGGCTGGGCGCTCATCGGTCTTGAAGCTCTTGGTATGAGCCTTGAGGACATCTTCATCTCGGTGGTTGACAAATCGAGCGAGGAAAATGAAAAGAGATACACAAGGGGCAGCTCCCGCCGTCGCCGTCGCGGAGAGCGACTTGAGGCTGACGTAGCGTCCGCTCTCGTTGAAAACGCAAAAGATAAGCAGGAAAAGTAATTTTCCCGAATAAGAAAGGTTTTAACTATGTTCGCTATATACAAAAAGGAAATGCTGTCGTATTTCATAAACCCCGTCGGATATGTTTTTGCGGGAATTTTCCTGCTTTTCTCGGCTATATTCTTCGGATATACCACGTATCTTTCGGCAAGCTACGACACCTCTACGTTCTTTACTATAATGATCTTCGCGTTTATCGTGCTGATCCCCCTCCTTACGATGCGACTTTTCTCCGAGGAGCGCAAAATGAGAACCGAGCAGCTGCTTATGACCTCTCCCGTGACTATTACGGGTATGGTTCTCGGCAAATACCTTGCCGCACTCACGCTTTTCCTCTCGTCCTTGGCGCTTTCCTGCATCAATTTCATTCCGCTTTACGCTATCGCGAGCGCTGAAAGATCCTTCCAGACCTACGATACGCTTCGCATCGGCCCTGCGACCAATCAGGTTGTCGGCTGTCTTATCGGCGTAGCCCTTATCGGCGCGGCATTTATCGCTATCGGCGCGTTTATCTCGGCTCTTACCGAAAATCAGCTCGCAGCCGCGGTTATTACGATCGCAGTTATTCTTGTTTTGGTGCTTATAGGCGCGATCTCATCCCTTATCAACGTTCCGTGGATAAGAAGCATTCTCAATTGGATCTCCATTCTCGGCAGATTCGGTAATTTCTCGATTGGAATTTTCGACTACGCCGCGCTTCTTTACTACGCGTCCATTGGCTTTATATTCGTATTCCTCACGATAAGAGTATACGAAAAGCGCCGTTGGAGCTGATATTTCCGCTTCTTTCACTAAATTCACTTATTCGGAGCAATTTATAAATGAAAATAAAAATAAATGACCGCAAGCTGAAATTCGGCGGCGTGTCGCTTGCCATCACGACTCTTGTAATTGCGGCCGTTATCATTTTAAACGTCGCATTTACAGCTCTCGCGTACAAATTTTCAATTTATACGCCAATGGGACGTGATTCCACGTACGAGGTGACCGATAATTGCATAAGCTACGTCCAAGACACGGTTATCCCGAAGATAGCCGAGGGCGAGAGCATCACTATCTACTTTTGCAACGACGAGGACATTATAAGAGCTGACAAAACTCAATCTCAGATCCTCACCTCCGCGAGCGAGATCGCAAAGGAATTTCAGGAAAAGATAAAT
The DNA here is from genome assembly GCA_045660325.1 of Eubacteriales bacterium. Lineage (GTDB taxonomy): Bacteria > Bacillota > Clostridia > Oscillospirales > CAG-272 > SVTX01. The sequence goes on from JAZRDO010000019.1 coordinate 66,268, forward strand.
ATCGATTTTCTAAACGTATGGGAAAACCCTAAGCTTGCAAGAAAATACGGTATCACAAGCTCAAACGACGTAGCAATCGTTTACGGCGAAAGATATCACGTGATCGCAAGAACGGATTTCTTTAACTACAACGAAACAACAGGCGAGGCGACCGCGTATAACGGAGAAAAAAGACTCGCCGCGGGACTTCTCAAGGTTGCGCGAGAGAGCAACCCCATGTGCTATATAACCGTAAATCACGGCGAGCTTATCGAGAGCTACGAGCTTCTCTATATGCTTGCGGACGCAGGATATAACTATAATTACCTTGACCTTTTAAACTACGATATTCCCGAGGACTGCGATCTTCTTCTTACCTTTGATCCAAGACAGGATCTTGCAAAAAAGGACTCCGTTTCGGGCATATCCGAGGTTGAAAAGATAGAAAAATACATGCAGGACGGCGGAAGCCTCTGGTTTTTTGCCTCCGCTGACACCTTCCTTGCAGGCCCGCTTGATAATTTCGAGTCGCTTCTTGAAAAATACGGCGTAAAATTTTCGCACTCCGAAAACAGCGACGGTATTGAAGAATGCCTGCAAATAAAGGACTCGAGCAATTCCACAAGCATTGACGGATATACGTTCTTCACCAAGAACGCGGAAAATGATGTCGCCAAGAATTGGCTTTCACACGTAAAGGCGCAGTCCCTTGTGGGGAACGCCACCGCTATTGACGTGTCACACGACTTTACAAAGCAGCCCGACGGAAGCTTTGCCTCCGCAAACGGCAAAATTACGCTTGCGCCCATACTTGTTTCCCATGCGGGAGCACAGGGTCTTGCGGGCGGAAGGATCATTCGCAAGGCGACCGACGACGAGCCCTTTAACCTTATGACGGTTTCCGTATTCGAATGTGAAAACGGCAAGAGCGCAACTCTTCTAGCCTGCTCCTCCACGGTTTTTGCAAGCGAATCTACAATGCAATCTGCGGTTTACGGAAACTCCATGGTGCTTTCGGCAATTTCCAAGCACACAGGAAACGAGGACGCGCCCATTCTTCTTATGCCCAAGCCGTTCCCGACAACCGAAATGAGTAAGCTCACGACGAAAAACGCTACGATCATTACCATCGTAAGCGCCGCCGCGCCTACACTTGCTATCGCGATCGCAGGCGCAGTCATTCTTATCAGAAGAAAAAACAGAATTTAAGCTAACGAAAATGAAATTTACCGAAAAACATAAAAATTTTAACGGAAAGGAGTATTTGCCTTATGGATAACAAGGAGCTTGATGCCACCCTCTACGAGGCTAGCATAAGAAGAAAGAGAAAAAGTCGCACGAAAATTATTCTTGTGACCGCTATCGTTGTTCTCGTAACGCTTTTGGCGAATATTGCCTTTTCAGTTGTCGCTTATAAATTTATGCTCCACTCGGATCTGACTAATACGCGATATACAACCGACAGCTCCCGTCTTTACACCTTGACGGATATTACGAAAAATCTTATCGCCGGTCAGGTGATCCCCATGATAGACAAGGTAAATGCCGAGCGAGAGGCGGCGGGCGAGGAAGCGCTAAAGCTCAACATCATCTTCTGCGCAGACCGCGATCTTATCGAGGACGAGGAGCTTATGAGATATATCTCGTACACTGCCCGTCAGCTTGAGGTGCATTTCCCGAAGCATATAAGCGTAGAATACGTAAATATTACGAAAAATCCCACGGCAGTGCAAAAATACAAGATCACGTCCGCGGCAAATATTTATCCCTCAAACGTGATCGTGGAATTCGGATCGGAATACACGGTGCTCAGCTACAAATCCTTCTTTACCGCCAACTCGGACAACGATGCTCCCTGGGCGTACAACGGCGAGAAGAGATTTGCAGCGTCCATTCTCTCGGTAACCCGTGCGGAATCCCCGATATGCTGCATTACCACAAACCACGGAGAGGACATTTACGGTGAGGACGGTAATATCCGCGAGGAATATTCCACGTTCGCCTCAATCATCAAGGGCTCAGGCTACGTGATCCAACCCATAAATCTCGAGACCGACGAGATCCCGAAGGATTGCAGAATGATAGTTACGTTCAATCCCCGAGAGGACTTCCACGGCTTTGGAAATCTCGGTGAGAACGGTGTCTCCGAAATTGAAAAGCTTGATAAATTCCTTGACGGCTCAAACACCCTCCTATACGTTGCGGACCCCGATGCCCCGCAGCTTCCCAACCTCGACGAATATCTTGAGGAATGGGGAATCAGGATGGCAAGAGAGAGCGTCGCAGGGGATATTGTTAACCACGTAATAAAGGATAATACTATGAATATTGACGAGGGCGGCATGTCCGTGCTCGGTCAGTACACGACCACGGGAATGGGCGCGGCAATAAATTCCGACCTTCTCGCGCTCGCGTTCCCGCCTAAGGCGGTTTTCAGCAACACGACCCACATTCTCCCCTCGGACACATTTACCAAGGCATACATTGTTGGAACCGAGCAAAACGGTCTTGAAAGCTACGAATATTACAGCTACTACAAAAACGGTGTTGCGAGAAATCTCTACAATATATTTACTACCTATAACTCCGCCGAAATATTAGTCGACGGCAGAGTGTTCGATATGGCGTCAGACGACAAGCTCTTCTCCCTTATGACAATTACAGAGGAAAAACGAGAGGTGCAGGAGGACAATTACAACACGGTAAACAACGCATCTTACGTTCTCGCAGTTGCTTCAACGGAATTCTTCTCTAACAGCGCGCTTGACTCAAAATCCTACGGAAATACGGATATTCTCCTCTCGGCTCTCAGACACACAAGCCGCGAGATGGTGCCCGTAAATATTGAATTCAAGCCCTTCTATATCTATGATATGCAGGCAATGGTGCTTACTCAGAAGCAGGCGACGGCATGTATGATGATATTGGCGCTTATCCCCTCTATTGCGCTCTTTACGGTCGGCGCTGTAGTTTGTATCAGAAGACGTAACAGATAAAAAGCTCCGCAAACCTTTGCGGACGAAAGGAAAATACACAGATGCCCACAAACGACGGTAATATGAAAAATATTATACTCAATTCTGCAGGCGGAAAATGTAATATCGGATCTATTTCCTATACCGAGGGCGACACCTACTCGCTCCCCACGCCCGAAAGACGCGGCTACGCGTTCGACGGCTGGTACACAAGGGTGACGGGCGGCGAGAGGATCACCGATAACGACCCTGAAATTGCCAAGCACGACGAGCTTTACGCAAGATGGGTGCTCAAGGAGGCAAAGGCAAGAGAAAAAAAGGCGCAGACCTCAATGCTCAAAAAGCAAAAAAGAGCAATTATCGTAATGATTATCGCGGTCATCCTGCTCGGTATCGGTCTTGGATTTGTCAATTACATTGTAGATATTTACAGATTTGAGGATATAAACGGAGATATATACTATATAAAGAAGGACGACGGCATTTACGCGCTCTATTACAAGGGCGGGGATAAATGCGACAAGAATTCCGACGGCTTTTATCAAACGAGCATAGGCACACAGCTTATGATCGACGACGAAACGGGCGAGATCCTTGACACTATCTACGTCGACGATATAAAGTATATGCACAAGGACGAGCTGCGCGGACATTCGGGACGCCTTCTTATGTTCAAGCAAATGACGTATGACAGGTATTCCACGTCTGATCAGTCCAAAATTATAAAATCCATAAAGGTAAATAACGAATTCGGCGGATACACCTTCGTCCGCGACAAGAATTTTGATTTCATAATCGAGGGCAGGGAAGACCTCATCTACGATAAGGAGATCTTCGCGCTTCTCTCCACGACCTGCGGATATACGCTTTCTATGGATACGCTTAAAAATCCCGTTCGTCTCTCCGACGGAAAGGTGGATCTCTCTGAATACGGCCTTGTTGCCGAGGAAAGAGAGAAAACTCAGCTTGACGAGAACGGAAACGAGATCAAGGTCAAGTATAATTACACCCCCGCAAGCTACACAATCACCGCGATGACGGGTGAATACCATACGGTGACCATCGGTGACAAGATAGTTTCGGGAGCAGGCTATTACGTAATGTATTCGGGCGGCGAGGCGTTTGACGAAAACGGACAGATGCAAACGGTCGAGGCGAGAGAGAGAATCTACGTTCTCAGCAGCAACGGTATTGAAAACGTCGTTCTCCGACCGATCGAGGCTCTCATCACCCCTATGATCATCTATCCTATGGGACAAAGCTCATATTTCGACGTTGAAAATTTCGAGGTTTCCACGGATATCAACTACGAAATGATCCAAAAGGAATTTGAAGCCCTCTACGCTGACGAGACCGCGGGTATGACGCCCGAGGAGGTACAAAAATATATTGATTCCCACCCCGAGCTTCAGGAAAAGTACGTCGAGATCTTCAACAAGTACAGCAAAAAGATCTGCAGCTTCTCCTATCAGGACATTGAAGAGCGAACAAATTCAATGTATTCAACGCTTCCTTATATTTCAAATATTGAATATACGGGCGGATACTACGTAAACAGCCTCAATATCGACACAATGCTCTATAAGCTCGCATCTATGGAATTTATAGAGACGGTCAAGCTTGATCCTACCGAGGATGATCTTCGTAAATACAAGCTTTACGAATCCAAGTACAATATCGACTTCTTCTACCACGATTCCGCGGCGGACACCGAAGCCGAAAAATCCTACGTTTACAATACGGTTTACGTAAGTGAAAAGAATGCCGACGGCACTTACTACGCATATTCAAGAAACTTTAATATGATAGTAAAGGTTGAGGCGGGATATTTTGAATTTCTTGAATGGGATGACGCGAAATGGTACGATTCCCAATATATCCAGCTTGATATAGGCTATATCACGAATATTCTCATTGAGTCCTCAAAGCTCAATGCGGATATAAAATTCGATAATTCGGGTAGCCAGATTGCCACGTATCTCCACGGATCGGGCAACACCTTTACGGATTCCCTCAAAAACAAGTATTCCATAGAGAAAAACAACGACGGCAAATATTGGCTCCACCTTGACAACGCGGAGCAGAACGCAATATTTACCGGTGATTATATGCTCGCAAGCGTGCCTTATTCCAAGATCACGCCCGCGAACGAACACTTTATTATCCTTGAAAACACACAGGTAGACCGCGACGGAGACGGAAATAACGACGCTATAATCCATTACGGCTATAACGTGATCTACAAGGGCGGATATTACACCCTCGCAGCAACGGTTGCTCTTACGGATATGCAGGGCAACCGTATCGGCTCAAACTCACAGGTAATGGGCGAGGTCGCATACGCTACGGAATATTTTGTTACTCGCAATAATCAGATGTTCTTTGCATCAAAGTCCTCTTACGTGGGCAAAATACTCACAGAGAGATATTCGGATACGGGTAACGGCACGTGGCATAATGGCGAAGTGTACGTTACTGCCGACGGAAAATATATCCTTATCGACAAAAACAGCGGCGAATGGACGAGGATTGATCAGTTTACCTGCGGAGTTTTCTTCGGAGATAAGAGCCATTCGGCTCTTTCAGAGCACGGAATAAGAATCGCTCCCGAATACAATGCGGCGGGCAAGCTTATCTCCCCCGAGGAATTCTACTATTCCACGGGCAGCCATAAGATAAGATATAATTACGAAAACGGCACCGTTGAAAAGTATAATGCGAATAATAAGTCCTGGGGCGCGGCATCAGCCGCCGATTACACGGTCGGATTATGGCTTCACGGCTCATATTTCGTCACGAAATCAGGAGAAATGCTGCTTATTGATGAAAATAGTGGAGATTGGGGCATAATGGCGCCCACAAAATCCAATTCTCAGGGCGCGCAGATCTATATTAACAGCGAGCATCTCTCTTATGAATTTGATTCTAAGACTCAGTCGGGTACGACCGTCACAAGAGATCAGCTCTATAACTTCAGACAGTTCTATAAGGGACTCCTTTACGCTTCACTTGAGGGTATTTGTGACCTCACGGATGAAGAAATGGCGGCATTGCGCGAGCTTGACGACTTTACAAGTAACGATCCCAATAACCCCTGTATGCTCAAGCTTACGGTTTTGGGAAGGGATCTTTACGGAAACGAAAGAAACGTGGTGTATAGATTCTACAAATACACCGAAAGACGCGCTTATATAACTATCGAGGTTTTGGGCGAGAACGGCTCGGATTCCGAGGCGGCATACGGCACCTTCTACGTCTTAAGCTCGTTCGCGCAAAAGATAATTTCCGACGCGCAGAAGCTTATCGACGGAGTAGAGATCAACGCCACGTCAAAGTATTAAAATCATACTCGAAGAAAATTCTCCCGATAAATTTTGTCGGGAGAATGGCGGTCGGGGTACATAAAAACCGAGAAAAGCCTTATAAATAAAGGTTTTTTCTCGGTTTTACCATGCGATAAAAATTTTTCGGAAAATTTGAAAAAAGGGTATTGACAAATAAAAACCTTTATGATATAATAATTGAGTCGTATAGCGACGTCCGAAAATGAGCGGACGAATATGGCGGGATAGCTCAGTTGGCTAGAGCAACCGGTTCATACCCGGTAGGTCATGGGTTCAAGTCCAATTCCCGCTACCATAAGGCCCGTTGGTCAAGCGGTTAAGACACGGCCCTTTCACGGCTGTAACATGGGTTCGATTCCCGTACGGGTCACCAACAACAAGAAAGCACGCAGTAGCGTGCTTTTTTTGTTGTTGTATGTGCCCCGTACGGGATGAGGACTCAATGGAAAATTCAAATAGCGACGTTAGCTATTTGAATTTTCGCGTGAAGAGAAGGGAACACACCCGTGTTACCTTCTCTTGATTTGGCGCATTTGATATCGGCGGAAGCCGATGCGACAAATCCGAATAAGAATTGCCGACGGTAGGCAATTCTACGAGAGGGAGAATGTGGAACACATTCTCATCGTTCGCCGCATTTGATGTCAACGGAAGTTGACGCGGCGAACTTCGGTTCTGATTCTCGTACGAAATCTATCCTCATTCTCATCATTCACCTCATTTGATGTCGGCGGAAGCCGACGCACCGAATGTAGTTCCGATTCCCCGCACGTTGAGAGTAGCACAAGCTACTCTCTTTTTTTGTTGCTGCTCGCACAAGAAGAGGGTCTGGGCAAAACTCCCCCGCGCCGCAGAGCATAAAAAGGCCTCTATTTATCCCTCCTCCGCGCAGTTTCCTTCATTTTTATTTATATATTATATATACGCGCGATTACATACAGAGTACAGAGCACATAATAATAGATTAAACAGGGAACCGTTATCATCAAATTTTTACCCTGCGATCCTCTTGCCTTCGGGATTTTGGGCAATACTTCTATATGAGCCCGTGTTCATTTTACACTTTGCACAAGCTTTTATGAACAATGACGAAAAATGCAACCTCATTTTTAACTTTTGGTATATCTAAAAAGAGAAATTCCGTATAATCCACATCAAAAACGTGACTGAAACCCCTGATTTTGCATAATATATTGTTAGATCACCGGGTCTTATGCATAATATCTTCCACAAAAACAGGAAATTACACAAAAAATATACGTTTTTTGCAAGTTTTTGAATTTTTTCTTGCAAATGTCTTTTTTGCACTAAAATTTAGCCACTTTGTAAAAAAAGAAACTTTATAGATTTAAATTTGTTCATTATGCACTCAAGAGGGCGAACATTGTGTATTTTTGTAAAGTTAGAAGACACAAAACACCTATTTTTATACAAAGAGACGCACAATAAATGTATGCAAAAAGAATAAATATTCACCCTGATGAATATTTATCAAATTCTTATAAAAAAATTAAGATTTTTTTGAAAAAATTTTAAAAAAGACTTGCAAAACTAAAAATATTGTGATATAATAGTCGCACATATTATTCGATGGGTTGGTTTTGAAGAGAATTATACACACGAATAAAATAAAAAAAGCCTTTAAGAATAAGGCGAAACACACAAGGAGGTTCTTGCTATGAACAAGAATATCGCAAGAGTTCTCAGCTTGGTTATGGCGATCCTTATGATCGCTGGCACATGTGTTGCATTGGCATCCTGTAAGGATCCCAACGCAGGCAAAGGCCCCGACGCTGCAACTCAGAAGACTTACACTTACAAGTCCGGTACAACAGCACTTGGTACCGCTTGGAACCCTCACAACTGGGAAACAAACGCTGACAACTCCATGCTCAGCTACATCTCTTCCCCCTTCGTTGACATGTCCATTAAGGACTCCGTTAACGGCGTTTACCAGTGGGTTTATGAAATGGCTACAGCAGTAACTGACGTTACAGCTACACACCAGGCAGATCTTACAAAGTACAACGTTACTCTTCCTAAGAACGAAGACGGTAGCATCAAGGCTGCTGACGAAGTTACAGAAGGTTTCGTATACGAGATCAAGCTTAACCCCAACGCAGCTTGGGAAAACGGCGTTAAGATCACAGCTGACGACTACATCTACTCCATGGAAATGCTTCTCCACCCCAAGTTCAGAAACTACAGAGCTAACCTTTACTACGCAGGTGAATCCGCAGTAGCAGGTGGCGCTAAGTTCTACAACTCTGAAGCTCCCATCTACTCCGTAGTAGTTCCCGCTTACGGTCAGGAAGATACTCCCGACTACTCCTTCGACGTAACAGCAAAGCCTGTATACATCAAGCTTGATGCTACAGATATGACATTCTCCGGCTATTCCTTCTACGAGATCAAGAACGACTACGGTTACATCCGTGACGTTAAGGACGAAGAAGGTAACGTAGTAGTTCCCGGTGCTACATATTATAACGACCTTTCCAAGGAAGCTAACGCATTCGGTTACGTTAAGGTAACAGAAGCTAACAAGGAAAAGGTTCTTACAATCATGGACCAGTACTGCTCCGCTTTCAAGCTTTCCATCTACAACGAAGACGGCTCCGTAAACGAAGAGTTCTTCAAGGAATTCCTCTTCTACTTCACAGAAACATACGGTGAAAAGGTTGACTACGATCAGGTTGGTTGCTACAAGGTAGACGATTACACAATCATCTACGTTTGCCAGCAGTACCTCGACCTCAACTACTTCCTTACATCTCTCACATCCACATGGCTCGTTTACAAGCCTCTCTACTCCGGTGAGAACGATGAAAAGATCGACAAGTCCGGCGAGCTCTGGACAACAGACTACTGCACATCTCTCGAGACAACAATTTCTTACGGTACATATAAGATGACTTCTCTCCAGGATGCAAAGCAGGTAATCTTTGAGCAGAATGAAAACTGGTACGGCTTCGAAAAGAACGAAGACGGCACACCCAAAAAGGACGAAGAGGGTAACCTTATCTCCTACACTAACTTCCTCGTTGACGGCAAGAACGTTCGTCAGTACACAACAACAAAGATCGTTATCGACGTTATGACTGAGGACGCAATGAAGAACGCGTTCCTTAAGGGCGAGCTCTCTGAGTGGGCTCCTTCCGCTGATGAGCTTTCTCAGTACGCTATGTCCGACAAGCTCGTTCAGGTTGATGAGACATACACAATGTCCTTCTTCTTCAACACAAACGTTGAAACCCTCAAGAACATGGATACAGCAAAGGGCAACGTTAACTCCGTAGTTCTTTCCAACTACAACTTCCGTAAGGCTATGTCCCTTGCAATCGACAGAGCAGAGTTCGTAACAGCAACAGCTGGTTACAAGCCCGCGTTCTCTCTTATGAACAGCCTCTACCACTACGACATTTACGAGGATCCTACATCTTCTTACAGACAGACTGAAGAGGCTATGCAGGCAATCGTTAACCTCTACGGCGTTGAATACGGCGCAGACAAGGAATACAAGACACTTAAGGAAGCTCACGACAAGATCACAGGTTACAACCTCACAGAGGCCAAGAACCTTATGGCAACAGCTCTCACAGAGCTCGTAGAAGCAGGTCTTTATACAGCAGGTCAGCCCATTAAGATCCAGATCGGTTGGGCTAAGGGCTCTCTTACATCCGACGACAACAAGCAGGTAGCTCTTCTTAACAAGTTCGTAAACGCAGCTCTTGAAGGCTCCGGCTTCGGCGAAATCACATTCGAAGCAATCGGTAACATCAACGACCGTTATAAGGCAGTTCCCGAAGGCGACTACGCTATCGGTTACGGCGCATGGGGCGGCGCTGCATTCTACCCCTTCAGAAACATGCAGGTTTACTGTGATACAGTAGAGTACAAGGGCCAGATCAACGAAATGGGTTGTTGGGATCCTTCCAAGACAGATCTTACAATCAACATCAACGGCGAAGACGTTACAATGACATGGCAGGATTGGTCCAGAGCTTGCTCTACAGGCGAATACGCAACAGCTGACTTCGATACAAAGCTTAAGATCACAGCTACAATGGAAGAAGAGTTCCTTAAGTTCTACTACAGAATTCCTCTCTGCGGTACAACTATCGCTTCTCTTCTCACATACCAGATGGAATACTACACAATGAACTACAACATTATGTACGGCTTTGGTGGTCTCCGTCTTATGAGCTACAACTACGACGATGCAGCGTGGGCAGCAGAAGTTGCTGACATCATCGCAGCAAACGGTCAGCTCGACTACGCAGGTTAATTAAATTTTAAGATTTGATTAAATTTTGCAAGCATTGGGGGTAAAATCCCAATGCTTGCAACTTTCGGTATTTAGCCGAAATCAAATTTTTTAAGATTATCGGCGAAAATAACTGAAAAGGAGAAAAAAATGGCAAAATACGTATTAAAAAGAGTATTGCTGATGCTCTTTACATTATTTATCATCACAACGATTTGCTTCGTATTCGTAAGACTTTTGCCCCCCAACCTTCCCGAAGGTGGCACAGCAGCTCAGGCAGAAGTTTACAAGCAAAGATTCGAGGCGCTCGGATACTACGAGCCCATTCCCGTACAATACGCTATTTATCTTAAAAATATCGTTACAAAATTCGACTTTGGCACGTCCTGGTTTGTAGATAGACAAACCGATGTAACGGAGCTTCTCTTCAACAGAATGCCTCCTACAATCATGGTAAACCTTTACTCGCTTATATTCTCGACGCCTATCGGTATAGCGCTGGGTATATTGGCTGCAATTAAGAAAAATAAGTGGCAGGACCACGTTTTAAGTACACTCGTAATGGTATTCGTATCGGTACCCTCATACGTTTACGCGTTCCTTGTACAGTATATATTCTACTTTAAGCTCGGATGGCTCCCTCAGACTGTCTACTCGCTACACGATGCAGGCGGCAGCTGGTTTACAGGAAAGATGTTCGTAAGTATGATCCTTCCCGTTTTGGCGCTTTCCTTCGGTTCAATCGCAGGACTTTGCCGTTTCACAAGAGCCGAGCTTACAGAAACACTTACGTCCGACTACATGCTCTTGGCTCGCACAAAGGGCTTGACACGCGCTCAGGCAACAATACGCCACGCGCTCAAGAACGCGATGGTTCCGATCCTCCCCTCCATTCTTTCGGGCTTTATCGGTATTATCGGCGGTTCCATGGTTATTGAACAGATCTTCTCGATCCCCGGCGTAGGCGATCTCTATCTTAAAGCTATTATGATGAGAGACTACGACCTCTTTATGCTTGACACGATCTTCTACACGTTCGTAGGCTTGCTCTCGGGTATCGTTATCGACTTGAGCTACGGATTCCTTGATCCGAGAATCAGAATGGGAGAAAAGTAATATGAATAAGATCCAAAATATTAATAATATCCCCGCTGAAAAGTTCGAATTCGCGAACAAAGATGAAAGAATTTTTGACGCAAAGTTCTCGGACAAGCCCATTGGCTACTTTAAGGATGCTTTCATCAGATTCCGTAAAAACAAGGCTTCTATCGTAGCATCCATTATTATCATTGCAATCATTTTGTTTGCAATTATCGTTCCTTTCTTCAACAAGACTGAAACAGGCACAAAGCTCGACCCGTTTTATGAGTGTATGGGACCTTACGTTCCCGAGCTTGCTGACTTAGGTATCCTGAACGGCTCTGCCGCCAGACAGCCAGGCTACAAGACTCTTATTTTCGACTATGCTATCGGTATCGGCGCGCAGCAGTTGTCCTCCGATCCCGTAAACTTCAAGGAAGCCGCTCTTGCAGACAACGAATACCAGGCGGTTATCACTCCGTTTGACAAGCTTGATCCCTCAGGCTCAAAGTTCAATACTACCTACAAGATCAAGATGAACACCTATCTCGAAAAGGGCTTTGTATACCGCGAAGTAGAACAAGCTGAATTAGCTAAGATAATTCAGTGGCAGGAGGAAACGGGTATTCAGGTTATTTATCCTTTGATCGACACTCAGACGGATGATCCCGAAAGCTCAACAGGTGCTCACTATTGTATGCCCAATTACATTAACGACCCTAACTACTGGTACAAAATGGATGCTAAGGGCACACCCGTTGATGAAAACGGAAAAGCATACAAAATCGACGCTTCCAATCCTGCCGAGTGGGATTTCAAGCTTACTCCTAACTACAAGACGGATGAAAACGGCGACCTCGTTTACTACGAAAAGGTAGGCGGAGGTACTGCTGAAACGTCTCAGCGTAGAATCCGCGTACTCTACTATAACTATTATCAGTACCTCAACGGTATGGAGCCCAGCTTCCTCTTCGGTACTGACTCTCAGGGCTACGACCTCGCATACAGACTTGCTATAGGTATCAGACTTTCTCTTATCCTATCCGTTGTTGTATCCGTAATCAACTTCATTATCGGCGCTATCTACGGCGCGATCGAGGGCTACTACGGCGGAACCGTGGATATTATCATGGAAAGATGCGCTGAGATCCTCGGCGGTGTTCCGTTTACGGTCGTTGCTACGCTGTTCCAGATGCACCTTGCCGTTAAAGTGGGCGCTATCCCCAGCTTGATATTCGCGTTCATCCTTACAGGCTGGCTTGGAACTGCGCACCTTGTAAGAACCCAGTTCTACAGATTTAAAAATCAGGAATACGTTATGGCGGCGAGAACTCTCGGCGCGAAGGACAGAAGAATTATCTGGAAGCACATCTTCCCGAACTCTCTCGGTACTATCGTTACGTCCTCGGTACTCGTTATCCCCGGCGTTATCTTCAGTGAAAGTATGCTCGCGTTCCTCGGCATCGTTAACCTTGGCGGCGCTAAGATGACATCTCTCGGTACACTTCTTTCTGATGCAAGTAACATCTGGACAACGTATCCTCATCTTATGATTTTCCCTGCGATTGTTATTTCGCTTCTTATGATTTGCTTCAACTTGTTTGGTAATGGTCTCCGCGACGCGTTCAACCCGTCGCTCAGAGGCGTGGAGGATTAAGGTATGGAAAAGATTCTTGAAGTTAAAAATTTAAAGATATCCTTCCGTACCCAGTCCGGTACGCTGAAGGCTGTTAGAAATATTTCCTTTGACTTAATGCGCGGCGAAACACTCGCTATCGTTGGTGAGTCCGGCTCAGGTAAGTCCGTTACGTCAAAGGCTATCCTCGGCATCCTCGCGGGTAACTCCATCATCGAGGGCGGTGAGATCCTTTACGACGGTAAGGATCTTCTCAAGATCACCGAGGAGGACATGCACAAGATCCGTGGAGACAAAATCTCCATGATCTTCCAGGATCCGCTTTCTTCTCTTAACCCCATCGTTAAGATCGGTAAGCAGATCACAGAAGCTATGCTTCTCAAGAACAAGGCAACAAGAAAGATGTCTCGCGTAGAGTTCAACTCCTTGTTGGCTATACTCAAAAAGAATATGATCGAGGCCCGCGGCGCAGAGGAGGCACAGAAGATCTCCGATATGATCAAGGCATTCGACCAGTTCAATATCGCGGCTATCAAGTATGAAACCGCATACTCCTATTCGAGAAACAAGGCGGAGGAGACCATCGTTGACCTTGAAGACCTTCTTTTCTACATTGAAAAGAAGCAGAAGATCAACTACAGGGACAGACTCAACCTTCTTCTCAAGAACCTTCCCGACATCAAGAACGAGCTTCTTACACGCGGCTTTGACGTACAGCTTGCTGACGTTATCGTATCCGCGAAGAGCAGCGAGGTTAAGGCGGGTATCGCAAGCGGCGATCTTCAGCCCCTCACCGACGTTCTCACAACTGCGCTCAATCTCCTCAAGGAAATTTGCGCGGCATCCAAGCCTAATTTCTTTAGCCTTGGTTACTATATGACAAAGAATCCCGCAGCTAAGTTTGATGGCTCCATCGAAGAGATGAATGCTGTTACTGAGGCGGCTCTTGAATCCGAATTTATGGCTGAATTCCGTGAATACGAGAAGGATGCCATCAAGAACTCCTTCTATCAGTCCCTCGCGGGCAAGAAGGCAACTCTTGAAGTGCTCGCAGCTGCAAAGGAATTCTTCTTGGCAGGCGAGTTCACAAAGTCCGCGGCTTACAGCAAGGAAAAGGAAGTTTCCATGATCGTAAACGCGTCCATCGACAGACTCCTTCCCGTAAAGGACAGCGTGGCTTACACGTTCTCCGTTGCGCTCAAGGCGGCTATCGACACTTACTTTACACAGCTCAAGAAGAACGATAAGGAAATCGTTCGCTTCGAAAAGCAGACAAAGAAGAGAGATGCTCTCATCGCAAGAGGCAAGAAGATCGACTGGAAGGTCGTTCCCGCTTCCGTAATTGAGAAGGAAGAGCTTATCTCCGATATCGTAAGTATTCTTGAAAGAATCGAGAAGAAGTATGCTCAGGACATCGCTTCCGCTGACTCAACGAATTTCGATGCGCTTGCTGCAAACCTTGTTGCATTCTTCAGAGAAAAGGCGTCTTCCGTAGTTTACAAGCTCACAAAGAAGATCGCAAAGGAAAAGGCAATCAAGCTTATGGAAGAGGTAGGTATCCCCGAGCCCCGTATGCGTTATTACCAGTATCCCTTTGAGTTCTCCGGCGGTATGAGACAGAGAATCGTTATCGCGATCGCTCTCTCCGCTAACCCCGACATTCTTATTTGTGACGAGCCTACAACTGCTCTTGACGTTACAATTCAGTCCCAGATCCTCGAGCTTATCAACAAGCTCAAGGAGGAAAGAAATCTTTCCGTTATCTTTATCACTCACGACTTAGGCGTTGTTGCTAATATGGCTGACAAGATCGGCGTAATGTACGCGGGTAAGATCGTTGAATACGGCAGTGCCGATGATATCTTCTACGATCCCCGTCATCCTTACACCTGGGCGCTCCTTTCGTCCATGCCCGACCTTGACACCAACGAAAAGCTTGAGGCGATCCCCGGAACTCCTCCGAATATGATCTATCCTCCTGTTGGCGACGCCTTCGCGGACAGAAATAAATACGCGCTCAAGATAGACTACGAGCTTCAGCCTCCTATGTTTGAGATCTCTCCCACACATAAGGCTGCAACCTGGCTCTTGCATCCCAATGCACCCAAGGTTGAAACTCCCAAGGTTATTCGAGACCGTATTGCAAGAATGAAAAAATTAGGAGGTGCTCAGAATGGAGAACAATAATTCCGAGGTTTTGCTTCGCGTTGAGCATCTTTGCCAGTACTTTAAGGTTGGAAAGCGCGACTTCAAAGCTGTTGAAGACGTAAGCTTTGACATTAAGCGCGGCGAGGTTTTCGGCCTCGTTGGCGAGTCCGGCTGCGGTAAGACAACCACAGGTCGTTCCATCATTAAAATTTACAATTCCACATCAGGTAGCGTATACTTCAAGGGTCAGAGAATTTGCGCGGGAACTCGTTCCTACAAGGACGAGATCAAGGCTCTCAGAGCCGAGCTCAAGACATGCGAGCCCGAAAAGAAGGGAGAGATCAATGCAAAGATCAAGTCTCTTCAGCAGGAGATCGCTCTTGCTAACCACGACCAGAAGCATTGCGACCGCGACTACTCCAAAAAGCTCGTAGCAGAGCTTGATGAGCAGTATGCAAACGACGTTGCAAACGCTGAAGGCACTGAAGAGCTCAAGGCTATCAAGAAGAGATATAAGGTAAACAAGAGAATTGCTAAGAAGTCCAAGCTTGTTACAAAGATCCAGATGATCTTCCAGGACCCCGTTGCTTCTCTTAACCCCCGTATGACGGTTAAGGAAATCATCGCTGAAGGTCTTATCATCAACGGTATCAAGGACCAGGCTTATATTGACGAAAAGGTTTATGAGATCCTCGAGCTCGTTGGCTTGGTACGCGAGCATGCAGGACGTTACCCCCACGAGTTCTCGGGCGGTCAGAAGCAGAGAATCGGTATTGCAAGATCCATCATCATGAATCCCGATATGCTTATCGCCGACGAGCCCCTCTCCGCGCTTGACGTATCTATTCAGGCGCAGGTAATCAACCTTCTCAACGAGCTTCGCGAAAAGCTCGGTCTTACAATCCTCTTTATCGCGCACGACCTCTCCGTAGTTAAGTACTTCTCCGACAGAATCGGCGTTATGTATTTCGGTAAGATGGTTGAGCTTGCATCCTCTGACGAGCTTTTCGCTCATCCTATGCATCCTTACACACGCTCACTTCTTTCCGCAATTCCTCTCCCCGACCCGCACTACGAGAAGCAGAGAGTAAGAATCACTTACAATCCTATCGCAGAGCACGATTATTCGGTTGATAAGCCCTCTATGCGTGAGGTATTGCCCGGTCACTTCGTATATTGCAACGATGCGGAAGAGGCAAGATATCGCGAGGAATTCTCAAAGTGAAAAAATTTATAAAATATTTAATTGCTACGCTCGTGGGCTTGGTTTTTGTTTTGGGAGTTCTCCTTATTAACAATTTCTTCGCCCTCGGCGAGCCGATTTTGATGCTTTACCACTTGAGTAACAGCTTTTTCGGTGTCGGAATCATTATGGTTCTTGTAACGCTCCTTTGCTGGATCTCATCCGACGGCCTTTTCGACGGTCTTACGTACTCGCTCAAAAGAGCATTTTATTTGCTCACGTTCCGAGGTGCTAAGGTTGAAGAAAAGTTTTACGATTATAAGATGAGAATGGCGGAGAAGAGAATATCAGGCTTTTGGTTCTTGGCATTTGTTGGACTCGGCTTCTTAACCGTAGCAGGAATTTTCCTTATTTTCTACTACACAAACGGTGGCACTGAGGCCTATAAGGCGGCGCTCGGTATAGCTTAAAAATAACGCTTACGTCAATTAATTTGGCGTAAGCGTATTTTTATTTTTAACGGTAAATACAGCCGCGACAAGCAAAGGTCCTGCCAGCAATCCTGCGCCGCCCAAGATTTCATATCCGAGATATGCCGACGCGATTATAAGGAAGGGATGAACTCCCACGCGCTTGCCGAGTATTCGCGGCTCCAAAATATTTCTTACAACCGTCGCGATAACAAACAAAATGAGCAGCCAGACGCCCATTGTGGGATTAGAGGTAATAAAGCAATACACACTCCACGGCACTAATACCGCGCCCACGCCAAGCAGGGGAAGAACGTCAACAATCGCTATAACAATTGAAAGAATAAGACTGTATTCAACGCGCAAAAAGGTGAGAAAAATAAGCATTTCCACAAAGGTTACGAGCATTAAAACAAGGCTGGATTTAATATAACCCACCACCGCAAGTATACCGCTTTGAGTTACTCTTTTTATCGCCGCCTTGCCTTTATCGGGGATAAGCGAGCCGACAATTCCGTATATCTTGTCACGGTCAACACTGAAGTAAAACGCGCTCATAACAAGTGTAATAACAAACAAGATCGCCGTAGGTATACCGAGTACTATATCCTTTGCCGCGTTTGACAAAAAGCTTCCGATCGCGGACATAGCCGAATCGAGCATATTGTTTATGAGCTTGTCGATAACGTCCGCGTATTCGCCAAGCGAATTCAATATATTGGAGACGCGCGAGAACATTCTCATATTTTTCGTTCCGTCGCCTATGCGCCCGATTGCGCTTTTCACAATTTCAGGGTTTTCCTCCACCTCCTCGGCGAACGCCGACAGCTCCATTATAAGTCTGCGGACAGCAAAGCCCGAGGTGAAAAACACAATAAAAAAGAACAGTATTACAAGGGCTCCCGAGATAAGCTTTCTTGAGATCCTCATTCTCCCCGAAAGTTTCTCGGAGAGGGGATATATCATCAGGGATACGAGCCAACCGAGAGCTATCGGAAGTATCCCCCATAGCGCGTATTTGAAAAGCAAAAACCCGATCAAAGATATCCCAAGCACACAAATAAGTGTCTGGGATAGTTTATTTTTATCAAGCATAAAACAACACCGCCTTTATTAATATTATGTTACTTAAAAAGGAAATTATAGCAATAAAGCAAAAATATATTGACATTCGCCACCTCATTTGATAAAATAATATGTAGAGTTTTAAAACAGGAGGGAATTATGAAAAGACTTAAAATTGTTCTTTGCTTTATGCTCGTTTTTTGTATGGGAATAATTTTTGTAGGCTGCGACAAGTCCGAAGTAAAGCTTCCCTCAAACCCCAACGCGCCCACGCGCGAAAGCTTGATTGCCGATATAACGAAGGACAGGGAAGCATCCTTACAGCTTTCCGAGATCGATTACGGCAAGGTTACAATTGATAAAAATTTTGACTTTGACGGCATTTCCAATTACGTTAGAATAGACGTCGAAAATTACGGCAGCATTACTCTTCTTCTTCGACCCGACGTAGCGCCCAAGACAGTAAACAACTTCAAAAAGCTCGCTCTTGAGGGCTTCTACGACGGACTTATCTTCCACAGAGCTATAAAGGGTCTTATGATCGAGGGCGGGGAACAGGACACAGATCACGTTATTCACGACTCGGATATGATCTACGGGGAATTTGCCGACAACAATTTCACCAACAATCTCCCGCATATAAAGGGCGTTATCTCTATGTCGAGAAAGAACATTCCTGACTCGGCTATGGGAAGCTTTTTCATTGTTTGCGGCGACGCGCCCCAGCTTGATTCAAGATACGCGGCATTTGGCTACGTAATTGAGGGAATGGATATTGTGGAAAAAATCGAAAATGCCGAGGTTGGATCAAATGACGCACCTACGACGGCTATCGTAATTGAAAAAGTAGTATTTTTGGAAACTGCAGAAATTGGAGAATAAATAAAATGAAAAGATTTGTAAAGATTATTTGCACTGTATTAGCGCTCGTATGTATTGCGGGCTGCCTTTCCTCCTGCGTAACGAAGGAGGAAAAGGAAGAGATAAAGAGAATTATCACTCTTGCCGAGGAATCAAAGCCCTCCGAGGTCAAGGTGTTTATCAACTCCCTTGAGCCCAACCATTTCAAGAAGAGCAAAGAGGCAACCAACTACGTTATGATCGAAGTCAAGGGCTACGGCAAGATCGTAGTAGCACTTCTCCCCGACGTAGCACCCATAACAGTTGAGAATTTCAAGTCTCTCGTTGCCGAGGGTTTCTACGACGGCCTTATCTTCCATAGAGTTATCAAGGACTTTATGGTCCAGGGCGGTGGCTATAAGCCCGACTTCAAGCCCAAGAAGTCAAACTCCATCAAGGGTGAATTTGAGGCAAACGGTGTTGAAAATGATCTTCTCCACGTGCGCGGCGTCATTTCGATGGCAAGAACCAATGAATACGACACAGCATCCTCGCAGTTCTTTATAGTACATAAGGACTCTCCTCATCTTGCCGGTCAGTATGCAGGCTTCGGCTACGTTATCGCAGGTCTTTCCACGGTTGACAAGATCGCGTCGGTTCAGACGCTTTCCAGCGACTATCCCGTAAATTCCGTAGTCATCAAAAAGGTATATTTCGTAAGCCCGATCACAGAATAAAAAGGGAATAAAAAAACTTTTTAACTTTTTTGTGAAAACCTCTTGATTTTTTCAAAAAAGTATGATATTATATATGGGTGTATGCGACGGTTGGTCCAATGTACCCTCTCAGACGGAGGACTATTCGCCCATCATTTCTAAAAAAATTAATGGAGGAATAGAAAATGCCGAATATTAAGTCTGCTAAGAAGCGCGTAAAGGTTATTGCTACAAAGACACTTCAGAACAAGATGTTCAAGACATCCATGAAGACAACAGTAAAGAAGTTCTACGCTGCTGTTGAATCCGGCGACGTAGTTGCTGCACAGGAAGCATACAAGGCTGCAACAAAGAAGATTGACGTTGCTGCATCCAAGGGTATCATCCACAAGAACGCAGCTGCTCACAAGAAGAGCCAGTTCACAAAAGCTATCAACAACATGAACAAGTAATTCGCCAATCAAGGAATAACCCACCTTTAAGGCAAATATATAAATCGCAGTAAGATCTGAGCACTCACCTTAGGTCTTACTGCGATTTATTTTTGTTTCGGGCTTCGGTATTTGGTGTAGAACAAAAGCCGCAAAGTTAATCGGGCTTGGTTTTACTTAACCTTAAAGCTTGCATATTTCAATGTTGAAAACCGCCCGAATGGTCGGTTTTCCTCTCTTTATGCGGCTTTTTAGTCGCGCTCGGGCTCTCTGGCGTACCAAGTACGCCTACGTTTGCCTGATCTCGCCTTCTACACCCAAATCCCTTTGCCCGAGGGCTTCGGTATTCTGCGTAGAATAAAAGCCACGGGATTCATAATTTTTTGCTTTTCACCTTCAAGCTCATATATTTAGATGTTGAAAACCGCCCAAGGGCGTCTTCCTCGGCGCAGAACAAAAAACACATAAAACCGAAAATTTAATTCTCTTTACACATATTTTTAAAAGCAGGGTATTGACAATAACTATGGCTTAGTATATAATGTGGGTAGAAACCTTTAAAATATAAGGGAATTCAAAAACGGAGGACCAAAAAAATGACAGTAAAAATTCATCTCAAAGAGATCAATGACGTATACAAGCTTGTAAACATTCTCGTTGGCTTTGACGGCGACGTTGACCTTGAGTCCGGCAGATACAAGGTAGACGGCAAGTCCATTCTCGGTATATTCAGCCTTGACCTTCGTCAGCCTATCAAGCTCACGTACGAGGGCGAAAAGGAAGCAGACCTCAAGGCTAAGCTTGAGCATTTAATAGTCGATTAATTAAAAGCCTTCGGAAACGAAGGCTTTTCTATTTACACAAACTATTGACAACGACAAAAAAATGTGCTAAAATTATACTGTAGGATTATGTTTAAAATCCGAAAGTGTGTTTAAAATTAAATTTCAATAAATTAACCGTAAAATCGGACTCGGGATATTCCCGACAGAAAGGACAAAAAATGCATTGGTCAGAAGAAATTGCAGCCGAACTCATCAGAAGAAACCCTGACAAGGAAGAATACGTGTGCGCCGCGGGTGTTTCCCCCTCGGGCTCCGTTCACATTGGTAATTTCAGAGATATAGCTACACCCCTTTTCGTTGTTAAGGCACTCGAAAAGCGCGGCAAGAAGGCAAGACTTATAATTTCGTGGGACGAATACGACCGTTGCCGTAAGATTCCCGCAAACGTTCAGGCAGTAGTAGGCTCCGACTACGACAAGTATATCGGTTGCCCCTACGTTGATATCCCCGACCCGTTCGGATGCCACGAAAATTACGCAAAGCACTTTGAAGAAGAATTTTTAAAGGGAATCGAGCCCTTCGGCATCAAGCTCGATTGCCGTTATCAGGCGGATATGTACCGCACGGGTAAGTACACCGAGGACCTTATCCACGCGCTCCGCACAAGAGACGAGATCTTTGAGATCCTTGACTCCTTCAAGACAAAGGATATGACAAAGAGCGAGGAGGAAAGACGCGAGCTCCACGATGCGGAGAAGGCGGCTTACTATCCTGTAAGCATCTTCTGCCCCGAGTGTAAGACGGACTTTACAAAGATCCTCTCCATCAATGAGGATTGCACGGAGGCTGAATTTGAATGTCGCTGTGGACATCGCGGCCACTTCAACTTTACGGAAAACTTTAACTGCAAGCTTGGTTGGAAGATCGACTGGGCTATGAGATGGAAGTACGAGCAGGTTGACTTTGAGCCCGGCGGAAAGGACCACAGCGCGCCCACAGGCTCCTACAACAACTCCAGAGTAATCGCAAAGAAAATATACAACCACGATGCTCCTCTCTATCAGGGCTACGAATTTATCGGTATCAAGGGTGTTGCAGGTAAGATGTCCAGCTCCTCGGGTCTCAATATGACTCCCGAGACTCTTCACAAGCTCTATCAGCCCGAGATTATTCTCTGGCACTACTCCAAGACAGAGCCCACAAAGGCGTTTGACTTCTGCTTCGACGACGGTATTCTCCGTCAGTACTACGAGTTCGACAAGATGCTCACAGACGTTCGCGAGGGGAAGGCAAGCGAAGCTACAGAGGCTATTATGTACAACTGTATGATCGAGGGACGCGAGATCACTACTGTTCCTATGGGCCTTCTCGTTCAGCTCGGCTCTATCGTTAACTTTAACGTGCCTATGCTTGAGACTGTATTTGAAAAGATCGGCATGAACTACAAGGCAGCTGACTTTGCCGACAGACTTGAGAGAGCAAAGTTCTGGCTTGAGCAGTGCGCTCCCGATCAGGTTAACAGACTCCGCAAGACAAGAAACTTCGAGGTTTATAACACGCTTTCCGACGAAGAGAAGAAGACTATCGAGCTTCTCTGCGCTTATATCAAAAAGGGTGGCTACACACTCGACGAGCTCAATGCAGAGCTTTACGCCATCCCCAAGACCGTTTACGGAACTGAAATGTCCGACAAGGAGCTCAAGGCTCTTCAGGGCAATTTCTTCAAGAACGTATACAAGCTTATCATAGACAAGGAAAAGGGTCCCAGACTCTACCTCTTCCTTTACGCGATCAACTCCGACGACTACGTAGGACTCCTTGACTTCTCCTTTGATCAGACAGAAGAGGAAAAGGCAGCTGAGACAGCTTGCGTTGAATGTGCCGAGGAGGTAGTTGAAGAGGTTAACCTCGAGCCCGATCCCGTTGAGCCTGTAAAGGATCAGATCGAATACGACGCATTCTCCGCGCTCGATCTCAGAGTTTGCAAGATAATTAAGGCGGAGACCGTTCGTAAGTCTCACTCCTGCTTGAAGCTTACTCTCAATGACGGTCTCGGCGAGAGAACGATCATGTCCTCTATCAAGGAATACTACAAGCCCGAGGAGCTTGTTGGCAGAAAGATCATGGTGCTTGCTAACCTCAAGCCCTCAAGAATCTGTAACATCAATTCCCAGGGTATGCTGCTCGCGGCAACAAACAACGCTTGCGGCTGCAAGATCATCTTTGTTGACGATTCCGTTCCCGAGGGTACGGCGATTCACTAATAAACAAATAAAAACCTCCACTCAATGAGTGGAGGTTTTTTGCACGAAGTCAACTATTGACAACAATTATTTTCCGTGCTATAATAAAAATAGGGAACAACCCAAATTAAATTAATCGGAGGTGCCAACATGAAAAGATTTTTACTTTGTTTGCTCGCTTGTGTTATGATAATTGGCTGCCTTGTGTCGTGCGACGATATTGTCCCGAACTCCGCATCCCCCTTAGCAGAAGAGCCTGACACCCCCTTGGAAAAAGAGCCTAACGCCCCCTTGACAGAAAAACCCGACAACCCACTTGATAACAAGCCCAACACAGGAAACAATGTAGTCGAGCCGTCCCGAGACGTGGAAGACCCGAAGCTCCTTTCAGGACTTATTGAATACCTTCATTTATTATTTGACTGTATCGAACCACTTGACGGCCGTGCCGAGGCCCGAATAGACCTTATGAGCAGATACAGAATATTGCACGTTGAAATCGATCCCGATAATTATTATTACGTATGCGGCTACTTTAACGACGCCGAAGTGCACGATAACGAGATTCAAGAAACACATCTCTACTGTTGCGCAGAATCCTACACTTGGATAAGAATCAATAACGAGGCTGATATTCCCGCCACATATGACGGAAAAAGACTCATTGCTGCCTTTCAGATAAACGGCACAAGCTTTGTTAAGGACGTTTTATCAAACGATACGCCCGCCCCAAGCTTTGAGCATTTCCTTGTATATACGCCAAAATTTGAAAACGGCATAAATGTCGCGGAGTCGCTGTACTGTAAGGAGTCTTACATTTATTCAACCGATCCCGAAAGCGAATACGTTCTTGACTCCGTTCAAAAGCGGTTCCACGAAACATACGCGTTTTACTGTATAGAGCTCAATGAAGAATACTATATCTACGAAAAGGCAAGGATTGATTATAAAAACAACGTCTCAACAAATATCGATTTTGTAGTAGAGTTTGGTAAGTATTACGACCAGCTCACCGAAATAATGATAGAAGATCAATACACGGAAACTAAAAACGAAAACACTTATTACTACATACTTTTCAAAATTGACGAATTTGTCGATGCAGTATGGAAATAAAAACAAAAACTCCACTCGCGATGCGAGTCCAGTTTTATTTTTATTCTTCCGTCTTATCGTCGGATTTTGTTTCGTCAGTTTCAGACTCAGGTGTTTCCAAATCCTCGGTATTTTCCTCGGAAACAACCTCCTCAACACCGAAATTTTCACCCTCAAAGGATTCAACCTCTGCATCGGTATCAACTAACTGAACGCCCTCTTCGGCCTCCTTGCGAGCCTTTTCTGCCGCCTCACGAGCGAGTCTTTCCTCTTCCTCGCGTGCGCGCTTAGCGTTATCCGCGCGGCTCTGCGCCTTCTTGTCGGCAACGATCTGCTCGATCTCCTCAAGCGTTACGTTGTCGCGCTCCATAGTAGCGCGGAACTGATCCGCATCCATAACCTCGTTCTTAACAAGGAACTCTGCGATAAAGTGAAGCTTGTCGATATGCTCTATGAGAATGCTCTTTGCATTTTCGTAAGCCGTAGAGATAATTTCGTGGATCTCCGTATCGATCAATGCCGCAACCTCCTCGGAATAATCCTGAGAGGAGGAGAAATCACGGCCGAGGAACACCTCGGACTGATTTGTACCAAAGCAACGGGGACCGAGCTTTTCGGACATACCGAGGCGCGTTACCATCTGCTTTGCGGTAGCGGTAGCTCTCTCGATATCGTTGGATGCGCCGCCCGAAACGTCGCCGTTTATGATCTCTTCCGCAGCGCGGCCGCCGAGAAGCATAGAGATCTTCTTCTTCATTTCGCTCTTATATACGCTGTATTTGTCCTCTGCGGGAGGATTGAGAGTATAACCGAGCGCGCCGCCCGAGGGAATAATAGATATCTGCTGAACAGGATCGAGGTCGAGATAGTACGCGAGCATCGCGTGTCCTGCCTCGTGGTAAGCGGTATTTCTCTTTTCCTCTTCCTTCATTACACGGCTCTTCTTCTTAGGTCCTGCGATAACCTTAATGAATGCTTCCTCGATATCGTCGTTACCGATAAGAGACTTACCGCGTCTTGTTGCCCAGAGAGCCGCTTCGTTAAGAAGGTTTGCAAGGTCTGCACCTGTAAAGCCTACCGTCATTCTTGCGATGTCCTTGAAGTCAACCGTGGACTCGAAGGGCTTATTCTTTGCGTGTACCTTCAAAATTTCAATTCTACCGTTAAGGTCGGGGCGGATTACCGTGGTCTGACGGTCAAATCTACCCGGACGGAGAAGTGCGGGGTCAAGAATATCGGGGCGGTTTGTAGCCGCGATTACTATAATGCCGTCGTGAGAGCCGAAGCCGTCCATTTCAACGAGAAGCTGGTTGAGTGTCTGCTCTCTCTCGTCGTGTCCGCCGCCGAGACCTGCGCCACGGTGTCTGCCGACTGCGTCAATTTCGTCAATAAAGATAATAGAAGCGGGAGTCTTTCTTGCGGTATCGAAGAGGTCGCGCACACGAGATGCGCCCACACCTACGTACATTTCAACGAAGTCAGAGCCCGAGATTGAGAAGAAGGGAACACCCGCCTCGCCTGCAACTGCCTTTGCGAGAAGTGTTTTACCCGTACCGGGAGGGCCCATCAGCAATACGCCGTGGGGGATCTTCGCGCCGAGCTTTGTGAACTTTTCGGGAGCCTTGAGGTAATCAACGATCTCCTCGAGCTCTTCCTTTTCCTCGTCCGCGCCCGCTACGTCCTTGAAGGTTACTTTGTTCTTGTCGTTTACTGCCGCCGCGGTCTTTGCCTTCGCCTTACCGAAGCCACCCATCTTACCGCCGCCCGCGCCACTCATGGATCTTGCGGCTATGATGTACATAACCACCATAAGAACTACGAGGAGAATGATCGGCAAATAAGAAAGCCAAGCGCTTGTTTCCTTAACGGGAATGTAGTTATAGCCTACGCCGTTCGTCTTGATAGCCGCCTGAAGCTCGTCATCGTTTACAAAACGGTTAAGGCTGATGCTACCCATCTTATATACGACCTTTTCGCCTTCCTTTGTCGGATCTTCCTTATCTCTTAAAATGATGGTCATCTTGTCATCATTTTCGTTGATTTCAAATTTCAAAACCTCATTATTTTCAAAATGAGTTACAATATCCTTATACGTTACGTCCTTATTTGCCTTTGCGGGACTGAAGATGAGTGCCGCGATGACGATCACCCCTACCGCAAGAAGCAGGTAGAATAAGACGTGCTTAAATTTTTTCATTTACACCTCCGAAAACTCAATATAACATATATACCAAGTTATTATACCAAGCAATTATTAAGTATATATTAAAATCAGGAATAAACCTTAGGGTCAAGAATGCCCACGTAAGGAAGATTTCTGTATTTTTCATTAAAATCAAGGCCGTAGCCTACAACAAACTCGTCGGGAATAGTTTTTCCGATATAATCGGGAGCAAAGTCCACCTCTCTGCGAGAGGGCTTGTCAAGGAGCGTACAGGTCTTTACGCTATTCGCGTTTCTGTTGCGAAGAAGCTGCGCCAAGCGGGACAGAGTTCTTCCGCTGTCAATGATGTCCTCAACGATAAGAATATCGTAATTTTCAAGATTGTCGCGCATAAGGTCAAGATGTACCTTGATTTCGCCCGACGTCTTTGTGCCTGCGCCGTACGAGGAGACCTTCATAAATTCAAGCTCCATAGGGAGATTAATATTTCTTATTACGTCCGCCGCGAAGATAAGCGAGCCCTTGAGTATTACAACGACAATCAGGGGCTTGTCGGAATTCTTATAATCCTCCGTGATTCTTTTTCCAAGCTCGCGGTTGATCTCTACAAGCTCTTCCTCTTTAATAAGTATGCTCTTTACGTCCTTGTTCATAATTGTTTTCCTTTTTTTGCGAGTTTATAATTTTTTATAAATGAAAATTTCTGTAATTGCTTCGCCGCCCATCTTGGCGCCGTCGCAAATCGCGCACATAGGCACGTAGATGATCTCTCCGTCAAGGCAGAGCAAGGGGAGTGCCGCTCTGTCATACGTAGGGATCTTTTTATCGCACATAAGCTTTTTTATTTTTTTGGTGTTACCGCCGTCGACTATTTTGTCGCCCTCGTGTCTGGAACGGAGGGATGCCTTACCCGATGCGATCGCCTCCGCGATATGATCGGAAGAAAGACGCGCTCTCGTATAAATGGCATAGCCGTCAATATCGGCAGGGGCTGTCGTAACTACATAATCTCCGATCTCGGCTCTGCTACCGTCAAAGACAAGCTCAAATGCCTCCTTCTTATGCGCGGTATCCGCACCGAGCAAAAATATAATTTCTCCGCTCTCAATTTTACATACAAGAGAGTCGGGAAGATCAAGCATTGAGTGAGCTACTGCCTTTTCACAAAGCTCGATAACGCTTTGAATATGGATATATTCAAGGCTCACACCGAGGCTTCGGGCTACCTTCGATACGACTGCGCGACGCAATGCAATATGCTCTGAATTCAGACGGGCGCAGGGAAGAGAAACGCTGTTTTCATCTCTCTTTGCCACGCTCTCAATAAATTCCTTTGCAGTAACGTCCACAAAATCCGATATTTCGGTCGCAACTGTTGAAAATCTGCCTGCAGACCTCTGCGCCGCGGGGAAAATATCGCAAAGCGCGGGGACTACGGTGTTGCGGAGCTTATTTCTCGTCGCGTCGCACGAGGCATTCGTGCTATCCGTAACGAATGAAATGCCGTTATCCTTACAAAATTCAAGTATCTCGGGCTTGGTCGCCGAAAGAATGGGGCGCACCACGACTCTTTTGCCATCAAGCGGACGGATCACGGGAATTCCCGCAAGACCCGAAAGTCCGCTTCCGCGACAGAGGTTGAACAGCTGTGTCTCGAAATTATCCGACGCGTTGTGCGCGGTAACGAGAATAGAAATATTCTCTCTTTCCATAATTTCGGAGAAGAATGCATATCTTACCTCTCGTGCAACGCCTTCAAGGCTCTCGCCTCGCTCGCGCGCGAGCGCGGGAACATCGATGCTTGCGACAAAAAGCTTAACTCCGAGGCGGGAACAAAGCTCACGACAAAATTCCTCGTCGCGCTTGGCCTCGTTGTTATAGCTGTCGAGTCTTATATTGTGATTGACGTGAGCGGCGTAAACGGTAAAGCCGTTTTTTCTTCCGTCCTCTACAAGATTATAGAGCAGGGATGTTGAATCCGCTCCGCCCGAAAGTCCTAAAAGGATCGGCGCGTCAGCACTTGCCCCCGCGATCTTATGCGGAGATTTGTAATATGTTGGAATGTTTTTCATTTTATTATTTTACGAGGGGAGATAATCCTCGTTAGCAAGCTCACGGAACTTCGTATATCTACCCGTCCAGCCGACCTTTACGGTCTCTGCCGAGCCGTGACGGTTCTTTGCGACGATAATTTCCGCAATATTTTGCTCACTGTCGGAGGGAACGGAGCTTTCGCCCTCCTGATTCTTATAGTATTCATCTCTGTAAAGGAAGATTACTACGTCGGCATCCTGCTCGATCGCACCCGAATCGCGAAGCTCGGAAAGCATAGGCTTCTTTACCTGTCTTGACTCGGTAGCACGGGAAAGCTGCGCACAGCAAATAACGGGGACGTTCAATTCCTTCGCCATTATCTTCATAGCGCGGGAAATTTCCGCAACCTCCTGAGCGCGGTTATCGGTTCTATGCTCGGACTGCATAAGCTGGAGATAGTCGATAACTACAAGGCCGAGATTGTCCACGCGGCGGAGCTTCGCCTTCATAGCCGTAACGGAAATGCCGGGAGTATCGTCAATAAGTATTTCTGTTCCTGCAAGTCGGGACGTCGCCTGAGCGATATGCTGCCACTGATCGGGGGAAAGCTCACCCGTTCTCAAATTATGGCTGTCAACAAGAGCCTCGGAGGAGATGATTCTGTTTACTAACTGCTCCGCGGACATTTCGAGAGAGAAGATACACACCTTCTTCTTTGTTTGAGCCGCAACGTTGGTCGCAACGTTAAGACAGAAGGACGTCTTACCCATACCGGGACGCGCGCCGACAATAATAAGGTCGGACTTACCCATACCCGCAAGAACGTTGTCAAGAGACTTGAAGCCCGTGGGCGTACCCGCCGCAGACTCGGGATTGACCGTAAGGTCCTTTAAATGAGCGTAAACGTCGGTAATAACCTCGCGGATGTGTCTGAAATTCTTGGTCTCCTTGCCCTGTGTGATCTCGTAAAGACGCTGCTGAGCGTGATCAAGCACGTGGGAAACCTCGTTTTGCTCGGAATACGCCGCGTCGGACACGTCGTTACACATATCGATAAGCTGACGGAGAACGCTCTTATCCTTGACGATCTTTGCATAGTCACGGATATTGAGAGCGTTAGGAACGGTCTGCGCGATCACCTTGATATATTCCTCGCCGCCCGACTTGGAATAAATACCGTTCTTAACGAGCGTGTCGATAAGCGTTACGATATCGATCTGGTTGTTCGTAAGAAACAGCTCGTGCATAGCGAGATAGATCTGCTTGTGCTCCTCAAGATAAAAATCGTCCGCGGAAATCATATCCGCTACGAAATTAAGCGAGGACGGGTCCGTTAAGACCGAGCCCAAAAGCGACTGCTCGGCAATCGCGGAGAAGGGCAATTTTCTGATAATATCGTCTGCCATATTCTTACTCCTGAACAGTAACCTTAAGCTTTGCGGACACCTCGGGATAAACCTTTACGTCAACGTTATACGTGCCGTAGGACTTAATGGGCTCCTGCAAGCTGAATTTTCTCTTATCAATATCGATCTTGTGATCAGCCTTAAGCTTCTCGGCAATATCCTTTGTGGTAACCGAGCCGTAGAGACGACCGTCCGCTCCTGCCTGTGTCTTGATCTTAAGAGTGATCTCATTGATCTTGGCAGCAAGCACCTCTGCCGCCGCCTTTTCTTCCTTGAGTCTGAACTGCTTTGAAGCCTCCTTGTTCTTGGCATCCGCGAGCGTTCCCGCGTCAGCCTCAACCGCGAGCTTCTTGGGGAAGAGGAAGTTTCTCGCGTATCCGTCGGATACGTTTATGATCTGATCTTTTTTACCCTGACCCTTAACGTCAGCTAAAAGTAATACCTTCATTTTTTATGCCTCGCTTTTCATTAATTGTCGTTTGTCTTTGAGAAATCGTAGAGATAGTAATCGTCGATAGCCGCCTTGAGTTGCTCAACGGCATCCTCCATGGACGTACCGCGCAGCTGCGCTCCCGCCATATCGAAGTGGCCGCCGCCGAAAAGTCGCTCAAGAATGAGCTGAACGTTCACTCTGCCCTTTGAACGGGCGGAGATAACGGTATCGTCGCCTATCTTTATAACCGCGAAGGACGCCTCGACGCCGATGACGTTGAGAAGATTGTTTGCAACCTTAGCGGCAATGATTCTATCCTCACTTGAGTCGCGCTCACTTACCATGCAGGCGATAGCTGCGCTTCCTCTATAAATTTCGGTCTTCGCCTCGAAGCTGCTTGTGAGAAGCACCTCCTCGAGATTTTCATTGAAGAATTCGCGTACTACCTCAGTGTGCGCGCCTCGTCCGTACAGATAGTGGCTGGTCGCAAAGGTCTGTGCGCCCGAATTTCGTGTGAAGTTGTTTGTGTCAAGCATAATGCCCGACATAAGAATTTCTGCCTCCTCCTTATGAAGCGCATCGGAGAATCTTGACTGCATAAAGATCTCGGATACGATCTCACTTGTGGAGGACTTTGTTGTTTCAACGTACTGAAGCTTGGGAGAATAGGAAAGCTCGTTTCCGAGACGGTGATGGTCGATAAGAGCGATATTTTGCACCGTCCTTGCAAGCTCGGGAGCTTCAAATATATAAGGATTATTTACGTCACAAATTATAAGAAGCGTTGTGGGGGTCACAAGGTCCGCCGCCGCAACCTTTCTTATGAATATCTCATCGTATATCTTCATAGGAGCAAGCTGACGGGCGCAAATCTTAAACGTCTCGCAGTCCTTGTCAACAACGATATTTACGGGAACGTTCTTTTTAGGAGCCCTGTCCGCAAGCACCGCCATAGCAAATCTTGCCATACCTACGCACGCGCCGATGGAATCGAAGTCGGGGTTCGCATGTCCCATAATAAGCACACCCGATGCCGAGCTTATCTGATCCTCAAGTATCTCACCGCTTACACGGGAGGTAACCGCGGTATTGTTTTCCATAGTCTTGTGAGTACCGCCGAAGTACTTGCAGCCCTCGTTCAAGGACTGTCTTACGGCAACCTGGTTACCGCCTCGCTTGATAGCAAGCTCGAGCGCCGCGAAGGCTTCCTTTTCCTTCTGCTTCATCTCACCCTCAAAGGATGCGATACCCATTGAAACTGTAACGGGGAAGCTGTTATCACCGATCTTGAGTCCCATAATGTCCTTTAAGATCGGGAAGCTGTTAGATATCTGTGTCGCAAGCTCGCCCTTGGGGAAGATCGCAAGATATTTATCTCGGTCGTATTCACGGATGAAGCCGTGCATACCGCTTACCCAATCCTTGAGAATATTCTCGATCTGAGCGCTTGCCGCGCGATAGTCGGCGCGAACGTACTGAGCAAGCTCCTGAAGATTGTCAAGCATAACGTATGCCACAACGGGATCCTCAAAGTCGATCTTCTTCTTTAAAGCGTCAAAATTATTGATATCATTGAAGGTTATAAGATAATAGGTAACGCCTCTCTTACGCATAATATAAGAGGATACCTCGTAAACTCTGCCGTCGGAGAGCACGTCCTGAAGAATCACGGGCGCTTCGGTCTCCTCGGGAAGATCAAACACCTCGCCCGATGCAAACTCGTCAAGATTCTTTGCTCTCGCCATTATTTGCTGAAGGGGAAGGGAGCATATTTCCGAAAGGTTTATACGGCTTACCGCACTGGAAAAGCCGAGTATCTGCTGGAGAGATCCGTTCATTACCTTTACGTCGCCGTTAAGATCAACGAGCGCGTAGGGGAAATCAATCGTAAAGCGGAACATTCTCGCGATATCGGTATTATATTCCTTCGCCTCGTTCTCCGCATCGCGAAGCTTTCTGAATTTAAGCACGTAGAAAAGACAAACGGCTCCCGCGGAAAGAAGATAGAAGAGCGCGATAAAAAGACAAATGAGCGCGGGAGATACCGCCGCATCCTCGCCTCCTGCGAATTTTAAAACAAACGCGCATACGAGGATCATACAAAGAGCCTCCGCTACGCAGAAGATAAAGGGAGCTCTCATATCAAACGGATTTTTCTCGGATCTGTTAGACGAGCCGTTTTTATTTTTATACGAATGATTATTCATAAGCCAATCCTCCTTATTCCTTCTTATCTGCCCAGGATCTTGCTCGCTTTCCGAATATACAGATTATACCGATAAGCGAAAGAGCCATTGATAAATAACCCAAAACCGCTAAAAGCGCCATAGGGATTATGAGCAAGAAGCCGATTCGAAGCTTCTTTTTCTTTAAGAAATCTCTTACGGTTCTGACCGCCGCGTAGGCAAGCGCGGGAGTTAATACCGTATAGATGTTCTGACACACCACCGCTCCGAACGGATATGCTCCGTACGAGTCGGTCGTAAACGAGAATATAAACGCGATAAGATACGTTGCCGCGCACGCCGCGCTTATATCTATCTTCAAAATTTCCTGAGTGATAAATTCGTATCCGCCGAATTTATCAAGCATCGAGGTCTGAAATTTATAAAGAAAATACGAGAGCACTATCATAACGATAATGATCGCGGCGGGAATGGTGTTCGACATCTCAACGAGAATGTCCGCCGCCAAAGCCTGATTCTCACCGAAGATCGGAATGATCTCGCCGTTCATCTCAACAGCAAAGGTGGAAACGTAATTAATAAAGGTATCGCGGGCGGAAACGTAAGCCTCCTTTACCGCATTGAAGCCGACGTTGTTTATTAGCATATACGCTCCAAGCGTAGCTATGAGGATAAACAGCATTGCCGCGACGAGAAGGATAATTACGTCCTTTCGGTTCATCTTCTTTTTTATACATATACCGAGTATTGCGGCGATAATATAAGGTGTCGCTATCGCAACACACATCGCAACGCTCCGCGTCATAAAATACGCCGCCGCGACCGTAAAGGGAAGAGATACGAATATAAGCACCGTCTTCCACGCCTTATCGCTCATAATTATCTCGTTTGCCACAAGGCTTACCGAGGTAAATACAACAAGCGCGATCGAACCGAAAATTACCGATCCCGTAAGCGCGTAGAGCCACACGTATAAAATGATCGGAGGCAGAGCCGCAAGGAAGCGCTTTGCGCTCATAAACAGCAAAACGAAGGAGATAAACGATACAAGATACGCGGGCATCTCTGCGGGTATCAAGCCGCTGAGCGAAAGCGGGATATAGAGCGCGGCGAGAATCATAAGAGCTATCGCGGCAAAATATTTAATTGTCTTGAGCCTGCGAAGTGCTATCTGATTTCTACCCATTTCGTCCTCCGTTGAAATTTTGCCGACGCCCTGAGGGCATATTTCGACAATTATACTATTATACATTATATTATTATAACACAATAGTATTATTTTGTAAACAGTTTTGCGCCAAGATTTCCCCGAAAAAGGCGAATTTTAAAGAAAATTTCTACCATAATATATTTGAAAATATAATATCTCGCCGACTTGACGAAAAAATTTAAAAAATTTTTACAAAAACTATTGCAATATTGAAAAAAGTGTGCTATAATTCTTTACGGTATAGCAAGAGAAGGGAGCGGGTTTCACAAATCCGCTCTAAAATTTTTGTTTGGGAGAAATTGTTTTATATTATGAAAAATAACAAAGAAACAAAGAACGTAGCGTCTACGGTAAGAGCGCTTATTTCCCCCTTGGCGGATGAAATGGGCTACTATCTTTGGGACGTTGAATTCGTAAAGGAAGGCGCTGACAGATACCTTCGCATCACGATCGACAACGAGGAAGGCATCAACATTGAGGACTGCGAGAAATTCCATCGCGGAATCGACCCTCTTCTCGACGAGGCAGATCCTATTCCCGACGCGTATATCTTAGAGGTTTCTTCCCCCGGAATCGAGCGCGATCTCAAGTGCGACGAGCACATCTTGGCTTGTGTTGATTGGGACGTTGAGGTAAGACTTTTCGCTCCTATGAACGGCTCAAAGCAGTTCCGCGGCGTGCTTGAAGGACTCACAGAGGAAAATGATATCGTTGTTAACATCAACGGCGAGAGCGTTGTTTTCCCCCGCGACAAGGTTGCAAAGATCGCGACCGTATTTGACTTCGGCGACTGAGCCGCAGCTTAAATTTGTAAAATAAAATTTCACATATATTGAATTTGAAAGGATTAAATTCTAATGAACGCAGAGTTTTTTACAGCCCTTGAGCTTCTCGAAAAGGAGAAGGGAATTCCCCAGGCTTACATGATTGAAAAAATCGAGGCGGCACTCGTTTCCGCATTCAAGAAGGAATACGGAAACAATACAAATATGAGAGTAAACATCGACCCCGTAAAGAAGGACGTTCGTGTTTATCAGCAGAAGGAGATCGTCGAGGTAGTTGAGGACAATCTCACACAGATCTCTCTTGAGGACGCTAAGGCAAAGAGCAAGAGATACAAGCTCGGTCAGATCTTTGAGACTGAGGTAAAGACAAAGGATTTCCGCCGTCTTTCCGCAGCTGCTGCAAAGTCGGTTATCATTCAGGGCATCCGCGAGGGTGAGCATAAGGCTATGCAGGAGGCTTATGAGTCCAAGAGAGGCGAGATCATCACGGCTACTGTACTCAAGGTTGACCGTGAAACAGGCAATATCGTAGTTGACACAGGCACAGGACGCGCAGTTCTTCTCAAGAGCGAGCAGATCCCCGGTGAAGAATACTACGTTGACGATAAGATCAAGGTATTCATTCAGGAAGTTAACAAGGAGCTTAAGGGCCCGCTTGTAACTCTCTCCAGAGTTCACCCCGGTCTCGTTCGTCGTATGTTCGAGCTTGAGGTGCCCGAAATCTCCGAAGGCATTATCGTTATCAAGGGTGTTTCCCGTGAGGCAGGCTCCAGAACAAAGATTTCCGTTTATTCCAGAGACGAAAGCGTTGACGCTGTCGGCGCTTGTATCGGCGCTCACGGTATGAGAATCGAGAGCATCGTAAACGAGCTTGGCGGCGAAAAGATAGATATTATCAAGTACAACGAGATTCCCGAGGAATACGTTTGCGAGGCACTTTCTCCCGCATCCGTTATCTCCGCCGAGATGATCAATGAAAGATTCTGCCGCGTAATCGTTTCTCCCGACCAGCTCTCCTTGGCAATCGGTAAGGAAGGTCAGAACGTTCGTCTTGCGGCAAGACTTACAGGTCTTAAGATCGACATCAACGCCGAAGGCGCAGAAAAGCCCCTTCCCGAGGACATCTGAATATAAATTGTAATAAGGCGGGGTTTCATTATGCAGAAGGTCAAGAAAATTCCCGAAAGACAGTGCCTCGGCTGTAACGAGCACAAACCCAAGCGCGAGCTTTTGCGCGTGGTACGTGATCCCGAGGGCGAGATCTCCCTTGATTTCACAGGCAAAAAGTCGGGCCGCGGCGCGTATATATGTCCTAAGTCCACGTGCCTTAAAAAAGCGAGAAAATCCAAGCGAATCGACAACGCGCTCGGCGTAAGCATTCCCGATGCGGTTTACGATTCAATGGAAGCATCGCTCGAATCCGCGGAAAACTGATCCGCCACGGGTACGGATATGGAAAATATAAAGCAGCTTTTGTCAATGATAGGCATAGCCAAAAAAAGCGGAAGAATTATCGTGGGCACCCCTATGATAATTGAGCACATACAGAAAAAGCAGGTGCTCAATCCCGAGGAATTTTTGCTTATCGAGGCTTCCGACACAAGTGAAAACACACATAAGAAGCTTACAAACAAATGTGAGTTCTACAATATAAGACGCATACAGATAGATGCTACCTGCGAGATGCTAGGCGCGGCGATAGGAAAGAGCGCGACGGCGGCGGTAGCGATAATCGGACGTGATATGTGCCGAGGCGTCGAAAACAAGATACAGAAAAATTAATCAACAATTTTTGTCTATTATGAAAGGACTTTAAACCGTATGGCAGTAAAACTTCAAATCAAAACCAATCAGCTTGCAAAGGATTTAGAATTGAAGAACAAGGATATAACGGACATTATGACCGAGAAGGGATTTGACGCAAAGGGTCAGAAGGCTCTTTCCTCTCACGAGTTCGACGTTATTTTCAACACGATCACAAAGAGAAATCAGATCCAGGGCATCGATGACTATATTGACGGGGTAACCTATATCCCCTCTAAATTAAATAAGGCGCCCGCAAAGCCCAAGGCTACTGCCGAAGAGGTTAAGGTTGAGGCAGCTCCCGAGGTTAAGCCCGCGCCCAAGGCAGAGGCAAAGCCCGAGGTGAAGCCTGCTCCTAAGGCGGAAGCAAAGCCCGAGGTGAAGCCTGTTCCTAAGGCGGAAGCAAAGCCCGAGGCGAAGCCTGCTCCCAAGGCAGAAGCAAAGCCCGAGGTAAAGCCCGCGCCCAAGACAGAGCCCGCAAAGCCCCAGAATACAGTTGACAGGGCGGCGGCAATCGCTCGCGCTGCGGCGATCGAAAAGGCTGCAAGAGAGAAGGCTCAGGCAAGAGGTAACGCGGAGAGCAAGCCCGCAGATCACCGTCCCGCAAGAGACGGCAAGCCTCAGTTCGACAAAAACGCGCAAAAACCTCAGCAGAGAACCGATGCAAGACCCGACACAAGAGGGGAGAGACCTCAGACAAGACCCGAGGCAAGACCCCAAAATAATGAGAATAAATTTGACAGATTCGCAAAGGCTCCCAGCTTCGGCGCGCCCAAGTCAGACAGACGCGACGACAAGAAGCCTCAGCAGAAGCCCTTCAATCAGAGAGGCAACATGGGTATGGATAAGGACGATTACGTTCCTTCCGCTCCCAAGGAAAAGTTCCAGCCTCAGCATATCGTTCGTGAGCAGACACCCAAGGGTGGAGACGGCACACAGAAGAAGGGCGCGGCTCGTATCGTTGATATGAGAACTAACTCTGTTGACCTTTCCAAGTACGACGAAAAGCTTGACACCTTCGTATCCGAGGATGCAAGAGAATATATGGGCGGCGGCAACCAGAAGCTCAAGAAGCAGCAGAACCAGAGCCGTCAGGAAAACTTCAAGCAAAAGAACAACAAGAAGAACGCACCCAAGGCTCCCGCAGCTCCCGTAAAGAAGGCACCTCTTCAGGTTTCTATCCCCGAGGAGATTATGGTTTCCGACTTCGCGGCTCTTCTTAAGGTTACAACAGGCGAGATCATCAAGAGACTTATGCTTCTCGGTATGATGGTAACTGCCAACATGACAATCGACTACGACACAGCGGCTATCGTTGCCGACGAGCTTGGCGCAATTCCGTCCAAGGAAGTCGTTGTTACAATTGAGGAAAAGCTCTTCAACGAGGAAGAGGATACTCCTGACAACCTTGTAACCCGCGCTCCCGTAGTTTGCGTTATGGGTCACGTTGACCACGGTAAGACGTCCCTTCTCGACGCGATCCGTCACACTAACGTAACTCGCGGCGAAGCAGGTGGTATTACACAGCACATCGGTGCTTACAGAGTTCGTGTAAACGGCGAGGATCTTACGTTCCTTGACACCCCCGGACACGAAGCATTTACAGCTATGCGTGCAAGAGGCGCGCAGGCAACTGATATCGCTATTCTCGTAGTTGCGGCTGACGACGGCATCATGCCCCAGACAGTAGAAGCCATCAACCACGCGAAAGCGGCAGGTATTGACATTATCGTAGCTATCAATAAAATGGATAAGCCCACAGCTAACCCCGATGCGGTTAAGCAGGAGCTTACAAAGTACGATCTTATTCCCGAGGAATGGGGCGGCGACGTTATCTGCGTTCCCGTATCCGCATTGACAGGAATGGGTATCGAGGATCTTCTTGAAAACGTGCTTCTCGTAGCAGAGGTTAAGGAGCTTAAGGCTAATCCCAACCGCAGAGCTAAGGGTATAGTAATCGAGGCTAAGCTTGACAAGGGCCGCGGTCCTGTTGCAACAGTTCTCGTTCAGAACGGTACACTCCGCAACGGCGATATCGTTATCGCAGGCACGTCGGTTGGTCGTGTAAGAGCAATGACAGACCACAACGGTAAGGTTGTAAAGGCAGCTGCTCCCTCCGTTCCCGTAGAGATTATCGGTCTTGCAGAGGTTCCCTCCGCAGGTGATGATTTTGCAGCGGTTGAGGACGAAAGAATGGCAAGAACACTCGCAGATCAGAGAAAGGCAGAGGCAAAGGAGGAGGTATTCCGCGCAAACGCGAGAGCAAACCTCAACGACCTCTTCGCACAGATCTCCGACGGCGTCAAGGAGCTTAACGTTATCGTTAAGGCAGACGTTGGCGGTTCTGCAGAGGCAGTTCGCGCATCTCTTGAAAAGCTTACAAACGAAGAGGTTAAGGTACGCGTAATTCACTCCGCAGCGGGTGGTATTACAGAAGGCGACGTTATGTTCGCGGCAGCATCCAATGCGATCATCGTCGGCTTTAACGTTCGTCCCGACAAGGCGGCTCTTGATTCCGCAGAGCGTCAGGGCGTTGACCTTAGAACCTACCGAGTAATCTACCAGTGCATCGAAGAAATCGAAGCAGCTATGAAGGGTATGCTCGCACCCAAGTTCCGTGAAAATCTTCTCGGTCATTCCGAAGTCAGACAGACAATTCACGTTCCCGGTGTCGGCACTATCGCAGGCTCCTACATCCTTGACGGTAAGATCACACGTAACTCTCAGATCAGAGTCGTTCGTGACGGTATCGTTATCTTTGAAGACAAGATCTCCTCTCTTAAGAGATTCAAGGATGACGCCAAGGAGGTTGCACAGGGTTACGAGTGCGGTGTTGGTCTTGAAAAGTTCAACGATATCCGCGTAGGCGATATTCTTGAAGCCTTCATAATGGAAGAAGTAGAAAGATAATTAAAATACAGTTCTCTCGGGGAGAAACCCCTCTCCGAGAGAAAAGCAGTTTTTGTTGGGGGTAAGAAAAATGACTTTTGAAAAATCCTGCGGCGCGCTCGTAATTCATTTTGACGAGCAGGACGTAGCGCACATTCTTATGATAAAGCACGTCGGCGGCGGACACAGATCCTTCCCGAAGGGACACGTTGAGGCCGGCGAAAGTGAAAAAATGACGGCGGAGCGCGAGGTGCACGAGGAAACTAATATAAGAATACATATCCACGAAAAATTCAGACATAACGTTTTCTACAGCCCTATGCCCGGAGTGAAGAAAGAGGTCGTTTATTTCTTGGCTTACAGCAAATATACTAACGCTATCCCTCGCGAGGGCGAGATCGCAGAGGTTGAGTGGGTACCGCTGGAGGTTGCCGAAAGCTATCTTACTCACGAAAACGACAAGGTCGTTCTTCGTAATGCGATAAGCTATATCGAAAGAAAGCGCGAGCGCAGAAGACAGCGTCTTGAAATGAGAGCGAAAAGTTGAAATTGCATATAAAAAAAGACAGGGAACAGTACGTTCTCTGTCTTTTTTATTTTATTTCAGATAATGATTCTTACACACGCCGCCTGAAACCTTGACTCCGCCGAGAGGCGCACCGCAAAGGGTAATTACGCCAAATCCGTTCGGCGCATCCGAAACTGTAATTTCGTATCCGTTTATGTATTCGGTTACGCGGGGATCGTCAAGTCCAAGCTCGATCTTATTCTTGAAATTTTTACCGAGCGCGGAGAAGAGATGGTGCGAGGGAACGAGTCGTCCCTTTCTGACCTCGCCCGCAAGAACGCCCGCCGAGAATACGCCGAAGGGCATGATCTCTATATCGGGGCAAAGATACACCTTGTCGTTGTAGACAAACGGCTTTAAGTGCTCGACACCGCAAAGATTATCCGCAATGAATTTGTTTACTACGGAAATCGCCTCAAGAGTCGCCGCCTGCGGCTTGCCCTTACCGTCTCGTGCTTTTTTGTCCGCGCGGCGAATGGATTTTTCGCTTATGGTCGACTCGGTCTTCTTCATAAGCGCGATAAACTGACCCTCGCCGTCCGAAATATAAGGATAGAAACGGCGCGTCAAGGTCATATCGTGTGTACAGCCCTCAAAGCAAATGCCGTCCGCCGTGTGATTTTTTACGGCTTCACTCACGTCGCACAAGCAAAACTCGGGATGAGAATTAAGAAAGCTATCGACGTTTTTCTCGTTTTCCTCAAGCGAAAACGTACAGGTTGAGTAGAGAAGATAGCCGTCATCAGCAACACATTTAGCGCAATTCTCTAAAATCTCCATCTGTCGCTCGGCGCACATTTCGACGTTTTCGGGCGACCATTCCGAGAGAGCAAGCTCGTTTTTACGGAACATTCCCTCGCCCGAGCAGGGCGCGTCGCAAAGCACCAAATCAAATTTTTGGGGGTAGAATTCTGCGATATATTTTGTATCAAGATTTAAAATAACCGTATTTCTGCAGCCCAAACGCGTGATATTTTCCTCTAAAATTCGGCATCTTTTCGTAACGTATTCGTTGCAAACAACGATGCCGCTCTCTCCCACTGCCGCCGAAAGCTGAGTCGTTTTACCGCCTGGAGAAGCGCAGGTGTCAAGCACGCGCCAGCCCTTTTTTATATCGAGAGCCTTGACGGTTATCATAGCCGACGGGTCCTGCATATATATCATTCCCGCGTGGTGCTGGGGGAGTCCGCCTACCTTTGTATCATCCGTATAAAACCCTTCTGCCGCAAAGGGAATCGGCGTAGCGCCGATGGGATTTATTTTAAGATAATCCTCGGTGGATATTTTTATATTATTTACGCGAAATGCACGCTGGGCATCTCCGTTCTCAAGGTAAGAAAACAGTCTTTCGGCATCAACGCCGTCATACCTTAACATTCTTTCCTTGAATTTTTCGGGAAGCTTCATAAAGCGCTCCTTTATATCTTTTTTATAATTTCATAAAGCTCGTCCGCATTGTCCGCGAAAAGCTCGCCTCCGCATTTTTCAAGAAATTCTCGGTCGCGGAAACCCCAGGTAACACAGACGCAGGGAAGAGAAGAATTTTTTGCGGTTGCTACGTCCACGTCGGAATCGCCGACGAAGATCGCACTGTCGCAACCAAGATAGCTCATGACCTCAAACACGCTATCAGGCGCGGGCTTTCGGGGAAAGCTCGCTCTGTCGCCGATCGCGATATCTATAAGAGATCCAAAATATTTATTGCAAAGGGATTTCGCCGCGAAATCCACCTTGTTCGTAACGACACCGATTTTGTAGCCGTCCGCGCGAAGCTTTATAAGCATTTCGGAAAGTCCGTCGTAAACGTGAGTTTTTATGTCCGAATGCTCGCCGTAGTATTCCTTGAAGCGAGCGAGAGCCTCGTCAAATTTATCCTGCGCGTCGTCGGGGAGCGCGCGTCGTATCAGCTCGCCGACACCATTGCCGATAAACGAGTTGACCTCCTCGATGCTTCTTTTAGGGTATCCGTAGGAATCAAGCACGAAGTTTACGCTGTCGCAAAGGTCTCCGAGGGTGTTGAGCAATGTGCCGTCAAGATCAAAAATTACCGCGCGGCTCATTTTTCTTCCCCCGAAATATATCTTCTTTCAACTCGTGATGAGATGCCGCATACGATTTCATATTCAAGGAAGCCCGAATTTTTCGCGATAGTCTCAAGAGTGCCCGCCTCATAACCGAACATGGAAACGCGGTCAAGCGGCTCGGCATCGGGAATATCGGTTACGTCCGCCATACACTGATCCATACAAACTCTGCCGACAAGTCTTGCAATATACTTACCGCTCCGAGTATTTATCTGCACCAATGATCCCTTATACATTCTGAAAAATCCGTCTGCGTAGCCGATCGGGATCGTCGCGATTCTTCTTCTGCTCTCGGCGATAAACGTTCCCCCGTAGCCAAGCTCCTCGCCCGCTTCCATTGTGTGAATATGGGAAATAAGGCTCTGAAGCTCCATTACGGGCTCAAGAGAAAATTCCATATTTTCAATAGGATTATAGCCGTAAAGCATAATGCCGAGGCGCACGCCGTCGAGCTGGAATTCGGGATATTTTACATTGCCCGCGCTATTGCAGATATGACAAAAGCCGATATCAAAGCCTGCCTCACAAAGTCTGTTTTTAACTGCCATAAAGCGGGAATACTGTCTTTCCGTATGATTAAAGTCCGCGCCCGATTCGTCCTCATCGCTCTTTGCAAAGTGGGAGAACATACCCGTAATATTTAAATTTTTAAGCTTTGAAATTTCAAGAATATCTCTTGCGGTGCTATCTGCATCCTTGTCGCTGTGGGAAACGAATCCAACTCGGTTCATACCCGTGTCGAGCTTTATGTGGACGTTTACGCGAACGCCCGAAAGCTTTGCGGACTCGGCAAGCTCCAAGCAATAGCCAAAGGAGATGCCCGCCTGAATGATATTAAGCTCGGAGAGACGCGCCGCGTATTCTGTGGGAGTAAAGCCAAGAATAAGAATATCGGGCTCGTTTTCTTCGTGTGTTATCGTTCGAAGGAAGAGGCGAAGAGAGGTCGCTTCCTCAATAGAGGAAACCGCGAAGAAGTCGCATCCGCAGGAGAGAAGCGCCTCGGCGCATTCATTCGCGCCATGACCGTAGCCGTCCGCCTTAATAACGCAAATATGACGCTTATCAGGAGAGCAGGCAGCGAGCTTTTTATAGTTGTTTTTTAAATTATCGAGGTTTATCCAAGCGATATTTTTAGGATTTTCAACGCTCGGAAGGGTAGAATATAACCGTGGCATATTTTTTGCCTTTCTTGAAAAATTTTTAAAAATTCGTAATTCATAATTATTATAACACAAAATGAACGAAATTTCAACTGATTTGAACAATAAATATAAATATAATAATATTCATATATTGTTGACAAGTAAAGGAAAATATGCTAAAATGTAATGTGAATAACTATGTGCATTTGAAATTTTATTTAACGGACGGAGGCACTTATGGATAACACAAGAATTTCAGAGCTTTCA
The DNA here is from genome assembly GCA_045660325.1 of Eubacteriales bacterium. Classification (GTDB taxonomy): domain Bacteria; phylum Bacillota; class Clostridia; order Oscillospirales; family CAG-272; genus SVTX01. The sequence goes on from JAZRDO010000019.1 coordinate 109,496, forward strand.
AGGATCGCGACGAAGGTTCGTCTCGGAATCATCAATTCCACGCACGCGGCAAAATGCGGTCATCCCGGCGGCTCACTTTCTATTGCAGATATGATAACCTACCTCTATTTTGAGGCTATGAATATTGATCCCGAAAATCCCAAGGCTGAGAATCGCGACAGATTCGTTCTCTCGAAGGGACACACTGCTCCCGCGCTTTACAGCACGCTCGCGCTCCGCGGCTATTTCCCCGAGGAAGAGCTTCTGACGCTCAGAAAGATTGATTCCAGACTTCAGGGACATCCCGATATGAAGGGCATTCCCGGCGTTGATATGACGACGGGCTCGCTCGGTCTTGGCATCTCCGCAGCTTGCGGTATGGCACTTGCGGGCAAGATCGACCGTAAGGATTACAGAGTTTATACTATTCTCGGCGACGGCGAGAGCGAGGAGGGGCAGGTTTGGGAGGCTTGTATGTTTGCTTCTCACTACAAGCTTGACAACCTCTGCGTTATTATCGACTACAACGGTCTTCAGATCGACGGCCCCGTATCCGAGGTTATGAATCCCGCTCCCTTTGAGGCAAAGCTTTCGGCGTTCGGCTTTGAGGTCGTAACAATTAACGGACACGATTTTTGCGAAATTGAATCCGCTATTAAAAAGTTCAAGGCAAACAGCGGCAAGCCCTTTGCGATCGTTATGAATACAGTTAAGGGTAAGGGTGTTTCCTTTATGGAAAACAAGGTGAGCTGGCACGGCGCCGCTCCCAACGACGAGCAGAGAGATATCGCTATTGCAGAGCTTTCGGCACTTTTATAATAGGGGGAAGAGACTATGGCAGAGAATATAGCAACAAGAGAAGCCTACGGCAAGGCGCTCGTAGAGCTGGCAGATAAATATGATTTCGTAGTTCTTGACGCGGACCTTGCGGCGGCTACAAAGACAGGCCTGTTTAAAAAGGCACACCCCGACAGATTTTTTGATTGCGGTATCGCAGAGGGAAATATGATGACCGTAGCTGCAGGTCTTGCGGCGGCGGGCAAGATGACGTTCGCATCCTCGTTTGCAATGTTTGCGGCAGGACGCGCATTCGAGCAGGTAAGAAACAGCATCGGCTACCCTCATCTCAACGTAAAGATCGGCGCAACACACGGCGGTATTACGGTTGGCGAGGACGGTGCTACACACCAGTGTCTTGAGGACATCGCGCTTATGAGAACCATCCCCGGTATGACTGTTATCAATCCCGCGGACGCGGTTGAGGCAAGAGCGGCGGTTGAAGCGGCTATGCAGACGTACGGCCCCTTCTATATGCGATTCGGACGCTACGCAGTTCCCGTGATCAACGACCGTCCCGACTACAAGTTTGAGCTTGGAAAAGGCGTAACGCTCCGTGAGGGTACGGACGTAACTATTATCGGCTCGGGCATTATGGTTTCTATCGCGCTTGAGGCGGCAGAGCTTCTCGCGGCAGAGGGAATAAGTGCAAGAGTTGTAAACATTCACACAATAAAGCCCATCGACCGCGACATTATCATTAAGGCGGCAAAGGAGACCGGCGCTATCGTTACAGCGGAGGAGCACAACGTTATCGGTGCGCTCGGCTCGGCGGTTGCAGAGGTGCTCTGCGAGGAATGTCCTGTGCCTATGATGAGAGTCGGCGTTGAAGACAAGTTCGGTAAATCCGGTGCAGTAAAGCCCTTGCTTGAGGAATACGGACTTACAAAGGAAAACATTGCCGAGAAGGCAAAGCGTGCAATCGCACTCAAAAAGTAATATATAAAAGGATTTTAAAATGGTAAAAATAACAGGAGTTGAGCCGCACAGCCGCAGCGAGAAAAACGGCATAGCTGCAGGCGATTTTCTCCTTTCAATCAACGGGCGTGAGATACGCGACGTGCTTGATTACAGATTCTTCCTTACCGATACTAAGGTTGAGCTTTTGCTTTCAAGAGACGGCAACGAATACACGGTAAATATCAAAAAGCAGCAGTACGACGATATCGGTCTTGAATTTGAGACACCCCTTATGGACAAAAAGCAGTCCTGTCATAACAAATGTATTTTCTGCTTTATCGACCAGCTTCCCGAGGGAATGAGAGAGACTCTCTACTTTAAAGACGACGATTCCCGTCTTTCGTTCCTGCACGGAAACTACATCACGCTTACGAATTTACACGAGCGTGATATCGACCGCATCATTGAGATGCACATATCTCCCATAAACATTTCGGTACACACCACAAACCCCGAGCTTCGTGTTAAGATGATGCACAACAAGCGCGCGGGTGAGGTGCTTTCCTATATGAAAAGACTTGCCGACGCAGGCATCTCTCTTTGCGGACAGATCGTTCTTTGCCGCGGCATCAACGACGGCGAGGAGCTTCTCCGCTCCATGAGAGATCTCTCCGAGCTTTTCCCCGCAATGACGAGCGTTTCCATCGTTCCCGCGGGTCTTACGAAATTCCGAGAAAAGCTCTACCCCTTAACGCTTTACACCAAGGACGAAGCAAGGGCGATCATTGAAACGGTCGACGGATATGCGCGCGAAATGGTAGAGAAGTGCGGTCACAGAATATTCTTTGCCGCTGACGAGCTTTACCTCAAGGCGGAGCTTCCGCTTCCCGACGAGGACTACTACGAGGGCTATTCCCAGATAGAAAACGGCGTGGGAATGATCACGTCCATGACCGACGAGTTCGTATACGAGCTCGACTATATCGACGAGCTTTTGCCCGATGCAAAATTGCCCCGAGAGATCTCGATAGCAACGGGCGTTGCAGCTTACGGATCAATTTCCGATATGGCAAGAATGCTTGAAGGCAAGGTGGACGGACTTAAGATCAACGTATACAAAATTATAAATCACTTTTTCGGAGAGAGCATAACCGTGGCAGGTTTGCTTACGGGCAAGGATCTCTCGGAGCAGCTTGAAGGTAAAGCCTTGGGCGAGGCTCTTTTCTTCCCCGAGAATATGCTCCGCGCAGGCGAGGACATATTCCTTGACGATATGACACCCGAAGATTTAAGTGAAAAATTAGGAGTGAGAGTATCTCCCGCATCGAATGACGGCGGAAAATTTATACGCGACCTCTTGCTCGGATAAAAAGAAAAACACCCTTTGGATAAGGAGAAGATAAATGGCAAAACCTATAATTGCAATAGTGGGCAGACCTAACGTAGGAAAAAGCACACTTTTCAATAAGCTTATCGGCGAGCGCCGTTCCATAGTTGAGGACGAGCCCGGCGTAACAAGAGACAGAATATACGGCGAGACCGAATGGTGCGGTAAGAGATTTATCGTTATCGACACGGGCGGTATTGAGCCCAAGACGGACGATATAATTCTCTCCCAGATGAAGATGCAGGCGCAGATCGCGATCGACGACGCGGACGTTATCCTGTTTATGTGCGACGTTCGCACAGGTCTTACCGCAAACGACAGAGATATCGCCATTATGCTCAAAAAGAGCGGAAAGCCCATTATTCCCTGTATCAACAAGTGCGACAGCGTAGGCAGAGTTCCTATGGAATTCTACGAATTCTACGAGCTTGGCTTTGACTGTGAGCCCATCGCGCTCTCATCCGTTCACGGAACGGGCTCGGGCGATATTCTCGACCGTTGCATTGAAGCGCTCGGCGACTGGGATTACGAGGAAGAGGAGGACGACTCTATCAAGGTTGCCGTAATCGGTAAGCCTAACGCGGGCAAATCCTCTATCATCAACAAGATGCTCGGCGAGCAGCGTCTTATCGTTTCCAACATTGCGGGAACGACTCGCGACGCTATCGACACGCCCCTTGAAAACAAGCACGGCAAGTACACCATGATCGACACAGCGGGTCTCCGCCGTCAGTCAAAGGTATTTGACAAGATAGAAAAATTCAGTGTTCTTCGCGCTCACATGGCAGTTGAACGCGCAGACGTTTGTCTTATTATGATCGACGCGGAGCGCGGAATAACCGAGCAGGACGAGAAGATCGCGGGTATTGCTCACGATTCGGGTAAGGCATCCATTATCGTTGTTAACAAGTGGGATGCTATCGAGAAGGACAATTCCACGGTTAAGGAATACGAAAACCAGATAAGAACTCATCTCGCATTTATGCCCTATGCTCCCATTATCTTTGTTTCCGCAAAGACGGGGCAGAGAATTGACGATCTCTTTGAGAGAATCAACTACGTTCGCAACCAGTCGACATTCAGAATCGCGACGGGTATGCTCAACGACGTTCTCGGCGAGGCGACTATGAGAACACAGCCTCCGTCCGACAAGGGCAAGAGACTCAAGATATATTATATGACTCAGATCGGAGTTACACCTCCTACGTTCGTTATCTTCTGTAACAACGCCGAGCTCTTCCATTTCTCCTACCAGAGATATCTTGAAAACTGTCTGCGCGAGACGTTTGGCTTCGTTGGTACTCCCATAAAGCTCATAATTCGCGAGAGAGGCGACGAAAACGACAAATAAAGAAAGAATACGGTATGGACAACAAGAATAAAAACGCGATGCCGCCCGAGGATTTTACTCCTCTGTACAAGATAGCGGCGGTAATAATCGCGGCGGGAATTCTTATGCTTTGTCTTTCATTCGTAAGGCTTGAATATCCCTTGCTCAAATACGGAGTAATGGGTCTTGGTATAGCCCTCATTTCTACGGGAGTTGCGTTTATATTCATAATCAACTCCGCAAAGAAATTTACAAAGCAGAAGCATAATTATTTCCTGTATGACAGAAAGACAAGAAAGGAAATTGACGTAAACGCGCTGACCTTCTCGGATATTCGCGTGAAGGTGCAAAAATATATGTCGCTCTTCAGACGCGGCAAAAAGCTTTACGTTGGCGACCTTTTTAACAGCGACATTAATATTCCTTCGGCGATAAGAACTCTTTTCTGCTACGAGCTGCTTTACGAGATAAGCGAAAGCGGAGCCGACACACAGAAGGCAAAGAGATTTCTTTCCTTCGGCAACGAGTGTGCGGGCATATTCTACGCCTATCTTGCCGCGGCGGGCGAGCTTCAGCTCGCAGAAAAGCTTCGCTCTTACTTCAACGCCCATTCAAACGGCGAGGATTCGGCGGAAAAGCTTCACAAATTCCTTGATACGAACAAAAAGTATCTTGAAGCAGCGATCGTAAGATTCACGAAGGATCATATTGATGAATTCTGACGGTTGCACGGCAAACTAATAAGTGCAGAATGCAGAATGCAGAGTGCAGAGTTAAAAGAAACCCGTAAGGGCGATTCAAGAATCGCCTGTGAATACAAGGTTAAATATAATGTTAAACGGAGATTTTCGGCTCGCCCGAAAATCCTCCTTAACTCTGCACTCTTAACTCTTAACTTTGCACTTTATAAAATGTACAAGGAAAAATCAAACACTTAACACAAAGGAGCACCAAACGTGTTTATTGATAACGTAAAGGTATATCTCAAGGCAGGCGACGGCGGTAACGGCGCGGTTGCCTTTCACAGAGAAAAATACGTTGCCGCAGGCGGTCCTGACGGCGGCGACGGCGGACACGGCGGTAATATCATATTCCGCGTAGACGAGGGCGCAAACACGCTTCTCGCATTCAGATACAAAAGAAAATTCATAGCCGAAAACGGCGGTAACGGTTCAGGCAACAAATTCCACGGCAAGACGGGTGAGGACATAATCGTGCTCGTACCCGCGGGCACGCTTATAAAGGATGCCGAAACAGGCAAGATCATCCACGATATGTCCGAGGACGACGGCGCGGATTACGTTTGCTGTCGAGGCGGCCGCGGCGGCTGGGGCAACCGTCATTTTGCGACACCCACACGTCAGGTGCCTATGTTTGCAAAGAACGGCACGAAGGGACAGGAGAGAGAAGTCATTCTCGAGCTTAAGATGCTCGCGGACGTAGGACTTATCGGTATGCCGAGCGTTGGCAAATCCTCCATTCTCTCGGTTATTTCCTCCGCAAAGCCCAAGATCGCAGACTACCATTTTACAACTCTTTCTCCCAATCTCGGCGTAGTTTCCACGGGTGGCGAGAGCGGCTTCGTTGCGGCGGACATCCCCGGTCTTATCGAGGGCGCATCCGATGGCGCAGGTCTTGGACATGCATTCCTTCGCCACGTTGACAGATGCCGACTTCTTCTTCACGTAGTTGATATTTCCTGCTTTGAGGGCAGAAATCCCATAGACGATATTATCACTATCAACCGCGAGCTTGAGCGCTACAGCCCCGAGCTTGCAACACGCCCCCAGATGATCATCGCAAACAAGGTCGACTCTCTCGACGAGGAGCTCGTTGATATCGAGGCGTTTGAAAAATTCGTTGACGACAACGGCTGGGAGATGATGTACATTTCGGCATACACGGGCGAAAACCTTGACGAAATGGTACAGAGAGTCGGCGACAGACTCAAGCTTCTTCCTCCTATGACAGTCTACGAGAGCGAATACGACGATAGCGACGCTTACGTTGGCGGCGGCAAGGAAACTACTATCAAGAACGTAAACGGCACGTACGTTGTCGAGGGCGAATGGCTCTTCAACCTTATGGGACAGATCAACTTCTCGAACTACGAATCCCTCAACTTCTTCCAGAGAGTGCTTGACAAGAGCGGCGTTTTCTCGGCTCTTGAGGCAAAGGGCTGCCGTGAGGGTGATACGGTTTCCATTTACGATTTTGAATTCGACTATATCAAGTAATTTTTAAAAGAAAAGACATTAAAATAGCCGCAACGCGCGGCAGAACGGAGTAACCTATGAATATTTGGCACGACATCGATCCTAAAGTTATAAAGCCCGACGATTTTTACGCGGTAATTGAGATCTCAAAGGGAAGTAACTGCAAGTATGAGCTTGACAAATCCAGCGGTATGTTAAAGCTCGACCGTGTGCTTTTCACGGCAACTCACTATCCCGCAAACTACGGCTTCATTCCGAGAACGTTTGCGGACGACGGCGACCCGCTTGACGTACTCGTTCTTTGCTCCGCGCCCATAATTCCCATGACTCTCGTTCGCGTATATCCCATCGGAGTTATGCGAATGATCGACGGCGGAAAGCTCGACGACAAGATCATCGCAGTTCCCGTATCCGACCCTCAGTTCCAGGGTATCAAGTCTATGGACGAGCTTCCCAAGCACCTCTTCGACGAAATTATGCACTTCTTTAAGGTATACAAGCAGCTTGAAAACAAGAAGACAAGCGTCAAGGCGATGTTCGACCGCGACGAGGCGATCGGCATAGTAAGAGATTGCATCGACAACTATATCGAAACGTTTGCAAAATAATACATAAAAAAGAGCCTGCGGCGCAGGCTCTTTTTTTAGTGCAGAGTGCAGATAAGTGCAGAATGCAGAGTGCAAAGTGCAGAGTTGAATATAATTTAAATCGGAGATTTTCGGCTCGCCCGAAAATCCACCTTAACTCTGCACTCTTAACTCTAAACTCTGCACTCTATATATTGTGCCCAAAAAATGCAATTTGTCAATATATATTATAAGGAAAAAATATGTTAAAAATGTACAAAAATATTGAAAAAATCTCTTGACAAACAACTTGAAAAATGTTATAATTGCTTTACCTCTGCAAAAAGGCTTTTTTTGTGTTGCCCAAAAGCGCATACGGGTAACCCTTTACAGAGGGAGGTACACGGACAGATTTTCTGTCAAATAAAATTTAAACGGGAGGTGCCGAAATCATGGCTAATGACGTAAGAGTTAAGATTACTCTCGCATGTACAGAGTGCAAGCAGAGAAATTACGACACAAAGAAAAACAAGAAGAATGATCCGGACAGATTGGAACTTAACAAATACTGCAAGTTCTGTCGCAAGCACACTCTTCACAAAGAAACAAAGTGAAGCGGAGGGTGATTGAAATGGCTATCATGAACAAAAGAAGTCTTATCGCCTTGCTTGTGTCTCTTGCATTAGTTCTTTCAGTTCTCACAGTAGGCGTTTTCGCTGACGAGGTTGATCCTTCTCAGGGTGAGGAACAGTCCACAACTACAACGGTTGAGGGCGGCGACAACAACGAGGAGCAGACAACTACAACAGCAGGAAACGAAGAAACAACAACAACATCCAAGAAGGACGAAACTACAACAACAGCTGACCCCCATGCAGGTCACGATCACGGAGAAGGCGAAGAGAAGGATTACACAAATCTTATCGTTACTCTCGCAGTTCTCGGCGTAATCATTATCGCAGGCGTTGTATTGGCGATTATCAATCGCGTAAAGCTTAAAGCTTTCCTTCGTTCTGTTAAGAGTGAGATGAAGAAGGTAGTTTGGTCTCCTGCAGATCAGACTCGCAAGAATTTCCTCGTAGTTATGGTAATCTGCGTAGCAGTTATCATTCTCGTAGCAGTTCTTGACATTGCATTCGGTAAGGGCATCAGCGCACTTGCTGAGTGGATCAAATCCTTCAGAGCTTGATTTAAAAACGGAGTTATTGAATCATGAGTGATATAGACGAGATGAATGTCGGCCTGAGATGGTACGTTGCGCATACTTATTCGGGTTATGAAAACAAGGTTAAGACAAGCCTTGAAAAAATAATTGAAAACCGCGGTCTTGGTCATCTTATTTATGATATCAAGGTTCCTGTGGAGACAATTATTCAGAAGGACGGCGAAAAGGAGAAGGTTGAAGAAGTTAAGATCTTCCCCAGCTACGTTTTCATCAAGATGATCATGACGGATGAATCATGGCACGCAGTTCGAAACATTACAGGCGTTACGGGCTTTGTAGGTCCCGGATCGCGCCCCACTCCTCTTTCCGAGCAGGAAGTTCAGGATATGAACATTGAGGATGTAAAGGTTCAGCTCTCCTTTAACGTTGGAGATGAAGTTGACGTTATCAGCGGTTTGTTCGAAGGCTACAGCGGACAGGTTATGTCGATTTCCGACGACCTTAAGATCGTTACGGTTCTTGTTAAGCGCGGCAGACGTGATATGCCTGTTGAGCTTGACGCGACAATGCTTAAGCTTCACGCATCGAAATAATCGCAAGTATAAAAACCGTAAAAAGCAATTTTTACGTCGCGTGAGAACGCGTATTAAGTGGGAGGGAAAAAATTTTTGAATTTCCCGCATCAATAACCACTATTGGAGGTAATTTAATCATGGCAAAGAAGATTATGGGTTACATCAAGTTGCAGCTTCCCGCCGGTAAGGCTACACCTCAGCCCCCTGTAGGTCCCGCCCTCGGTCAGTATGGTGTTGCAATTCCCGTATTTACAAAAGAGTTCAACGAAAGAACAAAGAATGACATCGGTCTTATCATTCCTGTAGTTATTACAGTATATGCTGACCGTTCCTTCACATTTATCACAAAGACTCCCCCTGCAGCAGTTCTTATTAAGAAGGCAGCTGGTATCGAGTCCGGTTCTGCTAAGCCTAACAAGGACAAGGTTGCTAAGCTTACAAAGGAACAGGTTAGAAAGATTGCTGAAACAAAGATGCCCGACCTCAACGCAGCTTCCATCGAAGCAGCTATGAGCATGGTAGCAGGTACTGCTCGCTCCATGGGTGTTCTTGTTGAAGAATAATAGGGAGGTATGTGAAAATGGCTAAAATGGGTAAGAAATATTCTGATAGCGTAAAGCTCTTCGAAAAGAACAGACTTTACGATTCTAACGAAGCTTTGGCTCTCGCATGCCAGACTTCTAAGGCTAAGTTCGACGAAACAATTGAAGTTCACGTTCGTCTTGGCGTTGACTCCCGTCACGCTGACCAGCAGGTTCGTGGCGCAGTAGTTCTCCCCAACGGTACAGGTAAGTCCGTAAAGGTTCTCGTATTCGCTAAGGGTGACAACGTTCAGAAGGCTCTCGACGCAGGCGCTGAATACGTAGGCGGTCTCGAGCTCGCTGAAAAGATCCAGAAGGAAAACTGGTTCGACTTCGACGTAGTTATCGCTTCTCCCGATATGATGGGCGTTATCGGCCGTCTCGGTAAGGTTCTCGGTCCTAAGGGCCTTATGCCTTCTCCTAAGGCTGGTACAGTTACTCCCGACGTTGCTCGTGCAGTTAACGAAGCAAAGGCAGGTAAGATTGAATACCGTCTTGACAAGACAAACATCATCCACTGCCCCATCGGTAAGGCTTCCTTCGGCGCTGAAAAGCTCCAGGAAAACTTTGATACACTCCTCGCAGCTATCATCAAGGCTAAGCCCGCAGCTGCTAAGGGTCAGTACATCAAGTCCTGCGTAGTTGCTTCTACAATGGGCCCCGGTATCAAGATCAACCAGGCTAAGCTTTAATCAAATAAAAAAGACTCGCACCAGCGAGTCTTTTTTATTTTAGTGCAGAATGTAGAGTTGATATAATTTGGAATGGAAATTTTCGGCTCGTCCGAAAATTCACCTTAACTCTGCACTCTGCACTCTGCACTCTGCACTTTACTTTATTACTGATCAAAAGAAATCCCGCAAGTCAAGGCGCACCGTGCAAAATATAGAGTTGATATAATTTGGAATGGAAATTTTCGGCTCGTCCGAAAATTCACCTTAACTCTGCACTCTTAACTCTGCACTCTGCACTTTACTTTATTACTGATCAAAAGAAATCCCGCAACACTTGTTGCGGGATTTTTAATTAATTCACGTAAGATTCAAGGGTTATGCCCTTATTATGTATCTTCGTAGCGGCATCGATTCCGACGAAGCGGAAATGCCAGGATTCATAGTTGTACTTGGTTTCATTCACCTTATTTTCGGGGTAACGGAGAATATAGCCGAACTTGTGAGCATTTTCAATGAGCCACTGATATTCCTCGGTCTCGGCAAAGCCGCGGTCGGCGGAATTGTTAGGTGTTTCGCTTCCGTAATTGTAGAGATCGTTCATACCCGAGGTAATAAAGTCGAGACAAAGTCCGCTATGATGCTCACTGTAACCGGGCTCGGCGGAGTAGCCAAGCACGATCTCCTTGATCTTCGCATCGGAAAGATTGGGATTTGCCGCCTTTTCCTGCTCAAAATACTTATCAAAGAGGTTCTTCTGGTAAGAGTACGAACGGTACGCGCTCGTAATTGTGATCTCTTCAAATCCGCAGGCTCTCATTTCCGCCATAAGCGCCTCGGCAGCGAGCGCCGCGTTCATCTCAAGCTCAATGGACTTTTTGCCCGTTGTATACTGTGTATCAAGCTTTTTGAGAGAGGACACCGTAAAGTCCTCGCCCACGGGGTTGGACTTGTTGATAAGAATGAGATAATCCTCGGAATTGGAATTGATAGCGTTTTTCATCGCGTCGGTAATCACACCCGCATAATTATAATCGTCGGTAGTATACACCTTGGGGGGATCCTTTTCCTCGTCTCCGCTACTGAAGTCGGGATCGTCATCAACAAATCCGTTTGCGAGACTGTAAACAAGGATCGTAGATATACAAGCTGCCCATATCACGGTAAGAACGACCGCAATAATAGACAAGGCTCTTATTTTCTTTTTTATAATCCCCGTGTCCTCAAACGCGGGATATTTGTTTGCATTACTCATATTTTTTACCGCCTTATGCCTTAGTTTCGATCATAAAGAAATAGGGGGACGTGGGGGAGTTCGTGATTTTGACCTTGGTCGCGCACACCTTGTGACGGGAAAGGGAAGAGAGGTACTCCTCGATCATTTTGCCCTCGGCATCGCCCTCGGGGTGTCCGGGATAAACCGCTATATTGAGTATCGCATCCCTGTCCATAAGCTCGATTGCCGCCTCAATTGCAGGCATTGTGGTCTCGCGCATAGTGGTTATGCTCTTATCTCCGCCGGGGAGCCAACCGAGATTGAACATACCCGCCTTAACCTTGCTATTTACGTAATTCTTTACGTTATGATGCGAATCGCAAATGAGGGTATAGTTTTCGGGGCAACCTGCCGCTTTAAGATTTTTCGCAGTAGAATCAACCGCGGACTGCTGAATATCGAAGGCGTAAACGTGACCCGACTCGCCGACAACCTTTGAGAGAAATTCGGTATCGTGGCCGTTACCCATAGTGTAATCGACGGCGATATCGCCCTCCTTTAAGTGTGTTAATATAAAATGCTTATGTAAATCAAGTAAATCTATCATAATTACAATGTTCCTCTACAACTCTGCACTCTGCACTCTGCATTCTGCACTTATTTATTGTGTATGTCTCCGCGCAAGAATTTAAACGCGCGCTCAACGGCATCCTTGGAGTTATACCACGGCTCGGCATCGTAGCGGTAGTCAAATTTCTTACAGAACCAGCTTACGTCGCCCTCAAGCTCCTCCATATATCCTTCAACAATGCCCGAGCAGATCTTTGCAAATTCCTGCTGCTTTTTCTTGTTAAGGCGCGCCTGACCTGCGGCAAGGAGCATTCTATAATGGGGAAGGCAAAAATAGGGCTGGCTCTTAAGCTTTGCATCAAAATTCTCATCGGAATTCCACAAAAGCACCGCTGTCTCAATCATGTTTTTAAAATTGAACTCAATTCTCTTACAGATATAGCAAGAATCCTCAAGCTCGCCTATGCGCTTAATGGGCTTGTTTCCCATACCGCCGCCGAGACCTCTGTCGCGAATCTCGTCCGCAAGCTCGTCAAGATGGCTCTCAAGCGTAAGCGCCATTCCGAGTCTGTTCTTTCTTACGAACATCTGATCGTAATGAAGTCTGCAAAATCCCTGCTTATTCGTTTTTATTCTTACGTCGGGCTCCATCATGGATGCGCCGAGAATGAGATCGAGCTCGTCCGCCTCAAGCTTTCTGTAAAGTGAGCAAAAAGCGCATCCGCAAGCCTTATCAGCCGCCGATTTTTCAAATGCTTCATTGACCGGTATTGTATAAATCTGTTCCATTTTTCAAAACCTTTCTTTCGCCAGAACCCTTCTTTCCCAAAACCCTTCTTGAAAGAAGGGTTCTGGACTCCCAAGAACTTACCTAAATTATTTTTTTAATAAATATTATTTTTTCTCTTTTTTATCAGCTTAAATCAAGTACAATTTTTATAAAGGGACTCCCAAGAACTTCCCTGCAATTATACTTATTTAAAAATTTCCTGTTGAAATTTGACGAAAATTATAATATAATTATTATACTACGTCTATTATAACATACCTATTATGTAATATTCAAGTATAAAATCTCGAAAAAGGAGATATTTTTAAATGCTTCTTGAAAAAATTTATGCTGAGGAAATTACCAACGGCGATATTCCGTCAGTAAGGCTCAAAACTCCTCCGCTTTTTGACATAAATAAAATATTTGACTGCGGTCAGAGCTTCCGCTTTGACAGGGTAGAGGATAGCGCACACGAGATTGAATTTGCGGGCGTCGCGCACGGTAAATACGTGTCCTTTGCGACCGACGGCGACACGCTTTACATATACAATTCCACCCTTGAGGAATACAAAAAAATATGGAAGAGCTATCTTTCGCTTGACGTAAATTACGAAAAAATCAACGAGGATATTCTCTCGCTTTCAACAAATGAGAGCCTAGCCTCCGCGGTAGAATTATCAAGCGGAATCCGCATCTTAAAGCAGGAAATGTGGGAGGCGCTCTGCTCCTTTATTATCTCCCAAAACAACAACATTCCCCGCATTAAAAAGCTTGTCGCGGCGCTATGCTACGCTACGAGCGGAGATGAAAATTTAAAGCGCGGAATGGAGGCTCACACACCGAGATCACACCGAGAGACGCTTGGCAATTTCTCGCGTTTTCCTACTCCCGAGGAGGTACTCGCGCTCGGAATTGAAGGGCTCAAGGATCTTAAAATGGGCTTCCGCGCAAGGTACATTTACGATGCGGCGGAGAAGGTGTCGAGCGGCGAGATAAACCTTTATTCCATAAGGGATTTTGGCACAACGAAGGAAGCGAGCGACGAGCTTTGCAAAATCTCGGGCGTAGGGCCTAAGGTGGCCGCCTGCACGCTGCTTTTCGGCTTCGGACGACTCGACGCGTTTCCTGTTGACGTATGGATAAAAAGAGTGATTGAAAAGTACTTTGACGAGGGCTTTTCTCCTGAAGATTTAGGCAAATACGCGGGTGTCGCACAGCAATATTTATTCTATTACGAGAGATATCTCGACGGCGACAAAAACGGCAGGAAGGAGTAATTTTGCATTATGACGATAGAGGAAGCAATCGGCTTTTTTAGACGAAAATTTTCAAAATTTCCCCAGCGCGTTGCATACGATATAGACGAGCGCGGCGAGGATTTTGCCGAAATATTTTTCCCGAATGAAATAAACAAAAATCTCCCGATAAGCATTCTTGTAAGCGATGAAGGGTGTCTTCTCTCGGTCGGCAGATTGCACAACGTAATGGGAGACAGACCCATTTCTCCCGAAGCTTGCGAGTCGGCGATCCGCGACGTAATTGAAGATAAGATCGTGTTTGTTTTCGGGTATAAAACTGAGGATGATTACGACGAATCGAAGGTGTTTTTCTCGCGATTTTTCGCGCTGACGGGAAGGGAAGACGATATGAGCGGGGAATATGAAAAATTCCTTTTAACGCTTGAGAAAAAACCGAGCTGGATCGAAAGAAAATTTTCAAAGACCGTTGGAATTTTTGAAATTTCCTCGTTCTCGCAGGCGGAGACAAAAATTATCAAGAGACTTTAAGAGACGGCGACGATATGCGTGTTCTCCGTTAAGGATAACACGCATAACTAAGTTTGCCCATTCGGGCAAGTGAAGTTTACTTCGTAAGTGAAGTTATCCTGCGGATAGTGAAGTTTTGCCCTTCGCAAAGTGGAAAACTTAACTTCACTTGTGCGAAGCACAAACTTCACTGCAAAGCAACTTCACTTTCGCGTCAGCGAAAACTTCACAAAAAAAGAGAGAGCTTTTCGGCTATGAAACCGATTTGTTCTCTCTTTTTTGCTTGCTATAAGAATTTGGAATTTACCTTTGTTTTCATTTAACCGATCAAATGCAATGCTTGGACTTTTGTCAAACTGCAAATTCTCCGCTAAGAACCTCACCCATTAGTCGCCGTCTTTTTTGTTGTATTTTTTATTATTTTTTTAAAAAAGGCATTGTAAAACAAGAGGAGATATGTTATAATATTATGAATACGTATATTTAGATTTATATTTATTTATATTATATAGATTTATAAGACTGAGGTAACATAAATTGAGAAACACAATGAAGCTGCGCTCGGGCGCAGTTATCCCCCAGGTAACCAAATCTGAGGCGGATGCGAAGAATTACTTAACACGAAATATATTGACTCAGATGCATCTTATGCCCAGCGGAGACCCTGCGGCATACGACGTTGCCGAGGACGGCTCGCTCGTATATTATTTTGATCCCGCAAGAGTGGTTGAAGCTCCGCCCGAGCAGTGGTATTTCCCCCGCGCAAGACGCGAGACGAGAACGCTTGAGTCAGGCACGCAGATCGAAAGAATGAGCGTAAAGAACGCTGCCGCCTGCTCCTATTATACAAAGGAGCGCCTCTTGCAGATGCACTACACGGTAGTTGAAGAGCCCGTAGCATTCACGATCAGAAACGACGGCTCGACACTTTATTTCTACGACAAGAAGACCGCAGTAAAGCTTCCGCTCAACTGCGTTAAATGCAACAAGGATATCCGTTACAAGCGAAAGCTCTGTAAGTCCTGCTACGAGGCGGATCTCGCCGAGAGACGCGCCGAGGGTGATCTTTACAGAAACGCGGAATACAATTACGACCGCGAAAGAGTTCTTTTCTTTGACCTCGAGCTTACAGGCGTTTACGATCACGACGAGATAATCTCCATTTCGATCACCGACGCGACGGGCAAAGTGATCATGGACACACTTGTAAAGCCCGCATTCAAGAAGAAGTGGAAGCAAACTGAAAAGATACACGGCATCACACCCGCTATGGTTGAAAATTCTCCCAAGCTTGACGAGCTTATTCCCACGATCAAGGAGCTTTTTGAGAATTGCGACAACCTTATCGCGTACGGCGTATCCACCGACTACAGCCACATCAAATACATTTACGACACCGAGGCGGAAATGCTCGCTC
Source organism: Eubacteriales bacterium (assembly GCA_045660325.1). Classification (GTDB taxonomy): domain Bacteria; phylum Bacillota; class Clostridia; order Oscillospirales; family CAG-272; genus SVTX01. The sequence continues at coordinate 125,444 of JAZRDO010000019.1, forward strand.
TCCGTGAGAAGACAAGATGCTGCGCAAACGAATTCGTTCGCTACGCTCACGAGCATCTTCCCGAGCTTACCCACGCGTCATTGACCGACGCTATGGCGGCTCTCGGTATTGAATGGGACGGCGTTGCTCACACCTCTATTGCCGACACGATCGGTTGTATGAAGGTATGGGAAAAGCTTTTCCCTAACTATTACAAGAATTAAGGACTTTAAAAATTTTTGAATTCCTTCAAGGATTAAGAATTTTATAAAGCTTCAGGCTAATAAGAAAATTAAGGATTTTTATGAGAGAAATTTTACTTTGTAAATACGGCGAGATAGTTCTCAAGGGCGCAAACAAGAAATACTTTGAGGATATGCTCTGCAAGCAGCTCAAAAAGAAGGCGAAGGCATTCGGTAATTTCACTATCACCAGAGCGCAGAGCACGATATATATATCTCCCGACGACGATTTTTGCGATATAGATTCAATGTTCGAGGCAGCAAGAAAGACCTTCGGTATCGCGGCGGTCGGCAGAGCAGCTGAATGTAAGAAGGACATTGAGGACATAAAGAGAATTACAAGAGAATATATCCCCCAGTTCCTTGAGGGCAAATCCACCTTTAAGGTTGAGGGAAAGAGAAGTGATAAGACCTTCCCGTACGACTCAATGAAGATAAGCGAGCTTATCGGCGGCGAGATACTTGATGAGATGAACGGTCGCATTAAGGTAAACGTTCGCAAGCCCGACGTTACGGTTAAGGTCGAGATCCGCGAGACTGCGGCTTACGTTCACGCAGGACAGTTCCGCGGCGCGGGCGGCATGCCCGTTGGCTCCAACGGACGCGGACTTCTTCTCCTCTCGGGCGGTATCGACTCCCCCGTTGCAGGCTATATGATGGCAAAGAGAGGACTTTGTATTGAGGCGGTCCACTTTGAATCCTACCCCTACACAAGTGAGCTTGCAAGAGAAAAGGTTATAAAGCTTGCAAAGCTGGTTTCCGAATATGCGGGAGACATTTACGTTCACGTAGTATCTCTTACAAAGATTCAGGAGGAGCTTGTAAAGCATTGCGAGGAGGACTATTTCACACTCCTTCTCCGAAGATATATGATGGCGATCGCGTCGAGAGTCGGTGAGGATCACGGCTGCACCTGTCTTATCACGGGTGAAAGCTTAGGTCAGGTTGCATCCCAGACCGCCGAGGCACTCGTCGTTACAAATAACGCGGCGACTCTCCCCGTTTTCCGCCCCTGCATAGGTATGGACAAGGAGGAGATCGTTGATATTTCCCGAAAGATCAACACCTTTGAAACGTCCATTGAGCCGTATGAGGACTGCTGCACGGTATTCACACCCAAGCATCCCAAGACTCGTCCCGTGCTTGAAAAGGTACTTATCGAGGAAAACAAGCTTGATTTCAACGCGCTTGTTGAAGAAGCGCTCGCGAGCGCATACACGATCAAGGCGTCTCCGTTTTGATCAATAAAAAGAAATTTACCGAAAGGATGAAAATAAAATGGCAGAATTTTTAACTTCCAATGACAAAAGAAGCTTCTACTGCGGTCAGGTTCCCGAATCCGCAATAGGACAGAAGGTTTGCGTTATGGGTTGGGTGCAGAGACAGAGAGACCTCGGTGCTCTCATCTTCATCGACCTCCGCGACAGAACGGGTATGGTTCAGCTCGCGTTTGACGAAAACACCGACAGAGAAGTATTCAAAAAGGCATTCTCCTGCCGCGCGGAGCACGTTCTTTGCGTACACGGTACGGTAAGAGAAAGAGGCGAGGGCGCAAAGAACCGTAACCTCGCAACAGGTAACATTGAAATTTACGTTGAGAGCTTAAAGGTGCTTTCCGCGGCGCAGACACCTCCTATCGAGGTAAGCGACACAAAGAAGGTCAAGGACGAGGTTGCGCTCAAGTACAGATACATCGACCTCCGCCGTCCCGAGCTTCAGAGAAACATCAGAATGCGCCACGAGATCGCCCGCGTAGCTCGTGAATATTATTACGAAAACGGATTCTACGAGATTGAAACACCTATGATGATCAAGTCCACGCCCGAGGGTGCGCGCGACTATCTCGTTCCGTCAAGAATCCACAAGGGAAGCTTCTACGCTCTCCCCCAGTCTCCCCAGATCTACAAGCAGCTCCTTATGCTCTCCGGCTTTGACAGATACATTCAGCTCGCCCGTTGCTTCCGCGACGAGGACCTTCGCGCTGACCGTCAGCCCGAGTTTACACAGATCGACCTTGAAATGTCCTTCGCAACACAGGAAGACATTATGCAGATGAACGAGGGCTTCATCAAGAGATGCTTCAAGGAGGTTCTCGGTCTTGACGTTGAAACTCCCATGCAGAGAATGACGTTCCACGAGGCTATGGAAAAGTACGGCACAGACAAGCCCGACACAAGATACGGTCTTGAAATTCAGGATATTTCCGAGTGCGTTAAGTCCTCCGAATTCGTTGTATTCAAGTCCGCGCTTGAGATGGGCGGCTCCGTAAGATGCATCGTTGCCAAGGGCGGCGCGGCTACTCTTACAAGAAAAGAAATCGACAAGCTCACAGAGCATGCAAAGGGAATCGGTGCCAAGGGTCTTGCATACGTAAGATGGGTTGACGAAGCTCCCGCTTGCTCCTTCGCTAAGTTTATGACTCCCGAGGAGCTTGATGCAATCTATAAGACAGTTAACCTTGAGCGCGGCGACGTAATGCTCATCTGCGCTGACAAGAACAAGGTAGTTCTTCCCACACTCGGCGCGCTCCGTCAGATTGTGGCAAGAAAGCTTGATATGATCCCCGAGGGCAAGTTCAACTTCCTCTGGATCACAGAATTCCCCTTCTTCGAGTGGAACGAGGAAACACAGCACTGGGATGCTATGCACCATCCCTTCACAATGCCTCTTGAGGAGTGCATTCCCGCCCTCGAATCCGATCCCGGATCCGTAAGAGCAAAGTGCTACGATATGGTACTCAACGGCACGGAGCTTCTCTCCGGCTCTATCAGAATTACCGACTGGCAGCTTCAGGAGAAGATGTTCAAGGCGCTCGGTCTTACACCCGAGGAAATCGAAGCAAAGTTTGGCTTCCTTGTTGAAGCATACAAATACGGCGCACCTCCTCACGGCGGCTCAGGTATGGGTCTTGACCGTCTTTGCATGGTAATGTGCGAGGCTGACAGCCTCCGCGACGTACTCGCATTCCCCAAGGTACAGAATGCAAGCGAGCTTATGTCGGGTTGTCCCGCCCCCGTTGCGACAAAGGACCTTGAGGTGCTTAACATCGCTCTTATCGAGCAGGAATAATCTCAGGACGAGGTAAGAAAAAATGAAGATTTATGAAGAGCTCGTCGCTCGCGGACTTATCGCACAGGTAACAAACGAGGACGAAATTAAAAATATGATAAACGAGGGCAAGGCTACCTTCTACATTGGCTTTGACCCCACTGCTGACTCCCTCCACGTAGGACACTTCATGGCGCTTTGCTTAATGAAGAGACTTCAGATGGCGGGCAACCGTCCCGTAGTTCTTATCGGTGGCGGTACGGCTATGGTCGGCGACCCCTCCGGCAGAACCGATATGAGACAGATGATGACGACTGAGACCATCGCGCACAACTGCGAGTGCTTCAAGCGTCAGATGGAAAGATTTATCGAGTTCGGCGATGACAAGGCGATCATGGTAAACAATGCGGATTGGCTCCTCGATCTCAACTACGTAAACGTACTCCGTGAGGTTGGCGCTTGCTTCTCCGTAAACAGAATGCTCTCTGCTGAATGCTACAAGCAGAGAATGGAGAAGGGTCTTTCCTTCCTTGAATTCAACTACATGA
>JAZRDO010000020.1:0-9402 GCA_045660325.1 Eubacteriales bacterium
GCTTCAAGATTAGATATCCCATCATCCAGAATGAGTAAGGGCACTTGTAGACTACGAGTTTGATAGGTCAGAGATGTAAGCACAGTAATGTGTTCAGTTGACTGATACTAATAGCCCGAGGGCTTGAACCTCCTTTAGAACTTAGTTCTATATGGTTCATTGTTTGAGTTTCGGTTTCGAATCTCATAACTTTGTTTTCCTTTTCGATGGAAGGTACTTTTAGGGAAATGCACCTCTAGCTCAGTTGGTAGAGCAACTGACTCTTAATCAGTGGGTCCCGGGTTCGAATCCCTGGAGGTGCACCATAGAATCAGTGATATTTCGCAGAGGGTCCACCTGTACCCATTCCGAACACAGAAGTTAAGCTCTGCTGAGGCGACAATACTTGTCTGGCGACGGACCGGGAAGATAGTTCATTGCTGATACAAGTCCGAGAAAATCGGACAAATAGTTGGTGTTTTTTCGCAGAGGGTCCACCTGTTCCCATTCCGAACACAGAAGTTAAGCTCTGCTGAGGCGACAATACTTGTCTGGCGACGGACCGGGAAGATAGCTCATCGCCAACACAAACAGCTAAGTCAACACGATTTAGCTGTTTCAATTTATATACTCCAATCACCCAAAAGGGTGAGACGGAGAGTGTATTCCTCCTTAGCTCAGTCGGTAGAGCACCTGACTGTTAATCAGGGTGTCGCTGGTTCGAGTCCAGCAGGGGGAGCCAAAAAGCAAAGGGTACGCAATCGCGTACCCTTTGCTTTTTGTTTTCTCTTGTTGAACTTGAGGCGTAGTTACACATTGCGCTCCGCAAGGAGCATCAGGGGAGAGAATTGCTTTGCGATTCTCTCGGTGCAGCGAACGTAGTGAGCAAACCTTGTCGCATGGTTCGAGTCCAGCAGGGGGAGCCAAACAAACCCGAGGCAATAGCCTCGGGTTTTTTGTTTGGCTCCCTCCTCCTGTCCTCGTTCCGCTCCACCCTGCGCATCGCTCCGCGATGCTACAGGGGCGATGTTTTCGCAAGAAAACTCGCGGCGAGAACGCGTAGTGTTCGAACCTTGTCGCATTGTTCGAGTCCAGCACCCTACGTCCCACGCACTCCCTGACGCTTCGCGTCGCATCCCTTACGCCGTCCTTCGAGGGGATTTTTTTGTTGCTCTATTTACTTTTTGGGGATGTTATGATATAATATAACTGTTAGCTAAACTTTAAATTTGGGAGATGCATTGTATGAAAAAGACTGATAAACTTGCTAGATTGATATCTTCTGATATAAAAGATAAAAAAATTCTTGAGGTTGCTTGCGGGTGTGCAGATTTCTCAATTTCTGCTTCACGTTATGCTAATAGTGTTTCATGTATTGACATTGATGATAGTAGATTGTCTGATAATTTACCGCATAATGTCATATTTGAGATAATGGATGCATCCAAAATGAGCTATTCAAATAATTCGTTTGAGGCAGTAATCTTATACAATGCATTTTCTCATATTTATTCTCAATGGGATGCTATTAAAGATGAGTGCATGAGGGTGCTTAAATATTCGGGCGCATTATATATCGTTTCAACATGGAATTTAGACATTTCTCTTATAGTCGAAGTCTTTGGTGACAATGCAAAATGGGAAGATGATTTTTTGGTTGTAAAATTTGATAAACAATTTTGAAAGTGTGGATAGTATTATATATGACACAAGCTTTTTAACGAATCAGGTTATAGTTGAACATAAGGAGGATAAATAGAATGAAAAGATTTTTCTCAATATTTATTTCGCTGTTGCTGATATTTTCATTTTGCTTTTCCATGTCCGCTTGCTCTTTTTATAGGTTTGAAACGGGATATTCGTATTTTGGTGAAATACCTTCTATGTTTATTGGTGTAAAAACGAACAAGCTCAAATATTATACCGACTACGTGCAATTTGAAGTTGCATACGGTTGGGATCCTGATTTTCTTCTTCAATCAAGTCGAGAGAATTACGAAAATTATTCGGTTTTGATAGTTGCTTATAATTGGACCATGATCGGAAACGTGCCGTATAGAGAGCCTACCGAAGATTATGAGTCATATTTTTCTACCGATGGCTTGTTTGTTTTAAAGGAGATCCCCAAGGAGTGCTTTTCTGATAGCAAGTATGCCGTAACCGTAGACGGTCATTTTAAGGCTAAGATTAAGTATAATACACAGGAGACCGTGCTTTTGCCCGAGGAATTGTTTGAAAACATAAGCGATAGCCGACGCGCTATTTATATTGAAATTGTACTTATGGGGTACTCCGAAATGGATAATACCTATCTCGCGTGTTATTCTAACGAAATAAGGTTAGAATTTGATAAGATAGGCGACAGTAAAATTAAGCTTGTTAAATAAATTTATTGCCCTACATTTTTGTGGGGCATTTTTTGTATTTTTATATTTTTCTATTGACAAAAGCAATACTTCGTGATATGATGTATTATGTAAGGAGGAGTATGGCATATGGATATTCAGTTAAAGCGAGGGCTGCTGGACGTGTGTGTTTTAGCGGCAATAAAAAATGAAGAATCTTACGGATATAAGATCATAAAAGACGTAAAGCCTTGCATTGAGCTTTCAGAGTCAACCCTGTATACTATTTTGAAGCGACTTGAGAATGCGAAGATGTTGACGGTCAGAAGCGCGGAGCATAATGGTCGAATTCGCAAATATTACCGCATAACGGATGCGGGAATGGAGAGACTCCGTGAATTTATGGCGGAATGGAAGGAAATTATTTCAATATACGAGTTTGTGGCAAAGGAGGATACGACGAATGACTAAATTAAGATTTATGCTCGAGCTTGGTAAAGCTCTTGAGGGATTGCCGAGTCGTGACGTCGAGGAGAAGCTGGCATTTTACAGTGAAATAATAGACGATAAAATAGAAGACGGAATAAGCGAGGAGGATGCGGTAGCCGAGATCGGTTCCGTTGACAATATTGTTGAAGAAATAATCGCGGATTATCCTTTGCAAAGGCTTGTAAAAGAGAAGGTGAAGCCTAAAAGAAAGCTTAAGGCGTGGGAAATTGTGCTTATTGTATTAGGCTCGCCGATATGGTTGTCCCTTGGTCTTGCCGCATTCGCCGTGATTTTATCCCTTTATATTGTTTTGTGGGCGCTTGTGATCGTAGCGTGGTCGATATTCGTGTCATTTGCCGCTTCATCAATAGGACTTACCGTCGGTGGTATGGTTATAATGGCGGTTGATAATCCTGTTTACGGATTAGTATTTATAGGCTGCGGACTTGTGCTTGCGGGACTTGCGATATTTACCTTCTTCAGCTGTCATGCGGCAACGAATGGCGCGGTCAAGCTTACGAAAAAGATCGCGATCGGTATAAAGAAATTATTTATAAGAAGGGGAGATGCGAAATGAAGAAGGTGACAATGATCTGGCTTATCGTAGCGGTTGCGCTTATAGTTGCGGGATCTTCAGTGTTTGTTACCGCAATGTCGCTTATTCGCTGGGATTTTAATATGTTATCTACTGTAAAATACGTAATGAACGAGCATATCGTTGATAAGGAATTTACCGATATTTATATTTATACGGACATATCGAAAATAACGTTCCTTCCGTCCTCCGAAGACGAGGTGCGCGTAGTTTCAAAGGAAGCGGAGAATATGCAGCATACCGTTGCAGTTAATGACGGAACGCTTGAGATCAAGCTGAGCGATACGAGAAAATGGTACGATCATATCACGCTTTTCCAACTTGAGATACCTGTGATCACGGTATATATTCCCGCGGGTAAGTACGGTTCTCTTAAAATTTTGACAAGTACGGGTGATATTTCAGTGCAAAATCAGTTTGAATTTGCAAGCGCGGATATCAAGGGAAGCACGGCTGACGTAACGTATTGCGCGAAGACCGAAGGGGATATTATTATACATTGCTCAACGGGTGATATTAAGCTCAAGGATATTAGCGCAAGCAATATTGATCTAAAGGCTTCTACGGGTAAGATAGAGCTTGCAAACGTCAATACTGGCGATATCAATATTGAGGTTACTACGGGGAAGACCGTTGTGACGGGCGTTAAGTGTAATAATCTCACTTCTACGGGTGATACGGGTAAGATCAATTTGATCGACGTTGTGGCAAACGGTAAATTCTCTATTAAGAGGGATACGGGAGACGTAACGATTGAGGCTTGCGATGCTGCGGAGGTGTATATCAAGACTTCAACGGGTGACGTGAAGGGCACATTCCTTACAAATAAAGTAATTTCAGCTGAAACAAGCACGGGAAGGCTCGATTACCCAAAGCTTACCGAGGGCGGAAAATGTGAGATCAAGACCTCTACGGGAGATATAAAGATATTTATAAAAGAATAAAAAACCGCCTTTCAGGCGGTTTTCTTTTTTTAATTAGAGTAAGTTCTTTGGAGTCCGAAACTTTTTTGATAAAATAAAACGGTGAGGAATTGTTTCTCACCGTTTATATATGCTTTGGGTAAGTTCTTTGGAGTCCAGAACCTTTCTTTCAAGAAAGTTTTTGGTCCCGACTTAAAGCTTGGAATAGCCGTGGCAGTTCATAAGCGCATCGATCTTATCTCCACGCTTGCAGAGAGGACACTCGTGAGAGGGACGCGCGAAATAGTCGGGAAGGTCGTTGGGGTTAAATACCGAGTTTACGGGATAGCCTGCGCACAAATTTGTGGTAGAGAATATCGCGGAAACGCCTTCAACCTCGCCACCGTAGTACTTAATAGCATCAATAGCAAGCTTTGCTGTATAGCCCGAGGAGATAGAAACCGCAAGGACTAATACGTGCTTGTTGCGGATCATGGGGATAATATTATCGCGGAACATGATCTGGGACGTGCCTGTGATCTCGGGGGTTACAACGTAGACCGTTTGATGTTCGTTGAGATTCATAAAATTGTTTTGTACAAGCTCGTTTGCAAGGCAGGTTCCGATGACTTCGGTTCCGTCAAGGCAAAGAATTGTGTCGATAACCTGAGTTGTGTAGTTGTAGTCTCGGCAAAGCTCACGAGCAACCGCAGTTGCCTCGGAGAGACGGGATTTCTGCGCGGAAACGTCGATATAGTAATTACTGTGGGAATGGTTTGTAGCAAAATGTCCCTTTGCAACTCGGAGATAAAGGTTATTATCCTTAGTTTTGATCTTTCTTACGTCTGTTGTAGGCATACTTCTACTCCTTGCATTTACTTGTATAAAATTATTATACAACAAAAAAGAATAATTTACAAGACCTTTTATATATTTTTCCATTTTTGATGTATGAATTGATACAATATTCTGCATTTTTCCGCAAATTGTGTTAAAATACAGTATTGAGAAAATAAATTTCGACATATTTGTATAAAATTTTTTATAAAAAGTACTGTACAAATGAGGAAAATAATGTTAAAATATATTTGTTATAAAAATTTCGAATTTTGTGCTGTATCTACAGCGGAATGGAGAATGCTATGAAAAAGGTTTATACCGGTAAAACAAAGCACGTTTATGCTCTTGAAAACGGCAATGTGTTGCTTAAGTTCAAGGATGACTGCACGGGTAAGGACGGCGTGTTCGATCCCGGCGAAAACACAGTAGGTCTTACAATCGAAGGTATCGGAAAGGCAAATCTTGAGACCTCGGTGCGTTATTTCGAGCTTCTTCGTGCCGCGGGCATTAAGACTCACTACGTTTCTGCAAACATTGAGGACGCTACAATGGAGGTGCTTCCCGCAGAATGCTTCGGTAAGGAGCTTGGCGGTGGAGGTCTTGAGGTAATCTGCCGTCTCGTTGCTACGGGTAGCTTTATCCGCAGATACGGCGAGTACATTAAGGACGGAACACCCCTCGAAGGTGGCTACGTTGAATGTACCTTCAAGAACGACGAAAAGGGCGACCCGCTCGTAACAGGCGAGGGCCTTGTTGCTCTCAAGGTTATGACAGAGGAAATGTTCGTAAGTCTTAAGGAGCAGACACTCAAGATCACAAAGATCGTTGCCGACGACCTCAAGGAAATCGGACTTGATCTCTGGGATATCAAGTTTGAGTTCGGTTATAATAACGGCGAGGTTATTCTTATTGATGAGATCGCATCCGGTAATATGAGAGTATACAAGGACGGCAAGATCGTTGAACCTACCACACTTACAAAATTGATTCTTAACAGATAATATTAAAAACGGCGGATTTTCCGCCGTTTTTGCTTTGCTTTAAATATTTACAAACGCGTTTTTTTATGCTATAATATTTATATCTTTCAAGTGAGGTGCGGAAAATGGATGCTTCAAGAATAAATGAAATATTAAACTCCCAGCGCGAATATTTCGCTTCGGGCGAGACGAGGGATATAAAATTCCGCAAGAACGCGCTGAAAACGCTTTATTCGGGCATCAAGGCGCACGAGAGGGAAATCCTCGACGCACTTCATTCTGACCTCGGAAAGAGCGATTTTGAGAGTATTATGTGTGAGATCGGCATGACTCTGTCGGGAATTTCGTACATGCTTAAAAATATAGATAAATTTGCAAAGAGAAGGAAGGTTAAGACACCTCTGGCGCAGTTTGCCGCAAAGAGCTTTGTGGTAACCGAGCCTTACGGCAACGTGCTTATTATGAGCCCTTGGAATTACCCCTTCTTGCTTACAATGTCTCCTTTGGTGAACGCGATCGCTGCGGGAAATACTGCGATCATCAAGCCCTCGGCATATTCTGAAAATACCTCACGCGTTATTGCAAGGATTTTGGGCGAGTGCTTCTTAGAAAAATTCGTTTCGGTCATTGAGGGCGGAAGAGAAGAGAATTCCCACCTGCTTAATTGCAAATTTGACTTTATTTTCTTTACCGGTAGCCAGAGCGTAGGCAAGGTAGTACTTCGAAGCGCGGCGGAGCATATTACTCCCTGTGTGCTTGAGCTTGGTGGAAAGAGCCCCTGTATAGTTGACGAGAGCGCGAAGATCGACCTTGCAGCAAAGAGAATCGTGTTTGGTAAGCTTATAAACTGCGGACAAACCTGTGTAGCTCCCGACTATATTGTATGCCATAGCAGTATAAAGGATAAGCTTCGTGATGCAGTTATCCGTGAGATTCGGGCGCAGTACGGAGAGAATCCCCTTGAGAATGATACCTATGGCAAGATCATAAGCAAAAAGCATTTTGACAGAATAGTTTCCTTGATAGATGATAAGAAGGTCGTGTTCGGCGGTAATTTTGATCGCGAGGCTCAAAAGATTTGTCCGACAGTTATGGATAACGTCGAGTACACCGACGCGGTTATGGGTGAGGAGATCTTCGGCCCTATCATTCCAATTCTTACCTACGATAATCTCGATGAGCTTGTTATGAGCTTCAATGATAAGCAAAAGCCCCTGGCCCTCTATATTTTCTCCGAGAACAAAAAGAATATAGACAAGGTGATTTCGGGCGCACGGTACGGAGGCGGCTGTGTGAATGATACGATAATCCATTTGGCGACCGATGAAATGGGCTTCGGCGGTGTCGGCGAGAGCGGTATGGGTGCATATCACGGCAAGGTGGGCTTTGATGCCTTCAGCCATAAAAAGAGCATTGTAGATAAAAAGACGTTTATGGATCTCGGTATGAGATATCAGCCGTACAATGAGAAAAAATACGGCAAGCTTATAAGATTTTTCTTGAAATGAGGACGTAAAAATGAGCAAAATTAAAGCTGTTCTTTTTGATCTTGACGGAACGCTGCTTCCTATGGATCAGGATACTTTTATTGCCGCGTATTTCGGCGGATTAACAAAAAAATTCGCGCCCTTAGGATATGATCCCAATGCTCTTGTTGCAGGTATCTGGCAGGGAACGAAGGCGATGATAACCAATAACGGCGAGAAGCTTAACGAGGAGAGATTCTGGGAGTGCTTTTCGGGTATTGTTGGCGCGGATATTTTAAATAGAACTGAGGATTTTGACGAGTTTTATGAAAATAAATTCTGCGAGGTGCAGAAGAGCTGTGGGTACAGTCCGCGTGCGATTGACGTGATAAATGCCGTAAAGGCGAAGGGCCTTCGCATAATCCTCGCGACGAATCCTATTTTCCCCGCAACCGCAACTCATCAGAGATGCGAGTGGGCAGGACTTGCTCTGGATATGTTTGAGCTTATCACAACGTATGAAAATTCGCATTACTGTAAGCCAAATATCAAATATTACCTCGAAATCCTTGAAAAGACGGGACTTTCTCCCGAGGAGTGCGTTATGGTCGGCAACGACGTCGGCGAGGATATGATAACCGAGAAGCTTGGTATGAAGACATTTCTTTTGACCGATTGCCTTATCAATAAGTCGGGCGAGGACATCACAAAGTATCAAAACGGCGGATTTAATGAGCTTATTGAGTTTGTTGAGGGGTTGAATAAATAATAAGAAGAAAAGGGCGGGGAACCGCCCTTTGTGATAAGTAACATTTCCGGGAAGCTGAACCTACATTCGGTGCGTCGACTTCCGTCGACATCAAATGCACCGAACAGTGAGAATGCAAGCATTCTCACACGAGCAGAGTCGTCTAACGCCGACAACTCTTACTCGGATTCGTCGCGTTGCTTCCGCAACATCAAATGCGTCAAATCAAGAGAACATTTCGCTCCACTGCATATTTTCCTTAGTTGCTCCATCCGGGAATCTGAACCCAGATGTGCGCCAATGTTTATTTCACACAAAATTTATCCTGCGCACATCGTATCGCATTCGCGGTGCGAATGCAAGCGGGTTCGATTCGGTAAGTTCTTCTAAAACACAAAAAAGGAGTGGAAAATCCACTCCTTTTTGTGTTTTGGTGACCCGGACGATTGGATGTCCGAACTATTTGCCATATATTCAATTTCATCGGTTGTGGGGATGTTTATCGGCTTGTCATCGAAGGTGAGAATTAGTTTGATATAATCGTCATAAACGAAAATTGCCTTGACGAGTCCGTCAATCAAACGTTCCTTATTTTTCTCAAATCGGAGATCAAGATTTCGGAACTTATGCAGCGTGAACAGAATGAAGTCCTTCGTTATCTTCGGTTTCTTGGCTTCCTCAAGTTTGATGTTCAAAGTTATTTTCTCTTCTTCTGTCTCAAGCTCTTCCAAGCGTGCTTTTGTCGTGCGAGTGACAACGCCTTTCTCGATAGCCTTCATAATGTTGTCGATTGAGGATTGAACCTCTTTGAGTTGAGCCTCAAGCGCGAGGATCATTTCGTCATCCTCATTCAGAAGAGCCATCACATCGTCAGCCATATCACTGAGAAGCTTATCGTTGTTCAGCCAAGCGGATATCTGCTCGATAACCTTGTCTTCAATCCAATCCTTGCGAATTGCCTTGCGGTCGCATTCGTGGCGTTTGGCACTGGCGCATTTGTAATAACGGTAAATCACACCGTTAGGTTTGTTCGCGCTGTCACCTACAAACATAGAATT
>JAZRDO010000021.1:0-39086 GCA_045660325.1 Eubacteriales bacterium
TATCACCTTTTATCTTCCCGTAGATCACTTGTCTACGATATTTTGGCGCAAATACAATATGGTACTTGCAATTCCACGTGGTATGTGCTATACTATTAGTGTCAATCTTCATAATTGACCTCCTTCTATGTGTGTTTTTGCTTGCGGTTGGCTAGACCCGCTTTCAATTATACCATAGAAGGTGTTTTTGTTCAACGGCAAAAGCCTCTTTCGAACCACCCGCTTAGCGGGTGGTTTTCGGTATACAAAAAGAACAGGACACCATTCGGTGTCCTGTTCTTTTTGGTTGCGGGGAGGGGATTTGAACCTCCTGACCTCCGGGTTATGAGCCCGACGAGCTACCAAGCTGCTCTACCCCGCGATATTTAAATGGTGCCGGAAACCGGTCTCGAACCGGTACGCTACTCTCGTAGCACGGGATTTTAAGTCCCGGGCGTCTGCCAATTCCGCCATTCCGGCATTTTGGACATCACGCGGAGACTTCCCTTCGCGATTGTACAATATATTATACCATTCAAACATTGCTTTGTCAATACTTTTTTGAAAGTTTTTATTTTTATTTTCTCTCGATTACGTTACGCACAGCACGACTCTCCCCGAGCATCGAAACGTAAAGCGCAAAATATTCCTCAAAGCTTACAGGAAAATCTCCCAGAGTCAAAAGCTCCATATCGACCGAAAACAAATTCACGTACGTTCCCGCCTGCAAAAATCCGCATCTTTTATAAAAGCCGAGTCTTCGCTCCGCCATTTCGCTACTGTCAGGATCCTCGATTTCAAGATATATTCTCTTGTCTCGATATTCTTCCCGCAAAAGACCTATTGCAATCTCGCCGATACCTTGATTTCTATAATCCTTTTGAATCGCAAAGTAATCCACCATAGCGAAATCGCGGTAGAAATACGTGAAAAAGAATCCGACGAGCGCACCGTCGAGCGTAATCTTAAGTATACTTCCCGCCCCCGATTCATTATGACCGAGAATTATGGAAAACGGCTTTCTCTCATATTTCGGAAACGCCTCGTTATATATTTCCTCGATTGCCTTGATATCATTATATTCTGCTTTTGCTATTTTTATTCTGTCAATCTGCATTTTTATCCCTTCGGGGCTCATGCGAGCCCCTGAATTTTAATTTTTCTTTTTATTGCGCCAACTGCCGCGCACACGCCGAACGAAATAATATTCACGCACACGATTCCCGCGCCTACGGGTGTTTCAAGCACGAGTGCGAGAAGAAGTCCGACCACCGCAGACACCACGGCGATCACGGAAGAAATGATAATTACACCCTTGTAGCTCTTGGCGACTCTCATAGCGGAGAGCGCGGGAAAAATGATGAGCGCAGAGATAAGAAGCGCGCCGACGAGCTTCATTCCTATGACGATAACCACCGCCGACATGATTGCGACGATAAGATTATAGACGTTGACACGGATGCCCGTTGCCTTAGAAAATCTTTCGTCAAACGTTACCGCGAATATCTTGTTATACAAAAATACGAATACAAAAATTACGCTTACGGCAAGCGCAAGGCAAAGATTTACGTCCGAGCGCGAGAGCGTCAGGATACTCGTCGAGCCGAAAAGCGAGGTGCAAACGTCGCCCGAAAGGTTCGTCGACGTGCCCGTAAGGTTCAAAAGAAGGTAACCGAGCGCAAGCGAGCCTGCGGAGAGCATCGCGATAGCCGAGTCTCCCATTATCTTCTTTTTTGATCTGCCGACGAGCAGAAGCACCGCCGTCGCAACCGTTGCAGGCAAAGTTATCGCCATACCCGTAACGCCAAGCACCGCCGACACCGCACCCGCGCCGAAGGCGATATGCGAAAGTCCGTCGCCGATCATTGAATATCTTTTAAGCACCAGAGAAACTCCGAGCAAGGATGCGCAAAGTGAGATGAGAATTCCCACCACAAAGGCGTAGCGCACGAACGAAAAGGAGAAATACTCCATAAGTCTTACAAAAATTACATTGGGTGTCATCTGTCGCCACCTCCGTATCTGTAAGCATTGCCGTCGCCGTAAGGGATATCCGCCGTCTTTCCGCAACGGCAAATTCCGAATTTCGCGCCGTACTTTTCAACGAATTCTTCAGTTGAGCCGAAGAAATATCTGTTCTTGCCAAGATAGAGGATCTTTGTCGCATAGCTTACCGCCGCGGGAATATCGTGCGTTATCATAACGACCGCCATATTTTCCTCACGGTTAATATCCTCGATAAGCGCGTACATATCCTTCGTTGCCTTAGGATCAAGGCCCGTTACAGGCTCGTCAAGAACGAGCATTTTATCCGCCGCGCAGAGTGCCCGCGCAAGCAAGACTCTCTGCTGCTGACCGCCCGAAAGCTCACGGAAGGATGCTTTTGCAATTGAGGTTATGCCAAGCTTCTCCATATTTTTAAAGGCGCGCGCCTTGTTTTCCTTCGTAAAAAACAAGCCCCACATTCCCTTACTCATACAACCCGAGCGCACTATTTCCGTAACAGTCGCGGGAAAATCTACCTGGACCTCGGTTTTTTGGGGAAGAAAGCCGATATTTTTCTTTGTTATACCGTTTGTATATTCAATGCTTCCACTGTCAACCCGCTTCAATCCGAGAAGCCCGTCAACAAGAGTGGACTTACCCGAGCCGTTCTCTCCGACAATACAGAGATAGTCGCCCGAAAATATCTCAAACGAGAGATTTCCCAGCACCTCGCGACCGTCATAGGACATAGAAAGAGCATTTACCGAAATAAGCTTCTCTCGGCTCTTTTCCGTCTCCACGACCTTCTTCTTGGGATTTTTTCTTTTATAATTACCGAAATTACCGTCGGGACGAATTCTCTTCCCGCCCGAGATCTTCAGTCTTTTATCCTTAATAAACGGCATTACTTATATGCCTCCGCTAAAATTTCAAAATTTTCTTTCATAAGCTCAAGATACCCTATCCCCTCTTCGAGTCGGGCATCCGTAATGCTCTGAACCGAATTAAAAACATATATTTTTGCGCCCGTTTCCTCACTGATGCGCTCGGCAATTCCGAGACTCGAGCCGTCAGTTATAAAAATACTGCTCGCGCCCCTCTTCTCTACCTCGCCGATCATATAAACGAGAGTCTCAAACGAGGCGTGTGTTTCACTTGAGCAACCTGGAAACGCGCCGAGAAAATCAAGCCCATACTCGTCGGCAAAATACAAAAAGGGGAATCTGTCCGCCACGATAAACGGCTTGTCCTCAAGACTAAGTCCGCGAAAATCTTCATCCAGGGCATCAAGCTTTTCTATATATCCGTCCGCATTTGCCTCAAATTCGTTTTTATGCTCGGGAAAAATCACGGAAAGCTCGCGACAGAGTCCCGAAACTATGCTCTTTGCGTTGCAGGGCGACATCCACACGTGCTCGTCATATAATCCGCCCTCGCCGTGGTCGTGATCGTGATCGTGGCCGTGGCCGTGATCCCGCATTGAATCGGGAGTCTCCTCGTGCAAAAGTCGGCAAAATGAGAATATTTGAATATGCCTGACAACCGAGCCCTCCGCACTTGCAAGCACACCCTCAACCCACGTGTCCGACGCACCGCCCAGTGTTACGAGCACGTCCGCGTGAGCGATATCCAGAATGTTTTTCGCGGTCGGCTCAAATGAATGCATATCCACACCGTTTTTCTGGAGCAAAATTACCTCGGCGGCATCTCCTACGATATTCTTTACAAAATCATATTCCACGAATATCGAACAAACGATTGTCGGCTTTTCCGCGCCATCGGCCGCCGCATCACACGATACAAGAGAGAACGACGCCGACAGTATGCACAGAGCTAAAATTATTAAAATCAGTTTTTTCATTTTATTTCTCCGCGCAAGCGCCGCAAACGCCGTAAAGAACACTCTTACCGCTATCCACAAAAAAGCCGTGATGCGACATAAGATGTGCCGTAAGCTCCTCTCCCATATCGCACTCAAGATGCACGATCCTCTCGCATTTTGTACACTTTAAGTGAAAATGCTTCGAGCAGTCCCTGCCGCCCGTATACTGATAAACGTATCCGCTCTCGCTATGAAATTTTCCAACTCTTCCTTGCGCGCAGAGATCCGCGAGATTTCTGTACACAGAGCTTCTTTTTGATAGGTTGCCGTTGAGCGCAATACATATTTCGTCAACCGAAAACTGACTCTCGGAGTTATTCTCTAAAAGCTCAACAAGTCTTCTCTTGCCTGCCGTATTATAAACCTTTGCCATTATTTTCCTCAATTTATTTTGAATTTATAAAACTTTTGTATAATATACGAGAAATTATACCACCGAGGCACTAAAAAGTCAATAACTTTTGAGAACAATTCTCATTTTCAGCCATAAAACAGCCTTAAAAATTTAAAAAACAGCCCAGGTATTGACAAAACGCGCATTATGTGGTAAAATAGTATTCGATACTACATTTGACGGTTCAAAAAAGAGGATAACAAATTATGAACGACAAAATTACAGTGCCAATATTTTACGCGTGCGACGACGCGTTTATTAAATATACTATCGTTTCTTTGAAATCAATGATAGAGAACGCCTCGAAGGATTACCTCTACGACATTCACGTGCTCAGCACCACCGCGACCGAGGAAATGAAGGCGAAGGTTCTCAATCTGCAAAACGAGAACTTCACGGTTACCTTTGACGACGTTTCAAGCTACCTTGAATCCATTTCGGAGAAGCTTCCTATCCGCGATTACTATTCAAAAACCACTTATTACAGACTTTTTATCGCGGATATGTTCCCGCAGCTTGACAAGGTCATTTATATCGACAGCGACACCGTCGTTCAAGGCGACATCTCCGAGCTTTATATGACGGATATCGGTGATAATCTCGTCGGCGCGTGCCACGAGCAGGCAATGGTGCAGGTCGACACCTACGGCACGTACGTTGAGAAAAATATCGGCATTGACCGAAACAAATTCTTCAATGCGGGCCTGCTTCTTATCAATACAAAGCTTTTCCGTGAGATACGCGTGCTTGAAAAATTCATCGAGCTTCTCGGCGTGTATAACTTCATAGTAACTCAGGACGAGGACTACTTAAACGTCATTTGTAAGGACAGGGTCTTCTTCCTCGACCAGAGATGGAACACCGAAATGATAGGTGAAATCCCCTACCCCGCCGAGGAATTCAAAATAATTCACTATATTATGGTGTCAAAGCCCTGGCACTACTCCGACTGTATGTACGGAGATATTTTCTGGAAATATGCCAAGATGACCGAGGTGTATGACGACATAAAGGCAGTGCTTGAAAATCACACCGACGAAATGAAGACTCGCGACAAGGAGTCCGCCGACAGACTTCTTGCGACTGCGATTGCGGAAACCGAGCGATACGACACCTTCATTTACAGAATGAAGAAACGCGAGTGCTCCGCCGACCGCCGCGCGATACTCGATAAAATTGAACTGTTTGAGCGCGAAGGACGTTTTGACGAGGACGTTGAGGATGACCCGCCGTCCCGACAGATAAAGGAGGGCGAGGTAGACTACACACAAAAGAAGCTCAAGACCCGACTTCTCTCAAAATTTGCATTCGCGCGCGCCCACAAATTCGGAATGAAAATGATCCGCGACGGCCAGCTTATCGTAAAGGAAATCCGCGGCATTGAAAACTTTAAAAATCTCGACTCGGGCGCAATTATAACCTGCAACCACTTCAACGCTTTCGATAGCTTTGCTATTCAGCTTGCCTACTACGGCTCGGAGCAGGCACAGCACAAGCGTAAATTTTTCCGTGTTATCCGTGAGGGCAATTATACGTCCTTCCCCGGATTCTTCGGATTCCTTATGCGACATTGCAATACTCTTCCTCTCTCCTCAAATAGAAGAGTTATGCGAGAATTTATGAGCTCCGTCGATACTCTGCTTTCGGGTGGACACTTTATTCTCATCTACCCTGAGCAGAGTATGTGGTGGAATTACCGCAAGCCCAAGCCCTTAAAGGACGGCGGATTTTACTTTGCGGCAAAGAACAACGTGCCCGTGCTTCCCTGCTTTATCACGATGCAGGACACGGACAAGCTCGACTCCGACGGCTATCCCATTCAGGAGTACACCATACATATTTCCGAGCCCATCTATCCCGACAAAAACAAAAAGATCAAGGAAAACACCGCCGAAATGATGGCACAAAATTACGAGGCGTGGCGCAAAATTTACGAGAATACCTACGGCATCCCGCTTAAATACACAACTGAAAAATAAAAAACGCCCTTCGGGGCGTTTTTTTGAGTGCAGAGTGAAGAGTTAAGAGTGCAGAGTTAAGGTGAATTTTCGGGCGAGCCGAAAATTTCCATTTCAAATCATATCAACTCTGCATTCTGCATTCTGCACTCTGCACTCCTCTTGACATTCCTTGTCTTGTGTGATATAATATCTAAGCAATTAAATAGGCAGCTCATCACGTATATCGTGTTATCGGGGGAACATCTCCCTCGGGGATAAGGAAATCTCGGTGTAAATCCGTCGCAACAGCCATTACCGTAACTCGATTTTTCAAAAAAATCGTCAAGTCGGAATGCTTATCGTTCTGCCGCCGTAAATACGGCAGTGAAGCTTTTCTTGGGCAAAGGAGAGAGTGGAGCATTAAGGCACAGGCATAGCTGTGCCCTGTTCTCTGCGCTCTCAACAAGAGCGCTTTTATTTTTTATTGCAGAAATAAAAATAAAAAGGAGCACAAAATGAAGAAAATTCTCACACTTATGCTTTTGATTGCAATTTGCCTTACGTCAACCGTTCTGGTTTCCTGCAATTCAAACGGAACCCCCTCGTACGACGTTACAACCGATCCCAACGCCACACCCGAGGTTGAGGATAACGAAGCGGAGCCCGATCAGGTTCCCGCAGAGGGAGTATGGGCAAATGCAACCTACAGAAGCGACAAAACATTCGGAAGCGGAGAAAAAACCGTTCGTGTCGAGGTAAAGGCAGACGGCTATTCCGTTGTCTTTACAATCAAAACAAACGCCGCAACACTCGCAGACGCGCTTATCGAAAACAACCTCGTTGAGGGCGATAACGATCAGTTCGGACTTTATATTAAACGCGTAAACGGTATTTTGGCGGATTATAATATCGACCAAACGTGGTGGGGCGTTGAGCAAAACGGCGCACCGTTAAACTTCGGCGCAAGCCAAATAAACATTTCCGACGGAGATAGCTATGAGCTCGTCCGTTCAAAGTAATAAACGCGCCCGAAAGCCCGTCATCACTATAAAGGAGCTTGTGATCTTCGCAATGCTCGGCGCGATAATGTTCGGCTCAAAAAAGGTGATGGAGGGCTTACCGAACATTCATCTTGTCGGAATGCTGACGATCGCATACACGGCGGTTTACAGATTCAAGGCGCTTATCCCTATCTATCTTTACGTATTTCTCGACGGGCTGTTTCTCGGCTTTGGCATCTGGTGGGTGCCGTATTTGTACATCTGGACGATTCTCTGGGCTATAACTATGCTGATTCCCAAAAGAACTCCAAGATGGCTCAAATGTATAATATTCCCCATCCTGTGCTCATTGCACGGACTGTTTTTCGGCACTCTTTTCGCACCCGCATGGGCTCTGGCGCAGGGCTTGAATTTCAACGAAATGCTCGCCTGGATATCCGCAGGATTTGTATTTGACATAATTCACGCAATAGGCAATCTCGCAGTAGGATTTCTGGCGCTGCCACTCATTGAATTACTTGTAAAGTTAAATAAAAAGATCTAAATAAATCGGGCGACAAACTCGCCCGATTTCATTTTAAAATATTTTTGTTTTCCCTCTTGCAATTTTATTTCGTTTGTGATACAATAATAAGGTCGTAAGACGGATATACGGAGAAGTACTCAAGAGGTCGAAGAGGCGTGACTCGAAATCTCGTAGGGCGTGGAAGCGTCGCGTGGGTTCAAATCCCACCTTCTCCGCCATAAAAAACAGAGGTAGCATCAGCTGCCTCTGTTTTTTATCGTGAAACTGTGTATGCCGAACCCATGCGAGCCGAAGGCGAGAGACGTTTTGCGGTTTGATTACTTTGTTTTAAAATACACTTTGCCGCAAAACTAGGTTCTAAATCCCACCTTCTCCGCCAAAAACAAAAAGGGGGCATCTGCCCTCTTTTTGTTTTTGCTGATAATCGTTGTATGCAGAGCCCCGACAAAGCCGCTCGCGGCTTGTCTATATTTGCGCTTCGAGATCTTTACTTTTAAATTTTATTTTGGCGCAAATTTGGGTTCAACTCCCACCGTACGTGTATGCCGAACCCACGCGAGCAAATTTGCAAAGCAAATTGCGAGAGACGTTTTGCGGTTTGATTACTTTGTTTTAAAATACACTTTGCCGCAAAACCGCGCAGCAGGATGTCGGCGTTAGACATCCTCGCGCGAGGGAGAATGCACGCATTCTCATCATTCGCCGCATTTGATGTCAACGGAAGTTGACGCGGCAAATATAGGTTCTAAATCCCACCGTACTTATCTTGACAAAAAGAAAAATATATGATATAATGCTTTCAAGTAAATAGTGACTCTAGCAATTGCCTTGGCAATTGGGAATCTTACCGCAAACCTGACAGACTTGCGGTAACTTCCGGCACAATGCACTTTGGGTCGCAGACTCGTCAACTGACGGGATAATTGTCATTTGGGCGGCATCTGCGATTTTTTTGTGCAGATGCTTTTTCTTTTGTCCTTTTTGCTAATTTACAAAGGGGGGAAATCATTATGTTTTCCAAAATCAAACTGTCACTCAGCAAAATTAATTACAAGCTCTTCGCGGCACTTCTCGTGCTCGGACTCGCACCGACAATCTACACCACCGTGCGCGTATTCTTTCTCGGTCAGCTGCCCGGGGAGTATTCCTTCTCGATTGCAGGTCAGCTCTCGTGGGTAAATCTACTTTACGAGATCATCAGTGAAGCAATCATCTTGCCGCTGTTTTATTTTATAGGCAAGGTCAAGGACGATAAAAAAGAGTTTTCAAACCGCGTTCGCACAGGTATGCTTATTTCTCTTGGCGTGTATGCCGTTCTTTCTACCGTGATTTTGATTTTTGCAGAGCCGTTGCTCAAGCTAATGGTTACCGATACAAGTATCATTAACGCCTCCGCATCCTACATACGTATCGAAAGCATTGCAAACATTTTCTCGATCCTCACGCAGTTCGCGCTGGTTGCACTTGTTACAGTAAATAAGAGTAAATATCTTTACGCTCTCACAGGAGCAAAGCTTGTACTTTGCCTTGTGTCCGACACCTTCCTTGTGTCTTCCCTGCCCGTGTCGGCAAATCTTGGCGTAAACGGAATCGGATATTCCAATATTATCGTCAATGCACTTCTTCTCGTTGTGTCGGTTGTACTTCTTGCAAAAGAAGAAATCGTCATCTTTGCAAAAGCGAAGCTCAACTTTGCATGGGCAAAGGAATTTGTCAAGGTCGGCGGTATCTCGGGTGTTGAATCACTTGTGCGCAATGTTGCCTATATGCTAATGATCGAACGAATGGTCAACTTTGTCGGCGAGCAAGGCACGTATTGGGTTGCAAACAACTTCATTTGGGGCTGGTTGCTTCTTCCTGTACTTCAGCTCGGCGAGCTAATTAAGCAAGAGGTGGCTGCGGATAAAGATAACGTCCGCCGAAACTCTCTCGGCTATTTTGGAATAACCGCAATCATATCCGCTTTATGGTTTATCTCGATCCCCGTATGGAAGCCATTTATGACACACGTGCTTAACTTTACCGACGTGGACAAGCTGTTTGAGCTTGTAATGCTTCTCGTCGGCTTTTACGTACTGTATGCTATTCAAAACGTATTCGATTCCACGTTCTACGGACTCGGCAAAACAAACTATATGCTATTTGAATCCGTAGTAACAAACTCCATTTACTACGGCATAGCGTTTATACTTTAC
Organism: Eubacteriales bacterium; assembly: GCA_045660325.1. GTDB lineage: Bacteria > Bacillota > Clostridia > Oscillospirales > CAG-272 > SVTX01. Next base: position 9,904 of record JAZRDO010000021.1, read on the forward strand.
GTAACAAACGTATGGACTCCAACGCTTACGGGCATTGCCCTGCTGTTCGGCATCGGAAATGCCTTTGACAGTATTGTGTCGCTTGTGGCTTATGCGTTTTTGATCAAAAAGGAGAGAATAAACATTTTAGAGGTTGAATGAGTTTTATATTAAATTTAAGAGCCAAGATCTTATGATACAATTAAACAAAACATTCCACGAAAGGATATACTTATGGGATATTTGAACTATGAATTTTTAGAAGAGTTTAAATCTCTCGACAATTTGTGCAGAGATATATACGGCGAATCAGCCGACAAAAAGCTCGGTGTAACATTATACCTTGAAGATATGGACAAAAAAGCATACCAAGGATACGTAAAGGTTTCAAGATGGACAGCCGACTATAATCAATTAAAAGCCGCGAGAAATTTGCGTAATGAATTATCTCATTCTCGCAATTCATTTCCAAACGATATTTGTTCTCAAGACGATATTGATTTTATTCGTTCCTTTAAAGAAAGAATTTTAAACGGAACAGACCCGATAACGTTATTAAGAAAAGAGCTTGATAGAAGTCTACGCGAAAAGCAAGAACTAAAAAAGACAATCAAACAAGCCCCACCAACCCCGAAAGCTTCAACGAATCCGCAAATCAAAGGCAATACAAATTTTGAAGCTGCGAACACATCCAACAAATCAAATAAAAATATAGCTATACCGTTCATAATTATAGGCGGCATATTAACAGCGGCTTTCCTCGCTTTTCTATATTTTGTATTTTTATATCTCATATCTTATTAATTATGCTTTATATGTCATAAGGGCTACACCGTAGCCCTTTTTTCTTTTTCTTTTTCTCTCTCCGCTCTTGAAATATTTCTTACTTTATGATAAACTTATATTATAAACGAAAAAAGAGGCTTATTATGAAATCTTTAAAACTTCTCTCAATCATTCTCATTTTTGTATTACTCATCCCAACCCTTGCGGCGTGCAACAAACCGCAGCCCGAGGGTCCGACACCCGACCCCGAGCCGCCCGTGATAGAATATGAATACGAAAGCAAATTCGTAAGCTTCACGGCGCAAACAACCGACACCATCGACTCTCAGGAAATCAATAAAAACTACACGGTAGCGGGACGCTTCACCTTCCGAGGCGGATATCTTGAGCAGGTGAATGCAATGCTTCAGGTTATGGGCGACGTAAGATTTGCGCTTTACCGCTGGAAAACCGACTATGCAACCTCGGTTTCGGGCGAGCCCATCAAGGAAAAAATCTACACCGTAGAGGATCTTGAGCTCTACGAGGAGGCTCTTCTCTACAATATGGAGCTAAAATTTGAGGCGGAAGAGGTTGGCGAGGGCAATTACCTTTACGTCATATCCTCCATCGACGGCTCGAAGAACAATCCCAAGGTCTACACAGGAAAGGCTTGGACAACGAAAACGCTTCCCGAGGAATATGGAGCATACAAGCTCTCGACCTACGTAAACGGCGAATATGCGCCTAACGTAGCGGTGCTTTCAAGCTTCGTTTTCGCCGAAAAGCACGAAAAGGCGGAAACATCCGAGCTTCCCTTCCCGACGGGCAAGGATGCCGAGGGCACAGCAAAGGTCATTCTCATCGGCGGTCAGTCGAACGCCGAGGGTGTTTCCCACGTAAGCGCGCTCCCCACCCGCTTCGGTCAGGAGCAGTACGAGGAATATCTTGAAGGCTACTCCAACGTAAAGATCATGTATGACAACGTATGGGGCGAGACTGCATCCGACGGCTTTGTAACCGCCAAGGCAGGACAGGGCACGACGGCGGAGCACTTCGGTCCCGAGCTTGGAATCGCGGAATATCTTGCAGAAAATTTCCCGAACGAAAAATTCTATATAATCAAATACTCAAAGGGCGGCTCAATCATGGACACGGAATGGTACAGCGCAAAGAATTCCCGTCCGCTCGCTCTACTCAATGGCTTCTGCGCCTTCGTCGACAAGGGACTTGAGCTTATAAAGGCGGAGGGACTCGAGCCTAAGATCATAGGATTTGTATGGAATCAGGGCGAGAGCGATGCTCTTCCCCACTCCCGCGCGTCAAGATATTACGACAACACCGTAGGTATGGTCGAATACGTTCGCGAATATTTCAAGGATCACGCATCCGCGCGCGGTATCGCGTTTATCGATGCGGCAATTCTCGGCGGCGTATGGAGCGCATACAGACATATCAACATCCAAAAGGAAGCCTTCTCCAAGACGAGCGCGATCAATTTCTATATTGAAACCTACAATTACGACATCAAGCCGCTTGAGGATAATAACGACATCGCTCACTACGGAGCGAAGGGTATGATCCTTCTCGGCCACCTTTACGGCGAGCAGCTCGGAAAAATGATTTCGTAAATATCAAAATAGCTATTGAAACATTTTATATTTTGTGTTAGAATATATAAGTAAAATATCCTATGAAAGAGGCTAAAAATGAAATTTTTAAAGCTTATCGCAATCATTCTTTGTATTTCGATGCTTACAGTAGCATTTGTCGGCTGTAACGGAGGCAACACTCCCGAGACTCCCACAGAACCCGAAAATCCCCCTATTGACGACGTTCCCCCTGCGGAAGAGCCTTATTTTGAAAGAAAGTTCGTTTCCTTCTCTTCCTATATGAACGATCGCCTTCAGGTAAAGGAAATTACCGAGCACTATCATATGGCGGCAAGATTTACCATCAAGGAAGGCTTTGCCGAGAGAATCTCCGTATTCGGAACCATCGGCGATCTCACGCTTTCCATTTACAAGTGGACAAAGGACTACGACACAACTGTCGCAGGCACACCCTTGAAGCAGAAGGTTTACACCTACGCGGACCTCGCTCACTTTGAGCCCGGCGGCGGCGCTTGCAATTTCGAGCTTGAATTTGACGGCGAAGAAATCGGCCCCGGCAACTACCTCTACGTTCTTTCCCACGTTGAAGGCTCTACAAAGAGAGCTTCGGTTTACACAAATATGGGCTGGACGTCCAAGACTCTCCCCGACGACTACGATTCCTACAAGATCAACACTTACGTAAACGGCTCATATAATGCAAACGAGGTTGTATACGCTAACGTTGTATTGCACACTCCCGCGAAAAAGGTAAATGAGCCCATTCTCGATTTGAAGAAGGACGAGGGCGCGGTTAAGGTTATCCTTCTCGGCGGTCAGTCCAACGCTGTTGGTGTTTCTCTTATCAGCGAGCTTCAGAAGAACGTATCTCCCGAAAAGTACGCGGAATATACAAGCGGTTACTCCAACGTACAAATCATGTACAACAACTGCAGCGGCAATTACAGCCCGAATTTTGTTAACGTAAAGCTCGGCCAGGGCGTTGACCCCAACTACTTCGGCCCCGAGCTCGGTATCGCGGAATATCTCTCCGAGAACTTCCCGAACGAAAAATTCTACATCATCAAGTACGCTATGGGCGGCTCGATCCTTGAAACTCAGTGGTTCAATGCAAAAGCAAACTCTCCTCTCGATCTTCTCTTGGGTCTTGAAGCCTTTGCAAAGCAGGGTATCCAGAACCTCAAGAATCAGGGTCTTGATCCCAAGATCATCGGCTTTGTATGGAATCAGGGTGAGAGCGATGCAATACACCTCAATCAGGCTCACAGATACTATGCAAATCAGGAAGGCCTTGTAAACTACGTTCGCTACGTATTTGAAGCTGACGCGTCCGTTAACGGTATCGCATTCTTCGATGCAGGCATCGTAGGTAACCTCTGGCCCGCATACTCTTACGTAAATATTCAGAAGCATCAGTATTCTCTTACATCCTCCCTCAATTTCTACATTGAAACAACGGATTACCCCGAGATCAACACACTCAAGGAAAATGCCGATATGGCGCATTACGACAGCCTTGCTATGATAAAGCTCGGTCAGCTCTACGGCGCTGAGATCGCAAAAATACTTAAATAAAGTTAAAAGGGCTCGCACGAGCCCTTTTTTATTTTATATATCGCCGCATAAAAAATCGGCTTGATTTTCCCAGAAAAACATTGTATAATATATTATAAGATAAACGAAAGGAGCCATCACGGTATGGGAATACAGGAATTCTTCCCTATATGGAATAAGCTAAGTGAAAACGAGCAGGCGCGCATACTATCCTCCGTATCATTCGAACGTGCTCCTGCGGGCACGGTAATACATCGCGGACACCTCGATTGCACGGGCGTGCTTCTTATAAAAAGCGGACAGCTCCGCGCTTATATTCTCTCAAGCGAGGGACGTCAGGTCTCGGTATACCGACTCTTCGACCACGATATGTGCCTTCTCACCGCATCGTGTATGATGAGCTCCATTCAGTTTGAAATTATGATAGAAGCGGAAAAGGACACCGAAATGTGGGTCATTCCCACAAGCGTATATAAATCCATTATGCTCGAATCCGCCCCCCTTGCAAACTATACGAGCGAGGTTATGGCAACAAGATTCTCGGACGCTATGTGGCTTATTGAACAAATCCTGTGGAACAGCATGGACAAGCGCCTGGCAAAATTTCTCGTTGAGGAATCCTCGATCGAGGACTCCGACTCTCTCGACATAACTCACGAGGCCATTGCAAATCATATCGGCACGCACAGAGAGGTCGTAACGCGAATGCTCAGATATTTCCAAAACGAGGGCATAGTAAAATTATCGCGCGGCACAATAAACATAACCGATCTAAAAAAATTAATACGTCTCAGTAACAAATAAAAAGAGCCTCACGGCTCTTTTTATTTGTTATTTCAAAAAACGCTTTCTTCCGTCCTTGACGTCTCACGTCTCCAAAAGTCCCTTATAGGAAAGAATGCCTCCGATATTCACGGCATTTTTATAGCCGAGCCTTTTTAGGTCGTACGCCGCTCTATGACTTCTCGACCCCGAACGGCAATAAACGAATATTTCGGTATTCTTGTCCCTTACGGTATCGGTTATCCGTCCGATCATATCCACAGGAATATTCACGCTTCCCGCAATGTGTCCCGATGCATATTCCGCGGGCGTACGAACGTCAAGGAGAATCCCTCCCAACGAGTCCTTGTACCTTCTTACACCCTCGTTAATATCCGCCTTGTCGAACAGACCGAAAATACCCATTTTATTCCTCCAGCATTTTTAAAATCGCCTTTTTATTTTTTATTCCGACGGATCTTGTGATCACCTCACCGCCGTCCATCACTACGAGCGTGGGAATGCTTCTTATCCCAAATTGAACCGCAAGCTCGGGCTCCTCGTCAATATTGATCTTTGCTACCTTGATGTCCTCGTTTTCACTCGCGATATCCTCTACGGCGGGAGCAATGATCCTGCAATGACTGCAGCGCGGCGCCCAAAAATCGAGAAGAACTCTCTTGTCGGATGCGATGACCTCGGAATTGAAATTGCTTTGACTTACGTTAATATATGACATTTTGAAATCCTCCTTGTTTGTTGTTGATATTAGTTTACCACGGTTCTTTCGTTTCTTCCGTGATAAAATCACCAAGGAGCTTCCAATTTTTATATTTTGATCTCGGGTACGGTCGCCTTGAGCTTTACTACCTTGCGGTCATAGGTAATAATACCGTTCGTCTCATCCTCAACGTCGGTTATCTGTGTCAAAATTGCGCCCGACAGACCGTTTTTCACGTTAGGAATAACCTGCTCAGAATACAGATCGCGGAGCATTTTCTCAAACTCCTCCACCGTCTTCGCGCTTCCGTAGCCGTAATTGTTGTCAAGGTTGAATATATGTCCCTCAACCTTGTGAGAATAACCGCCGAATTCGGACAGGAATACGGGCTTTTCTCTCTTTTTCGGCTTTATCTTAACCTTTTTAAAGTAAATATGCTCACTTTCAACGTCGCTCTTCTTTGGATAGAACCAGCCCGATGCCGAATCTATTATGCGGGACTTGTCCAGTCGGCGCATAAGCTCATACGCGTCGGACGAGCAAAACTGTCCCCAGCCCTCGTTGAAGATAGTCCACATACAAATCGACGGATGATTATAAAGCTGACCTACCGTCTTTATCATAGAATCAATAAATGCTTCCCTGCTCTTTTTGTTCGTATGCAGACCTCGGTCGGAGAGGCGCTTCATTCCAACAGTAGGAAGCGCGGTGTCGCGGATAAATCCGTACCTACCGTTATTGACCATATCCTGAACAACGATCATACCGTACTTGTCGCAATAGTAGTAGAACACCTCGGGCTCAACCTTTATGTGCTTGCGAAGGGTGTTAAAGCCGAGTCGCTTGGCGGTCATAATATCGTTTTTGTAGCACTCGTCGCTCGCCGCCGTAAAAATTCCGTCGGGGAAATAACCCTGATCGAGCAAGCCGTTCAAGAATATCGGCTCTCTGTTAAGGCAAATTCTCGGCACACCGTTTATTTTTTTTGTTGACATCTCGCGCAGGGCGAAATAGGACTCAAACGTATCACGGCCACACTGCGCCTTAAATTCATACAAATTCGGCTCATCGGGTGTCCAAAGCTTGATATTTTCGGGCTTAATAATAGCAACGCCGCCCGTAAATTCAACCGTTCTTTGAGCTCCGCCGTCAAGGTAGGTTACAACACCCTCGTCGCAGCCGTCAAATTTAATTCTCGCTGTGTCGAGCGTGGTGTCGATCTTAATACCTCTTACGTATTTTTCGGGAACGCTCTCAAGCCATACGCTCTGCCAGATACCCGAGACGGGCGTGTACCACATGCCGCCGCGCTTGTTCGTCTGCTTGCCGTAAGGAAGGATCGAATTGTCAAGGTCGTCGGACACGTGAAGCTCAAGCTCGTTTTTCCCGTCGCAAAGACAGTCCGTAATATCAAACTCAAAGCTGTTATATCCACCAATGTTTGAGCCGACGCGCTTGCCGTTTATAAAGCACTCGCAAGTCTGGTCAACAGCGCCAAAGTGAAGGATCACGCGAGCTATATTGAATCCCTTTGGAAGTGTAAAGGCCTTTCTGTAAACGTATCGGGGCGCGCGGTCAAGCACACGACCTATGCCCGAAAGCACGCTCTCGGGTGGGAACGGAACGCAAATTTCGTATTTTTCACCCGCAAATTCAAGCTCCCACGCGCCGTCAAGAGAAATAAAGGATTCTCTTTTAAGCTGGGGGCGGGGGTATTCGCGAAACGGAGCTTCGCCACCGAGAACTCTCTCGCCCTCGGGTGTATATAATTGCATTGTTTTGATCTCTTTATTTGCCATTTTTAATTTTCTCCAAATAGTCGTTGTGAATAACTCTGTACGCGGGGCGGTATGCCGCGCGAAATGAATCGGTGTGATGTATCGCGGGATATCCGAGGGACTTCCACTCTTCCGCCGCGCGATCAAATTCGTCAAGCGAGAATCCAAGCTCTCCCGCCGCTATAAGCTCCCGTACAACGAAAATCTTTGCCTCAATTTCAGCCCTTGTGTCAGGCTCTTTTCTTGCCGACAACAAAAACATATCCGCAAGAGCGTCGACAGTAAGCTTCTCTCCGATGCAGGAAAGATGAACTCTGCTGTAATTTCCGTCAAGCGCGTCGATCTTCGGATCGCTCGGAGTCATATTTTCATATTCGTAACGAATATAGTTAAGAACTCGCTCGCGGTCGGACACCATGTGCTCGCATCCGCACGCGCTCTGAAATATGAATTTGAAAATATCCTGTATTTCAAGACGCGGATAATCTCTGCAATGACCGAGAATCGCCGCGCGCGTTCTCTCAGTTTTCTCCATAGCGCCCTCCTCAATTAAATTCTATATATAGTATAACACGAAAATATGAAATTTGCAAGATGAAAGAAAAAACGGATAGCCGAATAGCTACATAAGGATTTGTAGGGGTCGACGTCCTCGGCGACCCGCCCAATATTATCGTTATTAAGTCAAAGCTTTACGGACTCAAACCTAGCTTTGCTTACCTTCGGTAAGACAAAGTGCGAGCAAGCTCGCCGCGTGTCGCTTCGCGACCGTGGGTTCTCGCACCTTTTATCCCTGTCAAAATAAAAATAGCGGATAGCCTGATGGCTATCCGCTATTTTGGCAGGGGCAGAAGGACTCGAACCCACGACACCCAGTTTTGGAGACTGGTGTTCTACCGACTGAACTATACCCCTAAATGTACAACATTGGTATTATATCACATAATTTTATATTTTGCAATAGCTTTTTAAAAAAATTTTTGGCTTTTTTACTCCCAATTGACTTTTCCCTCCCTCTATGCTATAATAAACCCACAAAAACTTTTAAAGGAACAAATATGAAGCTTTACGCCCCGAAATACTACGCGGATTTTAAATGTATTGCAGACAAATGCACCCACAGCTGCTGCATCGGCTGGGAAATAGACATTGATCCTGACACACAAAATAAATATAATGAGCTGACCGATGGCTATGGCGAAGTCATAAAGGAGAGCATTTCTACAGAAGGCGCGCCCCATTTCAAGCTTGGCAGCTGCGACCGCTGTCCCCACCTCAACGAGCATGGACTTTGTAAAATCATCCTGAACGTCGGCGAGGACTACCTTTGCGATATTTGTCGCGAGCATCCGAGATTTTATAATTTCACTCAAATAGCCGAGGTTGGTATCGGTATGTCCTGCGAGGAGGCGGCAAGAATTATTCTTTCCTCCCCCGATTATGCGACAATGGAGTGTGTCGGTAATATGGATGCCGAGGCGGACGGAATTGATTTTGACGGACGCGGGCATCGAGAAAAAATATACGAAATATTGCAAGATACGGCACTGAGCTACACGGACAGACTGAGTCGTATCTACTCCGAATACGGAATAGAGATATACGATAATTCTCTGTACGCGGAAATTCTTGACTCCCTTGAATATCTTGATGCCAACCAAAAAAAGCTATTTATGAATTGCTCCTCAGAATCAAGGGCTCACGGCAAGGATGAGTACCTTGAAAGATTCTTAGCTTATTTTATCTTCCGCCACTGCACCGAAGCAGAAGATATTGATAATTTCTGCGAACGACTTGCGTTTTGTCTGTTTTGCGAGCGACTTTTCTCCTCGCTTATCTGCTCCGAATCGGCAGAATCGTTACAGGAGCTTATAGCTTTGGCGCGAATCATCTCGGAAGAGATCGAATACTCCGACGACAACACGTACGCCTTAACGTACATATAAAAAACGGATAGCCTTTAGCGTGTTATCCTTAACGGAGAACACGCTAAAACTAAGTTTGCCCTTTGGGCAAGTGAAGTTATCTTCGATAGTGAAGTTCACTTCGTGAGTGAAGTTTCGCCTGACGGCGAAGTTCAGGGCAAACTTAACTTCACTGCGAGCGCAAGCTACGCAACTTCACTGTGCATAGCACAACTTCACTTTCGCGACAGCGAAAACTTCACCAACATAAAAAGAGAGAGCATTACGGATCAAACCGTTTTGTTCTCTCTTTTTGTTTGTAATATGGATTTGGCTTAGCCAATTTGCGGTTGACCTGTAAAATTCGATGCTCACACTTAGCGGAGCTTTCAAATTTTTATTATCTTTCCTTATAATAGTTGCAGCACTTGCCCCAATCGGGAGTAACAGCCTTATCATAAAGATCGCAGGTGGTGCATCCGCAGTACCAAACACCTCCACGCTGGAATAAATGTACACATCTTGTGCAATATACGGTTGCCATATGTATTCTCCTTTCGTTCTTTATATTAATTTTAATAATTATCTGAAATCCGCAAGGGATCCGTTGCCGATACCCCTGATTATAAGCTCGTAGCATTCCTTTGCTCTCGTCGCATCGGCGAGCCTTACGCTATCATGCCACTTTTGGTCACTTTTGTTGCTTCCCATCTCGGACATGAGCGCATCGATCTTATCCTTGCGCTTTTTGTTTCTCACAAGCGTTATAATAAGCGTTACAATAAATGCCGCCCCAAGCTCAAACTGTATAGCACCGAACGTCATATAGTCACCCGTGATAAAGTTGAGCGCAAGGCACACTGCAAAAAGCACCGCCGAAATTATCATAATTATAGTTAATATTTTTGAGGTCTTATCCTTTTTATTTGCCTTAAGAGTTGCAATCTCGCGCTTTATTTCGGCAACTCTTTGCTTGGAGGGCGTCTTTGAATTGCTCTCATCCTTAGCATCGTCGGAAATAAGCTTTTTTATTTTTTCAAGCGCGACAAGGATTTCGGATCGAATTTGCTTATTGGATTTGCAGTAGCTCTCAAGCTTTGATGCCGCATTACCGTATTCGTTTTGCGCGGGCATATTATCAATATTCTTATGCCACTTGCTTCGCGCGCTCAAGCATTTAGATGCAAGATAATACGCTTCATACGCCGTAGGGCTAAGCTCGCCCGAAATTTTTGTACACTCGTTATAGATCTGATCCTTTGTCATATATCCGCCTCCGTATTTTTATATTTATAGGTTACCGTTAAATAATGTTACGCGATAATAAACGGGCATTATTCTATCAAGGAAATAAAATTAAGATAAACACCGTCCGCCCCCATTGCTACGGCATCCTCAACTTCTTCCGTGCTCGTGGGAGTGAAAACAAATATCTTCTTCGTTTTCTTTACCTCGGGAAGCCCTGAACGGATATCGTTATCCGTATAAGTGGGCAGCGCAAAGCCCCATATCCTTTCGTCGCCGAAATATTCCAGCATCTGATCCACCGTATAATATACCTTGTAATGTGAAAACAAATACCTGTCAAACGAGGTTTCTTCCTTTACGATATCCCACATTTCCCTCGAAAATATCTCGGGTATGATGTTTTTTGAAATATCAATATTATAAACCGACTCCAGCTCCTCAAGTCTTTTGAGCACAGCTGAATCGCCCTCCGTAGAGTCCATTTTCGCATCGATAACGAAGCACACGTCGGGATGCTTTTTTATAGTCTCGATCAGCCATTCCTCATTAGCGGGGGTAAAGCCGTTGTCAAGGCGAAGCTCTTTGAATTCATCATACGTGATACCGTACGGATCCTCCGTATCAATATGCTCCCAGGCGTGCGTGGCAATGATCCTGCCGTCAGAGGAGAGTCGAAGGTCATATTCAAAATAGCGGAAGCCCATACCGTAGTAATATTCAAACGTCTCCTGCGCATTGAGGTGTGTCAGCCCTTCGTACCCGCCGCCCGCATGGAGTATAACGATAAGCTCATCCTCGGTCTTCGGCTCGGCATCCTCGGTCTTCGGCTCAGCATCCACGGCGGGTGCAGAGCATCCAACGAGCGCCGCAGCAAGAAGGATAAGCAGCGCAGCCGTTATCTTTTTTATCATTTTCATTTTAAATCCTTATGAGTCTTCTCCAAAGCAAATCTCCTCGGCAAAAGGCTTACCGCAAGGAGCGCCTGCGAGGGCAGATAAAACGCCCAACAAAGGTCAAATCCGGGATAGATTATTTTGTAAATAACCGACTCGGGCGAGATTTTGATATAGTTCTTAATAAACGTAAATCCAATTACCGTATCGCAAAGAATGAAAAGCAAAAGACCTATCGCGAACACGGGATTCTTTTTAAAGGAGATAAACGCGAATATTGCATTCAATATCAGATTCGCGTAATAAAACATTGAAACGAGCGCGACCTTATCACACGCCTCGCCAAGCACGATCACGGTTACGATGAGAACAACGACCGAAAGCACGGCTCTGATGATAAGATGAATGTTTCGGCGCAATTTGTTTTCGTCCTCAAAATACAATCTTAAAAAGTACGCGATCTGCACCACCGAGAAGAAAAGCATACCGTTAAACTGCTCTATCTCGGTAAGATATACGAGAAAATAGTCCGCTCCGACCGTGCCAATAAGCGCGATCTGAGTAAAGAGATATGAGAACGACTTTTCTGCGAACATAATGCAGAAAAGGCACGCGAAAATAACCGCCGTATAGCGAAGATTTATCTGTGTTTTGTCCTGATGCGCCTGCAAAAGATAGCCAAGCACGGCTTCAATTGTAAGAAACACGGACGAAAAAATAAGCAAAAGCTTTTTATTTTTGATCATAATTTTTCCTCAATTTTGTTCTTAAACCTATTCTAACACATTTTTAGAAGTTTTGCAAGAAATTTTTGAAAATTCCCCGCTCCTCCCCCCTCTTGCATATTTTTCGCGTTTATGATATAATAAAAAAGAAGAGCGCCTTATTATTTTAAGGAGGAAACAATGAAAAAATTATTTATCACAATTCTTCTTATATTATTCGTTTTTTCTTTGGTTGGATGTGATATTGAGCCTATTTTTCACACCTACGGCGATACCGTTCACGACGCGGTAAAGGAATTCTACGACGACTACGAAATATTGGAGCTTGTACATATTAAGATAAACAAACGTCAGTCAGCCAAAAATCTTTGCATAGTTGACGACAAATCGGGCGGCTTTGATATCGTTTGCATATCCTACGTGCCTGATGAAAATAATGCAAATAACATCATTACAATTCAAAATTTACTCGTTGACAACACCGAAATCGGAAAAACATATTCAACCAAGGAGTCTTTTGAAGGCTTGACTGTTGAATTTTTAATATGCGAAAAATCCGATATACCCGACTCTGCCCTGCAAAAAGAAAAATTCAAATTTAACGGAAAAGCGCTATATTTGTGCATCACAAATATAGAACAGTAAAGCATCACCACAGAAAGGCGGTGTACCTATGAAAAAGCTTAAATTCATATTTTTAGGATTTATCATTACGGCATTTATACTCCTTCTCGCAAGCTGTACCTGTGTGCCGCACGAATTCAACTGGGAGGTCGAAACGGTTATCAAGGATGCAACGTTTACAAACGGCATAACGAAGCGGATCACTTACGCGCCGTATCTGTCGCTTGAAGATCCTTATTCCGTCGTTCACAGCAGCGAAACCTACATAAAATTTTACGATGACAAAACTCTCGTGTTCAAGCCCATCGGAGAAGACGAGATTTGCGGCACGTATACCACCAAAAACAATGGGCTTAAAAACACCACGGTAAATATCGTGCTTGAAAACGGAGAAAAAATAAAGGCTACCGCCGAGGGCGGGGTTATGTACACGTCCTCGATAATGTTCTCGTATAAGGGCGACCTATACACCTTTGACGATGAACGCGGTTACAGTAAAACGGAATATCAAAACGACGTTTCAAGTCTTGTCAATGAATTAAGAGAAGAATATTTTGCCCCCGACAAGCTCACGCGCGCAACCCTCGTATACGACGGAGAATACAAGCTTGTATCCGAGGATGGCGATATTTTAAATCTTTACTCGGCAAATAATGCCGTTTATGCGATGAAGCTAACATCGGGTGGGCAGCTTTTTGAGCTTGACCATTTAACTGAAGGCGAATGCTTTATTCCAAGCTGGTGCTTTAACTCGGATATTCAAAACACCATCATAACTATATACTATATTGAACCGAGCTACGACGATTTCAAGCTCTTGAACGAATATTTCTATATTCCCGACAATGTTACCGTAGAAAGCATAATAACAAAAACGGATAGCGACGGCGAGGTGATCGAAAACGAGATCACCGACCCCGAAAAGATCGCCGAGATTCTTGAAACACTGAGAAATATCACTATTTTAAGAATTCCTCCGCAAAACGTGGAATTCACAGACGATATAAATCAATCTGTATTTATTAAGACGAAGGACGGGGAATACTACGCGGGTCTTGATTACGTGGGTGGGTATATCTATATTGAAAACTACTATTGGAAGCCAAGCGATTGGCCACAATATGATACGTCAAAATAAAAAGGTCGCTTCGGCGGCCTTTTTGTTTATAAGCTTTATACCAAGGTGGACGATAGGTGATCGCCCCCCTATAACTCTTCACTCTGCACTTTTCACTCTTCACTCCCCTCCCCCCCTCTTGCATATTTTTCGCGTTTATGATATAATAATTATATATGTAAAAATTAAAGGAGCCGAAAATGAAAAAGATAAACAAAACGAAGTTTTACGCGTCTCTTATAATCTTCAGCCTTATAGGTCAGGTCGCTTGGGTTGTGGAAAATATGTATTTCAACGTATTTATCTACAATATGTTCAATGCCAGCCCCGCGGATATTTCCGCAATGGTTATGGCGTCCGCGATCGCCGCAACGGTAACGACCCTGCTTATCGGCGCGCTCTCAGACAAGCTCGGCAAAAGAAAAATATTTATGTGCGCGGGCTATATCCTCTGGGGTATTTCCATTCTCGCGTTTGCATTCATTCGCGTTGACGTAATAGGAAAGCTCTTCCCTGCCGTATCCGCCTCCGCGCTCTGCATTACGCTTGTAATAATTATGGACTGTGTTATGACCTTCTTCGGCTCGTCTGCAAACGACGCGGCGTTCAATGCCTGGCTCACGGATATGACCGACAACACAAACCGAGGCAAAGCGGAGGGTATCAACGCTATGATGCCTCTCGTTGCAATTCTTGCGGTGTTCGGCGGATTTATGTCCTTTGATCTTGCAAAGAGCGAGAGCTGGACAACTATTTTCGCAATCATCGGCGGCGTTGTAATCGTAATCGGTATACTCGGCTTCTTTATCATTGAATCCAACGAGCAAAAGAGCGTAGAAAACTCAAGCTACTTTAAGAATATTTTCTACGGCTTCCGTCCTTCCGTTGTAAAAGCGAACATTCCGCTTTATCTCTATCTTATCGCGTTCGCGATCTTCGGCATTTCCATTCAGATATTTATGCCCTATCTGATTATTTACTATGAAAAGACTCTCGCGCTTGAGGGCTACGTTCTCATTATGGCGCCCGCAATAGTTCTTGCGAGTATTTTCACGGTATTTTGGGGCAGAGCATACGACAAGCTCGGATTTAATAAGGCGATCATCCCCTCGCTCTCCCTCCTCTCTCTCGGCTATATTCTCCTTTTTGCATTCACAAACACAGTCCTCGTGTTTATCGGCTCGCTCCTTATGATGTGCGGCTACCTCTCGGGCGCGGCAGTATTCGGCGCGGTAATCAGAGATAAGACTCCCGACTCCAAGGCAGGTATGTTCCAGGGACTCCGCATTATCAATCAGGTGCTTATCCCCGGTGTTATTGGCCCCAAGATCGCGGAGCTGATCCTTCGCGACGCCGAGATGATCACAAACAACGACGGCACGACCTCCTTCTTGCCCAGCCGTTGGATATTTGTCGGCGCGCTTGCGGTTATCGTCCTCGTCGGTGCATATCTCATCCCCGTAGGACTCAAAAACAAGACGAAAAAGGTAAAATAATACAAGCTTTCCCCTGAAAATTTGTTTACTCAATTACCAATTTTTCCCGACCTATTGCATTTTTCGGAAAAATGTGTTAAAATAAAGTAAAATTAAGAATTTTTAAGAAATGAGGTTATCAGTATGGCTTGGAATTTCTCTTTGGCTAACTATGCGTCAGTATGGGCGCTGCTGGTCCAGATCGGTCTGCTCCTGCTATTTTTGCTCGTGGGTAACATACTGCGAAGAAAGATCCCGATCCTAAGAAAATGTCATATTCCATCCGCTCTCATAGGTGGAGCGATCCTTCTTATCGTTAAGCTTATTACCAACGCGATCACCAAGCGCGCGGGCGTTTCCTTCGAATTTGTAAACGACGGCGTTATGCAGGTCATTACATATCACAGCCTTGCGATCGGCTTTGCCGCGATTTCTCTTCGAACCGAAAAGGCACAGACTAAGGCGCGTCGCACACAGGTATTTGAATTCGGTGCGCTTCAGGGCGGAACGTATATGCTTCAGGCGGCCTTAGGACTTGCCGTAACAATAGTTATGTTCCTTTTCACAAAGCCCGGACAAAACGGAATTTCCTATATGTTCAACGTTGTGAGCTCCTGGACGAGCAAGAGCGAATTTATTACCAATATAATCAACAGCATTAAGGATTTCTTACAGCCTCTGCTTGAGGGCAACAACGTTATCTCCTACGTATGCGGAATTATTCTTCCCTTGGGCTTCGGTCAGGGCCCCGGTAACGCTCTTACGTGGGATATCAACTACACAAACACTCCCGCTACGTTCTTCTCGGGTAACGGAAGCTTCGGTCTTTCCTTGGCCTCTATCGGCTTTATCGTAGCATCCATATTCGGCGTTATTTACATCAACGTACAGAAAAAGCGCGGCCTTCTTACTCCCCGTGTAAGAGACGACAGCGCCGAGATGTCGGTATCGGAATTCCAGGATCCCGACGAGATCCCCGATAACGAGTCCGTTGATAAATTTACAATCCAGCTCGGCTTCGTTGCGGTTGCATACGCGCTCTCATTCGGCCTTATGTGTCTGCTCAGTCTCAACAGCTTCCTCAACACTCTCGCTTGGGGCTTCAACTTCCTTTGGGCTTCCCTTGCAGCGATCCTTGTAAAGTTTGTTGTAAAGCAGCTCCGCAAGAAAAAGCTTATGCATCGCGGATACATAAACAACTACCAGATGGAGAGAGTTTCAGGCTTCTTCTTCGATCTTATGATCGTTGCGGGCGTTGCGGCAATTGAAATTGACGATATTAAGAATTACATCATTCCCATCGTTGTTCTCAGTATAGTCGGCGCATTCGCTACTCTCATATACATTCGCAAGGTTACGAAAAACTGCTTCCGCGGCTTTGAAAACGAAACCTTCCTTATGGCGTTCGGTACACTTACGGGTACGGCGTCCAACGGTATGATACTTATGAAGGAAATCGACCCCGATCTCCGCACACCCACATCAAACCTCTACATTCTCTCAAACTTCCCCGCAATGATAATGATAGCTCCGCTTCTTCTCCTTCTGAATTTTGCAGGCAGCTCATTTACAAACGCGATTATCGCGTGCGGAATATTCTTCGTTCTGTGGATAGTTTACACGGTATTCCTTTTCCGCAGAAAGATATTTAAGAAGAGATACAAGAATAATCCCGCGCCCGAGTGGCACGAGGAATAAAATAAAACCCCTTTCGGTAACCGAAAGGGGTTTTTGCTATGCGCCGAAGAATCAGCGGAGCAGCTGAATTAATTCGGATGCAGAAGTCGGGAATCGGACAATCGTAGGCATACAGGGGTACGCCAGAGAGTCCGAGCGCGGCTAAAAAGCCACATAAATGAAGAAACCCGTCGATTTTTTTCGGCGGGTTTCAACCTTAATAGATTAGTCTTAAAATTTAAATTAAACTGAATTAATTTTCCGTGTGGCTTTTGTTCTGCGCCGAAGAATCAGCGGGGCAGCTGAATTAATTCGGATGCAGAAGTCGGGAATCGGACAATCGTAGGCGTACAGGGGTACGCCAGAGAGTCCGAGCGCGGCTAAAAAGCCACATAAATGAAGAAACCCGTCGATTTTTTTCGGCGGGTTTCAACCTTAATAGATTAGTATTAAAATTTAAATTAAACTGAATTAATTTTCCGTGTGGCTTTTGTTCTGCGCTGAAGTAATCAGCTGCTTATTATACTGCATTGTATAAAGCTTGTAGTACCTGCCGCGAAGCTTAAGAAGCTCGTTATGAGTTCCCTCCTCCATAATCTCGCCGTGCGACAAAAGAATAATATTGTCGGCATGCTGGATCGTGGAAAGACGGTGTGCAACTATAAGCATCGTGCCTATATTCATCATCTTCTCAAGCGAATCCTGAATAAGCACCTCAGTCTCGGTGTCGATATTCGCGGTTGCCTCATCAAGAATCATAACGCTCGGCTTATGAATTACCGTTCTCGCGAACGAGAGAAGCTGTCTCTGTCCTGCGGAGAAGTTGTTACCTCTCTCACGCACAGGCTCGTCAAGACCGCCCTCAAGCTTGTCGATGAACTTGTCCGCGTTTACGTACTGACACGCCGCGCGTATCTCCTCATCCGTAAACTTATCGTTTCCGAGAGTGATATTCGTCTTGATCGTTCCCGCAAAGAGGAATACGTCCTGAAGCATCTGTCCAAAATGACGGCGGAGCGAGGATATCTTTATATCCTTGATATTAACTCCGTCAATTAAGATCTCGCCCTTCTGTATTTCGTAGTTGCGGCAAATAAGTGAAAGGATCGTAGACTTACCCGAACCCGTCGAGCCTATAAACGCAACGGTCTGGTTGGGCTTGATGTGGAAGGAAACGCCCTTCAATACCCACTCACCGGGCACGTATGCAAACCATACGTCGCGGAACTCGATCTCGCCCTTGATCTCGTCCATCTCAATTGCTCCCTCGGTGTCAACGACCTTAGGCTCGATATCGAGAATTGTGAAGATCTTTTCGGCGGACGCGAATGCGCTCTGGAGCCAGTTGAACTGCTCAGCCAAGCTCTGAATCGGGTTAAAGAACTTATTGATATACATATAGAAGGCAACCATCACGGCGCTATCTATCTTTTGTCCCAAGAATTCCGCGCCGTCAAGATATCCCTTCGCTCCGAAGAAGAAGAGGCAGACAACCGAGAAGATATAAAGCATATAGACCATAGGTCTGAATACGCCGAAAACGAATATCTGATTTCTCTTTGCCTTTGCAAGCTTGCGGTTCTTCTCCGAGAACTCGCGCATCTTCTTGTCCTGACAGTTGAATATCTGTGTTATCTTCATGCCCGAGAGGTTTTCGGAGAGGAAGGTATTGATATCGGTCGTGCCGTCCTTAACCTTTCTGTACGCCGCGCGGGAGAACTTTCTGAATATAAGTGTAAATACAACGATAAAGGGTACGAAGCAAAGCACCATAAGTGTCAACGTGTAGTTAACACAAAGCATTGCGATGAGGATACCCACAATAACGAACACGTTCTTTACAAGGTTTACGATAAGGTTTGTAAACATCATAGAGATCGAGCCTGTGTCGTTAGCAACTCTTGTTACAAGCTTACCTACGGGCATTTCGTTTAACTGCTCGTGGGAGAGGCTCTCAATGTGAGTAAATACATCCTCGCGAAGCTTCGAGAGGATCTTCTGACCTGTCTTCTGGAGAATGATCGCCTGAGCGTAGGTACAGATAAGTGAAACCACGAGAATGGACGCGTAGACCGCAACCATTACGTAAAGCTTTGAAATTTCAAAGCCCTCGATCTTGATAAGGTCCTGAATTTCGGAAATAAGAAGCGGAGAAACTATATCGTAGGCTATCGAGAAAAGCATAATGAAAAGAACGAGAATAAAGCTCTTTATATGCGGTCTTGCATAACGGAGAAGTCTCTTTGCGATCTCGCCGTCCTTCATGTTTCGGTCAAAGCCGATAGTCTCCTTTTTGTTCTTCATCGTAGCGTATGCAATAATGAAGATCGTAGCAAACACGCCGATAATGGCGCCTATTATGAGTACGGGAAGATAATCACGCATTTTGTCCATCCTCCTCATCCTCAAGCTTCTGTAAGTCAACCGAGCGACGGTATTCCGCGCAGGTCTCATAGAGAGAATCGTGGTCGCCCACGCCTATCACTCTGCCGTCCTCGATATAAATGATCTTGTCCATATCCTTGATAGTAGAAACTCTGTGCGCGATAAGAATAGTCGTCTTACCCGCTCTCTCCTCGCGGAGATTCTGAAGGATCTTCTTCTCGGTCTTTACGTCAACCGCGGAAACCGAGTCGTCAAGAATAAGTATGGGAGCATCCTTTATAAGCGCGCGGGCAATGGAAATTCTCTGCTTTTGTCCGCCCGATACGGTTACACCGCGCTCACCGAGTACGGTCTTATACTGATCCTTGAAATCAATAATATTGTCGTGAACGTCGGAGAGGATAGCCGCTTTTTGAACCATTTCCTCATCAAGCGCCGTATCAAACGCGAAGCCGATATTGTTCTCGATCGTATCCGAGAACAGGAAATTATCCTGCGGAACGTATGCTGCCGCATTGCGAAGGCTCTTTATAGAAATGGAATTTATATCGTAATCGTCGATAAATATCTTTCCGTCCTCTACGTTGTACATACGCAAGATAAGGTCAACGATACTCGTCTTGCCCGAGCCCGTCTTACCGATAATACCAACGTTCTCGCCCGCCTCAATTGTAAAGGAAACTCCGTCAAGCACGTTGAAATCCTTTGTCTCGTACTTAAACGTAAGGTCGCGGAATTCAATTCTGCCCTTGATATCCGTTGCGTCGACAACACCCTCACGGTCGCTGATCTCGGGAGACTCGTCGAGAAGCTCGCTGATTCTCTTGAGCGACGCCTTACCGCGAGAGATCATATCAATAAGCTCGGAAACCGCCATAATAGGCCATACGATAGCTGTAAAATAGCCGATAAACTCAAAGAGGTCTCCGACACTGAACGCGCCCGTATGCACAAGGTAACCGCCGTATCCGAGAATAACGCATATTACGGATTCAACGAAAAGTGTTACGAGAATTCTGAAGAGAGTGGACATCTTGGCATAAGCAACGTTCTTTTCCTCGTTGAGCTTATTGAGCTTCTTGAATTCCCAAAGCTCGTGGCCTTCCTTAACGAACGCCTTAATAACCGCAATACCCGAGAAGCTTTCCTGCGAAAAATCGGAGAGCTTTGAGAATGCCTCCTGTCTTTCGTCCCACTTCTTCATCATATATTTACTTACAACGGCGCCCGATGCCATAAGCAGCGCCATAGGAATAAGAGCAAGTAACGTAAGCAGAGGATCCTTCTTTGCCATTTCAAGAATTGAAAGACCACCGAGAAGCACCGCGTCAAAGAACATCATAATTCCCATGCCGAAGCATTCCTGCACGGTTTCAAGGTCGTTTGTGAAGAGCGCCATAAGGTCGCCTACCTTGTTCTTATGATAGTAGTTGTTCGAGAGCTTTCTGCAATTGTCAAACATTCTGTCACGAAGGTCGCACTCAACTCTGATACCCGTACCAAAAAGACAAATTCTCCAAAGGAATCTGCCGATTACCATTCCCATAACTACTAAGATCATAGGAATACATATCTTAAAGATAACAAAGTCAAGATCAAACGCAGTCTCGACTCCACGGAATTCAACGGGATCTCCGTTAAGTCCCGTAATCACCATATTATAGAACTTGGGGACCAAAAGCTGAAGATAGTCAACCGCAAAAAGCGCCGCAATACCGCCCAAGATCGCAGGCAGACACTTCCAATAATATCGGTTAATGTGTTTTCCGAACAGCATTTATTCCACCTCCTCTTTTTTATACATAAATATAAATACTAACTTTTATTGTACCATCTTATATTATGAATGTCAATACTAATACGTTAAAAAACCGACATTATTTGCCCGATTTATCATATTATTGTTGATTTTCAGTTTATTTTATGTTATAATTAAAAAAGAAAATAAGAGAGGGGAAAAATATGGGAACAGTCATTCGCAGGTCGTCGATGCAGGACACCGAAAAAATGCTTGAAATATTCGACGAGGCAAGAAAAAGCATCGCCGCGCTCGGCATCGATCAGTGGCAAAACGGTTACCCGCACCGCGAGATAATTGAAGGCGACGTCTCTCGCGGATACTCCCGCGTAATTGAAATCGACGGCAAGCTTTCAGCTACCTTTGCCGTAATAGACGACGGCGAGCCCACGTATAACAAAATATATGACGGCGAGTGGCTTACAGGAAAGACCGAGGACTATATCGCGATCCACCGCGTTGCCATACTCGTTGCATGTCGCGGTAAGGGTGTTGCGGAAAAAATGATCGCCCATGCGCAGGACGAGGCGATCTCACTCGGTCGCAAATCCATTCGCATAGATACCCACCGCGGAAACGTCGTTATGAGAAAAATGCTTGAGAAGAACGGCTTTACCCATTGCGGCACGATCTTTCTTGAAAACGGCGACGAGCGGGTAGCTTATGAGCTTATAATTTAAAAACACATAAAGGAGTAACATATGAATAACGGAATCTTTATAGATATAATGGATAAAATAAACAACGTGGCAAAAAGCAAGGGCTACCAGAACGGTGTGGCGTGGGCTAACAAGGCAGTAGAATCCCAAATTATCAACAAATACGACGTTGCGGCATTTGACGGTTGTCACCACTTGAGAAACCTTATGGCTCACGGCTTTTCAAGAGATATCGTCATCTCCGATGAAACGATGAATATTGCAAAAACCTTTTACCGCTGTATAACCATGCCCGTGCCCCAGCCTCAGCCCGTCGTGCAAAGCAAGGTTCTCTCGGCAACCGCCCCCAAGCCCGATCCCGATGCGTTTGCTAAAAAGGGAGATTACGTGTTTTTCTTTGCAAACTATTCCCGCGAATACGCCTACTATGCAGACGAGAATCAAAATAAAATATGGACATTTCCTTTTAGCCACTATTCAAGTGACCCCGCAAATTTCATTAATAGGCACATAAACGAATTTAAGAGTGGAAGCTCAAAATTATATGTTATAAGACCTAAAACGCCAATAGATCCAAAAAAGTACAACAAAAAGAACGCCTATTGCGTTTCGTTGGAGCGTCAGGAGTTTCGCACAGACTCAAAGGGCAGGCAGTTTATATCGCTTCGCTTTAAATACGCTGACTACTATAACAGTGATTACAGAAAATCAGTATTTGAAAATATTGATTGCGAGGTTTATTACGCCAGACCTGAGTGCTTCTCAACGGAAAACCCCTGGCCCCTTCACGTAAGTGACGAATCATTCGATAAATATCTTATACGAGAAAATTTATGGGAAGCTCCCACAAGATTTGACCCAAAGACGTATAAAAAATACTTTTTGCATAAATATATGGATTGGTTTGACGCTAACGGTCTGGATGCCAACGGTAACCTCCCGTTTTAAGCAAAACGACAAAATAAAGGAAAAACGTATGCGTAAATTTATGCATACGTTTTTTGATTTTTTTGAACAAAGCTATTGAATTTTCAAAAATTTTTTGATAAAATTATCTTAAATAAAAACCTACTAAAAGGAAGGTGCAAAAATATGGAGCTTTTAAACAAAAGACCCGACACGATGGAAAGAATCACGACACCCGAGCTTGCACGCGCTTTTATTGACGAGCAGGTGGCACAGGTTCGCGCTCAGGTCGGCGACAAAAAGGTCTTGCTCGCTCTCTCCGGCGGTGTTGACTCCTCCGTTGTAGCGGCTCTGCTTATCAAGGCGATCGGACGCCAGCTCGTTTGCGTTCACGTAAACCACGGCCTTATGAGAAAGGGCGAGAGTGAGCAGGTTATTGAAATTTTCAAGAACGGTCTTGACGCTAACCTTATCTACGTTGACGCGACCGACAGATTTTTAAGCCTTCTTGAAGGTGTAACTGCCCCCGAGCAGAAAAGAAAAATAATCGGTGGCGAGTTTATTAAGGTGTTTGACGAGGAATCAAGCAAGCTTGAGGGCATTTCCTTCCTCGCTCAGGGTACTATCTACCCCGACATTCTTGAATCCGACGGCGTTAAGGCGCACCACAACGTAGGCGGTCTTCCCGAGGATATGGAAATGGAGCTCGTTGAGCCCGAACGCCTTCTTTATAAGGACGAGGTAAGAGTTGTTGGCGAAGCGCTCGGTCTCCCCCACGCGATGGTTTACCGTCAGCCCTTCCCCGGACCCGGTCTCGGTGTGCGTTGTCTTGGCGCAATCACACGCGACAGACTCCACGCGCTTCGTGAGGCGGACGCGATTCTCCGCGAGGAATTTGACAATTGCGGTCTTGCCGAGCACGTATGGCAGTACTTTATCGCAATTCCCGACGTAAAGAGCGTTGGCGTTCGCGACGGCAAGAGATACGAGGGTTGGCCCGCAATCATCCGCGCCGTAAACACAACGGATGCTATGAGTGCAACGATCGAGGAAATTCCCTACGCCGTTCTCCATAAGATCACAGACAGAATCACCCACGAGGTTGAAGGAATAAACCGTGTTCTTTACGATTTGACGCCGAAGCCAATTGGTACAATTGAGTGGGAATAATACACAAAACCCCGAAAACCTTGATTTCACAAGGGGTTTCGGGGTTTTTCTAAGTTTGTTGACAACACTTTGACAACACTTTGTTTTTGTAGTATTGTTTTGGAACATTTGTTTAATGAATTTTAAAAGTCTTTATTACAGCAGCACAATTTAAAATTAACAATTTCTTGATATTTATTTTTATAATGGGTATTGACATTTTTTAAAATATGTAGTATAATTATATATCTTAATAGCATTCGACCGAAGACAACAGGTTGTTGAGTAAATCCTGTCGAGGTATTTATAGCCTGCGTTTTCATGTAGCAGGCTATTTTTATTTATATCTTCGCAATTTCGAAGACATCAAAAGAAAGGAAAAATTTCAAAAAATCTCTGAATTTTCTATATATTTTTGGGAAAAGATTAATATACTTTACCACTATAGAAAATGGAGAAAAAGATGGTAACAAAAATGTGCGTTGCAGCAGCAAATTACATTATCAAAAAAACAAATGAATATAACGAAACACAGGAGTACAATAAGCGAATTTCAATGACATGCAAAAGATTGCAAAAGTTGCTTTATTTTAGTGACATAGAGTTTATGAAAAATCATAGTGGCACCTCTATGTTTAAAGATGAATTTTATGCATGGCCCAGTGGTCCGGTTATACCGTCTGTGTACTATAAATTTATGAAATATCAAAATGGATACATGAATCCCGTAGGTGGAGAACATGAAAGTCTTACCGCAGACATGGAAAATGCGATCGATTCCATTTTAGCTCAAACCAATGGAATGGATACATTGGATTTGGTAGAAGCAGCTCATGATAAATGTGGACCATGGACCAAAGTGTATAATCCAAATGATCCAGATCACAAGCAGATTATATCAAAAACGGATATATACAAATATTACGTTGATCGAAATATTTTTGGTGCTTTGTAACAATTTAGAGAAGGTATTGAGAAATGGACCGTGATATTAAAGCACTGAAAGCATATCTTGAAAATTTAAGAACAGATAAATTAAAAAGTTTTACATACGAAGAAACGATAACGGTAGTTGAAAAATTAGAAGCTGTTTGTTTTGAAGATAGTTATTCGATCGAATCAATTGAATTTGCTGATACGTGTTTGGGACATGCAAGAGTCATTGATGATAAAATCAAAAACGATAAATTTAGCAACAGTTCCCCAACCAGAGCACAAAAAAGCAGTCTTCAAACGAGAGTCACAACACTGATGCATAGCTTTGCTATTTCTATACACGTTAATCTTTTGGTGTTTGATCGCTCTGCGGACTTCGAGAATTTATTAGAAAAGCAACAGGTAGAATTTTTACACCAACTTGATACTCAAAATAAAGAAATCGAAACAAAACAGCAAGAGACCAAAGAGCTGATCAACAAGTCAAAAAATGAAATAGAGGAAAATATTCGTCAAGAAATCGATAAGCAAAGAGAACAAACTTCAGAATTAGAGCATACTACATTAACACATGTATTATCTCTTATGGGAATTTTCTCCGCCGTTATAACAATTATAATGTCTGTAGTTTTAACATCAACATCTTGGCTAAATAATGCGGATGGTCCTTCTGCTGTTTTGGCTTTTCTAATCCCTAATTTAGTTTCGCTTTTTGCTGTTGTGGTGCTCTTATCTTTTATATATTTGTACACCTATCGTAGCACAAAAAACGATTCTAATAATAGCGACAAACCCAAGCGTGTTATTGTGGCTTATGTTGCTATCGCGGCTGTATTATTAATAGCTGTACTTATAACTGCCATTATCCTCGCCAACACCTTAAAAAATAATAAGCCTCATTCGCAGTATGTCATATCTTCATCAGAATATAAAGTAATTGAAAAAGATATTGCAGATGGCGAAAACACTCGATGTTTTGTTTTTGAGTTGGATGAAATAAGATATGAGTTTGAGTATGACGAATCATACTTGCATGGAGATAATTTGTATTTTTGTAAAGAACACAATTCTCTTGAGTAATTGAAAAAATCTCAATACTCAAAGCTTATTATTTTATATTCTTGTACCCTATATACAAAAATGCTCTGCCGTAAAAGGTAGAGCATTTTTGTTTTTCATTCTGACAAATGAGCAATTAATTCAAGCAAGTATTTTAGGTTATCCAAAACGTCGTTTGTTTGCTCAATTTTCTCGAGTCGTTTAAGTTCCTCGGTCAGTTCATTAAGATACTGACAAACATATTTTTGCACTCTTATGTTTGGACGAACAATGACTTCTTCATCCAGCATCTTTTTAGTACAGTAGTCTTGCTTCGTCAATCCCGATGTAAGCACTCTCATATCAAGAGCATATGCTTCTTCGGGAGATACACGAAAACCTATTGTAATGCTACGCCATCTTTGCTTGTTATCTCTATTCTTCGCTGACATTTCCTCTTTCCCCCATCATAAGTTTGTTAAGCTCGTTTGCGATCATTTCATCCTTGCTCTTGTATCTGTGCGTATAAATCATGGTTGTAGTAGGCTTTGCGTGACCTGCACGCTTGGCAATATCCATAACGGATGCACATTGAACATCATTCATAATCATACTGATATGCGAATGCCTAAAGCCGTGAATGGTGATTTTCTCCAAGCCTACTTGTTTAGCACCCTCTTTCAGCCTTTTATGCAACGTGGTTTTGGATGTAGGAAAGAGCTTGTCTGTTCCAGATAAACCATAAAGCGTTTCCATATACTCGGCTAATTCATCAACAAGATTTTGAGGAATATGCACCGTTCTTTTACTGGTTACAGTTTTGGTCTTTCCGTCTTTGTGAACTTGTGTCTTGTAGCTTCTGGCGACTTTTAATGTACCTTCTTCAATGGAAACATCATCTTTGGTAAGACCGAGAAGCTCTCCCAAACGAAGTCCACTCCAGTACAACACCTCAAACGCATAGAAGAACATAGGCTTGTCTTGCATTACTTCGGAAAATCTTTGATATTCCTCAAGAGTCCAGATAGGCTGTTCTTCCTCTGGATTTTTCTTGCCCATTCTCTCCACTCTTAAAACTGGATTGAACGGCAAATTGTGAAATGTAACAGCATAGTTCAATATGGCGGACAACTGATTGCTAATGCTACGAAGATATGTAGGAGAATAGGGCTTTCCGTTTTTGCCAATCTCCGTCATCATTGTGTTTTGCCAATTTCGAACATCCTTTGCGGATATATCATAGACCTTCGTGTTTTTGAAATGAGGAAGGATTTTTGTTTCTATGATATGTGCTTTGGTTAGACACGTTGTTTCTTCTTTGCGAATTTTTGCGTCCTTCATATAAAGTTCTATAAGCTCTGCCATAGTGAGATTTTCGTCAAGCGTTTCCTTGTGTTCAAGCTGCTTGATAAGAGCTTGAAGGTCGTTTTTCATCCACGCTATCGCATCTTTCTGTTTGTCAAATCCACGCTTAGAAGTACGCTTTCTTTCGTGTGTATCGGGAGAAATATAGCTAAAATTAACTCTGTACTTTCCGTCGCTTGTTTTGCTGACGGAACTGCTATAAGATGTCTTTTTGTTACTCATAATCAAAATCCTTTCTAAATTCTTTTGCCTTACCGATTGTCAATCACACAACCATAGGAAGTGTATATTAGGCTACTCTCGAGACGAATATCACGCCCATACGCTTCATAATCGAAGTATGTACGTATATGCTCTGGAATGTCGATACAACAACATTCGTCTGCATAGTAATAGCCTAAATCCTCGTCATCGTCCACGTTGGGAAGAAGCTCGAAGCTATCAAGCTCGTCTATCAGTTCCAGAAGCTCTGTAACGCCCCGACAGCTTGTATATTCAAGCACAGCCTCCAACTTGTCCGCATCACTCTGGCACAAGTCCTCAAGGCGTTCTGCGAGCTTATTAAGTTCTACCAGACTTGAATACTCTCCAATGGAATTGCCGACACCGACAATCTCCGTTTCATAATCGCTGATGAAAATTTCTTCATAATAATCATCAATACCGATTGCCTCAAGTACCTTTTGGAGAGCTTCTTCGTCAACTGGAAGTTGTACCCATTTGCCGATTAAATAACCCTCAACGTACTTTCCTAAATTTGTGATGTAAATTTTCACATTCCTTACCTTTTTTGTTGATTAGTCTGACATTTAGAAAAAAGTAGACTATAATGTATATAGACATATCAACTTACCTTTCTATAAATTTTTTCATAAAGATATTCTTTATTGACCTTGCCCCGAACAACGAGATAGCCTTGAGCCGCAAGCTCGCCGTTCAATTTTTTGATTAACTTGTACGCATAGGGTATAGATACGTTCATCAGCGTACTTACATATTCTGCTCCAACAAAAATATTCTCTACTGGCATTATTCGCAACCTTTCTAATCACGCATATATATGCGTAATATTTGTAATATTATTGTATAAATTTCATCTCGTGATTATCACTCGACACATATATTGTAGTGCCAGATTTTGTCGATGAACAGAAAATACGAAAATTTCCTTCATTAAATTATATGTCGGTAATTTTTGTCTACTTCTGCGACAACGCTACAACGGAGTGCTGTACTTTTATTGTAGTGCATAATTATGCCAATGATAAGAGAATGGCGAAATTTGTTAAGGCAACAAAAAAGCACCTCTGCCCCAAAGGGTAGAAGTGCTAACGTATGTATTATCTTATAAGGTAGGAATATAGGCTGACATCGAGGCGGTTATGTCCAAGATTGAAGCTGACCTCAAGTGCGAGGTCTTTTTCAAAGCCGTGAGGACTATCACTTTTGAAGCGTGGATTATGGTAGCTATAATCGTACTTCTCTTTATCTATGAATATCTCAAACTTGCGACCATTATACGCATCTATGCCACGCTCCTTAGCATCCTTCAGTTCGGCGTATAAATCCCTTGCGTACTCGCTACGCATACGGTGACAAGGTGCGTTCTTGCTAATGTAGTCTATAAGCGGAGCATCGGAAGAATGACCGTTTTTGAGCTTGCTATCCACCCAACGTGTAAGAGAGCCTTGTTCCGAGGGCAATACAAGGGAGATACGCTCACGCCCGCCCTTTTCGCAAAAGTGAAATGCGTATATCTTGCCGTGTTCATCCCTTACGGCATCATTCGCCGTGACCGTTGTAATGGACGATCTGCGACAACCCGTGACGGCGGCGAGGTATAGACCGTCTTGATTTTTGGGATTGTTGGCATCATTTGTTTTTTGTAACTCCCCACGGTTATTCTTGACCGAGGTATATGTGCGGCGTTGCGTAAACCCCAGTTCCTTTGGCGTTATGGTTTCGCCCCTAATTTTCGAAATTGCCGCAAGCTCGCGGCTGATCGTCCACGGCGAAGCATCACGGTAGGCTTCCATATAACGTGCAACCACGCATTTGTCAATATCCTCAATGTTT
The DNA here is from genome assembly GCA_045660325.1 of Eubacteriales bacterium. Taxonomy (GTDB): domain Bacteria; phylum Bacillota; class Clostridia; order Oscillospirales; family CAG-272; genus SVTX01. The sequence goes on from JAZRDO010000021.1 coordinate 39,051, forward strand.
TTAATGCCCATTTCCTTACATACGGAAGACAGGCGA
>JAZRDO010000022.1:0-78283 GCA_045660325.1 Eubacteriales bacterium
AATGTGGAAAATCTCTCCTTCGGAGCAACCATCTGTGCAGAGCGATGTGCAATAGCAAAAGCTGTTTCGGATGGAGAAAAAGATTTCTCTGCTATTGCGGTATACGCCGGTGAAAAATTCACCTCACCCTGCGGAATCTGCCTCCAGACCATAGCTGAATTTTCAAAGGATATTGACATAATCCTCGCAGACGGAGATAGCATAAAAGTATACAAATTACAAGACCTTATGCCCATAAGTGCAATACCGATAGAATAGAAGAAAATTTGCAAAATTAACTTGACAAGCAACACAAAAATATGTATAATATTCAAGTATTGCAAATGTGGCCCGGTAGTTCAGTTGGTTAGAACGCTAGCCTGTCACGCTAGAGGTCGTGGGTTCGAGTCCCATCCGGGTCGCCAACAAAATATTTTTACACGCGGATTTAGCTCATTTGGTAGAGCGTCGCCTTGCCAAGGCGAAGGTGGCGGGTTCGAGCCCCGTAATCCGCTCCAATTTTTATGGTAGCGTAGCCAAGTGGTAAGGCCCCGGTCTGCAACACCGTTATCCGCCGGTTCAAATCCGGCCGCTACCTCCAAACAAAAGAGCACTGCGAGATCAGTGCTTTTTGTTTTTTTAAAGCACCCCTCGGGGTGCTTTTTTGCTTGCGCGAACAAAAAACTTGACTAATTTGCGGATTTATGGTAAAATGAACGTAGAAAATATTTTTGGGAGGCGGAGTATGAAGAAATTTTTAGGTATTGAGCTCGGCTCAACACGAATAAAGTCGGTGCTTATCGACGAGAATGCCTGCGTTTTGGCGCAGGGTGGCTACGAGTGGGAAAATATGCTCGTTGACGGGCTTTGGTCGTATTCTCTTGACAAGGTTGAAGAAGGACTTCAGGTTAGCTTTGCGGAGCTGTCGGCAAGCTATAAGGCAAAATTCGGCGAGGCTCTCGACTCCGTTGACGCGATGGGTATTTCGGCTATGATGCACGGCTATCTCGCGTTTGACTGTGATGACAATTTGCTCGCACCCTTCAGAACATGGAGAAACACCAACACCGAGGCGGCGGCTGACGAGCTTTCGGAGCTTTTCAAGTTCAACGTGCCCATGCGCTGGAGCATTTCTCATTACTATCAGGCGATTTTGAACGGAGAGGCGCACATTCCGAGTGTCGCATTCTTTACGACGCTTGCGGGCTACGTGCATTACAGACTCACGGGCAGAAAGGTGCTTGGTATAGGCGACGCGTCGGGTATGTTTCCCATAAGCGGCAATGATTATGACGGTGAGATGATAGAAAAATTCAATGCTCTTTTGAATAAAAAGGGAATTGATGCTCGCGTTGAGGCTCTTATGCCTAAGGTTTTATGCGCGGGCGAGGATGCGGGAGTCTTAACCGAGGACGGCGCAAAATGGCTTGATCCTACGGGAGTCTTCAAGGCGGGCTGCATAATGTGTCCTCCTGAGGGCGATGCGGGAACGGGAATGGTTGCTACCAACAGTATCACACCCCGAACTGCGAACATTTCCGCGGGCACGTCGGCGTTCCTTATGGCTGTTCTTGAGAAGCCTCTCTCTTCGTATTACAAGGAGATCGATATAGTTACCACGCCTCACGGCTCTCCTGTGGCTATGGTACACGTGAATAATTTTGCATCCGAGATCACCGCGTGGACAAATCTTTTTGATGAGGTTGTGAATATGTGCGGTGGCGAGATAGGTCGCGGCAAGCTCTTTGATCTGCTTTATGCGAAATCCCTTGAGGCGGATGAAAATTGCGGCGGACTTATGGGATATAACTTCCTTGCGGGCGAGCCCATTGTGGGAGTTGCGAGTGGAATTCCGCTTATCGCGAGAACACCCGACGGCAGGCTTACCCTTGCGAACTTTATGAAGATGCACATATATTCCGCGCTCGGCTCTTTGGCTCTTGGCTGTGAGCTGTTATCAAAGGAAGACGTTGCGATTGATAGTGTTTACGGACACGGTGGATTTTTCAAGTCTCCCTTTGTCGGTCAGTCCGCAATGTCAGCGGCGATCGGCGCGCCCGTAACCGTTATGAAGAATGCGGGTGAGGGCGGTGCATGGGGTATTGCGATTCTTGCACTTTTCGCATATTCGGATTGCGATGATCTTGAGAAATGTCTCTCGGCTATCTTTGAGTCGGCGGAGAAGTCTACGGTTTCGGCGGACGAGAATGAAACCTATTCGTTTAAGAGATTCCTTGAAAAATACAAGAGAGGTCTTGCAGTTGAAAAGCTTGCGGCAGATCTTATCTAATATAAAGTTAAGAGGTGAAAATTATGAATTTCAAGCGCATTTGTACTTTACTTATCGCAGTATTATTAATTTGTTCTACCTTTGTTGTTATGCCACTGGCGGACGCTCCGCAGGATGAGGCAACTATTCTTTTTACACACGACCTGCACTCCCACCTTCTTCCCGCTAAAAACGAGTCGGGCGTGGGTGAATACGGTGGCTACGCGCGTCTTATGACGGTCATCAAGGAGCAGAAGGCGAAGGCGCCCGGCGCAATTCTTGTTGACGGTGGCGACTTTTCTATGGGCTCGCTCTTCCAGACCGCGTATGCGACAACGGCTATTGAGCTTCGTATGATGGGAGCTATGGGCTTTGATGCGACCACGTTTGGTAATCACGAGTTTGATTACCTCCAGTCGGGACTTAAATCCATGCTTAACGCAGCAGTAGCTAGCGGAGACAGACTTCCGCCCATCGTTTGCTCAAACTATCTGCCGCCTCGTGAGGGTCAGGACGGATATGATGCGGAGCTGTGGGAGGCATATAACGACTACGGCGTTAAGGACTATATAATTATTGAACGAGAAGGCATTTATTACGCGATATTCGGCGTGTTCGGTGTCGACGCCGACGACTGCGCGCCCAATTCGGGAATGGTCTTTGAGGACATGGCGGCCGCGGCAAAGCGCACGGTCAACGCGGCGGTTTCGGAATGTGAAGCTAAGTACGGCGAGCATCCTATCGTGATCGCGCTCTCCCATGCGGGTACTGAGGACGGCGCGGGCGAGGACTATGATCTTGCAAAGGCCGTTGATGGCATTGACGTAATTATTTCGGGACATACGCATACGACGCTCAGCGAGCCCATATCCGTGAACGGTACTCTTATCGTTTCGGCGGCTGAATACGGAAAGAATCTCGGTGTTTTGAAGCTGAAATTCAATGGTGAATCCGTTTCTCTTGCAAGCTACGAGCTTATCCCCGTTGATGAGACCGTTGCCGAGGACCCTGTTATTGCCACTATGGTTGAGGGATACAAGGCAAAGGTTGAGGAGGAGTACCTCTCCAAGTACGGCTATACTTTTGATAAGGTCGTTGTAAATAATACCTATAAATTTGATACAGTTGACGAGGTTTATGCGACACAGCACGAATCTACGCTTGGTAATCTTATTGCGGACGCGTACAAATGGGCGGTAGAGAAGGCGACGGGCAAGAAGGTCGATATGGCAGTAACCGCTACGGGAGTTATCAGAGGAAGCGTGCCGATCGGAGACGTTACCGTTTCGGATGCATTCAATATAGCGTCTCTCGGTGTTGGCACGGAGGGAGAGCTTATCGGAATTTATCTTACAGGTAAGGACTTGAAGAACGCTATTGAGCTTGACGCGTCCATTCAGCCCCTTATGACCTCGGCGCAGCTCTTTATGTCCGGTGTTGAATATTCCTTCAATACGTACAGGATGATATTCAACAAGGTTGATTACGCGCGCTTACGCCGTGATGACGGATCGCTTGAGAAAATCCAAAACGACGAGCTTTATTTCGTGGTTGCGGGTATGTATATGGGTCAGATGCTCGGCTCGGTTGAGGAGACCTCCTTCGGTCTTATCTCTATCACGCCCCGAGATGCCGACGGTAACCCCATCGCCACCGAGGATCTTGTGGATCACGTTATCAAGGACGAGAACGGAAATCCCTTGAAGGAATGGTACGCGCTTGCGGATTACCTTGACAATATGGGCGGCAAGATGGATGAGAGATACGAGAAGCCCGACGGACGAAAGGTCGTTTATTCCAGCCTCAATCCCATCAAGCTTTTGAAGAACCCCAATATCTTTACGATCGTAGTAGTGCTTGTTGCACTTATCGTTATAGGCGGTATTGCCGTTGGCGTTTACTTTATCGTTCGCGCTATCAAGAGAAAAAAGCATAAAAAATAAAAATTGAACCGCCCTTTCGGATTTCCGAAAGGGCGGTTTTTATTTGCTTTAAATATTAGCCGTTAAGCGCGTTATCGTTAACGAATACAACTGCGCTGTAAGCGGGAATAGTGATCTGACCCTCGCAGGGAACAGGTGCGCCGTCCATAACGCCTACGCCGTTAATAACCATATTCCAAGTGCCTGTAAGGTTGTATGTCATTGCCTCGCCCGTGGGGTTGGAAATGATAAGAGCCTTACTGCCCATATGGTTGTCAAGTGTGATCGCCGCTCTGCCGTTTTCAAGCTGGCTTGCGGTTACTGCGGAGGAAACGGATCTGAAGATGCTGTAAGTATTTCTTACACGAATGAGCTCGCGGTAGTAGAGCATCATTTCGTATTCGTTGTTGCCTTCCTTCAGTACCGACCAGTCGATATTGTTGATAGCGTCGCTTGATTTGTAGGAGTTTTCATCGCCGTCCTTCGTGCGGAGCATTTCCTCGCCCGCCTGGAAGAATACAGTACCCTTGGAGATCATAAGGATCGTTGCGCCAAGACGGTTCATAGCGAGTCTTGTTTCGAGAGAATCGTTGCCGTTTGAGAGGATGAGCTTATCCCACAACGTGTTGTTGTCGTGTGCGCTCATGTAGTTTACTACCATTGCCTTGGTTACTGTCCAGCTTGTGCCTGCGCCCGAGCCACCCTTGATACCGAAGAGAACGTTCGGGAAGGAGCCTGCGCCGTTGCCGCTGATATAACCCTTGGAAGTCGCGGTAAATACGCTACCCTTAAGTCCGTCGCGGATCGCGTCATTGAATACCGCAATGCCGCCGATAGCGCCGTCAAGAGGCTTGATCTTGCTTATCTGGGACTGGTTAGCCATGGGGCTTCCATCGTTCGTAGAGCCCATTGTCCAGCCTTCACCGTAGATGATAGCCTCGGGGTTAACGGAGTGGATCGCGTTTTCAACCTCCTGCATTGTCTGAAGGTCGTGGAGACCCATAAGGTCGAAGCGGAAGCCGTCAAGGTCGTATTCCTCAGCCCAGTACTTTACGGAGTCAACCATAAACTTACCGAACATATATCTTTCGGATGCAGTATCGTTACCGCAGCCCGATGCGGAGGAGTTAGCGCCTGTAGCGGTGTATCTGTAATAGTAGTAGGGAACTATCTTGTTAAACGAGCTGTTCGCGTCGTACGTGTGGTTATATACCACGTCCATAACTACGCCGATGCCTGCCTCGTGGAGTGCCTTAACCATTTCCTTGTACTCTTTGATTCGTACTTCGCCGTGGTAGGGGTCTGTGGAATAGCTGCCCTCGGGCACGTTGTAGTTCTTGGGATCGTAGCCCCAGTTGAACTGACTGTCGGGATTTGCCTCGTCAACCGTTGCATAGTCGTAAACGGGGAGGAGATGAACGTGTGTGATGCCGAGATTTACAAGGTAGTCAACGCCAACACTTTCGCCGTGCTCGTTAACGAGTCCGCGCTCCGTGAATGCGAGGTACTTACCCTTGTACTGAGATGTTGCAATCTTGTTGGAGAAGTCTCTTACGTGTACCTCCCAGATAGTTGCATCCGAGTAGGTCTTAATGCCTGTTGAGAATTCTGCGCCCCAGCCCTCGGGATTAGTGAGGGAGAGGTCAACTACCATTCCTCGGTTACCGTTGAGGCCCGCAGCCTTTGCATAGGGGTCAACTGCCTCCTGTGTGCCGAGAGAGGTTGTTACGGAATACGTATAGTACGTACCGTGTCCGCATTCTGCGGTGTAAGACCATACGCCGCGGTCGCCGCGTGTCATATCAACGCTTGAGTAAGCCGAGCCGCCGTTACCTGCACTGAAGAGGTTGAGAACTACCTTGTATGTGGTAGGAGCCCATACCTTGAAGGTTGTTTTATTACCGTTAATAACTGCGCCGAGATCGTCGCCGTCGTATGTGTATTTGCTTATAAATTCTTCGCTATCGAATACGGAAGTGGGGACTACCGCCTTTTCGCCGTATCCCTCGATAACAACGCGGTAATTCTTCGCGATATCAAGCGTCTCGTCAAGCTCGATAATGCCGCTTGTTGCTTCCTTACCCATATTTGTAATGCTGAGAACTGTAAGCTCGCGGTCGCCCTCGTACACCTTTACCTGACTGTACTTTGTAATAGCGGTTTTGGGTGTAATATTATACTGAATGCTGTGGAAATCCTTCATTCCTGCAAGCGTGAATTTTTTGATCATTGTAAGTGTTTTGCCTCCGTCTTGGCTGGTATACTGTGCAGGGTCGCCACTCTTTAAGAAGATGAAGGTTTCCTTTCCTTCAATAACAGCGAAGCGGTCCTCGCTCGTCGCGTCCTTCGTAGCCTCGCCCCATGATGATCCGCCGGGATCGGAGCAGCCTGTACGAACGATAAAGCCGATCTGCTCGATTCCTTCGGGAACGTTGAGAACTACTTTTGCGCCGTATTCGCAGGGATGCATAATGTATCCGGAGCCTTCCTTACCGTCCCACCAAGCCCAAAGGTCACAGTTTTCAATAACGCCGGGATGCGACCAGTAGAACGTGATCTGGTTGTATCCGTCCTCTTTGGGAATTGTGTACTCGTCCTCGGGCGGTCTCCAATCGCCGCCGTTATCACCACCGCCGTCCGTGGTGGGTTCCTCGGGGGTGTTACCGCCGCCTTGGTTGCATGCGGTAAGCGTCAATGAGAAGAGCATGATCAAAGCGAGTAATAGGGAAATGATGCGTGGGGTTCTTGATTTCATAATTCACCTCGTACATAAAAAATAATGAAATGAATCTTTGAAAGGTTTGCCGGTCTTTGAAAAAGGGGAAACGTTTCTGGGATTGCTGTAACCATTATATCATAGCTTTTTGTTTTTTTCAATTGGTTTTGCGAAAAAAGTTGTGAAAAATGTTCAAATTTTGAATGTGAAGTTTGTGTTTTTTGGAGAATACTCCAAACGGTTACCTGATTTCGCTTGACATACAACAGAAAAAGTGATAGAATGATATCTGTAAAAGCAAAAATTTCCAATACAGAAAAGAGGTCTTAAAAAATGAAGGAACGTTTTGCGGGCATTTTATTGCCGATTACCGCATTGCCCTCACCGTACGGAGTAGGAACGATGGGCGCGGGAGCCAGAAGCTTTGTGGATTTTCTTAACAAGGCAAAACAAAAGGTATGGCAGGTTTTACCCTTGGTACCAACGGGATACGGAGATTCACCGTATTCGTCATCCTGTGCAATTGCAGGAAGCCCTTATCTTATCGATATTGAATCCTTGATAGAGCAGGGATTACTTACAAGAGCTGAGGCGGAGGAATACACCTGTCAGTTTGAATATAATCCTAACCGTGTAAAGTATGAGGCGTTGTTCTATCGCAGAATTCCGCTTTTAAAGCTCGCATTCTCTCGCTTTGACAAGAGAACACCCGCGTTTGTAGACTTTGTTCTTGGTGGAGAATATTCCGATTTTGCCGTGTTTATGGCAATTAAGGAGGCGCATAATTGGCAGGCGCTTTCAACGTGGGAATGGGAATATCGCGCGCGCGACGTGAAGGCTATGGATAAGTTCTTTACGGAGCACGAGGACGATATTTTGTTCTGGCAGTTTACACAGTACGAGTTCTTCCGTCAGTGGAGCGAGCTTAAAAAATATGCTAATGAGCGCGGTGTGGAAATTATGGGCGATATGCCGCTTTACGTTTCCGAGGATAGCGCGGAGGTGTGGGCCCATCCTGAGCTGTTCTTGCTTAATGGCGACGGCGCGCCGAACGAGGTTGCGGGCGTTCCTCCCGATTATTTCAGCGAGGACGGTCAGCTCTGGGGCAACCCCTTGTATAATTGGGAAAAGATGAAGCAGAACGGATACGCGTGGTGGACGGCGCGACTTAAAAAGGCGCTTTCTATGTACGATATCGTGAGAATCGACCATTTCCGTGGATTTGACCGCTTCTATGCTATTCCCGCGGGCAGTGTAAATGCAAGGATCGGTCAGTGGTACGACGGACCGAAGGAGGCACTCTTTGAGGATAAGCTTGATTGGAAGATCGTAGCGGAGGACCTCGGCGTGCTTGATGACGGTGTTTACCGTCTGATGCGAAACGTTGGCTATCCCGGTATGAAGATACTTGAATTTGCATTTGACGGAAATCCCAATCACGAGTTCAAGCCCTCTAATTGCGGAGAAAACTGTGTAATATATACGGGAACTCACGATAACGCGACACTTATCGAGCATCTTGAGGATATGGATGATAAGCAGAGAAATATCTTCTATACCGACGTAGCGAAGGAGTCGAGGAAGTTTAAGATAGGCTTCAGCTATGATCCCGAGCAGGTGGACAAGAGCGCTACTATGCGACGCGCGACTGAGGCGGTTATAAAGATGGCGTATGCGAGCCCTGCAAGATACGTGATTCTTCCTATGCAGGATCTGCTTTGCAAGGGTAGGAATGCCCGTATGAATTGTCCCGGAATTCTCAGCGAGAGCAACTGGAGCTGGCGCTGTGACGAGAGCGAAATCACCGATGCATTGGCGCAAAGATTAGCGGGGCTTGTTCATAAAAACGGCAGATAATTTTATGAACACCGAAAATTAAATGTGTAACATACAGTTGCATATATATAATGGAAGAAAAAAATCCAAAAAATCGGCATTTTAAAATCAGTGATGCGCAAAGTGTACAAATAAGTAAAAATTATTTGTGCAAAAGGTAAAAAAATAAATAACCGCTTGACATTTTTGTGTGCAAGTTGTATAATATATGTGTTAGGGAAGGGCTTCGAACGAAATATGTGGCCCCTCTAAAATCCACAATTTTTCATAAGGAGAAAGAATATGAAAAAGCTTTTAACAATTTTATCAATCGTATTGATGCTTTCGCTCGTTGTTACTTGCTTCGTAGCTTGTAACAAGCCTGATGACGGCGGTGAGCCCAGTGGCGATACAGTTACAGTATCCTGGTACCACGGCGGCAAGCTTCTTAAGGAAGAGCAGGTAGCAAAGGGCTCCAAGGTTTCTTCCTGGAATCCTCCTGCAGTTGAAGGTAAGGACTTCACAGGCTGGTACGCTGAAGCGTCCCTCGCTCAGGAGTTTAACTTCGACACAGTAATTAACGAAGATACAGACATCTTCGCTAAGTACACAAGTAACGTATTCGTTGCTGATACAAATGAGTACTACCTTATCGGTACAGGCTCTGGCGACATGAAGCAGAGTGGTTGGAACCACGACAACTCCATGCAGCATCTCGTTATGACAAAGACAGAAAACGCTTCTGCTAACGTATACGAGATCGAAATTCTTATGTATGCAGGCGACGCATTCCAGATCTGCTACGGCGGTACATACGACGGTCAGGTTGGTATCGGTTACGTTCCCGGCGTTGAATATGCTGACGGTACAAACAGATATGACAACAACACATACACAGCAGCTGACAAGAAGTTCGCTACAGTTAAGGGCGCTGACGGTACAGTTGTATTCGAGGGTCACGACGAGTTCAATAAGGAATATTGGACATGGAACATCTTCTTGGCAGAAGGTCAGGACGGTGTTTACAAGATCATCTACACAACATATCCCGATCATCCCGCTGATAACACAATCACATACGAGCTCGTTGAAAAGAGAGAGCCTCTCGCAGTAACACACGAAATGTACATTTGCGGTTCTGTTACTGAATGGGACTTCGACGAAAACTTCATGATGACTCCCGACGATATTAAGGAAAACTTCACATACCTCCTTAACATCTCCGAGCCCGCTGAAATCAAGCTCCGCAACAAGATCGGTGATGCTTGGTACGGTCAGGAAGTTCTTTCCGTTGTAGGCGAATGCGGTACATGGACAGAGGGCGGCAACCTTGCTCTCGAGGCAGGCGTTTACAAGATCGCTTATAATTCTGTAAGCAACACAGCTACTATCGAAGCAGTTGAAAAGTCTTACTGGCTCGCTGGCGTAGTTAACGGCGGTGCATACTGGAACTGTGGCTCCGGTATCGAGTTTGAAAGAGTTGACGATTTGACATACAGAGCATACTACACATTCACAGAGGCTGACACAGACGCTTCCTGGATGACAGGATTTGTAGGTGCTTGTAAGGCAGTTTTCGGCTATGCAGGTTGGGATGCTGACCTCTGGTTCGGTAACGCAACAGACGGTGACAACGTAACAGTTGACTCCTACGGTCTCTATGAGCTCGTTCTTACACTTAACGCTGATGATCCTACAACAGGTACACTCACAGCTACAAAGCTTGAGGGCTACTTCCTCGTTGGTACAATCGGCGACGGTGACACATGGAGAGCTGAATCTCAGTACAAGATCGAGGGTGACACAGTTTCCACAGAATACACATGGGAAGCTAAGGATCCCGCTGACTGGCTCGGCGCAGAGCAGATCGCAGCTATTAAGATCATCAACGTTGCAGCTGACGGTACAGTTACATGGTACGGCGCAGCAGGCGGCGACAACGTGATCATTCCTGAAATCGGCACATACACAATTACTCTTGACGGCGAAGCAGTTACAGCTACAAAGAAGTAATTAAATTTGAATATTTTGCGGGGTGGACTTAGTCCCGCCCCGCATTTTCAACAATATTTTAAATATTTCCATAAAGGAGAAATTTATGAAAAAGGTAAAAATTATTGCTATAATCGTTGCCTTGCTTGCATTTTGCCTTTTGCTCGTAGCTTGTAACAAGCCCGATGATGGCGGAAATGCTCCCGGCGCAAAGACAAAGGTAACTCTTACAGTTTGGGGCTCCGAGGAAGACCAGGCAATGCTTAAGGAAATGTGCGCGGCATTCGCAGCAGCTAACCCCGACAAGGAATATAAGTTCCTCTTCGGTGTTCAGGGTGAAGGCGACGCGGCTGACAAGGTTCTCAACGACGTAACATCCGGTCCCGACGTATATGCGTTCGCAAGTGACCAGATCAACAAGCTTATCGCAGGCGGCGCTCTCGCTCGTATCGGCGGTCAGGCTGAGCAGGACGTAATTGCTAACAACTCCGCAACGTCCGTTGACGCGGCAACTATCACAAGAAACGGTGAAAATCAGTTGTTCGCTTATCCTATGACAGAGGATAACACACTCTTCCTTTACTACGATAAGTCCGTTATCGGTGACGATGACGTTCAGACTCTTGACGAGCTTCTCGACGCTGCACACGCTGCAGGCAGAAAGGTTCACTTCAAGCTTAACGATGACGGTTGGTATCTTTCCAGCTTCTTCTTTACATATCCTGAGCTCGCTTACAACGTAAGCTACGATGAGAATATGGTTGAAACTGGCGTTGCTATCAACTACAACAACGCTCAGGGCTTGGCAGTTATGAAGGCTCTCGTTAATTACGTAAACCATCCCGCACTCGTTATCCAGACTGACGACTCCAAGCTTATCGCAGGCTTCACACCTACAGCTGAGGGTACAGTTGAGGTTGCTGCAGGCGTTTCCGGTACTTGGAACGCTAAGTCCGTTAAGGAGCTTCTCGGCGACAACATGGGCGTTGCAAAGCTTCCCACAGTTGAGATCGGCGGAGAGCAGAGACAGCTTACAACATACATGGGCTGCAAGCTCATCGGTGTAAACGGCTACAGCCAGAATAAGGCTGAGGCTCATAAGCTCGCTCAGTGGCTCACAAACGAGCAGAACCAGCTCAAGAGATTCCAGACACGTGGCTTCGGTCCCTCTAACAAGAACGTAGCTGCATCTGACGAGGTTGCTAACAATCCTGTTATTTCCGCAGTAATGGCTCAGGCTAAGTACAGCCGCGCTCAGAAGAGCGTTCCCGGTAATTACTGGACTCCTATGGGAGCACTTATCACTCCCTTTATCGAGCGCAAGGAGGCAGGTACTCTTACTAATTATACTGATCAGGAGCTTCAGGAGCTTCTGGACGCATTGGTTGCTCAAATAGCGAAATAATAATCTCTTTTTGGGGGCTGTGATGTTTTGCAGCCCCCATTTTAAATCTTTTAAGGAGGTTAAGAATGGATCTCAAATATTACAAGATGACTCCGTCGCAAAGATTTTTCCATAGAATAGGCGATTTCTTCAAGGGTATCGGAAAAGGTATCGCAGGATTTTTCGTTGGAATCTTCAAGGCGATCGCGGGATTTTTTGTAAGCGTTTGGCGCGGTATCAAGGAATTCGCATTGAATTTCTGGCACGGAGACGGACTTACGAAATCCTCGCACGTATTCATTGGCTTGAGTCATCTGTTCCGCGGTCAGCCTGTAAGAGGTGTAATTTATCTTGCGCTTGAGGTATTGTTTATTTTGTATATGACCTTGTTTGGTGGAAAATACCTTATAATGTGCTTTGAAAACTTCTTCGGCGGCGGTAACATAGGACGAGTTGAAACTCACGATTTCTGGAACGAGGAAGAGGGAATATACGATAAAATGGTCGGAGACAATTCCTTCCTCATTCTTCTTTACGGAATATTAACCGTTGCGGTTATTATTTTCTTTATTATTGTTTACATATGCGCTACAAGAGAAAGCTATCAGCTTGAGGAATACCGTATTATCGGTAAGAAGCCCAAGGGCTTCAAGCAGGATCTTAACGATATGCTTGACAACAAGTTCCACCTCTCGCTCCTCGCTCTCCCTATGGCAGGCGTATTTATCTTCACGGTCATCCCGTTGGTTACGATGATCCTTATCGCGTTTACAAACTACGATGCTGCACACGAGGTGCCGCAGCGATTGTTCCAATGGGTAGGCTTTAATAATTTCAAGGATCTGTTCCAGAGCAATTCCAAGCTTGGAGCGACCTTCTGGCGAGTGCTTGGCTGGACTCTTATCTGGGCGGTGCTTGCAACCTTCACAAGCTATATCTTCGGTATGCTTCTCGCAATGCTTATCAACCGAAAGGGAATCAAGCTCAAAAAGCTTTACAGAACGCTTTTCGTAGCGACTATCGCGGTTCCTCAGTTCGTATCCTTGCTTATTATGTCGAAGATGCTTGACACGGGCGGCGGTATTCTCGGCTCGGGCGGCGGTATTATTACCCAGCTTATCGAGAAGCTCTTTGATTACCACCTGAAATTTGGCATTGACATCAACACGACGCGTATTTGTATCGTCTTTGTTAATATGTGGATCGGTGTTCCTTACAGTATGCTTATGTGCTCGGGTATTCTTATGAATATACCTAATGACCTGTATGAATCCGCGCGTATTGACGGTGCATCTGCGGCGCGACGCTTCTTCAAGATCACGCTTCCGTATATGCTTTTCGTTACGGGACCGTATCTTATCACACAGTTTATCGGTAATATCAACAACTTTAACGTAATCTATCTTCTCAGTGGCGGTGGCCCCGGTGATATTATGCTCTACACGGACGGCGCGAAGGGAACTGACCTTCTTATCACCTGGCTCTATAAGCTGTCGCTCGGCGTTGACAGAAACTATAAGCTTGCATCCGTTATCGGTATCCTTGTGTTTATAATTTCCGCGGTGTTCAGTCTTATTGTTTACAATAAGTCCTCGGCGGTGAAAGGAGAGGACAATTTCCAATGACAGAAAATACGAACATTAATTCAACTGCTGAAAACAACGGTCAGGAGCTTACAAATTGGCAAAAGATCGATCAGCTTGAAGCCGAAATCAACAAGGGCAAGAAAAAGAAAAAGCGTCGTGGCGGTATGAAGCTCAAGCGTATTCTTGGCGACACCGTAGGACAGATAATTCTTACAATTTTGTCAATCATATGGATCATCCCTCTCTTCTATCTTTTGGTTCAGTCCTTCAGAAAAGAGCCCGGCGCTTGGTCGCCCACGTTCTTCCCGCAGAATTGGACTCTTGACAATTACAAACGACTTTTTACCGAAACTCAGTTTCTTAGATGGTACGGAAACACGCTCCTCATTTCGGTTATCAGCTGTATCATAACGGCGGTATTCGTGCTTGCGGTTGCATACGTTTTCAGCCGTATCAAGTTCAAGGCGAGAAAGCCCATAATGAATATTATGCTCATTCTCGGTATGTTCCCGGGATTTATGAGTATGTCGGCGGTTTACTTCTTATTGAAGGTGCTCTTGCCTAATAACTATCAGTCTCACGTGAGCTTGATAATCGTTTATTCGGCGGGCGCGGCGCTTTCCTACTATATTGCGAAGGGCTTCTTCGATACAGTTCCGAAGTCTCTTGACGAGGCGGCAAGAATCGACGGCGCATCGCGATTCAGAACCTTCTATAAGATCATTCTTCCGATGAGTAAATCCATTATTATTTATACCATCCTCGTTTCTTTCATAGCCCCGTGGTGCGACTATATTTTCGTATCCTACATTATGGCGGGCGTTCCCGATACGGGTATGTATACGGTTTCTCTCGGTATGTATAAGTGGCTGGAACGCGAAATGATCCAGCAGTACTTTACGACCTTCTGCGCAGCCGCGGTGATCGTGGCAACGCCCATTACCATTCTCTTTATGTGGTTACAGAAGTACTACGTTCAGGGCGTTACAGGCGGCGCGGTAAAGGGATAAGGAGGAAAAATGAAAAGATTTATTTCAGTTTTGCTTCTTATCGCAATTTCGGTGTCGGCTATATCACTTGCGTCCTGCGGCCCCGATGATGATGGTGAGCCTGAAAAAAAGGTAGAGCTTAACATTATCGACGACAGCTACCGCAATTGGTACGAAATTTTCGTGCATAGCTTTTACGATACCGATAACGACGGTATAGGCGACCTTAACGGCGTTACCGCAAAGCTCGATTACATTAAGGAAATGGGCTTTAACGGTATTTGGCTTATGCCTATCCATCCGTCTCCCACGTACCACAAATACGACGTTACCGACTATTATGCGATAGACCCCGATTACGGCACTCTTGAGGATTTCAAGAACCTTATCGATGAGGCGCACAAGCGCGGTATCCGAGTTATTATTGACCTTGTGGTCAACCATTCGAGCAACAGTCATCCGTACTTTACCGAGGCTTGCAGCTATATACGTAAGAACGGCGCTCCGGGTGGAAAATATGGCGATTTCTATAATTTCAGAAAGACACAGGGCGGAGCGTACCACTCGGTTACGGGTACACAGTACGCTTACGAGGGTCAGTTCTGGAGCGGAATGCCCGACCTCAATCTCGATAGCGCGGCGGTTCGCGAGGAGATAAAGAACATTATGAAATATTGGCTTTGCGACTACGACGTTGACGGCTTTCGTCTCGACGCGGTTACAAGCTACTATACGGGTAATCTTGACGGCAACATCGAGTTCCTCGGCTGGCTCAATACCGAGGCAAAGAAGCTCAAGCCCACGGCTTATATCGTAGGCGAGGCTTGGGTCACAAGTGATTATACTATCAACCGTTATTATGAGAGCGGATGCGACAGCTTCTTCCTCTTTACGGGATCACAGGCAGGCGGCAGCATTGCTACGGCAGTAAAACAGTGTAGCGGTAAGGCGATCGGCGAGCTGTTTATGAGCTTGCAGTCCACGTACGGCGACGCGATCTTGGCTCCGTTCCTCGGTAATCACGACACGATGCGTCCCGGTAGCTTTATGCCCGGTAAGGAAAACGTGAAAATGGCGGCGGGCGTGCTTTCAATGATGAATGGCGGTGTCTTCGTTTATTACGGCGAGGAGATCGGTATGATCAGTAAGGGCGGTAACAATTCCGACCCCGCAAAGAGAATCGCCATGAAATGGCAGGCGAAGAATATTTACGAGGGACACTGTTATCTCCCGCCCGAGAACACACCCATTGACGAAACCTCTTATTATTACCCCTCGGTTGCCGAGCAAATGGAGGATGCGGAAAGCATTCTTAATTACTACAAGCAGGCAATGGAGCTTCGTAACCGATTCCCCTCGATTGCCAGAGGAGAGGTTACGTATTATCCCGAAGGGCAGAGCAATTACGTTTGCGTTATCACAAAGGAATACATGGATGAAAAGATAACCATTGTATTCAATATGGATAGCTTTGAGCAGAAGGTTACGCTCGATAAGGCAGCTCTCGGTTACAGTGAGCTTGTAGGCTCACTTTACGCGCAGGGCGGAGAGTTTTCGTTTGACGATAGCGGCGCGCTTATTATGCCCCCGCAATCAATCGCAATCTTTAAGTAAGGAGAAAATATTATGGCAAGTTTGTCACTTAAACATATTTTCAAGGTATATGACGGAGGCGTTAAGGCAGTAAACGACTTCTGTATGGATATAGACGACAAGGAATTTATTGTGTTTGTCGGTCCCTCGGGATGCGGTAAATCCACAACGCTCCGTATGATCGCGGGTCTTGAGGAGATCACCGCGGGTGAGCTTCGAATTGACAACGAGATCGTTAACGACGTAGAGCCCAAGGACAGAAATATCGCGATGGTATTCCAGAACTACGCGCTCTATCCTCATATGAGTGTTTATGAAAACATGGCGTTCTCCCTTCGTACGATGCATATGCCTAAGGACCAGATCCATGAAAAGGTAATGGAAGCGGCGGAGATCCTCGGTATTACCGAATATCTTCAGAGAAAGCCTAAGGCTCTCTCGGGCGGTCAGAGACAGAGAGTTGCTCTCGGTCGCGCGATCGTTCGTCAGCCAAAGGTATTCCTTCTTGACGAGCCTCTCTCCAACCTTGATGCGAAGCTTCGCGCGGCGATGAGAGCTGAGATCTCCCGTCTCCACGAAAAGCTTGGTACGACCTTTATCTACGTTACACACGATCAGGTAGAGGCGATGACTATGGGTTCGAGAATCGTCGTTATGAAGGACGGCTACGTTCAGCAGATCGACACACCTATCAATCTTTATAAGTATCCCGACAATATGTTCGTTGCGGGCTTTATCGGTACACCCCAGATGAATTTCTTCGATGCTACTATCACAAAGGACGGCGACAACGTAAGATTTGCGCTTGACTGCGGTACGAACGTAGATATGGAATACATTCAGGCGGACAAGATCCCCGTAAACTATATGGACGGCGAGCATAAGGTCGTATTCGGTATAAGACCCGACGCGGTACGCGTTTATAACAGCAACAACTACGACGACGGCTCTTGGTCAAGAGCAAAGGCAGTAGTAAGCGTAGTAGAGGTTCTCGGTGGAGAAACTCTCATTTATGCAAACCTCAATCTTGAAACACCCGACGCTACGAGCGGCGCGATCATCATTAAGGCTGATTCCGACATTGCAGTTCGTCGTGGTGAGATAATCGAAATTGAAATTTCCAAGAGAAAGTTCCACGTGTTCGACAGTGAAACACAGAAGAGCATCAGAAGAAGAATTCCCGATGAAAATATCATTACCGCATCCATACTTGACGGTAAGCTTGGATTTGAGGGTCAGATCTTTGATCTTCCTCGTGCAATTCGCTGTGAAAACAGTGAGAGCGTAGAAATTTCTATGCCTATCTCGGCTATGACGCTCGGTAAGGGATCAGGTAAGGCGCGCGTTCAGTGGAAAGAATCCATTGAGGGCAAGACGCTTTACTTCCTCAAGGTTGGCGAGCTTACTCAGTTCTCACTTGAGTATGGCGAGGCGAGATTCAAGATCGGCGATGAGGTTGATTTCGATATCGACTTTACACAGATGTCTGTAAAGGCTCTCGGCGTAGCGCCCTTGTGCCTTACAAATGCGCTTGAAGGTACGTTTATCAAGGAAAAGGCGGGCAAGACGTATAACTTCTTCATGAAGGTAGGCGATGCAAAGCTTGTTCCTACCGACGATATATGCGAGAAGGTATTTGCTTGTAAGGGCAACAAGATCTTCCGTGTTCCGCTTGAGTACGTAATTGATGCTAAGGCATTGACGGTTATTCCTCACGAGGAAGGCGCGAGCAACGTTCTTGCAGGAACAGTTGTTGAAACCCTTGATTACGGACACGAGCAGTACGCTGTTATTGACGTATACGGTCAGAAATTGACGGCTATTTACGGAGGTAACGTGGGCGACACCGTTGACGTTGCAGTTCCCGTGGAAAAGCTTACTATCAAGGATAAGTCAATCGATATTATTATCGTTTAATATTGAAAGAACGGGCGGTCGTATGACCGTCCGTTTCTTGTGTTGACATATTTTCCCTTGACATTTAAAATAAGACTGTGCTATAATAAAAAAGAAGGGTGGTGGTCTTATGCCTAAAACGTTAAAAAGAATACTTATTATTACGGTTAGCGTTATACTTGGATTTTTATTTGTGCATATGCCGCTGACTACTCCTATTGCGTACGAGGCGTTCTTCCAGACGCGCTACGAAACACCGGATTGGCTTGAATTTTCGGTTGAGGATTTTGACGGCCTTACGGTTGAAAGAAGCGATTTTCTATCAGGTAAGACATCTCTTGCGGGATACAAATACAAAAAGGGCGACGATAATATCAAGGGCGTTGTCGTTGTCGCTCACGGAATGGGCGGCGGACACAACTGGTTTATGCCATATATAAATTACTTTACGGATAATGGATATTACGTTTTCGCATATGACGCTCACGGCAACGATAACAGCGGCGGTAAGAATATCCGTGGACTTCCGCAGGGAATTATAGACCTTGATCTTGCTATCCGCCACGTAAAAGGGGATGCGGATTATACGGGGCTTCCTATTATGCTTTTCGGTCATAGCTGGGGAGGATATTCGGTGGGCAACGTGCTTGAATTTCATAACGATATTGCGGCGGCGGTGATCGTCGCGGGCTTCAACGAAAGCGAGGATATTATAAGACACCACGCGGGAAGATTCGTAGGCCCATTCGTTCATATCGGAATCCCGTACGTTGACGCGTATGAGCGTATAAAATTCGGCAATGATTATGCGAAGACCTCGGCAATCGAAGCAATGCGGGGGTGTGATACGGGAATTATGATCGTGCAGGGCGGAGATGACACGACAGTTCCTGCGAAGTGCGGATACGATAAGATGTATGATGCATTTTACGGAAACGAACGATTTGAATTTCATTTCTATTCGGGGCGCGATCATAAATATATTTTCTATTCCGACGATGCTTACGATTATATAAAGCAGCTCGAGAGGGATTACCTTACTTACGTCAAGGAAAGTGGAAAAAAGAAAAATGCCGCGAGCATGAATGAATTTATGGCGGAAAATCTCGATTCCGAAAGAAGATTTGAAATAAATCTTGATCTTTGCGAGAAAATTATAAAAATGTATGATAAATACAGTAAGAATTAAAGGGGGAGATTATTATGGCACAAAAATATCCGTCAAGCTGGAAGCATTGCGCTACGTGTGTGTATTGGACAGGACGCCGAGACGTTGACTTCTTCGGTCAGTGGGTGAGCGTTGATTCCACGCAAACGAAGGGAAGATGTATGTGTCGCTGCGGCGGCTGGAGCAGGCAGGAGACTCCCGCGTCTCTCAATTGCTCGGCTTACTTAAAGTGGCCCGCGCTTTCTTGACGTGAATTTATACTTATAAAAGCTCCCCTCGGGCATACCGAGGGGAGTTTTTATTTCTTAAAAATTCTTAAAGTGTTCATAAAAGGTTGATTTGTACTGATCTTTGTGGTAAAATTATCATAGAAAGTCAAAAAATGTCGAGGAGATTTTTTATGTATTATCCGATATTACACAACTTTTTAAAAGAGCAGGCAACTGAAAAGCCCTTTACAGCGTTTTCAATCTACCACATTATTTATATCGCAATAGTGGTTTTGTTGCCTATTCTCACTATTCTTTTGTTCAGAAAAAAGGATCAGTCGGTAAAGGAAAAGGTGATAAAGACCTTTGTAGCGATTCCGTTCGCGCTCTATATGCTTGACTTTATGATTATGCCGTTCTCGTACGGATATATCGACGTTGACAAGCTTCCTTTCCATTCCTGTACGCTTCTTTCTATTCTTATCTTCGTTGCATGCAACGGTAAGTTCTTAAGAAAATATCGCGTGAATTTTGCAATGATCGCTATATTCTCTGACCTTATGTACGTGGCCTACCCGTCAGGTGTTATTGACGGAAATCCTTTGTCCTACCGTGTGAATCAGACGCTTCTTTTCCACTCTCTTATGATCGTGAGCGGAATAATTATCTTGGCACTTGACGAGGAGGGCCCGAGATTCAAGAAGTGCTACCGCGATCCCATTATCCTCACTTGCATGAGCATTTGGGCTCTTATCGGTAACGCGTTGTACAGCACCGCCTCCGCATGTGAGTGCTGTGGATATAACCGTAGCTTCAACTGGTTCTTCGTTAAGGCAGACCCCCTCGGTATCTTCTCCGAGCCCACGTCCCATTACATAATGCCTTGGCTCAATATTATCGTTTTCTTTATTCTTAATCTTATCATCTACGGCATATTCGCCCTGATCCGCAATTCCAAGAAAAAGAAGGCGTAAGACTATAGGAAAAGCATCCCCAACGGGGTGCTTTTTCCATATATTTTTTTAATTTAATTTGCTATAAATCTTGAAATATGCCGAAAAATGTGTTATAATGAAAAAGTAGTAGATTAAATTTTTCATGGAGGAAATATGAAAAAGTTTTTTAAAGAATTCAAGGCCTTTATCACGCGCGGCAACGTGCTTGATATGGCAGTCGGCGTTATCGTCGGCGGTGCATTTACCGCAATCGTAAACGGACTTTCAAACTTTATTTTGAAGCCCATCGTTAATTTCGTTATTTATAAGGTTCTTTTCTGGATCACAAAGGAAGAGAAGGGTCTCTCTGAGATATTCACGTTCTTGAAGAGAGTTGACACTGTTGATGCTGAGACGGGAAAGGTCGTTCTCGACTCCGTTACAGGTCTGCCCGTTCCCGATCTTGCAAACTCTATTTACATTGACTGGGGTTCCTTCATTACCGCAATTATCAACTTCATACTTATCGCTCTGGTTCTTTTCTGCATCGTTAAGTTTATTAACAAGGTAAGAGAAGAAAACCGCGAGCTTATTGCAGGTAAGATCTCCAAGGAAGACAGACGTGAGATGAAGAAGCTCGGTATCAAGCGTCGCGATAAGGCTGCAGTTGCCGCTTACTTTGAAGCAAAGGCAAAGAAGGAAGCCGAGGCAAAGGCGGCTGCCGAAGAAAAGGCAAGACTTGACCGCGAGGCAAATCCCACGGCTGAGGATCTTTTAAAGAAGATCGTAGTGCTTCTTGAAAACAAGTAATAATAAAAAACGGACAGGTGTATGCCTGTCCTTTTTTTGTGCTTTGATTTTGCTTGACACAAAAGGAAAATTGTGATATACTTTTCTTATGAGTTCAATGCTTTTTAAGGGTTAAAACTATGAAGAAAATTTTATTTTTAGGAAATAGCTTTACATACTATTATAACTTGCCTGAGCTTGTTGAGGAAGGCGCGAGGGGTGAGCTTATATGCCACTCAATCACTCGCGGCGGCGCGTATCTTAATGCGTATAAAACTCCGACAGATGAGCTTCGCATCCGTCTTGACGAGATGGTCTTCAATAACGAATATGACTACGTCGTTTTGCAGGAGCAGAGCCTTAATGCAATTTTGAATTTTGCGGATTTTGAGAGCTCGGTCAAGCACGTAAAATCCCTTGTCGGTAAAGCGAAAATACTTATTTATCAAACGTGGAGCTATGCCGACGGCTCGCCTTTGCTTTTGAGCACGGGACTTACGTTTGACGAGATGACCGACGGACTTGAAAATGCGGCAAACAGAGTCGCAAAAGAGATAAATGCTGACGTAATACCTGTAGGTCGTGTATTTTACAATGCGATCAAAAACGGTAGAGCCGATCTGTACGACGCGGACTGTCTGCATCCGTCAAGGGTGGGAACAGCTCTTGCCGCAAACGTATTTTTAGAATATTTCAATAAACTTTAATTTGGGGGAACGAATATGACAAACACAGAAATCAGAGCATTGATGGATAAAATGACAATTCGTCAAAAGGCAGCTCAGCTTCTTCAGCTCAATGCAAATCTTCTTGTTGTGACCGATGCGGAGATCACAGGCCCTGCGCAGGAGCTTAATCTTTCCGTTGAGGATATTTATACGACGGGTAACGTGCTTAATTTTACAAGCGCTCTTGACGTGATAAGAATCCAGAACGAGCACATGCAGAACGACCCCCACAAGATACCTATGCTCTTTATGATGGACGTTATCCACGGCTATAAAACGACCTTCCCGATTCCTCTCGGCATGGGCGCATCCTTTGATGCGGAGCTGCTCAAGGAATGTACAAAAATGTCCGCCAAGGAAGCGGTTGCGGGCGGCATTCAGGTAACCTTTACCCCTATGGTTGACTTCGTTCGCGATGCGAGATGGGGAAGAGTTATGGAGTCCTGCGGCGAGGACGTGTACGTAAATTCCATTATGGGCGCGGCTCAGGTAGAGGCATTCCAGGGAGATCTCGGCCCTGAGAATATCGGCACTTGCGTAAAGCATTTTGCGGCTTACGGCGGCGCGGAGGCCGGCCGTGATTATAATCTCGTTGAGATCTCCGAGAGAACATTGCGCGAGTATTATTTCCCCGCATACAAGGCGTGTCTTGACGCGGGCGCTACAAGTATTATGCCGTCCTTCAATTCCTTAAACGGTGTTCCTTCGGTTGCAAATAAGTGGCTTATGAATGACGTTCTCCGTGGCGAATGGGGTTATGACGGACTTGTTATCAGTGACTATAACGCTATCGGCGAGCTTCTTGTTCACGGTGTTGCCGAGAATTCCAAGCAGGCGGCGGAAATGGCGTTCAACTGCGGTTGTGATATTGATATGAATACAAATTTCTATCCTACTCACATGGAGGAGCTTATTGCCGAGGGCAAGGTTAAGATGGAGGATCTTGACCGCGCGGTATTCAAGGTGCTTGAATTGAAGAATAAGCTTGGTATGTTTGAGGATCCTCTTCGCGGCGCGTCATACGAAAAGGAAAAGGAGATCTGTCTCTGTGACGAGCATCGCGCGCTTGTAAGACGCGCAGTTGAGGAATGCTCGGTTCTTCTTAAAAACGACGGAGTTCTTCCTTTCTCGAAGGAAACAAAGAAAATTGCTCTTATCGGCCCGTTTGCCGAGGAGCAGGCGATTTCGGGCTTCTGGTCTTGTAATGCAAAGCCCGAGGATTGCGTAAACGTATACAATGGCGTAAGGGCGCTTCTTCCCAATGCCGAGGTGGTGGCAGTGAAGGGCTGCTCTGCGGAATGGAATGAGCTTTCCGAGGAAGATTTTGAAAGAGCAATTGAAGCAGCAAGGGCAGCTGACGCGGTAGTGCTCTGTCTTGGTGAGCCTCAAAACTATTCGGGCGAGGGCAATTGCCGTACCGATCTTACACTCCCCGGCGTACAGACAAAGCTCGCGCGCAAGGTAGTGGAGGCAAATCCCAATACTGCGGCTATTATCTTCAACGGCAGACCTCTCGTTCTCACCGAGCTTGCGGAATTTACTCCCGCGATACTTGAAATGTGGTTTACGGGTGTTGAGGGTGGACCTGCCGCGGCGAATCTTCTTTTTGGCGATGCCAACCCCTCCGGTAAGATCACTATGACCTTCCCGAGAAGCGTAGGTCAGTGTCCTATTTACTACAACCGTGTAAACACGGGCAGACCCAAGACAAAGCCCGATAATGAAAGACAGATCTACGCGTCGACCTATCTTGATTGCGGAAATCTCCCGCTTTATTCCTTCGGACACGGTCTTTCCTACACAACATTTGAATATCTTGATATGACGCTTGAAAATAAGACTATGAGCGATAAAGATCCTCTCAAGGTAAAGGTTACGTTGAAAAACACAGGCGAGAGAGCAGGCAAGGAGGTAGTCCAGCTCTACATTCACGACAGAGTTGCCTCGACCGTTCGTCCCGTTCAGTCCTTGGCGGCATTTACAAAGGTTTCACTTGATGCGGGTGAGACAAAGGTCGTCCAGCTTGAGATACCCGAGGAGAGACTTCGTTTCTATAATGAAAAATGTGAGTGTGTATCCGAGGCGGGCTGGTTTGATATCTTTGTCGGCTACGCGGATCATCCGTATATCGAGGACGAATTCTATCTTGAAAAATAATTACTTTTTTACAAAAAATTATATCAGGATTTTCTCTTGACAAAGGGCGCAAAATTCTGTATAATATAATCGTAAAAAACAAATACTCCTTGTATGACTGACGGATTAGCGGGTCAACCGCGTGGGAATATGAGGTTTTAAACGTCGACCGTCTGGGCAATTCAGTCAAACAAGGCTTGAATTGCCCTTATTTTTTCGTTTGTAAAATTTGGTATATATTATGGAGGTTTTTATGGAACACAAGAATTGGGACGGATTTGTGTCGGGTGCGTGGCAGAGAGAGATCAACGTTCGCGACTTTATTCAGAAAAACTATAAGGAATACTGCGGAGACGCGTCGTTCTTAGCGGGTGCAACCGAGAGAACACGCGCGCTTATGGAAAAGGTGCAGGCACTCTTCAAGCTTGAGCGTCAGAGAGGCGGAGTGCTTGATATTGATACGGAAACCGTATCCTCGCTTACAAATTATGCGCCCGGTTACGTTGATAAGGAAAACGAGCTTATCGTCGGCCTTCAGACTGACGCCCCCTTGAAGCGCGGAGTAAATCCCTTCGGCGGTATCAGAATGGCGCGTCAGGCGTGCGCGGCATACGGCTACAAGCTCAGCGACGTAATTGAAGAGGAATTCAGATACAGAACAACACATAACGACGGTGTTTTCCGCGCATATACGGATGAAATGAGACTTGCGCGCAGATGCCACGTTATTACGGGCTTGCCCGACGCTTACGGACGCGGTAGAATTATCGGCGACTACCGTCGTGTTGCACTTTACGGCGTTGACAAGCTTATGGAAGAAAAGAAAAAGGATATGAAGGCACTCGGCGAGAAGAACTTCACGGAAGAGAACATCAAGCTTATTGAAGAGGTTCGCCGTCAGATACTTTTCTTAGGTTATTTGAAGGATATGGCGGCTATGTATGGCTACAATATTTCCGAGCCTGCCGCAAATACCCGCGAGGCTATTCAGTGGACCTACTTCGCTTACCTTGCATCCATTAAGGAGCAGAACGGCGCGGCTATGTCCCTCGGTCGTGTAGCCACATTCTTTGACATTTATATTGAGAGAGATATTGAGGCAGGCATCTTGACAGAAGAGGGTGCGCAGGAGCTTATGGACGACTTTGTTATCAAGCTTCGCTTGGCTCGTCATCTCCGTACACCCGAATACAATGAGCTTTTCGGCGGCGACCCCATGTGGATCACAGAGGTAGTAGGCGGCATGGGCGAGGACGGAAGAACCCTCGTTTCCAAGAGTAGCTTCCGTATTCTCAATACACTTTATACTCTCGGCTCTTCTCCTGAGCCCAACCTCACGGTGCTCTGGTCTACCCGACTTCCCGATGGCTTTAAGAAATTCTGTGCTCAGGTTTCAAAGGACACTGACTCTATTCAGTACGAGAACGACGATATTATGCGTCCTCTCCACGGTGACGACTATGCTATCGCGTGCTGTGTTTCCGCTATGACAATCGGTAAGCAGATGCAGTTCTTCGGCGCAAGATGTAATCTTGCAAAGCTCCTTCTTATCGCAATCAACGGCGGTTACGATACCACAAGTGATATTCATATCGGTCCTCAGATGCCTGTGCTCAATACAAGAAAGCTTGACTTTGACACAGTTATGGAAAGATTCAATATTTACGTTTCATGGCTTGCTCATCTCTACGTAAATACAATGAATATCATCCACTATATGCACGATAAATACGCGTACGAAAAGACACAGATGGCGCTTCACGATACAGAGGTTGAGCGTCTTATGGCATTCGGTATCGCAGGACTTTCTGTTGTTACTGACTCGCTCAGTGCAATAAAGTTTGCAAACGTAAGACCTATTATTGATGATAACGGCTTTGTGGTTGACTTTAAGACAGAGGGCGAATTCCCCAAGTTCGGTAATGATGACGACAGAGTTGACTTGATTGCAAAGGACGTAACTCACAAGATGATCGAGGAGCTTCGCAAGACTCCTACGTACAGAGATGCAGTTCATACACTCAGCGCTCTTACGATCACATCCAACGTAATGTACGGAAAGAATACAGGCTCCACTCCCGACGGTAGACGCGCGGCAGAGCCCTTCGCTCCCGGCGCTAATCCTATGCACAACCGCGAGGAGAACGGCGCGCTCGCATCCCTCAACTCGGTTGCAAAAATTAAGTACGAGGACTGTCGCGACGGTATTTCCAACACCTTCTCCATTACTCCCGAGGCGCTCGGTAAGACGGATGACGAGAGAGTTGACAACCTTGTTTCAATTCTTGACGGCTACTTCGGTCGCGGCGCGCATCATTTGAACGTAAACGTGCTCAATCGTGAAACTCTTATGAAGGCGTACGAAAATCCCGAGGAGTATCCTAACCTTACTATCAGAGTTTCGGGCTATGCGGTTAACTTCTCCAAGCTCTCCCGCGAGCATCAGAGAGAGGTTATCAGCCGCACCTTCCACACATCGATATGACGGGTAGAGTTCACTCAATACAGAGTCTTGGCACGGTTGACGGACCCGGTATCCGCTTTGTAGTATTTATGCAAGGATGTAATCTTCGCTGTAAGTGTTGCCATAACCCCGACACGTGGTCGGGGCAGGGCGGCACGGAGTACACACCAGAAGAAATAGTAGAAAAAGCCTTGCGCTATAAGTCTTATTACGGCGAGCGCGGAGGCATTACGGTTTCGGGTGGAGAGCCCTTGCTTCAGGCGGATTTCGTTCGCGAGGTGTTTGAGCTTTGTCATAAAAACGGAATTAATACCTGCCTTGACACGTCGGGTAGCATATTGAACGATTCGGTTTTGCGTTTGCTTGACGAAACCGACAGGGTGCTTCTTGATATAAAGTACACCTCGGACAACGAGTACCGCGAAAACGTCGGATGCAGTATTGACGGTGTGCTGGAATTTCTTGCCGTGCTTAACAAAAAGGGAATACCTACCACCGTTCGTCAGGTAATTATTCCTACGGTCAACGATAGCGAGGAGAATATTACAAGGCTCAAGGAGATCCTCTCCGCGCACAGCTGTGTTGACAAGGTCGAGCTTTTGCCCTTCCGTAAAATTTGTCAGGTAAAGTATGACAATATGGGAATAGAATTTCCGTTTGGCGGAATCGCGGAGCCGACACATGAAGCAATGCAAAAATTAAATGATCTGTTATGATAAAAACCCAATCGCAAGATTGGGTTTTTCTTTTTATTTGTTGACAAAATTCATTTATGATGCTATAATTATTTTAGCGTTAAGAAAGGTGGGGTACATATGAGCAATAATGTTTTTTCCAAGGCTGTATGGATTTCTCCCGAGAAATTTTCCTCTCTTGAGATAAGGGATCTTCTTTGTAAGGAGATGGATGCCAAATCCAAGACTCCCGTTGAGGGAGTGCAAAATTTACACTTTTATTTTAAGAAAAATATAAATATTGACAATGCTCGCGGCGTGAAGATCCGAATTTCCGCCGACGATTACTATAAGCTTTACGTAAACGGCAATTTCGTAGGGCAGGGACCCGCGCAGGGATATCCCTTTAATTACTATTTTAACGAGTACGATCTGTCAAGCTTTTTGCACGCAGGCGAGAACGAGATCTTCGTGCATTGCTACTATCAGGGTCTTATCAACCGCTATTATATGAGCGGTGACGGCAGACTCGGTATGATCGCGGAAATTTTCTCCGACAATCGTGTTATTTCGGCAACCGACAGCAGTTGGGATTGCGCTGTATCCGAGGCGTATTCTATTACTCATATAAACGGCTATAATACGGATTTTGCCGAGAATTTTGATAATCGTAAGTCGGGTCTTTTGTGGGAGCGCGCTTCTGTGCGAGAGATGGACCACGTCTTTGATAATAAGGCGATAACGCCTCTTTCCGTTTACAAAAAGGACGCGGTGGAAACAAAAATCCTGCCTGACGGCTCGCTTTTCCTTGACTTTGGCACGGAAATTACGGCGTCTCTTGAATTTGAGGCGGAGGGCGATGACGGTGACAAGGTTATTTTGCATTTTGGCGAGGAGCTTTCTGAGGACGGAAGCGTAAGATATCTTATGCGATCCATTTGTAATTACGAGGACACCGTAATTCTCAAAAATGGTGAAAACCGTATCGCACAGTATGAGTATAAGGCGTTCAGATATGTGAATATTATTCCTTGCGGTAATGCTAAAATAGTTGGCGCTCGCGCGATCGTTCGTCACTATCCCTTCGACGATGAATATTGCAATATCGAGACGGATAACAAGATTCTTGAGGCGGTATTCAACATCTGCAAGAATACAATAAAATACGGTGCTCAAGAGGTTTACGTTGACTGTCCCGGACGAGAGAAGGGACAGTACGCGGGGGACCTTACGATCACAGGCGGCTCGCACGTTCTTCTTACGGGGGATATGTCGCTTTATACGAAGGCAATTGACAATCAGGCTCAGTCGCAGGCGATATGCGACGGTCTTATGGCGGTAACGCCCGGCTCGTATATGCAGGAGATAGCCGATTATTCACTCCAATTTCCGCTTTTGGCGATTCGCCATTACAGACATACGAAGGACAGGGAATACCTTCTTCGTAATTACCGAGTGAGCGAAAAAATTATCGGGTATTTTTCAAAATTCGCCCGCGAGGACGGCTTGCTTGAGGACGTAACGGACAAATGGAATCTCGTTGACTGGCCGCAAAATCTTCGTGACGGCTACGATTTTCCCCTTACTAATCCCATGGAGAAGGGACACGGACCCCATAACGTTTTGAATGCATTTTATATTGGATGCATCAAGCAGGTTGAGCTTATAGCATCAATTCTCGGCATTGACCGTGAGAATGTAAGCGATGCCCTTAAAGAAAGCTTTAAAAAGGAATTTTATCGACCTGATCTCGGTGTCTTCGTTGACTGTAAGGGAAGCGATCACAGTGCGGTGCATTCAAATATCCTTCCGCTTTACTTCGCCTTGACTGATGAGGAAAACGAGGAGAGGATTACAAATCATCTTATAAGCCGAGGCAATTGTACTGGAGTTTATATGTCGTATTTTCTTTTGAAGGCGCTCTGCCGTGTCGGAAGATACGAGGAGGCACTTGCTATTATTACAAGCGAGAGCGAAAAGTCTTGGTATAATATGATCCGAGAGGGCGGAACGACCTGCTTTGAGGCGTGGGGCAAGGAGCAAAAGTGGAATACGAGCCTTTGTCACCCGTGGGCGACGGCGCCTATTTCGGTAATTATCAAGGATATCGTACCCAATATGCCACACGTTGCGAAGATAGTTTATAAAAATAAATAATACGATAAAAGAAGGCGGGTCTTTTCCGCCTTCTTTTTTCTAAAAAAAGTGACGGTGTTTGCATTTTTGATATTGATTTATCAAAAAATATGTGTTATAATTAAAATGTCAAAATATGATAATTTTTCAAAGGAGAAAACTATGAAAAAGAACATTAAGAGATTAGCGTTACTTATTACGGTAGTAATGCTCGTTCAGGCAATTTTTGTCGGCGTATTTACTGTTAATGCGTCTGCTGCTTTGAGTGGCAACTTCACAGGCTACACAAAGGCGAGCGACGTTAACTACGTTTATGACGGCGATTACATTGCAAACTGGGGCGCAAGAGGAGAGGTTGCAACCTTCCTTACAACTAACGCGCTTGAGTTCAGCTCAGGCAGCTATGCATTTGAAACAGTTTCAAAGCTTGGCGGTGGCGCGACAGAATCCGCGGTTCCCGGCAGTGATCTTTATAAGAAGCTTCAGGATCTTATGAAGAGCAAGCACACATATCAGACAAGCTATAACGCAACAAGAGATTTGTTCCAGTACACGGACTGTGTAAACGGTAATGCTGCTGGTGGTATTTCTTCCTTCTATTCCGGAGAAAAGATCGGTCCTGCATGGGGCTCCTCTCCTTCCTGGAACAGAGAACACACATGGCCCAACTCCAAGGGCGATTTGGCAGGTAACGGCGAGAACGACCTTATGATGCTCCGTCCTACCTCCTCCAGCGAAAACAGCAGCCGCGGTAACAAGGCATACGGTCAGAGCGGCGGATACTACAATCCTAACTCCGAATCCGGCGGTTTGTACGACCTTCGCGGTGACGTGGCAAGACTTTCTCTTTATACCTACGTTCGTTGGGGCTGCATTAATACAGGTCTCAATCCTAACGGTATTTTCGGCACTAACGGTATTTTCGAGAGCCTTGACGTTCTTCTTTCATGGATCAAGGCAGACCCTGTTGATACATGGGAGCTTGGTAGAAACGACTCCGTTGAATCCATTACAGGTACAAGAAACGTATTCGTTGACTATCCCGAGTACGCGTTCCTCCTTTTCGGTAAGGAAGTTCCTACCGATATGGTAACACCCTCAAGCGCAGCTTCCTTGGGCGTTCAGGGTGGTACACCCTCAACAGGTGGCGGAACAGGTACAACACCCTCCACACCTACTCTCAACGCGGTTAAGCCCGTGGTTGGCACAGCGTATAAGCTTGGTATGAACCAGACTTATGCAGGCAAGATCGTATATATGCTCGGTACTGAAAGCGGTTACTATCTTGCGACAACAGAAACAATGACAAGCGGTCTTGACTTCTATATTGAAGAAACAAGCGGCGGCTATTACATTTACACGTCTATCAGCGGCGCAAAGAAGTACCTCGATATGGTTCCCACCGCTGACGGCGCTCACGTAAACGCTAAGTACGTTTCTACTCCTACGGTTGTTTATACTTGGAACGATACTCTTAAAACGTTCGTTGGTAACGTAAATAGCGCGGACTACGTATTTGGTACAAGAAACGATAACTCCTACGTAACAGTTGGCTGTAACAAGGTTTCTTACGATCCCTTCGTAGTACAGTTCGTTCCCGCTGACGGATCAAGCAATCCCGGCGGTAACCCCGGTGGTAGTACAGGCGGCGGTACAGGTAGCGACACACCCAGCACCGGTGCTGAAACAACAGTTAAGTTCGTGTTCCTTACCTATGCTCAGGCTCAGGGCATGACAATTGGTTCTACAAGTGCTACACAGTGCAAGACATGGCCTATCGACAGTAACATCACTATGACAGTTGCAGGCGGCCAGCACTCCGGTAAGATCTACACAGACGGTGTAAGAATTTACGCTACTGACTCTCCCGCGGGCTCTATTACGTTCACAGCTCCCGCAGGAATGACAATCAAGTCCATTAAGTTCTCCATTGCTACGGGTACTTATGCTGATCTTCAGTATAATGGCTCTGCTGTAACAAACGGTCAGGTCGTTTCTATCAACGCTTCCTCCGCAACCTTCAATTCCGTAAAGGTTGGTTCCGAAGGTAAGCAGGTAAGAATTGCTAACGTAGAGGTAGTTTATACTGGTGGCTCGGGCGGTACAACTCCCGATACTCCCGACACACCTGACACACCCGTTACACCTCCCACACCGCCTACACCTTCCGTATCTCTCACACCTGTAAAGCCCGTTGTCGGCACAGCATACAAGCTCGGTATGGCTCAGACAAAGGCAGGCAAGGTGGTTTATATGATCGGTGAATATCAGGCAACATACTACATTGGTACAACTGAAACAAAGGCATCCGGTCTTGATTTCTACATTGAAGAAACAACAGGTGGTTACTACATTTACACAACAATCGGTGGTGCAAAGCAGTACCTTAACATGGTGCCCAGCGGTACACACGTTAATGCTAAGTATGAGAATGCACCCTCCACAGTTTACACTTGGAACGAAACTGCAAAGACATTCACAAGTGTTGTAAATGACGCAGAGTATGCATTTGGTACAAGAAACGATAACACATACACAACAGTTGGTTGTTATCAGCTTTCCGGCTCTCCCTTCACGGTTCAGTTCGTAGCAACTGAGGGCGGTACAACTCCCGACAACCCCGGCACAACTCCCGATAATCCTGATAATCCTGATAATCCCACACCTCCCGCAGGTAATACAAACGGTCTTGCAGATGCAGTTAAGCCCGTTGTTGGCTCTGACTATAAGCTCGCTATGAACCAGACACTTGCAGGTAAGGTTGTTTACCTCCTCGGTAGCGAGAGCGGTTACTACCTCGCAACAACAGTTAACAAGGACCACGGTCTTATCTTCAATATTGAGGAGACAACAGGTGGCTATTACATTTACACAATGATCAACGGCGCGAAGAAGTATCTTGATATGGTACCCTCCGCTGACGGTGCTCACGTAAATGCAAAGTACGTTGATGCTCCCACAGTTGTTTATACTTGGAACGAAGCATATAAGACATTCGTTGGTAACGTAGGTGGCGATGAGTACGTATTCGGTACAAGAAACGACAAGAACTACGAGACTGTTGGCTGTAACAAGCTTTCCTATGAGCCCTTCGTTCTCCAGTTTATTGCGGTTGAAGGCAATAATCAGGGTGGTAATGATCAGGGTGGCAATGATCAGGGCGGTAATACACCCGGTGGCAACACACCCGGTGGCAACACACCCGGTGGTAACACACCCGGCGGTAACGACAATACACAGACAGGCGAGCCTGCTCCCTCTGACACAAAGAGCGGTTGCGGTTCTGCTATCGGCGGTATTTCGGCAGTTATTATCGCACTCGTAATTCCTTTCATGTTCTTCAAGAAGAAGGATGAGGATGAAGAATAATTAAAATTTTTGACCGTTGTGGATTTTCCGCAACGGTCTTTTTTATGAATTGACAAAATTCGACTTATATGGTATACTGTATGTAAGTTCATTTAAGGCGGTATATAAAATGATTATAGAAAACAAAACGTTTGACGCCGAGCGCGCGCTTTACAATTTAAAGAATGCGACGGTAAGAAATTGTACCTTTGCAGGCGAGGCGGACGGCGAGAGTCAGCTCAAGGAAGCTAAGAATATCAGAGTGGAGAGCTGCGCGTTCTCCTTGCGCTATCCTCTCTGGCACGTTGTGGGCTATACTCTTGAAAATTCAACTCTTGACGAGCTTACCCGCGCGCCTATCTGGTATTCAAACGACGGCGAGATTGTAAGAACCAAGATAACCTCAGTCAAGGCTTTGCGCGAGTGTGTTAATACTAAGGTTTCGGACTGTGATATTGACTCCATTGAGTTCGGCTGGAAATGTAAAAATGTACATATAGAAAACTCTAAAATCAATTCTCAGTACATGATGCTTGATTCATCTGACGCGTATTTGAAGAACGTAGATTTCTCGGGTAAATATTCCTTCCAGTATATGAAAAATCTTGTAATCGAGGATTCAAATCTTGATACGAAGGACGCGTTCTGGCACAGTGAAAACGTAACGGTTAAAAATTCTATCGTCAAGGGCGAGTATCTTGCTTGGTTCTCAAAGAATCTTACCTTGATCGATTGCACGATTATCGGAACACAGCCGCTTTGCTACTGTGAAAATCTCAAGCTTGTAAACTGCAAGATGATAGACACGGACCTTTCGTTCGAGTATTCAAGCGTTGAGGCGGATATCGTTGGAGATATCGTTTCTGTGAAGAACGTTAAGAGCGGTTACGTTTGCGCGGATTCTATCGGCGAGATCATAAACGAGGACGCCGTTATGGAATGTAATGCGGAAATTAAAATAAGATAAGAAAAAGGACGGAATTTTCCGTCCTTTTGTTATTTTACCATTACGACCTGATAAATTTCATTTTTGTGTACACCGCGGTCCTTTGCGGTCTTTTTTATCGCGTCGTTTTTGCTCATTCCCGAGTCTATGTAGTACTGAACGTGAGCTTCAATATCGAGCGAGAGGAGATTTATTTGCTCCTCATTTTTGATTTTAGACTTGTCGCAGCCCTCAATCACAAGAACGTATTCGCCGCGCGGGGCTTTTTCGGAATAATAATCGAGTGCGCCGTCAAGCGTAGTTCTCATAATATCCTCATTGAGCTTTGTCATTTCACGGCAAAGGGAAATTCTACGCTCGCCACCGAAAACCGTTTGCATATCGTTGAGTGTTGCGATAAGCTTGTGGGGAGCCTCGTGGAATATCATTGTTCTATATTCGTATCTGAGCTCGTCGAGTCGCTCACGGCGTTCCTTTTTATCTGCCGAGAGGAAGCCCTCAAAGGTAAATCTACCCGTGGGAAGTCCCGAGAGGGTGAGAGCTAAAATTGCCGCGCACGCACCGGGGATCGAGGTTACGGGGATATTCTTTTCGGCACAGAGAGCGACGATATCTTCACCCGGATCGGAAATTGCGGGAGTGCCCGCGTCGGTTATAAGCGCACAGGATTCGCCTGCGAGAAGACGGTCGCATATCATATCTCCGTGCGTTCTCTTGTTGTGCTCAAAGTAGGAGACCATAGGCTTTGAAATGCCGAGATAACGGAGAAGTCGCATAGAATTTCTCGTATCCTCCGCGGCAATAAAGTCAACCTCGCTTAGCACCTTGATTGCGCGCGAGGATAGATCGGCAAGATTTCCTACGGGGGTTGCAACAAGATAGAGCGTGCCGCCCACTACCTTGTTTTTTTCCTCGGAGATTTCGGGGAGATTTATAATATCATCTGTGTTGGGATTTGACATTGTGATTCCTTTCCGTGAATCGTACACTTGTGTATTGATCTTTGCATACAATGAAAGAGAAGAAACATTTTGCCGTACGGCAGGGGGAAAATATGGCGATCAAGATCTATATAGACCAGGGACATAATCCGCAAAATCCTAACGCGGGAGCAGAGGGAAACGGCCTGCGCGAGCAGGATATTACCTACAGAGTTGGAACACTGTTAGCTGAGCTTCTGCGAAGAAGCGGAAATTACGACGTAAGACTCTCGCGAAACACACCGAACGAGGTGCTGGGCTACTCGAATACGTCAAGCCTTCGCGAGCGGACTGATGATGCAAACTCTTGGGGCGCGGATTATTTTATAAGCATACATACGAACGCGTCGGATAATTCAAGCGCCTCGGGCGTTGAGGTATATGCATATTCTGCGTCGGGGCAGGGGTATTCGCTCGCAGAGGATATCGTTGATAACCTTGCAGAGAGCACGGGCTTGCAGAATCGCGGAGTAAAGCTCCGTCCTTCGCTTTACGTGCTACGTAAGACAAATATGCCTGCGGTGTTAGCCGAGATCGGATTTATAACGAATCCTCGTGACGCCGCGCTTATGAGCGGATCTCCCGAGCTGTTTGCACGGGGAATTTATAACGGGATCGTTGAGCATACGGGACTTAATTAGCCTTCGATCATTCGGAGCAGCTCGGCTTCGTCAATGATTGCAACGCCGAGCTCCTGCGCCTTTGTAAGCTTGCTTCCTGCGGCCTCGCCCGCTACGACGTAGCTTGTTTTCTTTGAAACCGAGCCCGCGCATTTGCCGCCGAGGACCTTGATTTTGGCAGATGCCTCGTCACGACTCATTGTGGGAAGCGTGCCCGTGAGCACGAAGGTTAGACCTGCGAACTTGTCGGACGTGGGTGCGGCGGTTGATTCGCAAAGAACGCCTGCCGCCTTGAGTCTTTCGCAAAGCTCAATGTTTGCGGGATGCGAGAAGAAGTTCACAACGCACTGCGCGCTTATCTCGCCAAAATCCTCGATCGCAATAAGCTCCTCGAGAGTTGCGCTCATACACGCGTCGAGAGTGCGGAATTTCTGCGCTAAGGCAGCTGCAGCAACCTCTCCGATATTTCTTATACCGAGCGCGCAAATAAGACGCTCAAGTCCTGCGCTTTTGGATTTTTCTATTGAATTTATAAGATTGTTTGCGGATTTTTCGCCCATTCTCTCAAGTGATGCAATCTGATCCTGAGAGAGATAGTAGAGATCGGCGGGATTCTTTATAAGATCTGCCGAGATGAGCGCTTCGACGATCTGCGGACCGAGTCCGTCGATATCCATAGCACCCTTTGATGCGAAATGCTCAATTCCGCGGGAAAGCTGCGCGGGGCAGGCGGAATTCGTGCATCTTACTGCCGCCGCCTCGTCGGGATCGTAGAATACGGGCTCGCCGCAGGAGGGACAGTGAGTAGGCATATTGAAGTGAATTTCATTACCGTCGCGCTTGTTTGTTACCGCTCCCACCACCTCGGGAATGATATCTCCCGCCTTGCGAACGACAACTGTGTCGCCGAGCATAATATTACGCTCGCGGATAAACTCAAGGTTGTGAAGTGTCGCGCGGGAAACTGTCGTACCCGCAAGACGTACGGGGGAGAGCATTGCCGTAGGGGTCAACACTCCTGTTCTTCCAACCGCGATTGTTATATCAAGAAGCTTTGTTTCCTTTTCTTCGGGCGGGAATTTATACGCTACCGCCCACTTGGGTGTGTTTGTGCCCTCACCGAGAATTTCGCGGTCGGAGAGCTTGTCCACCTTTACAACGACTCCGTCAATGTCGTAGGGAAGAGAATCGCGCAGGGAATTGATCTTTTCAATCTGCCCGATTATCTCCTCGCCCGTATGAGCGACGCAGCGCATCTGTACTGTGGGGAAGCCGAGAGATTCGATTCTGTTGAGGGTTTCGGTATGGGATTTGGGCGCGCGGTTATCTAAGTAAAGTGCGCCGTCCTGGAAATTGAATACGAAAATATCAAGTCCGCGGGATGCGGCAACCTGAGGGTCAAGCTGACGGAGAGAGCCTGCCGCCGCGTTTCTGGGGTTTGCCATAAGTGCCTTGCCTTCTGCTTCGCGCTTTGCATTGATGCGGTTGAATACCTCGCGGGGCATATACACCTCGCCGCGAACGTTTATATCAAGCGGCTCGGGAAGGCTTACGGGGATAGAAAAGATGGTTTTTATATTCTGCGTTACGTCTTCGCCTACGTTACCGTCGCCACGTGTCGCGCCGACCTTGAGCACGCCGCCCTCGTAAATGAGAGAAACCGAGAGTCCGTCTATCTTGGGCTCAACCGAGAAGGCTACGTCGGGTATTTCAGCTCTTACCTTGTTTACGAAATCAAGAAGCTCGTCGTAAGAGAAAACGTCCGAGAGGGAGTCCATTCTTCTTGTGTGGACAACCTTTTCAAATTTGTCAAGAGGTGTGCCGCCGACTCTCTTCGTAGGGGAATCGGGGGAGTCAAATTCGGGGTATTCGCCTTCAAGTGACAAAAGCTCCGCATACATTTTGTCGTACTCGAAATCCGAGATCTCGGGCGCGTCGTATACGTAATAAAGCTTGGCGTGATAGGTAAGTGTCGCGCGAAGCTCGTCTATTCTGTTTTTGATCGTGATCTTGTCCTGCATCTGTGTTACCCCACTTTATGCCAATATATAATAATTATAACATATTTTTGACTTTTTTTCAATAGAAAACTCACTTTTATAGGCTTAATACTTGATTTTTTTTACAGATTGTTGTATAATTCAAGTAGTAATCTATATGGAGATAAAAATGAATTTACTTATTGTATATACGACCAAAACGGGTACGGTTACGACCTGCCTTGATATACTTGAAAGGTATTTGCCGCAGGCAAGGGTTACTCGTTGCGACCTCGGTAAAGGCGCGCTTGTGCCACCGCTTGAGGACTTTGACTTTGTGCTTATCGGTTCTCCTGTAAGAATGGGCAAGATCAATAAAAAAATCAAAAGCTTTGTAAAGGAAAATCACGACAAGCTGCTTTCCCTGAAGGTCGGATATTTCTTGTGTCTTGGCTTTGTAGATCTTTTTGACGAGTATATGATAAAGAATTTTCCCGAGGAGCTTCGTCACAATGCCGCGGCTATCTGCTGCTTTGGCGGAGATATGAATCCCGATAAAAATAAGGGACTTGATAAGCTTATCGTAAAGATCGTCCGCGCGGACATTCAGGGCGGCGGAGATAACGGTCAACCGAGGGATGATATTTCGCTTCCCACGATAAACGAGGGAAATATAAGTCAGCTGGCTGAACTAATAAAGAATAATAGCTGATCATTCAGCTTACAGTAAATAGAAAAGACGGAGATCACTCTCCGTCTTTTTTTAATTGAGATATTCAATGCTCTCCGTGTGCAGCATAGGAAAGGAGATAACTGAATCAAGCCCGAGATATTCCTTATCGACTCTTACCGCATGGATCTTACGACACTCGTAGGTCGTAAAGTAATAGGTCATATCCTCCGTATCCATACAGGCGGTATATACCGTTCGGAGCTGCTTTTCGTCGGCGCGGAATAGTCCGTGAGGCTGATTAACCGTACTGAAAATATGAAAAAGGCGTGATACCGAGGGGACCTTTTCCTTTGTGGGAAGCGTATGCCTTCTTGCGTTTACCGATCTTATAAATCTTGCGGAAGAGGACATATCTCCAAGCACGGGATCTCCGAATTTGTCAAGCACAAAGCATTGGGTAGGGAAGTCGGGCGCGTTTGTAAGCACACCGTGGGGGTTGTCGTATATCTTGAGTCCGTCCTCGCGGGATTCGATGACGTAGGCATCTTTTTTGTCCGCCAAAAGCCAATGTATGGAGGTTGCGGGAAGACTTTCGGAATAGCTGTCGGGTGTGATATTTACCTCGCGCAGAGCCCTTGCCGCCGCCTTTGCTGAATCAAAATTGCAAAGGATCCACGGGATAAGCTCAAAGGAGGCGAGGTTGATCTTGCCGTCCACCTTGTCGTGATATACTGTAAGCTCGGGGAATCGGAGCGCCGCTACACAGAGCCCTTTTTCATTCATTCCGTCGTAGTAAAGCGGGGTGTTATCCGTTATATGAGCCGCTCCGATAATGGCGTAGTGATTATTGTTTTCCCCTTGATAAATAAAGGAAAACGGGAATTTTCGCGGAGTGATTGTAACATTCTCGTCGAGCGAGTAATCAAGATCAAGAGTTCTGCCGAAAAGATGAAAATTTGTCGTGTCGTTAATTGCGGTACACATAGCTTCTCCTTTGTTTTTTATTAATTGTTTGGCAGAATTTCTGCTCGTATTCATTAATTTTGAAATAGTCGAATTTTGATTTGGTGACGGCATAATTATAGTCCAAAAGATTTTAAAAAAGTCTTGACAAAAGGGTTTGCCTGTGTTATAATATCGTGGTAAGCCAATTTGACCCGCTAGCTCAGACGGTAGAGCACTTGACTTTTAATCAAGGGGTCCGGAGTTCGAGTCTCCGGCGGGTCACCAAAAAAGAAGAGAGCCATTTATGGCTCTCTTCTTTTTTCGCTTATTCGTTATGACTCAAACTCCCGCAAGACGATAGTCTTGCACACTTTGTGGTTCGATTACTTTTATATCAAAATACACTTTGCCGCAAAGTTAAGTTCAGAGTCTCCGGCGGGTCACCAAAAAGGAAAGCACCACGGACGTGGTGCTTTTCTTTTTCGCTTATTCGTTATGACTCGGACTCCCACAAACTCGTAGAGTTTGCACGTTTTGCAGTTTAATTACTTAGATTTAAAATGCACTAAGCTGCAAAACTAAGTTCAGAGTCTCCGGCGGGTCACCAAAAAGAAAAGCACCGCATCAGCGGTGCTTTTTTCGTTTATTCGTTTTCTTCCGAATACTTCTTTATCCCCTGCATTCTGCTTATCTCGCGGAAGCCGTCGAGCTCTCCGCGGCAGATCGCTCCGAAGATACGGTAGCGGAGTCCCTTGTTCTCTCGTTCAAGCGAACGAAGAAGAGTTTTCATTTCCTCGCGCTCGGTGTTTTTATCCGCAGGGCATTTGGATTCCACGACGGGAAGTTCATTTTTCTTTGCGAATTCCACAACGTCCTTTTCGGGCATATAGAGAAGGGGACGGATAACGCGCAGATCAACTCTTGAAAGGTAGGTAACGGGCGAGAAGCAACCGAGTCTACCCTCAAAAAAGAGATTTAACATAAAGGTCTCAACAACGTCATCAAAGTGATGACCGAGCGCAACCGTCGTGCAGCCAAGCTCCTTTGCGGCATTGTGAAGCGCGCCACGGCGCATCTTCGCGCAGAGGGAGCAGGGATTTGTCTCCTTGCGTA
This sequence comes from Eubacteriales bacterium, assembly GCA_045660325.1. Taxonomy (GTDB): domain Bacteria; phylum Bacillota; class Clostridia; order Oscillospirales; family CAG-272; genus SVTX01. Next base: position 39,985 of record JAZRDO010000022.1, read on the forward strand.
CGTCGAATATAATTTTAGAAATTTCGGTAGGTATAATGTGGTAGGGAACGTCAAGCTTTTCGCAGAGCTCCTTTACGGGAGTGAAGTCCATACCACCCTCAAAGCCCATATCGATCGTGATCGCGATAAGCTCGAATTTTTTAGGGTAGAACCTGCGAAGATATGCAAGTGAGCAGAGAAGAGCCAAGGAATCCTTGCCACCCGAGATGCCCACGGCGATCTTGTCGCCCTCCTCGATCATATTGTAGTCGTCAACTCCACGTCGTGTGTAGCTGAGCATTCTTTTCATATTTTCCATAAATTTTCCTTTTTATTCAAAGAATTTTGCAAACGAGCAGAAGTCGTAGATCGCCTTGGCATCGTCGCTTTGAATATTGTTAATATAGTCCTCGGCAGAGTTTGCAAGGAAGAGCGGACGGGTAACCCTCATACCCGGATTGGCGCCTTTTATCGCTTCGGTAAGCACCATTGACGGCTCGGCTTTCGGGTGAGCGCAGACGAATATCTGTCGCTTAGGCTCAAGGTTATTTTCGCGCAGGGCTACCATCAAGTCCTCAAGCCTGTCGGGACGGAAAACGGTTAAGAACTTACCGCCGTGCTTTAAAATTCTCTTGGCGCACGCGCAAAAATCGTTGATCTCGCCGTAAACCTCGTGGCGCGCGATATACTTTTCGTCGTATGTATTGCGTTTGCCCGCGCCGTCCTTCATATAGGGGGGATTTGAGCAAACTACGTCAACCTCTTCGCCAAGAGTGATGGCTCTAAGCTCGCGCACGTCACAGCATACGGGGGAGATTATATCCGAAAAGCCGTTTTGCTCGGCATTCTTATCAATAAGGGAGGCGAAGCTCTCTTGAATCTCTACCGCGTATATTTTAGAAAATCTCTTTTTTTCGGCGCAAAGCAAGGGAATTATTCCCGTGCCGCTTCCGAGGTCAGCCATAACCTTACCGCTTGAAATATAGGGGAGCGTTTGAGTAAAGGCGGAAAGCAAATATGCATCCGAGCCAAACGTCAGACCGTTCTTGTTTTGCGTTAGGGTAAGCCCTTCGTTAATTTTTATAGTAGTTTGATTATTTTCCATAACGTATCCTGATTTATTGAAATAAAACTAATGCCTGGCGCTTCAATAGAAGAACCAGGCAAAAGCTTTGTGGATGCTCGTCAGTAATTAAGCCTGAACGGGAGCACCTACAGGGCATGTATCTGCGCATGTGCCGCAGTCGATGCATGTATCAGCGTTGATCTCGTACTTGCCGTCACCCTCTGTGATAGCCTCAACGGGACACTCAGCAGCGCAAGCGCCGCAAGCGATGCAATCGTCAGTAATCTTGAATGCCATGATATAATACCTCCGTATTTTAATTTGTGCTCATATATTGTATCATACTTTTTTTATAATTTCAACAGTTTATAGAAAATTTTTGAAATTATTTTTCATCCTGTGCGGGATTGGGTCTTGAAATCACCTTAACGTCGTCTCTCTTATAGATCTTAGGCATAACGTCGGGGTTATCCTGGAGGCGAACCTTTACGTTACCAAGCAGGGGGGAGATCTCAATTACGGTGCCGATACCGTCGGGAGTTTTAACGACGGATTCAACGGGAGGAGTCTTTGCGCTCTCCTCGGCGTAAACGGGATATTCGTAGGAAAGACAGCACATAAGTCGTCCGCAGCAGCCCGAGATCTTACCTGTATTAAGGGAGAGATTTTGTTCCTTCGCCATCTTGATGGAAACCTGAACGAAGTCGGAGAGGAATGTGGAGCAGCAGAGGGGTCTGCCGCAAGCGCCGAGACCGCCAAGGATCTTGGACTCGTCGCGGATACCGATCTGACGAAGCTCGATTCTCGTCTTGAAAACGGATGCGAGATCCTTAACAAGCTCGCGGAAGTCAACTCTTCCCGCAGACGTAAAGTAGAAGAGGAGCTTTGAATTGTCAAAGGTGTACTGAACGTCAACGAGCTTCATATCAAGACCGTGCTTTTCTATCTTTTCAAGACAAATTCCGAACGCGTCCTTTTCCTTTTTCTTGTTTTCCTCGTGATGGAGCTTATCCTCGTTCGTTGCGATTCTGAGAATGGGGCGCAAGGGAAGAACGAGAGTTGAGGTGGGAACGAAGCGTGTTGCGAATGCTACCTCGCCGAACTCCTCGCCGCGCGCGGTGTCAACGATTACGAAGTCGCCGTCACGGGGCTCAAAGCCGTTTTTGTCAAAGTAATATACCTTGCCGCCGGATTTGAAGCGGATACCCGAGACCTCGCTTTTCTCCGCGTCGGGAGTATTTATCTCAATTATTACCTCGGGAACGGTAGACTCGTCGGCCGACTTTATCTCTATAGTTTCATAGGTGTTGGGAGTATTCTCCGCGGGAGTGTCGTATGACACCTCGGATTCGTTCACCGCACTTTCCGCGGGAGTCGCATCCGTGGGCTTTTTATGGTTCTTGTGCTTGTTTTTCTTTTTGTAATAAGGGTGCTTTTTGAAGTTGCCCTTGTTTTTATTTTCCTGATTATTCATAATAATCTCCATTTCCGTTTAGTCCAAAAGATTTGATGCGTACATCATCGAGAGCAGGCAAAGACGGATATTTGCATTTGCTGAAAGGTCGTCTATTGCTTTTGCGATCGCCGTATACATATCCATAAGCCTCTCAAGGGTAAATTTCGTTGACAGCTCCGAGGCATATTCTACGTCGCTGTAGAAAATAAGCTCGGGAGAATCCGCCTTCTTGAGAATTATAAGATCGCGTAACGCGTGCTGGATCCGTATTAGCCTCGGGGTAATGTCGTGTCTCTTGCTTCCGAGCGAAGATATCATTTCAAATTTACTTGATCTTGATCGGTCAAGTGAGCAATTAATGAATTTCCTTGCTATCTCGCGCTCCGCCATTTCTTTTTTGCGGTCGCGGTCGTCAAGCAGGTCGATAGCCTTGCCGAGCGTTCCGCCCGATGCGAGAAGCATCTCCGAAAATTCCTCGGGGGATTCATCCATTATTTGTCTAGCCTTTTGATACTTGTCAAGTAGATACGATTTTACATCCTCGGTTGATAATTTTTCAAGATGCAATATAGGGGCGCGGCTCTTGATGGTTTCAAGCAAAGCCGAGCTATCCTTACAAATGAGAACGAAAATGACATATTCGGGGGGCTCCTCAAGGGAGAGAAGCAGGGCATTTTGCGCCTGCAAAGTCATTTTGTCCGCATCCTCTATAATATACATTTTTATGGGCAGGTCGTTCGGGGAGATATGAATGCTCTCCTTGATAAATCTTGCGGTATCAATACCGATGGTGACCTTGTCCGAGGCAACTCCCAAATTGATCACGTCGGGAGATTTTCCCGAGAGGATCTTTTTGCAGGCCTCACATTTGCCGCAGGGGAGGGATGCTCCGTTTTTATTTTTGCAGGAGATCGCCGATGCGAGCTGAAGCGCTAAGGTGTGCCGTCCGCTGCCCTCGTTGCCCTCAAGAATAAACGCGTGGGAGACACTGCCATGCTCTACGTCATAAGAAAGGCGCTTCTTTATGCCTTCGTTACCTAAAAAGGTACCGAAATAATTTTTCATATTCTCCCCTCGCTTTCTTTTGAGATGAACGTATAGTAAATCAACTTATATTATACCAAAAATATTGAGCTTTGTCAAGAGAAAAAGTCCCGAGGTGCGGTGGTATTAATTTACTTTTCCGCACGTTGAAATACGTTCATTTTGCGCCTTTGAAGCGTTGCTCAAAAAAGTGTACAATTATGATTATTGTCTTTTGTGCATATTGCGGAAAATACAAAAAACGGTCGAAAAATATAGCAATAATTGGTAAAAAAGGAGATACTTTTTCTTGACACAACCCGGTTTCTGTGTTATAATAAACAGTGGACAAAAGTCTTTATATTTATATATAAATATTATTAAAGGGGGCGCGTTTGATGATCAAAAGAGACTGCTTGGCAGATGATTATTATTTCCATACGGGTACCGCGTGCAGGGCATTTGAATACATGGGCTGCCATGCATACGGAAACAAGTATATTTTCAAGGTGTGGGCGCCCAATGCCGACTGTGTGTTCGTTGTAGGCGATTTTAACGGCTGGAGTGACGAGCACAAAATGGAGAAGATCACAAGAGCAGGGCTTTGGCAAATAGCCATTGACCGCGAGACTGTGAGCGAGGGCGACCTTTACAAATACAAGATAGTAAATTCGGGTAAGACGGTATACAAGGCAGACCCTTACGGATATAAAATGGAGGCTCCGCCTGCCGCGGCATCCGTGGTTTGCAATATTAACGGCTACAAGTGGCACGATCGCGGTTGGCTCAACCACCGAAGAAGACTTTTCGACGGCGCGGCGTACGATCAGCCGATGAATATTTACGAGATCCATATGGGCTCGTGGAAGCGCCACGAGGACGGCAGATATTACACCTATGCCGAGCTTGCGGACGAGCTTGCGCCATACGTAAAGCAAATGGGCTACACTCATATCGAGCTTATGCCGATAGCTGAGCATCCGTTTGACGGATCGTGGGGCTATCAGGTGACGGGATATTACGCACCGACGGGAAGATACGGAACACCGACTGAGTTTATGGAGTTTATCGATTCTATGCATCAGGCGGGAATAGGCGTTATCCTTGACTGGGTTCCCGCACATTTCCCTAAGGACGACTTCGGTCTTTATGAATTTGACGGACAGCCCCTTTACGAATATCAGGGCCTTGACCGTCAGGAGCATAAGGTGTGGGGCACAAGAAAGTTTGACGTCGGTCGCGAGGAGGTACAGTCCTTCCTTATATCGAATGCGGTATATTGGGCGGACAAATACCATATCGACGGCTTGCGCGTAGATGCGGTGTCCTCAATGCTTTATCTTGACTTTGACAAGGATGACGGCGAGTGGCTTCCTAACGCTTACGGAGACAACAGATGCCTTGAGGCTATCGCGTTCTTCAAGAAGCTTAACGGCACGATGAAGAGGGAATTTCCCGACGTGCTTATGATAGCCGAGGAATCCAGCGCGTGGGACGGGATTACGTCCTCTGAGGGTGAGAACGCGCTTGGCTTTGATATGAAGTGGAATATGGGTTGGATGAACGATACCTTGGCTTACGTTAAGGAGGATCCCATTTACAGAAAGTATCATCACGAGAAGCTGACCTTCCCGTTATGTTATGCCTTTAATGAAAAATACGTGCTTCCAATATCGCACGACGAGGTAGTTCACGGCAAGAAATCCTTCCTCGACAAGAATCCCGGCGACTATTGGAAAAAGTTTGCTGGCGCGAGAGTGTTCTACGCCTGGCAGATGACTCATCCCGGTAAGAAGCTCCACTTTATGAGTAACGAGATCGCGCAGTTTGCCGAATGGAATCACGATAAGGGCGTTGAGTGGTTTATGCTTGACTACGATATGCACGCGAAGTTCCAGCTTTACTGCTCTGAGCTCAATAATCTCTATCTCAAATATCCCGAGCTGTGGCAGTGTGATTCCTCCTGGGACGGCTTCAATTGGATTGACGTAAACAACAAGGAGCAGAGCATTATCGCATTTGAGCGAATCGATGCTAACGGCAGAAAGCTTCAGGTAATCCTGAACTTCACTCCTAATCCCTGCGAGGATTATTATCTCGGTCTTGACTCGGCGGGAACGTACGAGGAGATATTCAACTCCGACGACGAGAGATTCGGCGGCAGCGGAGTGGTAAATAAGGGTGTGAAATTCAAGGCGGAGAGAGGAGAAGACTTCGGTCATCCCTATTTCATCCGTATGAGAATTCCCCCGATGGGCGCATCAATTATTCGTTGCACCCGCAAAGCACAGAAAAATAATAAAAATTAATAAATGCACAAGGAGAGGTTTTATGTTCAAGAAAAAAGAATGTGTCGCTATGCTCTTAGCTGGCGGACAGGGCTCAAGACTTTATGCGCTCACAAAGAAAACTGCAAAGCCTGCAGTACCCTTCGGCGGCAAGTACAGAATTATTGACTTCCCGCTTTCAAACTGTGTAAATTCAGGCATTGACGCTATTGGTGTTCCTACACAGTATCGTCCGCTTGTGCTCAACGAATACATAGGAAACGGTCAGCCCTGGGATCTTGACCGTATTTACGGCGGCGTTAATATCCTTCCTCCTTATCAGGGTCAGAATTCTGCCGACTGGTATAAGGGAACTGCAAACGCTATTTATCAGAACCTTGAATTTATAAACAGATATGATCCCGATTACGTTCTCATTCTTTCGGGCGACCATATCTACAAGATGGACTACGCGAAGATGCTCAAGTACCATAAGGAGAAGAATGCTGACTGTACGATCGCCGTTCTTGACGTGCCGATCGAGGAAGCATCGAGATTCGGTATCATGAGCACTAACGACGACGGCTCTATCTACAAATTTACTGAAAAGCCCAAGAATCCCGACTCCACAAAGGCGTCCATGGGTATTTATATCTTTAATGCCGATAAGCTTCGCTCCTATCTTGAGGCGGATGAGGCTACTGAGGGCTCGGCTAACGACTTTGGTAAGAACATTATCCCCAATATGCTCGCGGCAGGTGAGAGAATGTTCGCTTATTCCTTCGACGGATATTGGAAGGACGTAGGAACTATTTCTTCTCTTTGGGAAGCGAATATGGACCTTCTCGGCAAAAACCCTGTGCTTGATCTTGGTGACAATACGTGGAGAATTTATTCCCGTCACTCCGCAAACGGACCTCAGTTCGTGGGAGCTGACGCGGTTGTTGAAAACTGCTATATTACAGAGGGCTGTGAAATTTACGGCACGGCAAAGAACTGCGTTATCGGCGCAGGCGTTAAGATAGGTAAGGGCGCTGTTGTTTGTGATAGCGTGCTTATGGGCGATACTGTTATCGGCGACGGCGCGGTTGTTAATTACTCTATTATCGATACGGGCGTTACGATCGGTAATGGTGCGACAGTTGGCGCAGAGAAGGCTGACGGTGTTGAAATAGCGGTTATAGGCGAAGACGTTGAGATCGAAGACGGCGCATGCATTCCCGCAGGCGCTATGATCTCCGAGGAATAATTGAGGAGGACAGAATAATGACGGCAGTAGGTTTAATATTTACTAACATTCACGATAACAGCATTCCCGAGCTTACAAGAATGAGAACTACCGCAAGTATTCCTTTCGGCGGTAGATATCGTCTTATCGACTTTATGCTCTCTAATATGGTTAATTCGGGCATTATCAAGGTTGGCGTGCTTACACACAATAATTACCAGTCCCTTCTCGACCACCTTGAGACAGGTAAGGACTGGGATCTCGCAAGACGCTCTGGCGGTATCAAGATCCTTCCGCCTTACATAGCTTCCTTTGAAAATACTACATCGGGCAGATACCGTTCCTCCCGTCTTGAGGCTCTCAAGGGCGCTGTAAACTTTATTTCCCGTTGTAACGAGGAATACGTGGTTATGTCCGACTGTGATATCATCTGTAATATCGATCTTCAGAAGGTTATCGAGGCTCACGCGAAGAGTGGCGCTGATATTACCTTCGTTACAAAGAAGAGCGATCTTACAGGCTATACGTCTCCCGAAAAGCTCCTTATCGCCGAAACCGACGAGACGGGCAGGATCGTTGACTTCACGGAAAGAAAGACCTTTGACGGCGTATGCAACGTATACGCGAACATTATGGTTATGAAGAGAGAGTATCTTCTCGGTATCGTTCAGGACGCTATCGCTCACGGCGATACAAGCTTCCTTTACGACGTTATCAACCGTAAGACAAAGAGCTCCGACTTCAGAATCTATGACTATGAGGGCTGGTATGACAGAATCGGCTCTATGGAGGAATATTTCTCCTGCTCAATGAAGCTTCTCGGCGCAGAGGCAAGAGAAGGACTCTTCGGTGTTAAGAATCATCCCATTCTTACAAAGGTTCGTAACTCTGCTCCCACACGCTACTGCGAGGGCGCGTCGGTTAAGAATTCCGTGGTTGCAGACGGCTGTATCATTGAGGGTACGGTTGAAAACTCCATCATTTTCCGTGGCGTTAAGGTTTGTCGCGGCGCGGTTGTCAAGAACTCCATCCTTTTCCAGGATACCTACGTTTGTGAGGGTGCATCTCTCAACTGTGTAATTACGGATAAGAACGTTACTATCAAGGACGGCAGAACGCTCTCAGGACACGAGAGCATGCCCTTCTATATCGGTAAGAAGGTAACTGTTTGATTATATTTCCTTATCGGGTGGACTCCACCCGATAAGGTGCTTTATTCGGGATTATCCCGAGTCCCAATCTATTGAAAGGAAACAGCAAAAATATGAAGAAAATACTTTTTGTCGGCGCTGAAGTAATGCCATTTGCCGCAACGGGCGGTCTTGGCGACGTTATGGGCTCTCTCCCTGCGGCTATCAAGGCGAGCGAGAAATCAAACGTTGACGTACGAGTTGTGCTTCCTCTTTACTCCGCGGTAAAGCCCGAGTGGAGAGCGCAAATGAAGGATGAGGCAGTGTTTTACGTATCTCTTTCCTGGAGAAATCAGTACTGCGGTGTTAAGAGTCTTCAAAAGGACGGCGTGACATATTATTTTATAGATAACGAATATTATTTCAAGAGAGAGGCTCTTTACGGCTATTATGACGATGCCGAGAGATACGCGTTCTTCTCAAAGGCAGTTCTTGAGATGATGGCTCATCTTGATTTCTATCCCGACGTTATGCACGCCAACGACTGGCAGTCGGCTCTCTCCGTAATTTATCTCAACGAAAAGTTCAGATACAGAGAAGGTTACGAGAATATAAAGAGCGTTTACACTATCCATAATATTGAGTATCAGGGTAAGTACAGCTTTGAAACCCTTACCGACGTGCTTGATCTCGGTCAGGAGCATTATGCTCTTATGAGATACGATGGCTGTGTAAATCTTATGAAGGGCGCGATCGAGTGTGCGGATCTCGTAAGCACGGTAAGCCCCAGATACGCCGAGGAAATTCAAACGAGTGAATATTCTCACGGACTTTACCACATCCTTGAGAAGAACGCTCATAAGCTTTCGGGCATTCTCAACGGTATTGATTACGTATATTACAATCCCTCAAAGGATACCGCGATCGTTAAGAATTACGATAGACGTAATTTTGCTTCGGGCAAGGCAGAGAACAAGATGGCCCTCCAAAGAGAGTACGGACTTCCCGTAAGAGCAGACGTTCCGATGCTTGCGATCATTTCAAGACTTGCATCCCATAAGGGACTTGATATCGTGTCGCAGATGGTATACGAGCTTGTAGGCTCAAGAGATATTCAGCTTGTAATTCTCGGTAAGGGCGAGGCAAAGTACGAGGACTTCTTCCGCGGTCTTGAGGCGGCATATCCCGATAAGGTGCGCGCGCTTCTTTTGTACGACAGAGACCTCTCCAAGAGAATTTACGCGGCAGCGGATATCTTCCTTATGCCGTCCAAGAGTGAGCCCTGCGGACTTTCTCAGATGATCGCGTCAAGATACGGCGCACTTCCCGTAGTTCGTGAAACGGGCGGTCTTTACGACTCCATTAAGCCGTATTGGATCGACAACGGCGAGATCAAGGGCAACGGCTTTACGTTTGCAAATTATTACGCTCACGAGCTGCTTGCAAAGTCAAACGAGGCAATTGACCTCTATCTGGATAAGCCCGCGTATAAGAAGCTCGCTTCTAAGGTTATGGGAACGGACTTCTCATGGAGCGCATCCGCTAAAAAATATATGGAGATGTACGATTCTATCTGATATATCTTCTCGCTATACATAGGGGATACGCCCCGAAAGAAAGGTAATAAACTTCAATGAACAACAAAAATTTAAACTCAGCACAAATCAAAGAAAACGTTGAAATAAAGCTCTCAAGATACTTTGGCTGCACACCTGCCGAGGCATCCGACGAGCAGATGTATAAGGCAGTCGCTATGACCGTAAGAGATATTCTTACGGAGAAGAGAGGCGAATTCAAGAAGGAAGTAAATAAGCAGGGCGCAAAGCGCGTTTACTATATGTGCATGGAATTCCTTCTCGGCAGATCCTTAAAGACGAACCTTTGCAATCTCGGTCTTGATAAGGAATATGCAAGCGCCCTCGACACTATGGGCTTTGATCTTGACAGACTTTTCTCCTGCGAGCCCGATGCAGGTCTCGGTAACGGCGGTCTCGGCCGTCTCGCCGCTTGCTTTATGGATTCCTTGTCCTCTCTCGATTATCCTGCGACAGGCTTCTCGCTTTGCTATGAGTACGGTCTTTTCCGTCAGATGATAGTTGACGGAATGCAGGTAGAGCTTCCCGACGTATGGCTTCCCGGTGGCGAGGTTTGGCTTCTTCCGAGAACTCACCGCTGCTTCGTAGTTCGCTTCGGCGGTAGAGTTAACGAAAAGTGGGTTGACGGTAAGCATGAGATATCCTATGATGGCGGCAATGAGATCGAGGCTGTTCCTTACGATATGATGATATCGGGCGCTGACAGTGATGCGGTAAGCAGACTCCGTTTGTGGCGCGCAAGAGACCTTCGTAAGTTCGATATGGGACTTTTCACACAGGGTCAGTATCACAAGGCGGTTGAGCATAGAACAAACGCCGAAACTCTCACAAAGGTGCTTTATCCCTCGGATAACCACGCTGAAGGTAAGCTTCTCCGTCTCTCCCAGCAGTATTTCCTCGTTTCCGCATCCGTGCAGAGTATTATCCGAGATCACATGGCGGTTTACGGCACGCTTGAAAACCTTGAGGACAAGATTGCTATTCATATTAACGATACACATCCCGCGCTCTGTATTCCCGAGCTTATGAGAATCCTTATGGATGATTATTTCTACTCCTGGGAAGCAGCTTGGGATAAGGTTGTAAAGATTTGTTCTTATACTAATCACACGGTTCTTCCCGAGGCTCTCGAGACATGGAACGAGGATCTCTTCGCTCTTACTCTCCCGAGAATCCACATGATCGTTAAGGAGATCAACGAGAGATTCTGTCGCGAGGCTTGGAATGCATTCCCCGGCAACTGGCAGGGAATATCCAGAATGAGTGTTGTAGGCTACGGCTCAGTTCGTATGGCTAACCTTTCCGTAATCGGCTCTCACTCGGTAAACGGCGTATCTAAGCTCCATTCCGATATTTTGAAGGACTCCGTATTCCACGATTTCTATAAGCTTTATCCGAATAGATTTGAGAACGTAACTAACGGTATTGCACACCGCCGTTGGCTCTGCTATTCCAACCCCGAGCTTGCGACTTTGCTTGACGATTGCATCGGTACGGGCTACCGCCACAATCCTGTTGAGCTTGAGAACTTCAAGAAGTTTGCTGACGACTCTGCGGTTCTTGAAAGATATGCCGAGATAAAGCATAACAATAAGATCAAATTTGCTAACCATCTGTATGCAAAGACGGGTAAGAAAATTGATACGAATTCTCTTTACGACGTACAGATCAAGAGACTTCACGAATATAAGAGACAGCTTCTTAACGTGCTCAATATCATAGGTCTTTACCTTGATCTCAAGGAGAATCCCAACCTCGATATTCAGCCTCAGACATTTATTTTCGGCGCGAAGGCGGCTCCCGGCTACCATATGGCAAAGAGAATAATTCAGCTCATTTCTCTTATCTCCAAGGATATCGATCAGAATCCCAGAATCAAGGAGAAGCTCAACGTTGTATTCCTTGAAAACTACGACGTAAGCACTGCGGAAATTCTTATTCCTTCCGCTGAAATCAGCCAGCAGATATCTCTTGCGGGTAAGGAAGCAAGCGGTACGGGCTGTATGAAGCTTATGATCAACGGTGCGCTCACTATCGGTACACTCGACGGTGCGAACGTTGAAATGCTTGAGGCAGTAGGCAAGGAAAATATGTATATCTTCGGTCTTACAAGCCGTGAGGTTGACGAGCTTTGGCTCCGCGGATACCGTTCCGCTGAGTTCTATACGAACAACGAGCGTCTTAAGAGAATCGTAAATTACCTTACTATCGGCTTTGCGGGCGAATCCTTCGCGGATATAGCGACTTATCTCTTGGCAGGTCACGGAATTGCAGACCCCTATATGTGTCTTGCGGATTTCGAGTCCTACAGACTTACTCACGACAAGATGATCTCCGCATATGCGAACCGTCGCGAATGGACAAAGATGGCGCTTCTCAATACTGCGAGCGCAGGTTACTTTGCGGCTGACAGATGTATTGATGAATACGCGGATAAGTTCTGGGGCATTAAGCCTTTAAAATAACTTTCAATTAAGCTAAGAAAGGCAAAAGACAATATTATGTTGCCTAAATTATTTTACGACATTGAGAAAAACAGTGATTGCAAAATAAAGAAATTCATCTCTTGCGAGGACGTCTCCCACCTGGGAGCGTTCTCGTACGGAGAAATTATTGATTTTGAATTTTCGGTTTCAAGAGCGCTCGGTGCTCGCGGTGTGGTTTTGAGAATTGCGCCCGATGGCCGCGCGGATATCGATATGCCGCTTGAATTTTCGGGCTCGGACGGAGTTCACGATATTTATACGGTTGCGGTCGATACCGCGAAGCTTTGCGGAGCGGACGGCTACGGACTTTTCTATTACGAATTCCTGCTTCTTCGCGGCTTCAATACGCTCTTTACCAATACATATAACAATTACGATTTTGAGATCTCCGAGCGTGGCGGTAAAAGATTCCGACTGCTTGTATCTGAGAAGGATTACAAGCTGCCCGAGAGCTTCGGCAAGGGTGTCATGTATCACGTTTTTGTCGATCGCTTTTATCGTGGAGAGGGCGAATGCGTTGATAATATCCGTTGCCGTGAGGATGCAGTAATGAATCCGAACTGGGAATACGGTATTCCGCAGTATGCAAAGCGCGCGGGTGATCCTTTAAAGAATAACGAATTCTTCGGCGGTACTCTTTACGGTGTTATACAAAAGCTTGATTATTTGAAGAGCCTGTCCGTAAAGACTATCTATCTGAGCCCTATCTTTGAGGCGTACTCAAATCATAAATACGACACGGGCAATTATATGAAGGTCGACGATATGTTCGGCGGCGACGAGGCATTTGAGCTTTTGCTTAAGAAGGCAAAGGAATACGGCATGGGCATTATCCTTGACGGCGTGTTCAACCATACGGGCGATAACAGCCTTTACTTTAATAAGTACGGCAAATACGGCATGGGTGGAGCATACAGAAGAGAGGAATCTCCCTATCGCAATTGGTATTTCTTCAAGAATTGGCCCGAGCAGTACGAATCCTGGTGGGGAATAGATATACTGCCGAAATTAAATCACGAAAACGAATCCTGCCGCGCTCTTATTACGGGCGAGGGAGGAGTTATAGAAAAATATACTAAAATGGGTATTGCGGGCTGGCGACTCGACGTAGCGGATGAGCTTTCGGATAAGCTTCTCGACGAGCTTCGCGAGGTTGCAAAGCGCGAGAGTAACGGTGAGGCGGTCATTATCGGCGAGGTTTGGGAAAACGCGTGCGATAAAATGGCTTACGGTAACCGAAGAAGATATTTCTCGGGCAGGCAGCTTGACAGTGTAATGAACTATCCATTGAAGAACGCTATCGTCGGATTTTGTCAGTTTGGCGATGCGCAGATGCTTTACGATACCTTGACCGAAATATACGCGTCGTATCCGAGGGAGGTCTCAAAGCGACTTATGAATCTTCTCGGTACACACGATACCGAGAGAATTTTGACCGTCTTGGGAAGCGATTTTGAGGACTTTGAGGGTACGAACGACGAGCTGTCCACAAGAAGACTTGCGGAAGAGAAGCGTGATATGGCACTCAGGATGCTCAAGATCGCGGCGGCTATTCAGTATACCGTTTACGGTATTCCGTCGGTATTTTACGGTGATGAGGTAGGTCTTGAGGGCTTCCGCGATCCATTCTGCCGTATGCCTTTCCCGTGGCGTGATATGAACGACGGATATCGTGGGGATCTGCTTTCTTACTATCGACGTCTCGGTGAGATAAGAGAAAATAATCCCGTGCTGTCAGACGGTGATTTCTATATCGTCAAGCACGACGAGTCCAGCATCGCGTACGTTCGTGAAAATGCGACCGATAGGATTCTTATAATAGCCAACAGAGGCGACAGCTTTACGTTTGATATTCCCGAGGGCGAAAGATACTGCGATCTTCTTGACGGTAAAGCCTATGAGAACAGTATTTACGTTCCTTGTGATAGCGTAATGATTCTTAAATTATAATTCAATTTCGCAGAAAGAGAGGAGTTGTCTATGAAGTATAATATCTTAATTAAATACGTAAACTCGATCCCGTCTGCGACCAAAGAAAACAGGATCGACATCGCAAGGATCCGTCTTTTGTGTGAGAAGCTCGGCAGGGTAAACGTCGGCGCGGGCTATATCTACGCATCGGGCGGGGAGTATGCTCACGGTGTCGGTACCATCCTTGAGTCCGTGCTTTGCAGCGCGGGTTACGGCGTGGGCAGGATAACCGACGTCTATAATTTCGATATCAAGAGATCGGTATTTATTGACGGCGCTTCACCGAGCATTGAGGAATATACGAATATTCTTACGTATATCCGAGATATTTTGAAGAAAAATAAGGAAACACCCTTTCTTCGCGAGGAGGTAGTTTTCGCATTTTGCCTTTACGTTTGTAAAACCATCGGCGTAAAATACGTTATTTTGGAAAATACGCGTGAGGATGCTAAGGTAATGTTTGAGTCCTGCGCTCCGTATAATTTCGCCGTAATCCCCAAGCTTTACGGGGATGTTCGCGAGGACGAGCTCAAGCTTGTAAGCGAATGTATTGATAAGGTGAACCGAGGCGTTGTTACGGGAAATAATCATCTTTACAATTATTTCTCGGGCAGATGTCATAAGGCGGGAATAAGGCTTTCTATTCATAGAAGCGTTGATCTTATCGATGAGAAGATCCGTCAGCAAATATTCCTCTACAATAAGAAGGAATATATTCTTAAAAGCTTGTCTGACGTACTTCGTGATGCCGCGATCTCGACTCTTGAGCTTGTGGATATGATGAACAAGCACGGCGCAAAAATTCCCCCATCGGCAATACTTGAGGGAGTGAAATTTGCGGGCAATTGCGGATGTATGGACGTTGTGTCTATTTCGCCTATGATCATTTGTAATATGCTCGGCACCGTCGGCGAGGTAATGGAGCTTCATAAGCAAATTGAGGATTACCGAAGCAAGAACGGCTACGGCAAGGTTGTGCTTTGTATTGACGGCTCGGACGTGGCAGGTGAGCTTGCTGCAAACGAGTTCTTACTCGGTGGCAACTCCGAAATCATATACGTGGGCGCGAATGAAACTGCTCACGTGCCCTTGAAGGATGCCGTAAATAAAATAGTTGATGAGGAAAATCGCGATGCGATAACACTCATTGTGGGCGATCTTGATTTTATTGAAAACGTCAAGAGCGCGATAAGATCCAAAATGGATAAATATTAAAATATACATAAAGAAAGGCGAGGATAAAAATTATGGCAATTAAGATTTCCGACAGATATCTTACTGGCTTTGTGTCAGAGCATGAGTATGAGGGTGTGCGCCGAGAGGTCGAAATGGCTCACGAAATGCTTGTGTCAAGGAGTGGCGCGGGCGCGGATTTTCTTGGCTGGACAACACTTCCTTCTGACTATGACAAGGAGGAATTCGCAAGAATAAAGATTGCGGCCGAAAAGATCAAAAAAAGCTGCGACGTATTTATTGCGATCGGTATTGGCGGCTCTTATCTTGGAGCGCGCGCGGTTATTGATTTCCTCAAATCCCCTAACTATAACAATATTAAAAAGGACACGCCCGATATTTATTTCGCAGGATGTGATATAAGCGCGGCATCTATTGCGGAGCTTGTGGAAATTTGTGACGGCAAGGATATTTGTATCAACGTAATTTCCAAGTCGGGAACAACGACCGAGCCTGCGGTTGCCTTCAGAGTTTTCCGTGAAATTCTTGAAAAAAAGTACGGTAAGGAGGGCGCAAGAGAGCGAATTTTCGTTACTACCGATAAGGCGAGAGGCACACTTAAGTCCTTCTCGGATGCGGCGGGCTACGAGACGTTTGTTGTACCGGATGACGTAGGCGGAAGATTCTCCGTATTAACAGCCGTTGGTCTTCTTCCGATCGCGGTTGCGGGCATTGATATTGACAAGCTTATGGGCGGCGCTTACGACGCTATGGTTGAGTATTCAAATCCCGATATCAATGTGAATGCGGCGTATAAATATGCAGCGATAAGAAACATTCTTTACCGCAAGGGCAAGGTTACAGAGATTCTTGTTGGCTACGAATCCTATCAGAGAATGATGAACGAGTGGTGGAAGCAGCTCTACGGCGAGAGCGAGGGTAAGGATCAGAAGGGTATTTTCCCCGCGTCCGTAATTTTCTCCACCGACCTTCATTCTCTCGGTCAGTACATTCAGGACGGTATGAGAAACCTCTTTGAGACGGTTATCGCGATCGAGGACGGCGGCGTGGAGTTCAATATTCCTCACGATCCTCAGAACATTGACGGACTCAACTTCCTCTCCGGAGTTGACCTCAACAAGGTTAAGAAGACCGCGATGCAGGGAACGCTTCTCGCTCACGTTGACGGTGGTGTGCCCAATATTCTCATTGAGATGCGCGCAAGAGACGAATATTCTCTTGGCTATCTTATCTATTTCTTTGAGGTTGCCTGCGCTATTTCCGGCTATATGCTCGGCGTAAATCCCTTCAATCAGCCCGGTGTTGAGGCGTATAAGAAGAATATGTTTGCGCTCCTCGGCAAGCCCGGATACGAGGATATGAAGGCGGCTCTTGAGGCAAGACTTTGAGGTTTTATTAAAAAATCTTGCAAAAGCATTAATTTTTTAACAAAACCCACTTGAAAAATAAGAAAATGTATGTTATAATTGACGTACAGAAAATAATTATTTATTTTTATAGTTCCTAAAATTTTTTGAAAGCGCGAAAGCGCGAGGAGGTTCATTATGGTTAAGATGATTATCGGTGTTAAGGGTACAGGTAAGACAAAGGCGCTTATCAACCTCGTTAACGAAGCAGCTGAAGCAACAAAGGGTACAGTAGTATGTATCGAAAAGGGCACAGGTCTTCGCTTTGACATCAAGCACACCGTAAGACTTATAAATACAAACGAGTATCTTATTTTTGACTGCGAAGCACTTTACGGCTTTATCGCAGGTATTCTTGCAAGCAACCACGACGTAACAGACGTTTTCGTTGACTCTGCTCTCAAGATCGCTAACAACGAGATCGCAAAGTTTGATGAGTTCGTAAAGAAGGTTGACGAGCTCGGCGAAAAGCTTGGCGTTAACATCGTTATGACTTCTTCCATTCCCGCTGAAGAAGTAAGCGACGTAGTAAAGAAGTATCTCTGATTTACATAAAAAAGAACTGCCGTGCGGCAGTTCTTTTTTTGTTTAAAAGGACTTCGGTTGACCGAAGTCCTTTTTGCTTTATTTGAGATTTTTTCTTGAAAACTTGAAGATTCCAAGACCGATAGATCCTGCAATCGTAAGGATGGGGGAGAGGAGTATGTAGAAAACTTCCTTCCCTGTGTAGCTTGAACCGGACCCTATGAGTGTAGAGGTGTAATAATTGAGATAATCTGCAATTTCAATAATTTTAAATGCGATTGATTCCTTGTCCATAAGGATATCGGGAAGCTGAGTTATAATCGTAGTTAGAGAGCCTACTATTGAAAGACCGAGTGATACAGCAAGATAAAGAACTATACAAATGCCCATGTTTTTTGAGATCGTTGCAATAAATGTTACTGTGGCGGCGATTGCTACATAAATGAGCATTTTAAAGCCGACTGAAGTCATAAGATAACCGAAATCAGCTGCTGTAAACGGATCGTTATGATAAGGGAAGAAGCAAAGAGATATTCCCAGCGTGAGGAGCGCGTGTGCGAGTATTATAAATGATATAACCGTTGATGCCGTGAGGAAATGTGAGAGGAATATAGAAGCTCTCGATTTTCCGCTGATTATCTTGTTTCTTACCGTGCCTTGACTGAAATCCTTGCAAACGATGATAGCTATCAGTATCGGCATAATAAGACCGAGGTTATCACCCGGTGCAAACGCTGTAAAGAACAGGGATTTGGAATTAATCATCATTCCCCCTGCGTCCTCGATACCAAGAGCAACGAAAAGAAGCTTATACAAAAGAGGATTTACAGCCGAAAACACGCCCGCCAATATACATGTTACAAGGAAAAGCTTATCCTTTAATATTCTTTTTATATCTGTTACGTACAAATTACGCATTATTGCCACCTCCCATCATGGAAAGATAGTAGTCCTCAATGCTTGAACGGTAGCTTACGACTGATGTGATCTTAATATTTGCATCTATTATCTTGCCGAGGATTGCATTGATGTCAATATCGCCGTCGATACGGATGCAGTCGTCGATCCGTCGCAGTGAGCCCTCGTTAAGGGATGGAGCGAGCAAGGACATAGTCGAGTCTATATCTTCGGTCCTAATCTCAAGCGTGTGGGGACATACTCCTTCAAGCTCGGATGCGGTAATTTCCTTTATAAGTTTTCCGCGGGAGATAATGCCGTAGTTTGTCGCAACGAGCGCAAGCTCGGTTAAAATATGTGAGGAAATAAGGAACGTGATACCCATATCGCGATTGAGACGTAAGATAAGCTCGCGGATCTCAACGATACCCGCGGGATCGAGCCCATTCATCGGCTCGTCGAGAATAATGAATTCGGGATTGCCGAGAAGAGCCATAGCGATTCCGAGTCGCTGTCTCATGCCGAGAGAGAAGTCACCCGCGTGCTTTTTTACGCCCCAAAGCTCGCCAAGACCGACGGTCTTGAGGGTTTCGAGACATTTTTCCTCGTCGTGAATACCGAGAATGCTGCTTTGCATCATAAGATTGTCGCGAGCAGACATATTGAGATAGATGGATGGGGATTCAACGATTGCTCCTACTTTCGAGCGAGCCTCGCGTATTTTGGGGTCGCTATTCTTTACTCCGAAAAGGGTAAATTCGCCGCTGTCGGCATAAATAAGTCCTGTAATAAGTCTAATAACCGTGGTCTTACCCGAGCCGTTTTCACCTACGAAGCCGTAGATATCGCCGCGGCGGATGTTCATCGTAACGCCGTTAAGAACCTTGTTCCTTTTGTAGCTTTTGGTAAGTCCGTTTGTTTGAAGTACGAATTCCAAAATAAAGTCTCCTTTCGTTAATATGCTTTACGTAGCTATTATATCATATTTTCCTGTATTTGTCTATATACCGCAGGTAGAATTCAGGTCAATTTGAAAGCGTATTTGTAATAATATACTTTTGAAGCGCGAGCAGCCCGCCCTTTACGTAGTAATGCGGCAAGGAGTCGGACAAATAAAGCCTTCTTCCGTCGCGGAAGCTAAGCTTAAGCCTGTCTGCTATACTGTTATTTATTCCGGAGCCGAAAACAAAGCGGTCGGATTCAACGAGGAAAAGCTTGACGTCAAGCAAGGCGGATGCGGAATTGACTATCTTAAAGACAACGTCGCATACCATTTCAGGAGAGATACAGCTTTCAAGCTTTTCACGCAGCATATTCCCGTCGTTATCTATAAGTACCGAGGGATTGCTTTTGATGACGACTTCATTGCTCACGTAATACGCGAGATTTCTGTTTCCGATGCAAAGATAATACATACTGTCGGTCGGAAAATGCGAGTCACAGGACGATCTCAAAAGTGAGGACAGGCAGCTCGGCACGTCAAGCGCGAGGGCGCGGGCACCTGCAAAGCAATCGGAGAATATATCGATAGCCTTGAATTTGAATATATCGTCAGCCTCCGCAAAAATGATTCCAACACCGCTTAATTTGCTTGCTTTGTCTGAAAACAGGGAACGCGCGCGTTCCGACAGGATGATAAGGTTATCGGTGTCGTCAATAGAGTGATTGTACGCGTAATTCATTTGCGCATAAAGTCTTCCGCGGGCATCCAAAAGATAAATTGAGTAAATGTTAAACGAAAGATCGGCTATAATAAACCTAAGCTCGTCGGAAATATACAGCTCCTGCGAGCGACTCTTTTTGGACTGTCTTTCGTCGATGAGGTATGAATCGGCAAGGCGGGAAATCGCGCGGCATACCGTCATTTCGGTTATACCGCAATATTCCGCGATGCTTCGTCTTGTGGGATTCTTTATGTTGATTAAGGCATCGGCAATAAGGGACGCGGTCGGTCTTTTCGTCTCTCGCGCTGCCGACGTTGATTGTAAGTGCTTCATTTTTTTCTTCCTGCTTGTACTGATATTTACATCATTATATATCAAAAAATCGTATATGTCAATAAATCGGGGAAAATACCCAAAAAACTTTATAGAAATTTGTAAAATATGCAAAAAAACTATTGACAAAAGCAGGTCTTAATGATATAATAGGAATGCCGCGTAAAAATGGCTTTTTTAAGTGTGCCTATTTTTGGTACCGCCATTGTTTAGCGAGACTTATATGAAAGAGAGGTGCTTTTCGTGTTCGCAATTATTACAACTGGCGGAAAGCAGTACAAAGTTACAGAGCAGGATATTATCTTTGTTGAAAAGCTTAACTGCGCTGAGGGTGAAGAAGTTACATTTGATGTTGTTGCATTGTCAACAGAGACAGGCTTTAAGGCAGGTACTCCTACAGTAGAGGGTGCAAGCGTTAAGGGCGTTGTTGTTAAGAACGGCAAGGGCAAGAAGATCTACGTAATGAAGTACAAGTCCAAGAAGAACGAGAAGAAGAAGATGGGCCACAGACAGCCCTACACAAAGATTCAGATCACAAGCATTGTTGGCTGATTCTAAAGTGAGTTATTATGACTAAACTCGTTTTTTACAGAAGCGGTGGAGTTTTCTACGGTTTTAAGGAGCAGGGTCACACTGGTTACGGTGAAGAGGGCGACGACGTGCTTTGCGCGGCGTTATCCGCTATGACGATGCTTATAATCAATACTGTTGAGGTCGCTTACGATTCCCATATTGATTATACAATTGATGAGAAGACAACAGACATCCGCATTAAGTCCAAGTCCGCGCTTCCCGAATTTGAGGAGGACGAACTCAAGAGATACGCAGTATCGGGTATCTTCTTAGCTTACTACAAGCAGATTGAAGATATGATGGACGAATACTACGACTACCTTGATCTTACGGTAGTTGACAAACCCTATGACGACGTGTAATCGTCGCAGCTAATTAAAATTTTTGGAGGTAAAGATAATGGTAAAGCTTAGTTTACAGTTCTTTGCTCATAAGAAGGGCGTAGGTTCTACAAAGAACGGTCGTGATTCTGAATCCAAGCGTCTCGGCACAAAGAGAGCAGACGGTCAGGCAGTTCTCGCTGGTAACATTCTTGTTAGACAGAGAGGAACAGCTATCCGCCCCGGTAACAACGTTGGTATCGGTAAGGATGACACACTCTTCGCGCTTATTGACGGTAAGGTTAAGTTTGAGCAGAAGGCAGGCAGAAAGCAGGTAAGCGTTTACGCTGACTGATTATGTAACAAAAAGAGGCTTCTTCATTTAGCGAAGAACAAAAGCCACTTTATGTTAAAGGACGACAATTAATTTTAAATATAAGTTTTGTCCTTTTTCAAATGACGAAAACCGCCGAGGACTCGGCGGTTTTCCTCATTTTATGTGGCTTTTTAGTCGCGCTCGAACCTTCTGGCGTACCCTCGTACGCCTACGAACGTTCGATCACGCCTTCTTCATCTAAATGGCGTCCTCTTTTCTCTTAAAACGGAGTAATTATGGATTTTGAAATTCTTTATGAGGATAAATATCTTCTTGTGGCAAATAAGCCGCGCGGGGTGATCTCACAGGATAGTGAGGGAGAGTGCTTTCCCAAAATGATAAAGGAAAGGCTCGGGCTTGATTATCTCGGCGTAGTGCATCGTCTTGACACGACTACAAGCGGTCTTATACTTTATTCTAAGGACAAAAGATATACCGGCAAGCTCTCCGAGCTTGTGTCGGGTGGAGATTACTACAAGGAGTATTTGGCGGTCTCAGAGGGTGTCGTACCCTTTGATGAGTGCGAGAAAAATGCGAGCGGTATGGTTGAGCTTTGCGATTTTCTCTATCACGACAAGGTAAAAAACAAGTCGTTCGTGGTAAGGGGAGAACGTAAGGGTGCGAAAAAGGCTGTTCTTGAATATAAGACGCTTGATACAAAGGAAAACGCGAAGGGTGAGAGTAAGAGCCTTTTGCGAGTGCATCTAATTACGGGCAGAACGCACCAGATAAGAGTACAGTTCGGCTCGCGTGGGCATTCTCTTTGTGGAGACGGTAAGTATGGTTCGCGTGATAACGGTTGTGTCTGCGCTCTTCATTCGCACAGATGTGAATTTATGCATCCTATATTTAATAAGAAAATTGAGATTGAATGCAAGCCGAAGAATGAATATCCGTGGAATCTGTTTTAATATAACGCGCAGGGCTTGAGGCCTGCGCGTTTTTTATATATTCCGCAATGGATTCCGCAATGCTTTTTGACAGCGCGATCTGGTAACCCGAGTCGCAGAGATTTGCCGCCTCGCGCGGATTTGAGAGAAATCCGCATTCAATAAGCACGGCGGGGCATTGAATTTTACTCATAATATAAATATTATCTCCCGTAGGCTTTGTTTGTCGCTTGTTGCCCACCTGAAAGAGTGAGTTGTTTCGCTCCTGAATCGTCTTTGCAAGCGGCTGGGAGCAGGGATTATTTTGCGAATACCACACCTGAAGACCCGAATACTGCGGATCTACGTAGGAATTCATGTGTATGCTTACGAATATTGAATTGGGATTCTCCTCGACTATCTTAAGACGTGCCGCCGCGTCAAGCTTTTTCTTTTGCCCTTTGTAATTTACGCTCGTGTCGTACAAAAGCTTATCCTCGGTGCGTGTCATTATTACGGAAATACCCATGCTCTCAAGGTCTTTTTTGAGAAATTCCGCAATTTTGAGATTTAAGTCCTTTTCAAGCGTGCCCGACGGAGTTTGTGTGCCTCCGTCCTCTCCGCCGTGCCCCGCATCAATTATGACCGTGGTATATTTCTTTTGGGGCTCGGCGGACGTAGGTGTGTCGTCCTTTTTATTTTTGTTTGGAAAGAAATAAATAAGGCATAAAAGAATTATTGCCGAGATGACCGTGAAAATGAAAAACTTGAATACAAATGTGCTTTTATCTTTCATATATACTCCGAAAAATGATATATGAAA
Source organism: Eubacteriales bacterium (assembly GCA_045660325.1). Lineage (GTDB taxonomy): Bacteria > Bacillota > Clostridia > Oscillospirales > CAG-272 > SVTX01. The sequence goes on from JAZRDO010000022.1 coordinate 63,166, forward strand.
TAATATGAAAAGAGTGTTGTAAATATGAAAAAAGCAGACGGCATTCGCCGTCTGCTTTTATATTACCAAATGTTTTCAAAAATTTTCTTTACGTCTCGAGCTAAGGGGAGTCTGGGGTTTGAGGGAGTGCATCTGTCCTTGAGAGCCGCATCCGTCATAGCATCGAGGTGGCGCATATATTCTTCGCGTGTGAGTCCGGGACAAGCCTCGCTGACTCTTGTGGGCATATTCATATCCTTCTGCATTCCTCTGATGAGAGAAAGGAGATTTCTTACGGATTCAACGTCGTTATTGGGGTTACCGATACCGAGCTTGCGGGCAAGCTTTGCATATTTTGCAGCGCTCGCATGGATGGTAGAGGGAGCGACGGATTCGTCCTGCTTGATACCGGAGTTATATTCAATAACAACGGGGAGAAGGATCGAGTTTGCGCGTCCGTGAGGAATGTGGAACTGTGCGCCGAGCTGGTGAGCCATACCGTGATTAAGACCGAGAGATACTGCGCTGAATGCAATACCTGCGAGGTTGGATGCGAGATGCATCTTTTCTCTTGCACGAACCTCACCGGTTTCGGGGAATTTATAGGAGCGAACAAGGTATCTTGCGCAGTGTGCGGATGCCTTCTCGCAGTACATATCCGAGGTGTCGTTGGCGTGAATGCTTACGTAAGCTTCGATCGCGTGAGTAAATACGTCCATACCCGTGTCGGCGGTAATGGAAGCGGGAACGCTTCTTACCATATCGACGTCGAGGATCGCTTCCTCAGGGAGAAGGTAATCGTCAACGAGAGCGTGCTTTATGTGCTTTTCGGTGTCCGTAATAACCGCGAAAGACGTAACCTCACTACCCGTACCGCTTGTTGTAGGAATAGCGATGAAGTAGGGGCTGTATTCAGGTTCAAGGTTGTGAGCAAACTGGCGCACACACTTTGTAAGGTCAATCGCCGAGCCGCCGCCAACCGCTATAATGCAGGGAGCCTTGCTCTTCATAAGCGCGGTAACACCCTCTGCAACCTTTTCTACGGAAGGATCGGGAACTACGTTCGTATACAATTCATAGGAGATCTTCGCTATATCAAGGTGCTTTGTTACCGTGAGGATAAGACCGCTTGAAACAGTGAAGGGGTCAGCTATGATAAATACGTTTTTATATTCAATTTGTGATAATCTTGTGAGAGCGTTCTCACCGAAATAAACTGCAGTTTTAAGTGAACACTTATGCATTTTGGTCTCCTGATTTATGTGGGGGGATTTGCGACGTATAGTATGAACGGCCAAGTAGCCAAACCTTCACACCATACATATTATACCATAAGGATTTGAATATGTAAATATAAAAATGCAAAAAATTTACTTTTTTTATTTATATGTATTATTTTGGGAGTAATTCCTTTTACTGATTGACTTTATGTTATGTGTGTGATATAATTTAGATATAGCAAAAATGAGGTATATGTATGAATAACGGAAAAACGGATAAAAAAGAAAACATTACGAAAATACCTTTAGGTCTTCGCTTGAAATTAATGTTTTTAGGATATAAAACACGATCTTTTTTTGGAACTGTATGCAAGATAGTCCCGATATGTATATTAGCAATCCTTATCATATTGGTGGTTACATATATTTTTCTCCATCCTGTTGACAAGATAAAACTCCGTTACTTTTTTTCGCGAGATTGCACTATAGAGGTTATATCAAATACTACATCCCGTAATTATAATGGTCCCCATGCTGTTGTATTTTCTCAAAGCAGAAGTGAAATTCTTATAGATGGGGATTGGATGGAAGCTGATGGCGAGTATTACAATTGGATAGACGGAGAAGTGTATCGTTATTATAAGTATGGATCCGATAAATGGCAGAAAGAACTATATGAAATTGATAAAAGTCTATCTTCAGATGACTATATGCTATTAGATAAAAACAATTATGTAAGGGACAAGAAAAATCCGTTTGTATGGAAGCTGAAAGAAGATATTGATAAAGAAATATTAGGTATGAGCAACATACGTATAAAAAGGGTTGACGGCGCTATTGCGATAGTCGGAGAAACCGTGCGAAACGCGTATGAGGTTGAAATATCTTTATGCTTCAGAAAATTTGGAACAACGAAAATTGAATTGCCGTGGGATGAATAGCTCTTCCAATCGGGATATTTATACCAAAAAACAAAAAAGACACTTTGCAAAATACAAAGTGTCTTATTGTTTTTCCTACATTATTAGTCAGCAACGTAAGGAAGAAGAGCTGCCTGACGTGCGCGCTTGATAGCTGTGTTAAGCTCTCTCTGGTGAAGTGCGCATGTACCAGAAATTCTTCTGGGAAGGATCTTGCCGCGCTCGGAAATGAACTTTCTGAGCTTTGCGCTATCCTTGTAGTCAATATATGCAACCTTATCTGCGCAGAAAATACAAACTTTTCTTCTCTTGCGAACAACAGGTCTTGCTGCACGAGTATTCTCGTTTCTATCCATTTTGATAATCCTCCTATAGATTTAATTGTCTGACGTCTTCTCAGAAGGGAAGGTCGTCGTCTGTCTTGATTTCCTCAAACTTGGGAGCAGCTCCCATGGGAGAGGAGAATGCGGGTGTTGCACCGCCGAAGTCAGCGGATGCAGGGGAATCCGAACGTGAGTCAACGAACATTACTTCATCAGCAACGATGTCTGTTCTGTAATGCTTCTGACCCTGCTGGTCAGTCCAGTTTCTGTTCTGGATGGAGCCTGTTACGCAGATGGAAGAGCCCTTTCTGAAGTAACGGGAAACGAACTCAGCTGTCTGTCTCCATGCAGTTACGTTGAAAAAGTCTGTCTCGTTCTGCTGTGCGGAATCCTTTGAGAAGCGGCGGTTAACTGCGATAGAGAATGTTACTACCGAAATGCCGCTGGATGTTGTTTTGAGCTCGGGGTCAGCAGTAAGTCTACCGCCAAGGATGACCTTATTTAAATTGAAGTTTGCCATGCGATACCTCCGAATTGCCTGAATTATTCAGCGTCTGTTGTTTCAACAGGTGCTACTTCTTCAGCAACTTCCTCTACAACAGCTGCCTTGAACACGGGCTCGTGGTCAAGCTTGATTGTAAGAGAACGCATTACAGATTCATCAATGTTCATAAGACGCTCAAGCTCAGCGATGAAAGAAGGATTGGATTTGTAAGTTACAACAGTGTATGCGCCCTCGCTCATATCGTCGATGAGATATGCAAGTCTCTTCTTGCCCCAGTTAGCAACGTTGAGAACTTCGCAGTTTTCGCTAATCAATGTTGTGAACTTGTCTGTTGTAGCCTTTGTAGCTTCTTCGCCTGCTGTTACGTTTACAACGAACAGTGTTTCATAAGTATTGAATGCCATGTTTTTTTACCTCCCTATGGACTTAATAACGACCGCACTGCTTTCTTTTTTTGTGCGGTAGAGAGACGGTCTATTTGACCGTACCGAATTGAGATTATATCATAAAAAGATGATTTTGTCAATAGGATAATATTAGAAAAAGATAAAAATTTTAAATTTGTTCACAATTTTCCTCTTCAAAATTGTAATATTTGCTACGACATAGAAATTGTTTTTACCTCATTCACATTGTAATTAAATTTTCACGCGGTAATTTTAGCTTCAAATAGAAAATATTGAAAAATTCTCTTGGAATTTCATAAAAACTTAATTCTGAGTTGCAAATTTGCTATTAATATTCAAAAATATAGCGGGCTTTTATTGTGTGTTTGTCGTACTAAAAGGGGATTGCATTATGGAAATCAAGTCAAAAAGAGCAGGCTTTGTGTACATTATTTACAAACGGACGAGAAAAACCGCCGCACTAAAAAATACGGCGGTGTTTTCTTTTATGGTAGAATGTATACAGAGAGAGATTTCAATATATTTGATAATAAGGAGATATGATTATGGGAGATCTGATTTTTACCGTTGAGGAGAATGCTCACTCAAGATTCGGACTTAAAGTATGTGATAGGGAAGGAAATCTATACAGATATTATGCATCTGTAAGTGATAGCAAGGATGAGCTTGAGGCTCTGGCGGCAAGGTGCAGAGCTTTTGGGGTATCTCCTTTACATATAGATGATATTATATGCGACTTTCTGTGTCAACTATCAGAGGTATGAGGTGAACGCGACGGCTTTTCCTAAAATAGTAATATTTTCAAGCTCCTCTCCTACAAAGGTGAGGGGCTTATAGCTTTTATTTTCGGGGATAAGAATAAGGCGTTGGGAGTCGGGGTAGAAGTAAACGCGCTTGAGTGTCGCCTCGCCGTCAATGATAACTACGGCAATATCACCGTTGTCAATCATATCCGTGCGCTTGATAAACACAATGTCGCCGTCGCAAATGCGCGCATCTATCATGCTATCACCTTTTGCGCGCAGACAAAAATCGGCATCTATAAATGAGTCCGTAACAATTTCGCCCTCGTAGATTTCTTCAGCAAGGGTAGGAGAGCCGCATCTGACTTCACCCAAAATTTTCATTCTTTTTGCGCCTATGGGAAGATTGTTTGGACTGTCGGTATGACCGAGCAGATATTCCTCAGAGCAGGCAAGAGAAACAGCAAGCTTAACAAGCGCGTCTGCTGTGGGTTTGTATACTCCGTGCACGTATTGGCTTATTCTTGCCTTTGAAATACCGCTTTGTCTTGACAACTCGGCGGCGGATATTTTCTGTTCCTTCATTCTGGCTGAGAGCCGCTGTGAAAAAATATAGTTATTTTCCATTGTTTTCACCTATCCTTTTGTCCGTTTACAAATTGTTAATAGAACTTTTGTTCGTATATTAGTATTCTAACACATAAAAATCCCTTTGTCAATAAGGAAAAACAAAAAAGTTTAGAAAACTTTACTTTGTCTTGACAAAATAGAACAGATGTGCTATAATATGTGCAGTTAAGTTGAGCGCGACTTATTGAAAAGAATAGACCGGTATATTTTTTTGATATATAGGTTAAGCAAACTTAACAATTTATATAAATTTGCCAAATACGGCATAGAAAGGATTTTTAAATGGCATTCAGAGGAACTTGCCCATACATTAAGGAGGTTGGAAGAGAAAAGCGCATTATGTGCGAATGCACGCGCTTTGCTTTTCCCGACGTTAAAGCAAAAAGAGAGATAATTTACGGATATTGCGCCCATCCGACAAATTGGAAGGAATGTCCGTTTAAAAAGATGATGGATAACTTTTATGAAAGGAAGTACAACGGTGAAGGAATCGTATAAGCTTAAAGAAATAATCAAGGAAAGAAACAGCGTTATCGAGCATTATAAGGAAAAAAGTCAGGGCCTTGAACAGCTTTGCGACCTTTTAAAATGTCTTATGTATGCAATTCTCAAAAGCAATAAGAATAGCACTATAAGCAAAAAGGACATTTCCGAGGGCATCGGAAAAAATCTTATAAGTCTTTTCGACGACGAGGATAATTATTACGTATCTGTTTATGATCCTGCAGACGTTGCCTGCGATAGTGAGAGTGATGAGGAAGACGAAATATGAAAGCTTTATGCAGGAATACGGGGAAGAATACCTAAGACGTATGGCCGAGGAGGGATATTCTGACCGTGAAATAGCCGAAAGTGCGAAAATAAGTTATGCGACCTTCAAAAGATGGAAGGGAATGCATATCGAGATGGACAAGGCACTTTATCTTGGGCGGTTTGGCTCGGATTATGCGGTTATAGATGCGCTTTATAAAAAGGCATGCGGTTACAGTGTTAAGGTCAACAAAACGTACAAGCTCAAAAGAGTGGATTACGACCCTGATACGGGTAAAAAAATAAGAGAGTACGAGGAGCTTTGCGTAGGTGCTGATGAAAACTATATTCCGGCGGACGTCAAGGCGTCATCCTTCTGGCTTAAAAACAGACAGCCGCAAAGGTGGTCTGACAAGCCTGAAAATATACAGGTGGCAGAGGGAGAGGTAGATATTCCGACAGCTGACAAGCTTGGAGAGGATGCTAACGATGATGAGTAATATTATCAAGAGCGGAAGGATAGGACGGAATGCTAAATGTGACGCATCCAAATTTATATGGCGGCCTCAAGAAAAGCAAAGGGAGTTTATGTCACGGCTTGAGGACGAGGCGTTGTACGGCGGGGCTGCAGGCGGCGGAAAAAGCGACTGCGCCTTGGCTGAGGCATTGCGTCAGGTACATATTCCGCATTACAGAGGGCTTATCCTTCGAAAAAGCTATCCGCAATTATCCGAGCTTATTGATCGCTCGCACGAGATATATCTGCCGTCAAACCCACAGGCAAAATTCAATGATTCCAAGCACGTATGGTGCTTTCCATCGGGCGCAAAAATATATTTCGGGTCGCTTGGGCATCCGAATGATAAGTACAATTATCAGGGAAAGCGATACGATTTTATAGACTTTGACGAATTGACGCAATTCACTTATGATGAGTACAGCTATTTGTTTTCACGCAACCGCCCAAACGGTGAGAATACGCGGTGCTATATGCGGGCGCAGGCAAATCCCGGCGGTATTGGACACAGTTGGGTAAAGGATCGGTTTATCACTCCTGCTCCACCTATGACTACCATATGGGAAAGGGTAAAGATAGTTTTTCCCGATGGGAAGGAGCAGATAAGAAAAAAGTCCCGAATATTCGTGCCGTCGACCGTGTTTGACAATAAGATACTTCTGAAAAACGATCCGGGGTATCTGACGCGACTTGCGTCGCTGCCCGAAAAGGATAAGGCGGCACTGTTATACGGCGATTGGAACAGCTTTCAAGGGCAGGTGTTTTCTGAGTGGCGGGACAACTGTGAAGGGTACGACGACGGAGTGAACACTCACGTTATCAAGCCATTCAGAATACCTGCGGATTGGAGGATATACCGTGGCTTTGACTGGGGATATTCAAGACCATTTTCGGTTGGCTGGTATGCTATTGACAGGGAAGGAAAAATGTATCGCATCCGCGAGCTTTACGGCTGTAGCGGTACTCCCAACGAGGGAGTAAGATGGGATGCGGGCAAAATTGCAAACGAGATACGAAGAATAGAATTTGAGGATGTAAATTTATGCGGCAAGCGCATATATGGCATCGCCGATCCCGCGATATTTCAGAAAAACGGGGGTGAGAGCATCGGTGAGATCATGGAGAAGCGCGGTGTATATTTTGACAGAGGAGATAATTCACGCATTGCGGGTAAGCAACAGGTACACAACCGTCTTGCTTTTCTGCCCGACGGACGCCCGTCATTATATGTTTTTTCCACTTGCAGAAATTTTATAAGAAGCTTTCCCGCTTTAGTTTACGACTCGACAGACGTTGAGGATGTAAACAGCTCGGGAGAGGACCACATATACGACGAATTGCGCTATGTTTGTATGGAAAATCCTATGAAGATGCCTATGCGCAGTGAAAGTATGATAATCCGCGCCGACATAGCGGATACAAACCAAAGATATTACGGCTCTGGTATAGAGCGCAGATAATAAAATAAGGACAAAAATTATGAGTAAAACTAAAAACAAAAAGTGCGCTCCCGATATAGAGTACGGTGTGGAAACACTCAGAAAATATATTTATTCTAAGTCGGAGCTTACCGAAAGAATAAAAAATGAAAGAAATTTCTGGAGCCAGAGATACAAGGGCGAGGGGAGCGGCGCGTCCTGGCTTCACAACAGCATACTCAACAAGCATGCCGACGTTGTTGACAATATGCCAACCTGCATTTGCCTTCCGAGAGAAGAACGGGATATAAAGAGCGCGGAAATGCTCACCAAAATAATCCCCGTGATAAATTCAAGATGCAATTTTCCTCAGATATACAGTGATAACGCCTGGAACAAGATAAGATATGGCACGGCTATATATGGAGTTTTCTGGAATGGAGAGCTTTGCGACGGACTTGGAGATATTGATATACGCAAGCTGAATATTGAAAACATATTCTGGGAGATGGGTGTCGAGGACATTCAGGACTCAAAGAATCTGTTTATATGCGCGCTATCTGATAAGGACGAGCTTTGCGAGAGATACACTCATCTTGATTTCGACGGTGAGATTGGAGAATACGGGGATATAACGTCGTATATATACGGATCTGAGTATTCAACTACGGACAAATGTGCAGTTATAGACTGGTACTACAAGAGATATGTTGACGGAAAGGTTGTGCTTCACTATTGCAAATTCTGCGAATACGGAGTTATATATTCTTCGGAATGCGATGATGAATGCACAGACGGATGGTACAGTCACGGAAAATATCCCGTGGTTTTTGATGCGATGTATCCCTGTGATAATGAGATAAGTGGCTTTGGTGTGATTGCCCTTGGCAGAAAGTGCGAGGAGTATATTGATAAGCTTGATAAGAATATTGAGAATTACTCGACGCTTGCTTCTAATGTGAGATTCTGGGCTAAAAAGAGCCTTGGTATCAATCTTTCTGATTTTGCTGATGTAAACAAGAAGATCATCGAGGTTGAGGGTGACATTGACGAGGAAAAGCTTAAACGCATTGATATCGGTGAAATGGACAAGAGTGTGGTTGAGATTAAGCAGATGAAGATAGACGAGCTTAAGGAGATCACGGGCTGCAGAGAGGTATCTGTGGGCAGAACATCCGGAAATGTTACTGCGGCATCGGCTATCAGTATGCTGCAGAATGCCGATGCTAAATTCTCCCGCGACGGAATCGAAAATTCCTGTCGTGCGTGTGTAAAAATATGGGAGCTTGTAATTGAGCTTATAAGACAGTTTTATACAGAACAGAGAGTGTTCAGAATCACTGGAGATGTAAGCGACAGATATGAGTATTTCACCCCTGAGATTTTGCAAGAATCATACGATGGACATTGTCCCTGCTTTGACGTGCAGATAGATACGCAAAAGAGATCATATACAGAAAGAAATGAGCTTAACAATTTTGCGCTTGAGCTTTATAAATGCGGTGCGCTCAAGAAAGAAAATATTGAACAGACAAAGCTTCTTCTTACTCTTGTGGATATAAGCGGTATCGGAAAGCTCAGAAGTGAAATACAGAAGATAGAATCGGAGCATTGTAATGATTAACGTATGCTTTTCGAAGGATAGTGAAAGCATCCGACTTGTGATGACGGGGCATTCGGATTTTAAAGCAAATGGGCAGCTTATAGTCTGCTCGGCAGTGTCGGCAATATTTTATACGTTGCTCGGATACCTTAAAAGCACATACCGTGAAAAGCTTATAATTAATTCCATCGAGTCGGGCTTTACGGATATTATGTGCAAGGATTGTGATACTGAGCCGTTTCGTATGGCTTGCATAGGGCTTTTGCAGATATCCGAGTGCTACCCCGGGCAGATATGCATACAAAACAAAATATGGGATTCGGCTCTGTGTAAAGGTAAGACAACCCAAAAGAAAGGATAGCTTATGGAAGATATGATTATTGACGCGGTGTCCGACGTAACGGACACAGAAGTAAATAATATTCCTACTCGCGAGGAGTATGAGAATGTTGTATATAAGCTTTACAAAGGCTTTTACGACGAGGATATTGAAAAGATCAGAAAAGAAGCTGAGGCCTTGGCTCTTGATATGGCAGACAAGCAGGTAAGTGAGAAAGAAGAGAAAATACGTCAGGCGGCAGAAAGGGCATTACTTGAAAAGATAAAGTCCAAAAGGCAGAGAATATCCGAGATAGGTATAATGAAAAATGCAGGCAATATAAGACGCAGTGTTTCGGATATGACGAAAGAAGAAAGAGCCCTTGTTGCAAAACGAGCGGCAAGAGGCGAGATAATAAATTTAAAATAAACAAAGGAGAATTTTATGAGAATTACAGAAACAAAGGTAAATTTGTCGCTTTTCGGTGCGGCAGAGAATATCCACACAACAGATGGTATGACTAACGCAAATACAGGTGATAATATGCCCTACGGCATTGGCGGCCTCAGCGAGCAGATGAAGACGTATTACAGTCATTTCCTTATCGACAATGCAGAGCCTGCGCTTGTTTACGACAGATTTGCGCAGAAGGTAAACATTCCCAAGGGAAGCGGCAAGAGCATTCAGTTTAGAAAGTACAACCCTCTTCCCACTCTTACTGAGGAGATCAAGGAAGGTGTAACTCCCACAGGCCAGAAGATAGATATGAGCACAGTAAACGCAACTGTATCCCAGTATGGCGGATATATTGAGCTTTCCGACCTTCTTCTTATGACAGCGGTTGATAACAATCTTGTTATGGCTACAAAGCTTCTCGGAGCTCAGGCGGGCAGAACACTTGACGCAATTACAAGAGAGGTTGTTTGTGGCGGTACAAACGTACAGTACGGTGAGGGTCAGGTAAGCGCGAGACATCTTGTTGCAGCTAACCAGGAAAATCCCGAGGATAACTGCTATCTTACAGTAAACGCAATAAGACGTGCGGTAAGATTTTTGAAGAATCAGAATGCCGAAAAGATTAACGGCTCTTACATAGCTATCATTCACCCTGATTGCGCGTATGATCTTATGAGCGATCCCAACTGGAAGTTCCCCAATCAGTACGCATCTCCCGAAAACATTTTTGAGGGCGAAATCGGCAAGATTGAGGGCGTAAGATTTATCGAAAGCACTGAAGCGAAGGTGTTTACAGCCACACCTCTTTCAAAGAGTGATTTGTCCGTTACTGTTGATGCCAATGGCACAAATGCTATTCAGTTTACAGTAACAGGTGATATTTCAAGCGGTGATCTTGTGGGTAAGTGGATCTATATCGGTGACAACAGATGCTACGTTGGAGCAAACACATCTCAGCTTATGCAGGTTTATACAGACGAAACTATGTCAACAGAAGCAAAGATCACAGCAAGCAAGGGAACACCCATATATGCGGCAGACGGTGGCAAAAACGGATGTAAGGTTTACGCGACACTTGTTTTCGGTGACAATGCATACGGAACCACATCTGTTGAGGACGGCGGCCTCGAGCATATCGTTAAGCAGCTTGGTTCTTCCGGAGCTAATGACCCTCTTAATCAGAGAGCAACTGTTGGTTGGAAGGCAAACAAGGTAAGTATGCGTCTTTGCGAAGCATTTATGATAAGAATCGAAACAGCCGCATCCGCAAACGACTGATACTTACAGGGATAAATTAAAATAAACATTTAAATAAGAAAGGGAAAATTTATGGAAAACAACAAGGAATACAATGACGCGCTTTTGGCGCTCAAGGAAGAATACGAGCAGAAATTAAGCAAGATGGAGGCGGAATGCGCTCTCCTTCGCAAAAAGGAAAAGGATGCGGATGACGAAAGAAAGGCCAAGAGAGCAAAGGAAGAAGAATATCTTAACGAATACGTAAGCATCAAGCTTTTCCGTGACAATGACAAGTACAAGGATGACGTTTACGTTGCGGTGAACGGCAAAAATTGCATAATCAAGCGCGGGGAGTGGGTAAAGGTGCGCAGAAAGTTCGCGCTCGTGCTTGACCAGTCCGAAATTCAGGATCTCAAGACAGCGGCATTTCTTGAAGCAGAGCAGAAAAAGTTTGAATCTGAAAGCACTTTTGTTGCGTAAGCTTACATAAATTTTTCCTTTCGTTAGTAGGAGGAGTTTGTATGGAAGGCTTTAACAAGGAGCTTTGCGAGGAAAGACATCACAGAACAAATGAAGCTCTTGAAAGACACGAGATTAAAATAGAAAATCTCGAAAAATGCACAAGAAAGCTTGAGCCGATGGTTGAAAATCAGGAGATCATCTGCTCGGAAAGCAGAAAGCGGCTCAAAAGAATTGAAAGACGTCCCGCCGAGATATTTATAAAAACCGTAACTTACGCGGCAAGTATTCTTGCAGGCGCGCTCGCATCGCTTTTGATCCAGTATTTTGAATTTTAATAGATTCCCCGTCCCGATTTGTCGGGGCGGGGATTTTTGGTATCTTTAATTCTTTTTCGTAAAATTTTGAAAAATTTTTCAAAATCATTCCAATTTTGTTTAAAAATTCAGACTTATATAGTGAGGGAATATTTATCCGCATAAATTCGACTTGATTTTGTATTACTTGCACAATTATGTGTTGTAACATTCATATATATTGTACATTGACATCAAAGCGGCATTTTGATATAATGAGAGTAGGAAAATGTTTCCATTTTAAGATTTACACACTTTTAAGCATTTATGAAAGGAGCTGATACCAATGGCTTATTATGATTTTGAAGCAAACGAGTCACAAAATTTAATAATAAGGAGGACAATCAATGAAAAAAAGAAAAACAAAATTCTTTTCTTTAATTCTGTCACTGATACTTGTTTTGGTATCAGTTCCGATGTCTGTTGTTTCCGATGAAATAACAGACGTACAAGGTGATTTAAGCATCACTCAACCTAGTGACGAGCTTGTGGAGCAAACCTCATTTGATGAGATAACGGATATTCAAAGTAATTTGGATGTAACAGTTTCAAATGATGAGCTTGTTGTAGAAGAATTGCCAAATGAAACGGCTACAACAACCACTTCGGATTCGCAGCTTGTAACGGGAATACCTGACGGTATATACGCTATTGAGATTGCGGGTCTTAGTTCGTATTATATTTCTTATTCAACTACATCAACGTATGCATCTTGTAATTCTACAACCATATCTCCAACGTTAATGGGAATGCCCGCGTATTTATTTAAAGTTACTCAAGTTCCCGATACAGATAGATATATAATCAGATCGATGGTGGATCAAACCCAAACATTGAAGGCATATGCAGGATATGTTGTATGGGCAACCATACCCGAAGACGACAGTCAAGTTCCGGAAGACAACACATTCAATATCATAGACAACAATGGAGCATATTTGATTAAAGATGTTGGTACCAGGAACTATATATGCAGTAGCAATGGCAATGTGTTGGTTGGTACTAACTCGTATGAAACGCAATATCTGAATAGTTGGAGATTCCGAGGATACCGTTCGTATATTGAGGACGGTGTGTATTCGTTTGAAAACGTAGGCAACAGTAATATGTGGTCAAGTACTCAAAACGATAGCTATGAGGCAGGCGCAAATATCCAGCAAAAGTCATATGATGGTTGTCCGATTGATAGCTTTTCAAGAGGCGGAATGTTTAAGATAAACAGAATTGGTAATACTGACCAATATACAATACGCCTTATGACCAATAATCTTCTCGCTTGGAGCTTAGAAAATTCGAATATTGTAGTAAGAGATCTGCCCCAAAACGAGTCGGAAATTCCGGATAGTATGAAATTCTATATTGCTTATGATGCCGAATCATATATCATTATCCCATATATATCCAACGGTATATATATGACTCCAATATCAACCGCATCCGATAGTGATAATTTGACTATATTATCTGCATTTACTATATCGAATACTTCGAGGTGGAAGCTAAATAAATATACCGGACAGCCACAGCACGGCATTGATATAGTTGACTCGTATGATTTTATGAGCAACGGAGCTATGGTTGGAGAAACGTATATTTTTAAAGCAATATGTTGGTCAACCGATTTAAATATACACGATTACTTTTTAGCGCTACCAAGCCAATATAATAATGCTGCGACATTGAATTGGAACAGCACGGAAAAAACTGCTTCGTTTACAGCTACCGAATTTATAGATATTGGAATTAACGTGGGTTGCTATACTGCAACAAATAGCTTTTTAACCATATATATTAAAGACCCCATAATGTTTAATACGATAAGGCAAGAAGAAACAGTATACTTGCAAAACAGCGGATCAGAAAAATATTCGTCTGTAGCGGGCACACTAATACCCGGAGGTGGAGACGTTGGTCAATATACGTACAGTGATAGCCCCGATCTGAAATGGATAATTGAGCGAGACAGTGACAATATCCAATACGTGCGTTTCAAGTCATTGGCAAATGGAAAATATTTAGGCGTTGATTTGTCCAATCCTACACGTATTTACCAATATGATTCAAAGGGCGATAACACTTTTTGGAAAATAGTATCTACAGAAAGCGGGTCAACTCAAATAATTTCTAAAGTATATGAGTCAAGCGGTAGGAGCTTATCCATACCAATGCAATCAATGTTAGAGGGAGAGCCTCTGGTGTGCAATCAATATACTAATGACACGGATTATAGTGATGAATGGAATCTTGTTACACAGGTTCTTTCATACGTGAACTATTATGATACGTCTATAGCGGGAGATACGTCAAAAATTTCAAATATTAGCAAGGCAAACAGTTTCGCTAATTCCGTATATTCAAGATATTTCGGAGTTGGAATGCATAGGGATGGATATGCAACATACTATCATACTACTGCTGATGATTGTCCTCTTGGAAATTCGGCTTGTACGGTAGAGGATTGCGGTGAAAACTGTTATCAATCGCATCATAAAAATGTGGACGCAATATATGACCAGTTATATAATAGTGATAGGGAAGATGATCACATATACGTATTATGGACTGATCGCGGATATACATATTGTGAAGGTACTTCAGCAAATCATATTTCAACCAGACAAACGTTGGCTTTTGCTAGAGATTATAATCCGGTTATTCAGTTCTTGGTTATTTATGATTCATCACCAGAACTAATAGAGGCATTTATGGGAATAACTCTTGTTCACGAAACAGCTCATACGTTCCGCATGCCTGATGTATATGATGATGAAGAACATATGAACAAAGTAGGCCTGTGTGTTATGGATAAGCTTGATTCAAATGAATATAGTGATTTTTATAATAATATTGTATTAAGAAAAACAAGCCCTTTTTGTGATTTATGCATGGAAAAAATGTTAGCATACACATCAAATATAAATATTGAAGGTAACCAAGGAGGTAATTGATTATGAAGTACACTAACAAATTAATAATAACACTAAGTGTTATTTTGACCGCAATACTATGTTTAGGTCTTATAGGTTGCCAAGATTCAGAAAACGAGTCGGTAAGCACAGATAACACTAAAGCTGAGAACACTTCGGTGACAGAAACGACGGAATCAACTACAGATTCAGAAACTGATAGTACCGAAGAAACCACCGAAACATTTGAAACGGAAAATAATGAACCGTACGAGATAAAGGTTGATGATTATACGCTCATAAAGAATGAAAACGGATGTTATTTGTCTTTTGACGATATTTCTAAATATCAAAATAATAGTTCAAAT
>JAZRDO010000023.1:0-146527 GCA_045660325.1 Eubacteriales bacterium
TCGAGGAAGTACCGATTATTTTGGTAATTCGTTTGTGAGCGGTGTAGAATGTGTTAAGCGTGAAAATGTTCGAAGAGAACTTGCTCAGATTGTCTTTTTCTTTGTCGGTATATTTACGTAAGAAATTGATGCCGTTAATTACGTTCTTTGTGATAAGCGCGGTCGGATCCTTGGACTCGTAAAGTGTGTTCAAGGATTTCGAGGTCGTTACCGCGTGTTTGTTCAAATCTGTAAACATCTGCTGGCTGCGCTGTAAGCCCTGATCTTTATACATAACCACAGAAATGGTTTCATTTTTCAAGGTCTCATCTTCAGCCAATGCCGCATCAATAGCCGCCTTGCGGTGCTGACCATCATTGATCAAAAATGATGCATCCATATCAACTTCAAGAACACCTACTTGAGCACCATCTTGCATCGGCACAAAGTTAGCATCACCATCAATGGAAGCCGCCAGTGCAGAAAAAACATAAGAATCTCTGTTATTGAGAATATACTCTTTGATTTCGGGAATTCTCAACTCATTCAGCTTGCGCTGGGCACGGTGTTCGGGAGCAACATCTCCGTTGTCAGAAATGAAGATTTTGCTTAACAGGCCGAGAGGAACCATGCATATATAATATTCTTTTCCTGCCTGATTTCCCTTAACCGCCGGGAACTGATATTTCAGCAACATATAGACCTCCGATTTTGCTACTTAAGTATATACGTAAGTATATCACAAAATTCGAATTTTGTCAATCCCTTTTGGAAAATCCTGTCGAGTTTTCTGCAATGGTTGCTTTGGTTTGGAATTTTGAATTCTTCGGATAATTTTAAGAATTACCACAAATCTGCCGACGTTTTATTATACCCTTTTGCAAAAGGGTATAATGGGGTATAATCGCTCGGCGGTTATCTTTGATTACAGCGGTGCAAATATTTCACCGTGAGGGGACTTGAATTATCCGCGATTTTATGGTATAATGGAGGTAATAAAAAATCCACCTCGGTTGGAGCTTGCGACTCTTTTGAGGTGGTGAGTATGATATGCGATTTGAGGTCTGACCACAGGTTTGACCATTTACGGCTTCGGACTACGTGGGAATTATGGACTTTGCGGCACGCAAAAGCACGTTTTTCGGACAAAAAAGCACCGAAAAGCACTCAAAAAGAGGCAAAAAATCGGTATTTCTTTGTTTGGGAGCTAGATGCTGCAGGTTCGAGTCCTGTCACTTCGACCAAAACAAAAAGGACGGCTTGTGCCGTCCTTTTTGTTTTGCTCAATGTAATAGCGATGAGAACCTGCGAAAATGCAAATGGCGGATGTAGCCATTTGCGTTTTGTTGCAAAGAGAATGCTGTGCATTCTCTTGATTTGACGCATTTGATGTTGCGGAAGCAACGCGGCAAATCTCGGTTCTGAGTCCTGTCACTTCGACCAAAAACAAAAGGGATGGCTGAGTCATCCCTTTTGTTTTTGCCTACTACGATGCAAATTTTGAGGGCTAACGGTTTGTTTCCGTCAGCCCTTTGCTTCATCTTTTCTTGTAAATCACAAGTTCGGGGTTCTCGCCATTTTCCTCATAAGTACATACCAAAAGGAAGTCCATGTTGGCAACAATTCCGTAGCATTTTGTTTCTCCCTCGAGCTGGCTACCGAGGTAGGTCTGCTTATCGTCGAGGAATTTCACTTTTTCTCCATTTGGAAGTGTGTATTCCATATTGACAAATTCACCAGGCAGCACGTTCAGATTCTCAACCTTAGGCAATCCTTCAATATGTAAAAGCGTGTTTAATTCGTGAATCAACTGCTCTTTGAACTCTTCGAGCTTTTCTTTTCCACCGATTTCGGCATATCGCTTCCAAATATCAAGGGTGTATTCACCGCCCGAATAGCACCATTTGCAGTATTCCTCGTTGAAATTGCCATCAGTTTCACGGCTCGTATTACAGTCCTCAAGAGGCATACCGCAGCACCCGCAAATGAGTTTTCTCGGAGAACCGAGAAGCGTGTTGATCGACACATCAAACAACTGTGAAAGCAGCTTGAAAGTATCTATATTCGGTATTGTTTCTCCTGTTTCCCATCGGGACACAGCTTGCCTTGTTACGAATATCTTTTCCGCAAGCTCCTCCTGCGAGAGTCCTTTTTTCGTTCTTAATTCGTAGATAATATCTTTCGTCTCCATAAAATCACCACCTTCATTAGTTATGATTATATTATACCATAGGCTATCATTATTGACAAGCAACTGGCTGTTGCTGTCTGATCGCCGATTCTTATTTATTATTATCTTTTCTCTTAAAAACAGGCCCGTCACTTGAACAAAGCCACGCTCCAATAACCATCAAGCCAAATGCAATAAAGTATGTATAGTGAGGAACGTCACGGAAGATCAAAAGAGACAGCAGAGTGCCTATAAAAGGGGCTACCGCATAAAAAGCGCTCGTTCTCGCGGCACCAAGTATTCTCTGCGCATAAACGTAAAAAAAGATACTGAGTCCGTATGCAACGAAGCCCACACCAAGAACGGCAAGCACACTCCAGATCGCCTTAATACGCTCTCCAAGACAAAGACCTATGATAACTGAGCCAAGTCCTGAAAAAATACCCTTTAAGAGAACAATCTCCAAAGGATCTTTTGAAGAGAGCTTTCTCGTACAGTTGTTTTCAATGCCCCAGCAGACACAGGCAAGGAGAATAAAGAGCGAGCCGACCGAGAATTTAAGACTCGAAATATCCTCAAAGGACAAAAGCGCACACGATACCGTAACGAACAGAATGCCAATCCAAAGGCGAGAACTGATTTTCTCCTTAAATATCATCAATGCGATAACAGCGGTCGCTACGATCTCAAAGTTATTGAGAAGCGACGCATTTGCCGCCGTTGTACACGAAAGGCCAAGCAATAAAAAGATAGGTGCGGCAATATCGAGCACTATCATTGCTAAGGTATACGGAAGATCTGACCTGGTTATTTTTTCTTCAGTACATTCTGTTTTTTTCGCCTTGCGAATAAGAGCAATAACACCCATTCCGAGTCCAGCGCCCATATACAGAAATCCCGCCATCAAGGTCGAGGGCATATAGTCAAGCAATAGCTTAGAAAACGGCGAGTTAATAGCGTATAACGCCGCTGCCAGTATGGCTAACAGTATGCCTGTTGTTTTAGTTTTCTTCATGTTTGTACTATCCTATAAATCAATTAATAAATTCATACTTATCGATGAGCTTATTATACCATATTTTGATGAATATTTCAACCGTTTTCCTACTTCATCACAAATATTAAAGGGCGACCGACACGGTCGCCCTGCTCTTTTTTCTTTATTATTTCAAAAGCTCGAGTATCTGATCCTTTGTGCGGTAGCCAACGGCTTTGTTTACAACCTCGCCGTTCTTAACTACGACAAGCGTAGGAATGCTTACGATACCGAATGCGGTAGCGAGCGCGCCCTCCTCGTCAACGTCGATCTTACCAACCTTTATATCACTTCTCTCGTGAGCGATCTGCTCAACGAGGGGTGCGATCATCTTACAAGGGCCGCACCAGGTTGCGTAAAAGTCGATAAGCACGGGACGGTCGGATTCAATAACCTCCGCCTGAAAATTAGCATTTGTAATTTTGATTTCCATATTATTTCTCCTTAGTCTTTAGTCTTGTAATAGAGCATACAGTGGCAGTAGCCCTCGAAATTCGGATCCTTTATCTGATCCTTGAACTGCTTGCACATACACTTTGTATCCTCGCTCTGCTCACGAACGCAGGGACAGTAGCCGCCTGTTCTCTTTAAGCCCTCTCTTATTGTGTCAACGATCTCTTTATTGGGATTTACCTTGATTGCCATATATAATACTGTCCTTTCATAAATTTGTGTATACACATTATACCATAAATCCGCGCACTTGTCAATAAAAAATATGCCCGAGGCAAGCCCTCGGGCATATTTTCATTGTCTGTCAAATTTTGCTTTTTCCGCATTACTTCCCGCGACGGAAATAACGTAATTTTTGTTATTTATCTCAACGTCAACCGTTTTCACAGAGTGGTCTGCAATAACGATATTCTGGGGAGAGAACGCGCGGGCATAAAGGCTCTTGAAGATGCTTTCCTTCTTCGTCCAAAGCCTTGTAGTGTAAAGGTTTCTTTCGCACTCGGGAAGCGTCATAGCCCCTCCGAGCTCGTCTTCGGAAAACACCTTTTTTGCTATCCTTGCCGCCCTGTCGCTGACGATCTCAATATCGACGCCGACGGGATGCTCGGAGATCGCAACGGCAACCGCATCATCTGTGTGCGAAAGTGCGAAATGCAATTCGTCGCACACCCACGCGCCGTTGTCCGCCTTCTTGAAATCAAGCTCCGAAAATTTGATTCCGTGCGACACACAAGCCGCCTCAAGCAGCTTCCAAACGTAATATTTTTCTTTCTTTAATCTATCGTTGCGGACGGAGTTGATTTCATCCTCTCTTGCCTTCGGGTAAACAGCAAAATCGCAGTCACCCTCAGGTATTGCCGCATAATAGACGTAAACACCGAAAATTTTCATATATCACTCCAGCTCAAACGCGCCGGTATAAAGCTGATAATAGGTTCCCTTCTTATCAAGCAAGCTCTCGTGCGAGCCGCGTTCAATGATCTCGCCCTTTTCAAGAACCATAATAACGTCGGAGTTCATAATCGTAGAAAGACGATGGGCAATTACAAATACGGTTCTGCCCTCCATGAGCTTATCCATACCTCTCTGCACGATCGCCTCGGTTCTCGTGTCTATCGAGGAGGTCGCTTCGTCAAGGATCATAACAGGCGGATCTGCAACCGCGGCGCGCGCGATAGCGATAAGCTGTCTCTGTCCCTGCGAGAGATTTGCGCCGTTGTTCGTAAGCTCAGTGTTATATCCGTGAGGAAGACGCGTAATGAAATCGTCCGCGCCCGCAAGCTTTGCCGCCGCGATACATTCCTCGTCAGTAGCATCAAGCTTACCGTAACGGATATTGTCTATAACGCTACCCGTAAAGAGATTCGTCTCTTGGAGAACTATACCGAGAGAACGACGAAGATCGCTCTTTCTGATCTTATTAATATTGATGCCGTCGTAACGGATCTTACCGTCCGCAATATCGTAGAATCTGTTGATAAGATTGGTGATCGTCGTCTTACCCGCACCTGTCGAGCCGACAAACGCCACCTTCTGACCGGGCTCGGCATAAACCGATACGTTCTTTAATACCTGCTTGCCTTCCTCGTAGCCGAAGTCAACGTCAACCATTCTTACGTCACCGCGAAGACGAATATATTCAAGCGTTCCGTCACGGTGAGGATGCTTCCAAGCCCACACGCCCGTGTGATGCTCTACCTCACGAATATTGCCGTCGTCATCGATCTCGGCATTAACGAGGGTTACGTAGCCGTCGTCGGATTCGGGCATCTCATCCATAAGCTTGAAGATTCTATCCGCGCCCGCGAGCGACATAACGATGGAGTTGATCTGCTGGGAGAGAGAGTTTACGTTACCTGTAAACTGCTTTGTCATTCCAAGGAAAGGAACGACTATATCAATCGTAAAGGGCAAGCCTGAAATTGAAAGGTTAGGACAGTTCGTAAGCACGAAAAGACCGCCCGCCATAGCGCAGATAACGTAGAGAACGTTACCGATATTCATAATGATCGGGCCTAAGCAGTTCGCGTACGCGTGAGCGCGGAAGCTGTCCTCGCAAAGCTGCTCGTTAAGCTTATCAAAGTCCTCCTGACACTTTTCCTCGTGTGTGAACACCTTGATTACTCTCTGTCCGTTCATCATTTCCTGAACAAAGCCCTCGGCTTCCGCTATCGACTTCTGCTGACGGATAAAGAACTTGGCAGAGCCGCCGCCGACCTTCTTTGAAACAAGAACCATAGCGACAACACCCGCAAGTATGATAAGAGTCATCCATACGCTATACCACATCATAATGAAGAACACCGTAATTACTATCGTTCCCGCCTGAATAAACGTAGGAAGCGACTGGGATACAAGCTGACGGAGCGTATCAATATCGTTCGTATAATAGCTCATGATATCGCCGTGCTTGTGGGTGTCAAAGTAGCTTATGGGAAGATTTTGCATCTTCTCAAACATTTTGTGTCTCATCTTGTTTAAGAAGCCCTGTGTAATGTACGCCATAAGCTGCGTATGAATAGTAATAAGAATGATTGCTAAAATATAAAGAGATGCAAGTGTGATCGTCAAGGGCAAAATACGTTCCTTGGCGGCATCCCACGAGAAGTTACCCGCCTTAACGAAATCGTCGATAACGGCGAAGATTCTCTGCTGGAAGAGCGCGGGCATAGCGCTTACGCCTGCCGAAAGAAGAATGCAAAGGCAGGTCAGGGGCATAAGCACGGGATAGAAGCTGAAAAGAAGCTTCAATACTCTGAAGAGCGCGCGAAAATTCATCTTCGGCTTTCCGCCCTTCATTGCGGGAGAAGTATTCTTACTCATTGTCCTCGCCTCCCTTCGTCTGCTGTTCATATACCTCGCGGTAGATATCGCAGCTCACAAGAAGCTCATCGTGAGTTCCTCTTGCTGCAACGCGGCCGTTATCCATAACGAGAATGAGGTCGGCATCCTCAACGGATGCAACTCTCTGCGCGATAATAAGCTTTGTTGTCTCGGGAATAAACGTTTTAAAGCCGCCGCGGATAAGCGCGTCGGTCTTAGTGTCGACAGCACTCGTCGAGTCGTCGAGAATAAGTATCTTCGGCTTTTTGAGGAGCGCGCGGGCAATACAAAGTCTCTGACGCTGACCGCCCGAAACGTTCGTGCCTCCCTGCTCTATCTTGGTATCGTATCCCTTTTCAAAGGACATTACGAAATCGTGAGCCTGAGCGAGCTTACAAGCCTCGATGATCTCCTCATCGGTCGCATTCTCGTTACCCCACTTAAGATTCTCGCGGATAGTTCCCGAGAAAAGAAGATTCTTCTGAAGCACCATAGCAACCGCATCGCGGAGCACGTCCATATTATAGTCGCGAACGTCGATGCCGCCCACCTTAACGGTACCCTCGGTAGCATCGTAAAGACGCGCGATAAGCTGAACGAGCGTGGATTTACTTGCACCCGTGCCGCCCAGGATTCCGACGGTCATACCCGAATCAATGTGGAGATGCACCTTCTCAAGCGAGAATGCCTCAGCATCGGCGGAATATTTAAAGTTTACGTGTTCAAAGTCAATAGAGCCGTCCTTGACCTCCATAACCGCGTTCTCGGGATTGGAGAGAGAGGGAGTCTCATCAAGCACCTCAACAACTCTCTTTGCACTCTCTGCTGAGATCGTAATAATTACGTAGATCATAGAGAGCATCATAAGCTGAATAAGCACCTGCATACCGTAAGTAAGCATTGCGGAGATCGTGGTAACACCCTCGATATCGCCGTTTGTAATGGCGAGCTTTGCGCCAAGGAAGGTTACGAAGATCATACTGAAGTACGCGCACACCTGCATAAAGGGTGTATTGAGCGCAACGATTCTCTCGGCTCTCGTGAAATCGGAGCAAATATCGGTTGCCGCTCTCTTGAACTTATTTATCTCGTGATTTTCACGGGAGAAGCCCTTAACCACTCTCATGCCTCTTACGTTTTCCTCAACGGACTCGTTGAGCTTATCGTATTTCTTGAACACCTTACGGAACGCGGGCATTGCAAGTCTTGCCACGAGTATAAGTCCGAAGGTCAGGAAAGGTACGATAACGGCAAAGGTAAGCGCGAGCTTGCCGCCGAGAGCGATTCCCATAATAATTGCGAAAATAAGCATTAAGGGCGCTCTTATCGCCGTACGGATTATCATCATGTAGGACATCTGCACGTTTGCCACGTCAGTCGTAAGACGCGTAACGAGAGAGGTCGAAGAAAATTTGTCTATGTTTTCAAAAGAAAATGTCTGTATCTTCTCGAAAAGGTCGTGTCTTAAATTCTTAGCAAAGCCCGTGGACGCCTTCGCGCAGGTTCTCGCCGCAATGCCACCGCAGGTAAGCGATGCCGCAGCCATAAGAATAAGCAGACCGCCAAGTCCTATAATTTCCCAGATCATTCCCGATGCCGCCTCGGCTCCAAGCTCTGCCGCGGTCGACACCTTATCAATGAGGGTCTTAGCCATAAATGGGATAAGCACCTCGATAATTACCTCGAGCACGATGAATACGACCGTCCATATCGACGGCTTCTTGTATTCGCGTATGCTCCTTGCAAGCTTCTTAATCATACGCCCGCCAAATCTCCTTAAAATTAATTAATATCTTAACTTATCTATTATATACCCAAACTCAAAAAAATGCAATAGTAAATTATAAAAAATCAGCCTCCGCCAAGCCACAAATTTACCGTATGACTCAAAGATTGACAAATGGCATTCATTATGTTATAATTCAGGTATAATATTAAAAAACGGCGTTTGACGCCTCAAAAGAGGTTTTTATGATTAAGCGAAAGAAATTCAAGCTATCGACCTCGCATCTCATTATGCTCAGCTTCTTGGCGGTAATCCTTGTAGGAACGCTTCTTCTTATGCTTCCTATAAGCGCGAAATCGGGCAAGGCGACCTGCTTTACCGACGCGCTCTTTACCGCGACAACCGCGACCTGCGTTACGGGACTCGTAGTGGTTCCCACCTTCTCGCACTGGAGCATATTCGGTCAGATAATCCTGATTTTGCTCATACAGATCGGCGGTCTCGGTGTTATAACCGTGATGTCGGGATTTATGATAGCTCTGCAAAAAAGAATAGGTCTTGGCAACCGACTGCTCATTCAGGACGCCTTCAACCTCAATTCCCTCTCGGGTATTGTAAAATTCGTCAAAAAGGTCATCCTCGGCACGTTTATTATCGAGGGTGTCGGCGCACTCCTCTATATGACGGTCTTTATTCCGAAATACGGTGCTGTCGGCATCTGGTATGCAATATTCAATTCCATTTCCGCATTTTGCAACGCGGGAATAGATATTTTAGGCGCCGACAGTCTTTCTCCCTTTGCCACAAATCCCATAATAAATATCACAACCTGTGCGCTTATTATCATAGGCGGTATCGGTTATATCGTATGGTGGGACGTTTTGAGAATAATAAAGGAAAGACCGAAAAAGCCCTTCCTTTCCCTCTCACTTCAATCTAAAATTGCGATCGCATCCTCACTTTTTTTGATCATTACGGGTACGGTGCTCGTCTTTGTCCTTGAATTCAACAACCCCGAAACTCTCGGAGGCTTAAATCTCTTCGACAAGCTTCAGGCATCCTTCCTCCAGTCGGTTACGACGAGAACGGCGGGCTTCTTTACGATCCCTCAGGAGAATTTCCGCGAGTCGACCTCTATCGTATCGATCATTCTTATGTTTATCGGCGGATCTCCCGTTGGTACTGCGGGCGGCGTTAAGACGGCAACCGTAATAATCCTTATAGCATCCGCTATCTCCGCAATACGCAACAAAAACCAGACCGTGCTCTTTGGCAGAAGTATCACGAAGGAATCCTTGGCAAAGGCGCTCGGCGTAGTGTTTATGTCGGTGTCGATAATTGCAATATCCTCGGTGCTGCTCTCGGCTCTTACGCCCGAGGCGGAGGCAATAAACATTCTCTACGAAACTGTCAGCGCGACCTCGACCGTAGGTCTTACCCGCGGAGTAACGCCTATACTTTCCGCAGCAGGAAAATATATCGTCGCTATTACAATGTATCTTGGACGAATCGGTCCTATTTCCCTTGCTATCGCGTTCAACCTTAAAAATACGGGTAAAAATATCATTTCCCATCCCGCTGAAGAAATCAGCGTAGGATAATCTATGGGGGTAAAAGCTATGAAAAAGAAAAACAATCTCAAAAAAACATACGCGATCTTCGGCCTTGGCAGATACGGCAAGGCGGTTGCCGAAACGCTCTATAATAACGGCGCGGACGTGCTTGCTATCGACCTTGATCCCGACGTTGTCGAGGAAGCGATGAAGGATATTCCCGTATGCAAGTGCGCGGACGTAACTAATCCCGACGTGCTCGAGCAGATCGGTATCCACAGCATTGAAACGGTTATTATCGCTATGGCAGACAATTTCCAGGCAAGCGTGCTTGCTACTATGCTCTGTAAGGAGCGCGGCGTACCCAACGTAATCGTTAAATGCAAGGACGAGATGCATAGAAAGATACTCAAGAGAGTAGGCGCGGACAGAGTCGTATTCCCCGAGAACGATTCGGGTAAGCGAATGGCTAAAAACCTTTTGAGCTCCGGTTTTGTGGATATGATGGTGCTCTCCGACGATATCTCTATGGTAGAGATCGACGTGCGCGACGAGTGGGTAGGAAAATCCCTCATTGAGCTCAACCTTCGTAAGAAATACTCGATCAACATTGTCGCTATCCGTAAGGGCGACAACGTAAGCATCGATATCAATCCTCAGCTGCCGCTTGACGCGGATATGGAGCTTATCATTTTAGCATCTACGGACTCCATAAACAAACTAAACAAATAACACTTATGCCCGACTGCATCGCACAGTCGGGTATTTTTTGCTATAAAGCTTGTTTTTATATAATAATTTTTTAAAATCCCTTGAAATTTCCAAAAAAATGTTATATAATAAAGTTTAGAGTTTACTTTTTTATCTAAGAAAGGATAAAAATTATGAAAAGACAGCTTATCAAAGACATATACGCGGATAAGGAAGCCTTCGGCGGAAAAGAAATTACCGTCGGCGGTTGGGTAAGAAACCTTCGCGACAGTAAGGCGTTCGGCTTTATCGACCTCAACGACGGTTCTTATTTCAAGAGCGTTCAGGTGGTATTTGAGCGTGATATCGTTTCCAACTACGACGAGATCGCATCCCAGAACGTTGGCGCATCCCTCGTGGTTACAGGTATCCTTACACTCACTCCCGAGGCAAAGCAGCCCTTCGAGCTTAAGGCTACAAAGATCGAGGTTGAGGGCATGTCCACTCCCGACTATCCCCTCCAGCCCAAGCGCCACTCCCCCGAGTTCTTGCGCGAGCAGGCTTACCTTCGTCCCAGAACGAACCTCTTCTCCGCAGTTTTCAGAATCAGAAGTGAGGCGGCTTACGCTATTCACTCCTTCTTTAACGAGCGCGGCTTCGTTTACGTTCACACACCTCTTATCACAGCATCCGACGCTGAGGGCGCGGGCGCTATGTTCAGAGTAACTACTATGGATATGAAGAATCCCCCCTTGACAGAGGACGGAAGAGTTGATTTCTCAAAGGACTTCTTTGGCAAGAGCACAAACCTTACGGTTTCCGGTCAGCTTGAGGGTGAAACGTACGCTATGGCGTTCGGTAACATCTACACCTTCGGCCCTACGTTCCGTGCTGAAAACTCCAACACAGCTCGCCACGCGGCTGAGTTCTGGATGATCGAGCCCGAGATCGCGTTTGCGGACCTCAACGACAACATGCAGCTCGCTTGGGATATGATCCAGTACATTATCAAGCACGTAATGGAAAAGTGCGATGCCGAGCTTGAGTTCCTCAATAAGTTCATCGACAAGGGACTTCTCGACAGACTTACAACTCTCTCCAAGAGCGAATATAAGAAGGTAACCTATACAGAAGCGGTTGAGCTCTTAAAGAAGAGCGGCGCGGACTTCAAGTTCCCCGTTGAATGGGGCTGCGACCTTCAGTCCGAGCATGAAAGATACCTTACCGAGCAGATCTTCAAGATGCCCGTATTCGTAATCGACTATCCCAAGGAGATCAAGTCCTTCTATATGAGACTCAACGACGACGGCAAGACAGTTGCCGCAATGCACCTCCTCGTTCCCGGTGTGGGCGAGATCATCGGCGGCTCTCAGAGAGAAGAGCGTCTTGATATTCTTCTTGAGCGTATGGCTGAATGCGGTCTTGAGGAAAAGGATTACTGGTGGTACGTAAACCTTCGCAGATACGGCGGCACGAAGCACGCGGGCTACGGTCTCGGCTTTGAGAGAATCATTATGTATCTCACAGGCGTATCCAACATCCGCGACGTAATTCCCTATCCCAGAACAGTAGGTAACGCTGAATATTAATTTGCTCCCAAAACCTTTCTTGAAAGAAAGGTTCCGGACTCCCAAAACCTTTCTTGAAAGAAAAGTTCTGGGCTCCAAAGAACTTACTCAAATGTATAATTAAACGGCGGGGTTTATATCTCCGCCGTTTTTTAATATGAAAGATTCCGGACTCCCAAAACCTTTCTTGAAAGAAAGGTTCTGGACTCCAAAGAACTTACCAAAAGATCAAATAAACGGTGGGGAGTTTTTCCCCGCCGTTTGCTTTGTTTAAGAAAAATTTTGGTAGTATAAATACACTATGATATAAGCAAAACACCCGCCGAAATCGGCGGGTGTAAAATTTTATTCAGTTAATTGCCCCATTTTGTTTCCGTATAGAAATTGTAGAGCTCCTCAATCTCGGCATCGTCTAAAATACTGTTTTCATAAGCCTCCGTCAAACTATAAATTTCACCGTTACAATAAACCGTTATATGTTCGCTGCCGAAGGAAAATTCATACCCTGCTACTTCCTCGTATGTCATAACGGTTGCCGAAGGTTCCGGATGTCTTATTATCAAGCAATAGGCATCGTCAAATACGCCATAGCAAACACCTTCAACATTCTTGGGAAAAATATATAGCATTCTACGGATTCTATAATATTCAAGCTGTATTTCGCTCTTAATTTCATCGGACATTTTTCCCGTTTTATCTTCAATTTTTTCGGGGTCAGTCCTTAATGTGTAGTTAATATTATCGCAAGATACTAATACTCCCATAAAAGAAATTATTAATATGGCTGCTATTATTAAAACAATTGATTTGATATAAGCTTTCATAAATCTTATCCTCCAAACTTAAAGTTTTATATAAGCCACGGACGTTTTGCCAACGTTCCCATACCGTTCATATTGTAATTGCATATTTTACATTTTCCGGTTATTAAATTGAACGTGTGTGCTTCTGAGTATTCGTATGAACAGTGTTGACAGCTTACGCTATGCTGGCGTGAATTTATAGAAGAATATTTCCATGTGTGATTTTGTTCAACCATATAATTACATACGGTACACTTATAATTGTGAACACTTGAATTAATATAAGAATAAGAAATGGTATGATTTTCTATCGTGTTATATCCGCAGTCTAAGCATATATGCCTATGACTGTTTGAATCAATTGCACTATATGTCATAAAATGCTCTTCATATATTTGATATCCGCACTCAGCACAATAACGCCAATGTGTTGTAATAGTGGCGTCGTTGGTATAGAAATATGAATAATCGTGTAGATAATTACTCGTCAGCGCTTTATAGGCATTTATTCTTCCGCCACTTACACATAAATCTCCAAAAACGTTGTTTCCGTTGTCATCATAAATGACATCTACACTACTCATAATAATAGCTTTTAATTCTTCAGGAGACAGCTCCGGATGAATTGATAACAATAATGCTGCAACCCCTGCAACGATAGGAGCAGACATTGAAGTACCGTCCAAATATTCATGGACGTTATTAAATACAGTACTGTGAATACCTACACCTGGTGCGAATATATCAACTGTACTAACTCCATAATTTGAAAAATTGGCTTTTCTGTCATCGTTTGTTGAGGCTCCAACAGAGATTAAATTTCCAAATCTATTAGAACTTGGATAGAATAATTCAATATCGGTATTTTTATCATCATTACCTGCGGAACAAACAAACAATCCATCAAAATTTTCAATTTGAGCTGCCATTGATATCATGGCTGTTGACCAAGTATAATATCCACCCGAAAAATTAAGTATATCAATTCCAATTTCACTGGCATATTGTACAGCTGAAACTAATGCCACACCGTCTAAATATGGTCTTCCAGGTATGTCCCCAGGTTGGGAGGCGCGATCTACTCTTAAAGAAATTAACTCGACATCCCAACAAACACCAGCTACTCCGCCATTGTCTGTTTCCGCACCGATTATACCCGCAACATGCGTGCCGTGATCATATACTAAGCCGCTGGTTGCTGATGGATAATAAACAAGAAAACTCTTGCTTAGCGTGGTGTTTACTCTGTCAACTAAATCGGGATGAGATGCATCAATTCCCGTGTCTATTATTCCGACTTGAATAGAAGCGCTTCCAGTTTCTATATCCCATGCTTCAGGTAAATTAATTGTATCAATATACCATTGATCATCAAGAACACCTATATATTCACTTGGCGTAATATTAACAGGAATTGAACAATTCGGCTCCGCGCTATATATATCATCTCTTTCTTCAAGAATCTTGATTGAATCCAATACGTTTTGCTTTGAATGAGTATCAAGGGTTAAATGAAGAATTCTGCAAAGCTTTCCTTCCTCGGGGTCTATGGATAAATCCTCTATTTCAATACATCCGATATTTGAAAAGTCATTAACAGTATATTCCCTGAAATTGTTTTCGGGTGTCATAACGAGAAGGATATCGTTATCAGTAAAATCATCCTCTAAAGTAGCTTCACAATAGACCTTTTCTATCGTGTCCTCGGTCGTGTCTTCCAACGCTATTGCGGTAACACTGAGCGTATAGATTAAAATAGCCGCAACTAAAAAGAATGATAAAAATTTTAAAGTTGTTTTTTTCATATAGTTCTCCTATTAAATTGTATTGAATCTTGATTTAAGTTTCAAATGATTAAATTAAATATAATCATTAAAGCCGTATCACGCTCGCGACCAAATAAAATGCCCGCAAGCAAATCAAATTCCAATACGTAAGGTAGAAACAATATGTAATAAAATAATTGATATTGCCGTCCTTTCGATACAGACCACCTCCTGATTTAGTTGAATTTGACAAATATTTCTTCTTGTCACTTTAATTATATCATAAAATCAACAAAATGTCAATAGGCAAAGCTCTCCGAAAAATTCGATCGTGAAGCTCCATCCCCTCCGCCGCGCCGTTTGTCGCATTATGTCAAAAAAGTATTGACAAAGGTATGAGCAAGGTTTATAATTAATATAGATTAATATTGGTTAAATACCCAAATTAAGGAGAAACGTTATGAAATACTGTACAAATTGCGGACGTGAAATGCACGACAACGCTCCCGTTTGTCTTAACTGCGGCACGGTAGTAAACGGTGTGCAGGAAATCAAAAGAAAATCTACCGACAGGCGCAACGGCTGGTTTACCCTCATCGGTGTTTTTTACCCCGAGGTCGCTATCGTCATGTACATAGTTTTAAAGTGTACAGGAATGCCCAATAGAGCTCACTCGTTCGGTAAAGGCGCCCTTATCAGTGGAATCATCGGCTCGGTAGTGGTTACTCTCTACTTGACTTATGCCGCATTATTGGCTTCTTTAGCTATGATACTTTGAAATCCAAGGAGAATAAATTATGAAATACTGTACAAATTGCGGACACGAAATACACGACGAGGCAATTATGTGTGTTCACTGCAACACTCCCGTCGAAAAGCCAAAGCCCCAAAAGATCGAGCCCCCCGTAAAGGTTGAAGAGCCCTTCGTTGAGGGTACACCCAGCAAGGGCTGGATGGTTCTCGGCATATTCCTTCCCGTGGTTGCGCTTATCCTCTTCTTCATTTGCAGAAGAAAGAGACCCCAGCGCGCAAAGCTCTTAAAGAAGGGTATGATAATCGGCTTCATTATTTACGCGGCGTGTTATCTCTTGAATTTCTTGATGTCGCTCGTTCGCTATGTTATCGGAATTGTGTTCTCCACTGCTACAGCAGGAATGACCACAATCCTCGGCGGCGTATTCGACAGCTTCTTTGAGGCTTTATTCGATTCGCTTGAGCAAAGCATCGAGAGCAATATCCCCGCGGCGTTTATAAACAGCATCGGATTTTTAAGATGATTTTCGGGAGGATACTTTTATGAAATTCTGTACTAATTGCGGACACGAAATACACGACGAGGCTATCGTATGTGTTCATTGCGGTACTGCCGTCAAGACGGCTCCAGCAAACAAGCCCGTTGATGCTCCTAACGGCGGATTTACCGTGCTCGGTATTTTCGTTCCACAGGTAGCGCTTATCTTCTACATAATTTTCAAATGCAAGGGTATGCCCCTCCGCGCTCACTCCGCGGGTAAGGGCGCACTTATCGGTGGCATTATCGCATCAGTCAGCTATGCGTTCTATTATATTTACTACTTCGCCTATCTCGCGCTCTACTTCTCTCTCCTGTTCTCCTGAATTTGATAAAGCTTGAGGAGGTATTCAAATGAAAAGCTGTGCGTTTTGCGGAAAAGAAATACACGATGAAGCAATAGTGTGTATTCATTGCAAGGAACCCGTAACTCCCCAAAAGTCCATTGAAATCAAAAGAACTAAAATCAAAAAAGTCAAGGATCCTATAAAGAAAAAGGACGTAATTTTTCTTATCCTCGGCATCATATTTCCCCTCGTCGGGCTCATACTCTATCTTGCTTTCAACAAGGAAAACGCATCTCGTAGGAGAGCCGCCAAATTAGGTATGATAATCGGATTTATTATTCTTGGCGTCATAATCGCTATAATTATATTGCTCGTTATCATAGCCCTTATCATATTATTGATCTTGCTTTTGGCGCAGCTTTTCCTTAGAGCGTTGGCAGAGGGCCTCGCATGGCTCGTTTACTGGATTCTTTCTGCGGTCGGATTTATATTCATTGAAATATTCTCTGCCATATTCGAGGGCATTTTCGGAGCTCTTGCTTAAAAATTACAAATATACTCGGAGGTAATTATGAAATACTGTGGAACCTGCGGTCGCAAGCTTAATGATGAGGATAACGTTTGTACTCATTGCGGCGCATTCAATATTTGTGAAGAAACAAAGCCAAAAAAGGAAAAGGTAGACGGATTCCATTTCGGTCTTGCCGTTCTCGGCTTCTTTATTCCCATGGCGGGACTTCTCTTCTATCTTCTTAGAAAGGACGAAATGCCTCTTCGCGCAAGATCTGCCGCTTGGGGCGCATTCTTCGGCTCAATACATGCCGTTGTCGTTCCTGTGATTTTTGCTTACGTCTACGTCGGACTTTACTTTGCAATTTTCATTGCCGCGGCACTTATGGGCGCGCTGTAATTTATATGTCAATTATTTGACATATTTTTACGAAAAGTATTGACAAATTATATAAAGAATGATAAACTGTATATAATTAATAAAGAAAGCGAGAATCGTCATGGCTAACATTACTTTCGCAACAGTATATTATTACTTTTACTTTTATTGCTGAGCGTAATTGAGTAAAGGTGATTTTTGATGCGAAAAAAGAATTCTGATTCTTTTGTGCCATACATTTTCTAAGATAGGCACTCCACAGAAAAAATCCCTGTGGAGTGCTATTTTTATTACCGTGAAAAGAGGACAGAAAAATGATTGCTATTATAAGACAGGGTACAAGCAAGGAACAAATAGATAAGCTTACCGCGTGGATCGAGTCGCAGGGGCTCTCCGTGCATCTCTCCGCGGGCGAATATACTACTATCGTAGGACTTGTCGGCGACACGTCAAAGATCGACGAGGATCTTCTGCGCAGCCTTGATATCGTAGAGGCGGTAAGAAGAATTTCCGAGCCCTTCAAAAGCGCAAACAGAAAGTTCCACCCCGAAAATACAGTTGTAAACGTAGGAGACACAAGCGTCGGAGGCGACATCTTCTCGGTTATGGCAGGCCCCTGCTCCGTTGAATCCTGCGAGCAGGTAGTGGAAATTGCAAAGGCGGTCAAGGCGGCGGGCGCGACAATGCTCCGCGGCGGCGCATTCAAGCCGAGAACGTCCCCCTACGATTTCCAAGGTCTTGAAGGCACGGGCATCGAGTATCTTCTCGAGGCAAAAAAGGTTACGGGCCTTCCCATAGTTACTGAAATTATGAGCGCGCATCATCTTCCTCTCTTTGAGGACGTTGACGTAATTCAGGTCGGCGCTCGCAATATGCAGAACTTCGAGCTTTTAAAGGAGCTTGGCAGAACGAATAAGCCCATTCTCTTGAAGCGCGGTCTTTCCGCAACCATCAAGGAGTGGCTCATGTCCGCAGAATACATAATGGCGGGCGGCAACGAAAATATTATTCTCTGTGAGCGCGGAATACGTTCCTACGACTCACAGTACACAAGAAACGTGCTTGATCTCTCCTGTGTTCCCGTTCTCAAGGAGCTTACACATCTTCCCGTAATCGTCGATCCCAGCCACGCGACAGGCTCACAGAAGCTCGTTAAGCCCATGGCTATGGCGGCTGTAGCGGCAGGCGCGCACGGTCTTATGATCGAGGTTCACAACAACCCCAAGAAAGCGCTCTGCGACGGCGCGCAGTCCCTCACTCCCGATCAGTTCTGCGACGTTATGGCGTCTGTCAGAAAGATCAGGGAATGTATGTAAAATCCCTAATAAGAGGTTAAAATAAAATGAAAATCGGTATCGTCGGCTTAGGACTTATCGGCGGCTCGCTCGCGCGGGCTTACAGAGTCTATGCCGTGGAAAATTCCCAAAGCATTCAAATATTTGCAGAGAACAGAAGCAAATCCATTCTCGACTTCGCGATCATGTCGGGTGTGGTTGACGCGCCCCTTGACGAGCGCACGATCCCCGAATGCGACATCATCTTTATCGGTCTCTACCCCGAGGCGACAATTGAATATATGGAAAAGAACGCCACACTCTTCTCAAAGGATACTATCGTTATGGACCTTTGCGGTACGAAGGCAAAGGTTTGCGAGCGCGGCTTCGCCCTTGCCAAGGAATACGGCTTTACGTTCGTAGGCGGTCACCCTATGGCGGGAACACAGTTCTCGGGATATAAGAATTCAAAGGCGGATATGTTCCGCGGCGCTCCTATGGTAATCGTTCCCCCGAGCTTTAACGATATCGAGCTTATCTCCCGCGTAAAAGAGCTTCTCCTCCCCGCAGGCTTTGGCAGATTCTCCTACGTTGACGCCGAGCGACACGACAAGCTTATTGCCTTTACCTCCCAGCTTGCGCACGTTGTTTCAAACGCGTACGTAAAGAGCCCCACCGCCCGCGAGCACAAGGGCTTTTCGGCAGGAAGCTACCGCGATATGACCCGCGTTGCCTGGCTCAACGAGCAAATGTGGACCGAGCTTTTCTTTGAAAACGCCGAGCCCCTCAAATTTGAAATTGACACTATTATAAACTCACTTACCGAATATCGCGACGCGCTTGAATCGGGCGACCGAGAAAAAATGCTTACCCTTTTGCGCGACGGACGAATCGCAAAGGAACAAATTGATTCTTGAAGAGGAAAGATAAATGGAGCTTAATTTATCAGAAATTCGTGAAGAAATAAATGAAATAGACCGCGAGATCGTCGAGCTTTTCAAAAGAAGAATGGCTTGCGCCTCAAGTGTTGCTCAGTATAAGGCAGAGCACGGTCTCCCCGTGCTTGACTCCGAGCGCGAGCGCGCCCTCTTGACTAAGATATGCAACCTCGCAGGCGAGGAGCTCGACACGTACGCGCTCACTCTCTACAACACGATGCTCGACGTATCAAAGGCATATCAGCACAAGATACTTTCCGAGGATTCCGTAATTTACAAGCAGATCACGGACTCGCTTGCATCCACAAAAAAGGAATTCCCCGCCCGCGCCCGCGTGGCGTGTCAGGGAGTTGAAGGCGCATACTCGCAGATTGCCGCGACAAAGCTCTTTTCCCTGCCTAGCATCAGCTTTTATAAGACGTTTGAGAATGTTTTCGAGGCGATCGAGCGCGGAGAATGCGACTACGGTGTTCTCCCTATTGAAAACAGCACGGCGGGATCCGTAAAGCGCGTTTACGAGCTTATGCTCTCGCACAGCTTCAATATCGTGCGCTCGGTTCGTATCAAGATCGACCACAATCTTCTTGTAAATCAAGGCGTTTCCCTCGACGAGATAACCGAAATCATCTCTCACGAGCAGGCTATAAGTCAGTGCGCGTCATTCTTATCAAAGCATCCAAATATCAAGGTTACAGTTTGTCAGAATACCGCTATGGCGGCAAAAGCAGTTAAGGAAAGCGGCAGACGCGACATAGCGGCAATATCCTCACGCGCTTGCGGTGAGCTTTATTCCCTTTCCAATATAGCTCCCTCGATTCAGGATTCGGGAAATAATCACACAAGATTTATATGCATCGGGAAGAAGCCCGAAATATACCCCGGCGCGGATAAGATAACCCTTATGCTCGTTACTAAAAACCGCCCGGGTGAGCTCTATCGCGCGCTCTCCTGCTTCAATGCGCTCGGAATCGATATGACAAAGCTTGAATCCTGCCCTATCCCCGACCGCGATTTTGAATTTATGTTCTACTTTGACTTTACAGTTTCGGTATATTCCGAAAAGCTTAGCGATCTTCTCTGTGAGCTTGAGGCTCGCGGCGAGGACTTCAAGCTTCTCGGCGCGTACAACGAAATCATCTGATAAAAGGAGGAAGCTATGTTAAAGACAAATAATCAAAAATGTGTTCTCATAGGCGAGAAGCTTTCGCATAGCTTTTCCCCTATCATCCACTCATATCTTGCGGATTACCCTTACACCTTAGCGGAGGTCTCCCGCGAAAATCTTGAATCCTTTGTAAAATCGGACAAATTCACCTCGGCAAACGTTACCATTCCCTACAAGGTTGAAATTATGAAATACCTTGACGAGATATCCGACGAAGCGAGAGAGATCGGATGTGTAAACACCGTAACTCACACAAAGGACGGCAAACTGCGCGGAGACAACACCGATTTTTACGGTCTTTCCTATCTTATAAAATCCAGCGGAATTGACATTTCGGGCAAAAAGGTATTGATCCTCGGTAGCGGTGGCTCTTTCCTTACCGCAAGCGCGGTAGCAAGAAGCCTTGATGCAAAAGAAATAATTTGCATCTCCCGCAATGGCGAGGTGAATTACGAAAACGTATATAATATCCATCCCGACGCGGATATTATTATCAACACGAGCCCCGTCGGAATGTACCCAAACAATCTTGAATGTAAAATAGACCTTGCAAAATTTGACTCGGTCAAGGGCGTTTTCGATATCGTATTCAATCCGTCCAAAACAAAGCTTCTCCTTGATGCGGAAAAGCTATTGATCCCCGCCTTCGGCGGCCTTCCAATGCTCGTAGCACAGGCAAAGCGTGCCTCGGAGATCTTCACGGGCGAGAAGATAGATGATAGCGAGATCGACAGAATCACGAAAATACTTGAAGAAACAACTCTTAATATAATCCTTGTCGGTATGCCCGGCTGCGGCAAAAGCACAATAGCCGCTTCCCTCGCCGAAAAGCTCGGTCGCGAAATAATCGACACCGATAAGGAGATCGAACAAAACGCAAAAATGCCCATTCCCGAAATATTCTCCACCTTCGGCGAAGGTGTGTTCCGCTCGCTTGAGCATAACGAGGTCAAAAACGCGGGAAAATCAAGCGGAAAGATCATCTCCACGGGCGGCGGCGTGGTAACCATACCCGACAATTACGAGCCGCTTCATCAAAACGGAATAATTATTTTTATCAAGCGCGATATAAACAGTCTTTCGCGCGACGGAAGACCGCTTTCAATGGGTGCGGATCTCTCAAAAATGTATGCGACAAGACTCCCCATGTACGAGCGCTTTGCGGATTTTACCGTTGAAAACGACAGCGATATTGACTCCTGCGCCGACAAAATCATAGC
Organism: Eubacteriales bacterium; assembly: GCA_045660325.1. Lineage (GTDB taxonomy): Bacteria > Bacillota > Clostridia > Oscillospirales > CAG-272 > SVTX01. The sequence goes on from JAZRDO010000023.1 coordinate 21,632, forward strand.
TTTAATCAGAGGACGAAAATGAAAATTGTAAACGTAAACGCGTCAAGAAATTACAATATTCTCATTGAAAACAATTTAATAGACAGCTGCGGAAAATATATTCGCGAGATAACGAAGGCAAAAAATGCGGTAATCATCACCGACGATACCGTTTTTTCGCTCTACTGTGAGAAGGTGGAAAAATCCTTACAAGATAACGACTTTGAGGTTTTGAAGTACGTCATCCCGCACGGAGAGGACTCAAAGAGCGCGGAGAATTTTATAAAGATCCTCAACTTTTTAGCGGATAACAAGATCTCCCGCGCGGATATTATCGTAGCACTCGGCGGTGGCGTTGTCGGAGACCTTGCGGGCTTCGTTGCATCAAGCTTTTTGCGCGGAATTGAATTTGTGCAGATACCCACAACGCTTCTTTCAATGGTCGACTCCTCAGTCGGCGGAAAGACCGCAATCAATCTCGACGCGGGCAAAAACCTTGCGGGCGCGTTCTATCAGCCCTCGCTCGTTCTTTGCGATCCCAAAACGCTTGACACTCTCCCGAAGGAAATATTCTCGGACGGATGCGCCGAGGTAATTAAGTACGGTATTATCAACGATCGCCCGCTTTTCGATAAGCTCAAGGGCGGTATTGATTCAAATATTGACAGCATAATTGAAAACTGTGTAAAAAACAAGCGCGATATAGTCAACATCGACGAGCGCGACACAGGTGTGCGCCAGCTCTTAAACCTCGGTCATACTATCGCGCACACCATAGAGCAAAATTCGGGCTTCTCTGTATCCCACGGCTCTGCGGTCTCAATCGGAATTTTATACGTTTCAAAGATCTCCAATAAAATGGGATATCTTACGGACGGCGAGCTTGCTGAAATAAAGAGCATTTTAGAGCTTTATTCTCTTCCGACCGCTTGCCCCTATACTCCCGACGAGATCCTAAGTGTTGCCGTGTCCGACAAGAAGGTCGGCTCGGGCTCAATTAATCTCGTTGTTCCCTACTCCATTGGCGACACAAGACTTATGAGGGTCGAGCTTTCGTCTCTTGGGGAAATTCTTGAGATGGGAGTGTAAAAATGGATATTACTCTTAACTGTCCGAGACTTTCGGGTGAGATACGCGCTATCTCCTCAAAGAGCGAGGCGCACAGACAGCTCATCTGCGCCGCCCTCTCGGACAAGCCTACAAAAATAATTTGCTCCGACACAAGCAACGATATTGACGCGACGGTCTTATCTCTCAATGCTCTCGGCGCAAGCATAAAAAGAGTTCATGACGGCTTTACCGTTGAGCCTATAACCGTCCCTGTTTCTCCCGCGCGTCTCGACTGCGGAGAATCGGGCTCGACTCTGCGCTTTCTCATTCCCATAATCGCGGCTCTTGGCGTTGAAGCCGAAATCACTATGCACGGAAGACTCCCAAGTCGCCCTCTCTCTCCCCTTTACGAGCTTCTCATAAACGAAGGCATCAAGATGTCGGCGCAGGGGGAAAATCCCTTTACTGTAAAGGGAAAGCTTAACGCGGGAAATTATCGCATCGCGGCGAACGTCTCCTCGCAATTTATCAGCGGACTCCTCTTCGCGCTCTCACTTGCCGAGGGAGATTCCACGCTTACGCTTGAAGGCAAAATCGAGTCCGAAAAATATATTGATATGACTCTTGACGCCATCCGTCTTTTCGGCGGCGACATAGATTATGCGGACAGTAAATTCACCGTAAGATCAAAGGGGAAATTCACTTCCCCCGAGCTTGTAACCGTCGGCGGAGACTGGTCAAACGCGGCATTCTTTCTCTCGGCGGGAGCTTTGAGTGATTCCCCCGTAACCGTTACGGGCCTTGATATGAATTCCTCGCAGGGAGATAAAGCAATTCTCGACGCGTTATCTGGGATGGGTGCAAATATAAGCATCTGCGGCAACGCAGTAACGGTTTCAAAGAACAAACTGCGCGGAATCGAGCTTGACGCCTCGCAGATTCCCGATCTCGTGCCCATTATCGCGACAGTAGCCTCAGTTGCGGACGGCAAGACAGTAATCTACAACGCGGCGCGACTCAAAATAAAGGAAAGCGACAGAATTCTCTCGACCTGCAATATGATATCCGCTATCGGCGGAAACATTGTTCCCACAGCCGACGGAATGATAATTTACGGTGTCGGCAGGCTTTCGGGTGGTGAGGTCAACTCCGCCCAAGACCACAGAATCGCTATGAGCGCCGCTATTGCATCCACGGTAAGTAATGATCCCGTAACTATTCGCGGATTTGAAGCTATAAATAAATCCTACCCAAATTTCAAGTGTGATTTTGACAAATTAACCCTAAACGGAGAAAATTAATTATGTCTACAACCTACGGAAAAAACCTTAAGCTCTCCATCTTCGGCGGCTCGCACGACGAGAAGATATTTATGACTCTCGACGGCATCCCCGCAGGACATAGGATCAATAAAGACGAGCTTATGCTCCTTATGTCTCGCAGAGCGCCGGGACAAAACAAATACTCAACACAGAGAAAAGAGCCCGATATTCCCGTATTTATCTCGGGACTTGACGAAAACAATATTACCACGGGCGAGAGGATCGAGTGCGAGATACACAACACAAATCAGCATTCATCCGACTACTCCTCACTTGTTGACGTTCCCCGTCCCTCTCACGCCGACTATGCGGCGAGAATGAAATACGGCGAGGGCGTTGACCTTCGCGGCGGCGGACATTTCTCGGGCAGACTCACGTCTCTTATGTGTGTAGCGGGCGGAATCTGTATGCAGATACTGAAAGAACAAGGCGTTTTGATTGCATCACATATATACTCTATCGGCAACGTACAGGACGAGAAATTTGACCCCATCTCCCCCGCCGAGCAGATGTCTTGTCTTAACGGCAAGGACTTCCCCGTCATCTCCGACGAGGCAGGCGAAAAGATGAAAGCGACAATCGACCAAGCAAGACTTGACGGAGATTCGGTCGGCGGCATCGTTGAAGCTGCTATTATCGGACTTGCGGCAGGACACGGCGAGCATATATTCGACGGAATTGAGAGCAGGATCTCCTCGTTCGTATTCTCCATTCCCGCAGTTAAGGGAGTTGAATTCGGTCTTGGGTTTGGCTCGTCCGCGCTTCGCGGCTCCGAAAACAACGACGAATTCTACACCGACGGAGAAAATGTTTACACAAAGACAAACAACTGCGGCGGAATTCTCGGCGGTATGTCAAACGGAATGCCCATCATCTTCCGCGCGGCTTTCAAACCCACGCCCTCCATTGCCAAGGAGCAAAACAGCGTTTCGCTCTCAAAAATGGAGAACGTGAAGCTAAAAATTGGCGGTAGACACGATCCCTGCGTAGTAGCTCGCGCAGTTCCCGTTGTTGAGGCAGCGGCGGCGCTTGCAATTTACGATATATTACTTGATACGTGAGGTGAAAGGTATGAATTTTTTAATCATCAACGGTCCTAATCTCAATATGCTCGGCATCCGCGAGCCTGAGCTTTACGGAAATCAGAATTATTCTGCACTCTGCAAGCTCATAAAGAATACCTGTATTGAAAACAATATTGATTACGAGATCTATCAGTCCAACCACGAGGGCGCCATAGTTGACAAAATTCAGGACGCGTACAATGTTTTCGACGGAATTATTATTAATCCCGCGGCGTACACACACACCTCAATAGCAATTCTCGACGCGCTCAAGGCGGTGGGCATTCCCACAGTCGAGGTACATATTTCCGACGTGTCCAAGAGAGAGGACTTCAGACAAATCTCCTACGTTTCTCTCACGGCGGTAAAAACCTTTATGGGACTTGGTCTTGACGGATATCGCGAGGCTATACTCTATCTTAAAAATTATATCGAAAAATAAGAAAAAGGACGGGTATACCGTCCTTTTTTCTTGTGAAAATCAAATGAATTTCTTCATTGTCTCTACGTTCTTTTCCTCAAAGCTGATAATATCTCTTGCAAGATTTATAGCCGTCTCCGAAACGCTTGTGTTTTCGTTCTCGCGCAAGATCTTGAGCGTATCGGTAATACCCATAGTAGAGCCCTCAACGGTCATCTGCGCCAGGTGGCTATCGCTTGAATCCATAATGGTGTTCATGGTCATTCCAATCGTAACTCCCATCTTCGCCATCATGCCCTCTTCCTTTTCCATATAGCCGAGAGCGTGAAGTCTTTCCTTGATCTTTTCCGCAAAGCGCTCATAGCCGTTCAGCTGACTTGTAAGAGCCTTTTTAAATTCGCCGTCGTCCGCCTTTTCAATTATCTTTATCGCGGAATCCGAGCCCATTTTCATGTTCTTGTAAAGATTCTCAAGCATTGATACTTCATTCTGTACTGCCTCATTCATATACAACAATCTCCTTTTCTGATGCTTTTTGCAAAAGAATTATTGACTGTTTTTTCAAATTATATACAACCGAAAAATCAGAAACGATTGTTCATTTTTGCTCAAAATTCCACCGTATTTGAAACATTTTTACAAAAAATTTGTTATTTTTTTGTGCAAAATCACACTTTTATATTTATACAAATTATGATATAATTAATATATATGTAGACTGATTTCAACCACACGGCAATTCAAGAAAGGACGGTTCTTTAATGTTTAACATAGGAGATTTAATAGTGTACGGCAACAACGGAGTTTACTCAGTTACCGAATATTGCAAGTCACCTGTGGATAAAAATGACACAAGGACGTTTTATTTGTTAACACCGCTTTACGAGTCTGCCAGCAATATAATTATAACTCCCTGCGATAACGTCAGAGTGTCTATGCGACATCTGATAACAAAGGACGAGGCATACTGTATTATTGACAAAATTCCCTATATTCCCGAGCTTGTTGTTGAATACGAAAAGAATCGACGCGATAAGTATAAGGAAGCTCTCTCGTCGGGAGACCTTGAGGAATACGTAAAGATCATAAAGTCAGTTCATACAAGACGCGAAATTACAAAAATAACAAAGAAGAGACTCAGCGAGACCGATACCGAATACGAAAAGAGAGCAAAATACTGCCTTTACAGTGAATTTGCTTCCGTATTTGATATTCCGTTCAGCTCAGTCGAGGAATTTATAAACCAGAGAATTGCCGCAGAGGCAAAGGCATAGTGCCCCTAACACCCCTCTTACAGTAATTGGAGAATTTTTATGACAAGCGCCCAAATATTGAAGAATCTCTATGCGCCCGAAAAAAAGGTCGACGTTGTTATCGACACGGATGCATACAATGAAATAGATGACCAGTTTGCAATCGCATATCTGTTAAAATCACCCTCGCAGTGTGATGTAAAGGCAATTTACGCCGCACCGTTTACAAACGACAAATCCACAGGTCCCGAGGACGGAATGCTCAAGAGCTACGCCGAGATACACAAGCTCCTCGATCTTATGGACCGAAAGGTTGACGTATTCTACGGTGCCAGAGAATATCTTAAGAGCGAGCATATTCCCGTAGAATCCGAGGCGGCGCGCGACCTTGTTGCCCGTGCGAAGAACTACACCCCCGACAATCCCCTCTACGTAGTAGGTATTGCCGCTATTACGAATATTGCATCCGCACTTATTATGGATCCCTCGATTTGCGATAACATTGTTATCGTATGGCTCGGCGGACACGGTCGCGATTTCCACGACACAAACGAATTTAATATGAGTCAGGACATAATCGGTGTAAACATAGTATTCAACGCTATCGTTCCCTTGATTCAGGTTCCCTGCCGAGGCGTAGCGAGTGGAGTAAGAATATCCCGCCCCGAGCTTGAGCATTGGCTCCTCGGAAAAAATAAGCTCTGCGACTACCTCGTTCAGAACACTATTCAGGACACCGAAAAGCACTTTGCGGGCACGCCCTGGTCAAGATCAATGTGGGACTCCTGCGCGGCGGCGTTTATTTTCAACAAAGGACACCGCACGATGGCGCCCAAGTTCGTTCACGCACCTAACGTCAGCGAAGACCTCAAATACATCGACAATCCCGCGGGCAAGCCCATGAACTATATTTATTATATCCACCGTGACCTCGTCATCACGGATATGATAAGAAAGCTTGCCGCACCGTAATAAAAAGGACCTCGGAATCATCCTCCGAGGTCTTTTAATTTGAATATTTTTCTGCCCGCAATAATCAAATACAGCACCGCCGCCGAGATGACCGACACGAGTGTCAGAACACTGCCTCCGCCGACGTAATTCTGAACTGTTCTCATTACAAGGAATACGGGTATTATGGATGCCGCCGAGCATAGCGCGGGAATCACGACAGTATCCTTAAAGCTAATTCTACCCTTAAAATACTTAAATAAAAATACAAAATTCAAGATACATATAAGAAGATCACAAAAATACGTTCCGATTGGCGCGCCAAAAATATTTATTTGTTTGGTTCCTATAAGAATAAAGGAAAGAATAATTTTTAAAAGACACCCCGCCGACATGGATATCAGCGGCTTTGCCGCCTGCCTGTACGCCTGAAGCATAGCGTTTGTGAGCGTTATCAGAACACTTGATGTTACCGATAGCCCGAGCAGGCCTAAAAGCGGTGTGATAAGTCTTACGCCCTCGGTCTGATTTTTAAATATAAGCGACAGTATCTCTCCCGAAAAAAGTGATATTCCTATCATAGCAGGACAGCTTATATAAGTCGTCAGTGAAAGCGCACAGGATATTTTATCCCCCTCTGCCTCCGTATCCCCTCTTGAGATTTCCCGTGAAAGCTCAGGGATAAGAGGAATCGCGACCGAGCTTACGAGCGCCGCCGCAAGCGAAAAGATCGGGATTGCCATAGTCGTATAGCTTCCGTAAATTGTGTTTGCATACTCGCTTGTATACCCGATATCCTGAAGGCGCCGCAAAATCATCGTCATATCCACGATTCTTACAAGACTCATCATAATTGAGGATAACGTCGCAGGAAACGATATCCTTACAATATCAAATATTATCCTACGCCGCTCGCCCTTATCAAGAGTCGGCGGCCTTTTTGTCTTCCCCGACCGTTTTCTTTTATACAGTACAAAATACAAAAGACTTATCGCGCTACCGAGAGTTATTGAGAAAACTCCCGCCGCCGCAACAATGTGAACGGGAAGACTCATCCGTATCGCAATCATAGCGAAGAGAAGCCCGAAAATCAGCTTTGAGAGGGCTTCTATGATCGACGACACACAAATAGGTCTCATATCCGAAAGCCCCTGAAAATAGCCCTTATAAGCGCCCATGACGCACACTAAAAAAAGAGACGGCGATATGGCAAGAATACTGTAATAAGCCTTCTCGCTTTTAAGTCCCTCGGCAATATTGTGCGAGAAAACAAGCATAAGCGCAGAAAAAATAACGCCTATTGCCGCAAAGAGCTTAAGAGACACACTAAGCACCCCGTCGGCCTTATCCCGCGCGCCCGAAATGATGACGGACATCGCGACGGGCAGGCCCGTGATCGAGATGATGCACAAAAGCGAGTATATCTCATAAGCAGAATTGAAATATCCCATGCCCTCGCCTCCTACGAGACTGAGCATGGGAATTTTATAAAACAATCCTATTATTTTAACTAAAACCGTCGAGGCGCTAAGGCTCAGCACCCCCGACAAAAATGTATTTACGCCACCCTTTGACAGTATCCTCGGCAAAGCAACCTCCCGCCGCCAATACTACAAAGACGGCATCAATCGAAATAGTGAGCAACCACGTCCGAAAATTCGTACTTAAGTCTTTCCTTATCAATTGTAGTATATTCGCCGTTATTGTAAAGTATGTCTCCGTCGATCATAGTAAGAACTACGTCCTCGGTCTTTACGCTATAAGCCACGGAGGATTCATAGCTGTACACGGGGATATTGTTGAATGCGCTCATATCCAGCATAACGAGGTCGGCGCGATATCCCGCCTTGATCTCGCCGCAATCATCACGTCCCTGCGATCTTGCTCCGTTTACGGTCGCTATGTCAATTATATCTCTCGCGTTCGTTGCCGCCGCATTTCGCTCGTTGCCCTTATGGATAAGAGCCGCAAACTGAAGCTCGCGGATCATATCAAGGCGATTGTTGGACGCAACACCGTCAGTACCGAGCGCAATGTTTACACCATGCGCTCTCATAAGGGAGTAAGGCATAATGCCGCTACCGAGCTTAAGATTGCTTACGGGGTTGTGCGCCACGAAGGTTCCCTTCTCTGCTAAAATATCCATATCGTTTTCAGTAAGATATACACAGTGAGCCGCAGTTGAAGGAACGTCAAGCACACCTGCGCGAAGGAAAAACTCCGTAGGTGTGATTCCGTGTCTGCCGATGCACTCCATATGCTCCTTCTCAGTCTCGGAGAGGTGGAACTGCATACGAAGTCCGTTCTCCTTTGCATATTCGCCAACGTATCTTGCGCACTTCTCTACGTTCGTATATTCCGCGTGGAGAGACATATCAACCTTGATTCTGCCGTTATTTGCGCCGTGCCATTTCTTTGCAAACTCAATGGATTCAAGAGTGCGGAAGTCGTCCTTCATCTCGATATCCTTATCAAAGGAAACGATGGAGCGGGCAAGGTTTGCCTTGATACCCGTCTCGTTTACCGCCTCGGCAACCGAATCCATAAACATATACATATCCGAGAACGAAACGATACCGCCACGAAGCATCTCCGCCGCCGCAAGCATAGTTCCCCAATAGGTACGCTCGTTATTTAAGTTCTCCTCTGCGGGAAAAATTCTCGTGTTGAGCCAAACGTCAAGAGGAAGATCGTCTCCGTAGCCGCGGAAGAGTGTCATTGAGCTGTGGCAGTGAGCATTGTAAAAGCCGGGGATAACGAGGTTTCCATTACCCTCAATAACCTTGTCTACGCCCTCAAAATTACTGTCCGTGCCTACGTATTTAATAAATTCGTCCTCGATGAGAATATTTACCGTCTTGTTTTCAAATCCGTATTTTTCGGTAAGATGTACGTTTTTAATTAATGTTTTCATTTAAACAAATTCCTTATAAAGTGAGTTTTCTCTTATAAATGCGCTATCGGAATCGCGGATTCCCTCAAGCTTTGCTTCAATTTCAAGTCTTGCCGCGTAATTTTTACTGTCAGGAGTGATGTCCTTAAGATCCTTTAAAAGATACGGTCTTAAAATGTTGATCTCATACGCCTGTGTCGTATCGACCATAACGCAATTGTCGTCAACGTTAGGGAAAATATTGTTCTCCTCGTTCCGTCTTACGCTCTCCCAGAGAGACATCGTGAAATTCGCGTTCGTATCTCTGAAATTGTTGTCTCGCACGATTCTACGAAGAAGTCTTATCTCATGGGGCTCAAACACCCTCTCGCCAACCTTTATTGCGCTTTGAGGACACACAAAGAGCGTCTTGCTTCCCTCGCTGCCGAGAAGCTTTACCACCTCGGGATAAAGCACCTGAATTCCCTCGAACACGAAAACGTCCTCGTCGTGTCGGACTATTTCATGGTACTCGGGGCGCGTGCCCGTCTTAAAATCAAAGATCGGCTTCATTGCTCTTCCCTTTGAGAAAAGATCGTGTACAAACTGTGTAAGCAGGGGCATATCAAGTGTATCGGGGGAATCAAAATCAAGTCCGTCGGCGTCAGATGTGCTTCTGTCTATTTCTTGCTTTGAAAATTCATCCTTGAAGAAATCGTCAAGAGAGATGACCTGCATCCTCTTTCCCATACCCTCAACAATTGATTTGAGCTTTTTCGCCGCCGTGGTTTTTCCCGAGCAGGTGGGGCCTGTAAGCCCGATTATTTTCTCATCGCCCGAAAAAACTCTGTGTGCGGCAAGTGAAAGCGCCGCGTCAAATCTGTCGTCACAGTTTTCTATAAATTCTTTATCCGCAATTAAACGTCCGTTTACAGTATGTGTTTTCATAGCTTACCGCCTTTCTTTAATATTTTTTAAAATAAGCTATACTTATCAGTATATGCGAAATCAAACTAATTTATGTTCAATATAGAACTTTTCCGCCGCGTCAAGCTTCTCCTGTGTTCTGTCGCTCGCAAGATACTCATAAGGGTATTTAAGGTTGAACGCGCGCTCAATAGTTCTCTTTTTGCCGTCCGCGGGATAATAATCGACAAACTTCGACACAGCACCCGCACCGACCGCGAATATGGAGTGAACCTCCTCCATCATATAGATGTTATAAAGTCCCTCGCAACCGGGCAAGGAAAGTCCTACGTTTTCGAAATTTCCGACCGTATTCTTCTGTCTGTACATATAGTAAGGCAAATAGCCCTCGTGCTGCGCCTTGATCTGCGAGTAGTCGACGCTCTTACCTACGTCGCCACCGCGCATGGAATAAATATTCTTATCGTTGCGCAGAGCATCGCAAGCATTCTTTACGGTAAAGGTATGTACCGTAATGTTCTCGGGACGGAGAGCCAGTATCTTGTCGAAGGAATCCGAGAAGGTCTTGAACTTATCCCCGGGAAGACCTGCTATAAGGTCGGTATTGATTACGGGAATACCCGATTTTTTAGCAATTTCATAGGCGCGAAGGAAGCACTCGGTATCATGCGCGCGTCCTACGTTGCGCAAAACCTCGTCATTCATTATCTGAGGATTTACACTTATTCTGCCAACTCCGTACTGCTTGGCTATGCGGAGCTTTTCCTCGTTGATCGTATCGGGGCGTCCGCACTCAAGCGTATATTCCTCAAGCTTTGTAACGTCGATATTACTGCTGATCGTTTCAAGCAGATCGGCAAGCTGGATCTCGTCAAGAGTCGTAGGCGTGCCGCCACCTATGTATACGGTCTTTAGATTAAGTCCCATTCTCTTGATAAAATCAAAGGTCGCGACAAGCTCGCGCTTCATTTGTACAAGATAATCGGGAATGGTATCGAGAAGCTTCTTTGAGGTATATGAAACGAACGAGCAGTACGCGCATCTTGTCGGGCAGAAAGGAATTGAAATGTATACGCTGCAATCCTTTTTGTCGGGCGTGCCGATAAGCTTATCCTCGTTTATAGCTACCTCGGTCGCAAGCGCCGCCTTCTTGGGAATTACGAAATAATCGCTTGTCAGCTGCTTCTTAACTTTTGTTTTGGACATACCGCTCTTGAGCATCTCGGTCGCCACCTTTGAGGGACGAACTCCGACGAGCATACCCCACGAGGGACGGTAGCCGAGAAGATCACCGCAGGCGGTGAGCACAGCGTCGCCAACTACGATCTTTTTAAGTCTATCCGCGCTTATATCCTCACGCTTTACGTAATGGCGCTCACTCTCGGCGCTCTTCTCACCGAGATATACCTTCGCGTACGCGTGCGCGCCGTCATCATCCTCGCGGTACGTCAGATGAAGCACGGGATTCTCCCCGTCCTCCTCCTCGCTCTGCGAGAACTTTGCGCCCGGGAAAAATATCATACACAGCATCTGCACGTAGTATTGATTGATATTTCCGTCTATGTAAACTTTCATTTTACTTATCCCTTCTTGAGTAATACGTCACTGTCCATAACGATGGTAACGGGGCCGTGATTTACAAGCGACACGTCCATGTGCGCGCCAAAAATACCGCTTCCAACGTGACGAAGCTCTTTTGCCAAAAGTCCCTTAAAGTACTCGTAAAGGCGGTTTGCCTCGTTTGGGGGAGCAGACGCCAAAAATTCGGGACGGTTTCCGTGCTTATAGTTAGCCATAAGAGTAAACTGTGAAATAACGAGCGCCTCGCCGTCGATATCACGAACGGAGAGATTCATCTTTCCGTTCTCATCCGTGAAAATTCTGTGCGCGACGATCTTCTTTGCAAGCGCGTCAGCTTCCTTTTCGGTATCGCCCTGCGCTACTCCGAGAAGGATGAGAAGTCCCTCTCCGCACGAGCCGACAACCTCGCCGTCAACCTCAACAGACGCTCTTTTTACTCTTTGTAATACTGCTTTCATTTTATGTTCTTCCTAAAATCAATTATTTTTATGACGAGAAGCCTCTGACAACGTCAAGAACGCCGTCAAGAGTACGAAGTCTGGACACGATAGAATAATAGTGGTCGATATTCTTACAGCTTACCTTAAGGTCAATAATGTAATCACCGTTTGCCTTCTTTCTGGAGTTTACCTGAAGGATCATAACCTTCATATCCGCAAGCGCCACGGCAATATTAGCAAGCATACCGATCTTATCCTCGGTAAATACCTGAAGGAGCGCCTCGTAAACGTTCTTCGATACACCCGTGTCCTCGGGAGTTTCCCAATGCGCCTCTATCCAACGGTCGCGGCTCTCGGGATTCGCCGCTCCCGAAATAGCATTCGGGCAGTCCTTCTTATGAATAGAAATACCGTATCCCTTCGTGATAAAGCCGATAACCTCGTCGCCCGGCAAAGGATTACAGCACTTTGCAAATTTAACCGCGCAGCCACTCTCACCGTCAACGATAATACCGCTGTTTGACTTGAAGTTCTTGGGCTTCGCCTTTGTAACCATAGCTTCCTCAATGGTTTCAATAGGCATAGGCTCGGGAATGACTCTCTTTGTCGCCTCTTCCTTGAGCTTATTGGTAACCTTCTGAATAGAGACACCGCCAAAGCCAAGCGCGTTATAGAGATCGTCCGCAGATGCAAATCCGATTCTCTCGCCTATAAGCGTCGCTATCTCCTGCTTCTCGGTATCACTGAGCTTGGGAATAAGCTTCTTTATCTCGCCGTCAAACATATTCTTGCCGACGATAATATTCTCAGCGCGAGTCTCCTTCTTGAACCACTGACGGATCTTGTTTCTCGCTTCACTGGTCTTAACAATATTAAGCCAATCTCGGCTTGGACCCTTGACACTCGACGAGGTAAGGATCTCTACGATCTCGCCGTTCTCCACTACTCTGTCGATAGGAACGATAGATCCGTTGATCTTCGCGCCCATCATCCTGTTACCTACCGCCGAGTGAATGGCGTAAGCAAAGTCTATAACCGTCGAGCCCTGCGCGAGCGCAATAACGTCGCCCTTCGGCGTGAACACGAACACCTCGTCGTGGAAAATGTCCGTCTTGAACGCGTGGAAGAATTCCGCGCTGTCCTTTACGTCGTCCTCCGCCTCAATAAGCTTTCTGATCCACTCAAGCTTCTTGTCCATATCCTCCTTAGAGGATGCGCCCGACTTGTACTTCCAATGCGCCGCAATACCGTATTCAGCCATGTGGTGCATTTCCCAGGTTCTTATCTGTACCTCAAAGGGGATACCGTCGCGACCGATAACCGTCGTATGAAGCGAGCGGTACATATTGGGCTTAGGCGTGGAAATATAGTCCTTGAATCGACCTGGGATGGAATTGAACATCTCGTGAATCATACCAAGCACGGTGTAACATTCAAGCTCCGTGTCAACGATAATACGAAGCGCATAGAAGTCGTAAATCTCGTCGAAAGACTTATTCTGCTTGAACATCTTCTTATAGATACTGTAAACCGTCTTGATTCGTCCCTCAAGCGTGTATTTCATTCCGCTGGCGTCAAGCGATTCGGAAATAGTATTTCTTACGTTTTCAATAAAATTCAGGCTCTTACCGTACTTAAGCTCGATGTCCTCCTTGACCTGCGCGTAGCCAATAGGGTCAAGATAGGAAATACCTATATTTTCAAGCTCCTGCTTGATCTTCTGCATACCGAGTCGGTGAGCCAAGGGGGCGTAAACCTCCATCGTTTCAAGCGCAGTAAGACGGCGCTTATCCTCTCGCTTCGCGCCAAGAGTTCGCATATTGTGAAGACGGTCGCAGAGCTTAATGAAGATAACTCTTACGTCACGAGACATAGCGAGAAGCATCTTGCGTAAGCTCTCGATCTGACGCTCCTCCTTATCCTCAACCTGAAGAGAAACGAGCTTTGTCAAGCCGTCAACGAGAAGCGCTACCTCCTCGCCGAACTGCTTTTTGATTTCATTTAAGTCCGTCTTATCCGAGCAGTCCTCCACCGTGTCGTGAAGAAGTGCCGCGCATATAGAATCCGTGTCAAGCTCAAGGCCCGCTACGATCTCCGCAACTGCCACAGGATGGGAAATATACATTTCTCCGCTTGCGCGGTACTGTCCCTCATGAAGCGTATACGCGTAATCATAGGCGCGTCTTATCTTATCAATATCATATTTTTTGCCCGTAAATCTAAGTAGATCGCAAAGGCGTTCTATATCAGTATGCGGCACGTTAGCACCATTCTCCATACCTTACTCCAATCCGCCGAAAGCTCGGCATCAATCAAAAAATCGTATGTTTAATTCTTGTTTATCAAGCGAGCGCGCAATATGTTTTTGAGCACTCAAGTCTTGTCTTTTTCGCGTCCGCGTAAAGCTCGACCGCCTCGCCGCAATCGTATTTTACGATACCGCAAACACTAATCTCGCAAAGAATATCAATAACGAGACGCAGCTTTATATAGCTTATTCTCTTTGAGCCCTCGCTGTTTATAATTCTGAAAAGATCACGGTAGCAGATGCCCGCCCCTACGTTTTCCTTTAAAAATCTGTACACGGAAGCCACGTCCGCACGTGTAATTTCCTCGCCGTCGGGAAGACGAATACTGCCCGATGCGATCATTTCCCCGTACTGCTCGGCATAGCCGACAAGCTCACCCTCATAACTCTCGGAGAGTCTTATCTCGGAGATAACGAGCTGAAGATTCTTCTCTCCGCGGAATTCATTTATGTTAAGCTTGCAAATTATATCCACACGATCGTTACGGCAGAACTTGAAATCAAAGCCGCCAACGCCGAAAAGAACTGCCTGAATGCTTCTTACACCGTCGGAAAGAATAAGCTTGGTATGCTTTCCTCCGCCGATAGTAAACACGCTCTGCACGAAAAGATCGCTCATCATAAACTGGGGCGTAGGATTCGCAACTCCGAAGGGCTCCATTTTTGACAGCTCGTTTGCCACCGATATATCCGCATCCGCAAGATCAAGCATACAATCCGCGTACGTTTTTTCAATGAAATCCCCGTCTCCGAGGCTCTCGCGCGCAAACTGATTTATCTTCGTCTTAAACTCGTCGATACGGTCGCGACGTACGGAAAGTCCTGCCGCAAGCTCGTGTCCGCCATACTTTTCAAGACAGTCCTCACAGGATTTGAGCGCTTCACAAAGGTTTATTCCCTTAATACTTCTGCCCGATCCCTTACCGAGATCGTCGGGGCTCTGCTCATCACCCATAGAGCCGTCAAAGGAAATCAATATCGCGGGCAAGCCGTATCTTTCGGTAACGCGGGATGCCACGATACCTATAATACCGGGGTGCCAATGATCTCCCGCTATTACGATAATTTTATCATTCTTAAAGTCGTGTGTTCGGTCAACTATCTCGTAAGCAGACTCCGCGATTTTGTTCTCCTCGGTCTGACGGAGAATGTTTATCTCACAAAGCTCGACCGCCTTTTCGTACGCTACGCCATAGCTTTCCGAAAGAAGAAGCTCCACCGCCTTCGTCGCGCTGCTGATTCTTCCCGCCGCGTTGATCCTCGGAGCAATACCGAAGCCGATATAGCCCGCGTCTATCTTTCTTCTCTTTTGTACCGAAGAGCTCTTCGCAATCACAGGCTTCGCGTTGCTTACGTTTGTTGATGCCTCCATAAGAGCCGCAAGACCGATTCGGGGCTCATCGGACATTCTCTTGAGTCCCATACCTACAATAGCGCGGTTTTCATCGCAAAGCGGCATAACGTCCGCAACCGTACCGAGCGCCGCAAGGTCGGAATAGGTATCGCATATTCTCTGCAAAACCACCTTCTCATCGGTATACAGGCTTCTGCTCAACTCCATAGCGCACACAAGCTTGAACACCACGCCAACGCCCGCAAGCTCGGGGAATGGATAGTCGCAATCGGGTCTGTGGGGATTTACCACAGCGCACACGTCGGGCAAAACCGAAAGACATTCGTGATGGTCTGTAACCACGGTCTCAATACCGAGACTCTTTGCATATTCAGTTTCCTCAGCCGCGGTAATACCCGTATCAACCGTAATAATAAGCTGTGTTCCGCTCGCCTTGAGGTTGTCGATAGCGCCTGCGGAAAGGCCGTAGCCCTCTCCCTCTCTTGAGGGGATGTAATAGTCAACGATAGCGCCTATGCTCTTTAAGTAGAGGTATAAAAGTGTAACCGAGGTTACGCCGTCAACGTCATAGTCGCCGTAAATAGTGATCTTCTCACCAATATCAAGCGCGTGGGAAATCCTGTCCACCGCCTTGTCCATATCCTTTAAGAGGAATGGAGAACGAAGCTTCTCAACTCCCGTGGAGAGGAAGTTCTTTGCATCCTTAGCATCTCTGCAGCCGCGATTGTACAGAATCTTTGCGCAGGTAAGCGAAAGTCCGATAGATACAGATATCTCCTCTATCGCGCGTCTCGCCTCGGCGCTTGCGTCATCGTACAACACACTCCAGAGCTTGCTCCTTGTTGTGCCGTTATTCATTTTTTCACCGTGTTTTTATGATAATACGGCAGATTGGTCCATTACCGCATTACCCGTCAAAACATTTATCCTTATTTTAATTTTCTTCAAATTCGGGGAGCGAAATCAAGTAAAATACACTTGATTTCGCTCATCTTTATTCGCGAAGGATAGCAAGAGCTACCTTCACTCCATCAACTGCGGCGCTCGTAATACCGCCGGCATAACCGGCTCCCTCGCCGCAAGGGTAAATATTTCTTTTGCCAATGGCTTGCATATCCTCGCCTCGCAGGATTCTTACGGGAGAGGACGTTCTCGTCTCAGCTCCGAGCAGGATCGCATCATCCGCTCCAAAGCCGCGTATTTTTCTGTCAAATGCCGAAATACCGAATCTCAATCTCTCGCAAACGTAATCGGGAAGCACCCCGTCCATTTCGGCAAGTATGTATTTATTTCCTCCCATATACGTGGGAGTAACTCTTGTGGGGGCTGTGCCCCTCTTATTTTTAAGAAAGTCGCCAACCGTCTGAAGCGGACAGGAATAGTCTTTGCCTCCCGCTACGAATGCGGCTCTCTCTATTTTTCTTTGAAATTCAATGCCGCCAAGCGCCGCCGAGCCCTCGTACGGCTCAACGTCTGACAGCTTTATGGATACCGCGATCGCGGAATTGGAATTTCTGCCGTCTCTCGCGTAATGGCTCATACCGTTTACGACAACGCCGCCCTCCTCGGACGCCGCCGCCATAACCTCTCCACCCGGACACATACAAAACGTATATACTCCGCGGTCACCCGTAGTGTCGGAGAGCGCGTATTCCGCCGCACCGAGATTTTTATTGCCCGCGTGCTCGCCGAAAAGACCGTATTCAATATCTTCTCTTAAATGCTCGATTCTCACGCCCACCGAAAAGGGCTTGGGAACGACCGCAAAATTATCCTGAACAAGCGTATAATAAGTGTCTCTCGCACTGTGGCCAAGCGCTAAAACACAGGACGAGCAGAGAAAATCTCCCTTTGTTGTGTGCGCCACTATTCCATCCGCGGTCTCGTCAACCGAGAGAAGCTTGCATCTGTAAATAACCCTGCCGCCCAGGCTCTCAATCCTGTCAAGGAGCTTCTGAACCACGATACGAAGCTTGTCCGTACCGATATGCGGCTTTGCCTTCGTCATTATCTCGTCGGGCGCGCCGAAGGAATGAAGACGCTCGAGCACGTAGTCGACGAGAGGATCGTTTATTCTCGTCAGCAGCTTACCGTCGGAAAACGTACCCGCACCGCCCGCGCCGAACTGAATATTGGACTCGGTATCAAGAATACCCGTAGAATAGAATTTTTCAACCGCCGCAACTCGATCCGTAACACTGTCGCCTCGGTCGATGATTATAGGGCGAAAGCCATTCTCCGCCAAAAGCAGAGCCGAAAAGAGTCCCGCAGGACCCATACCCACCACGAGTGGCGGATGCTCGGGAGCTTTCCTGATCTTGCCGATGTTGAGCTTTTCGGCATCGACCTCGCGGAGCTTTAAGGCATCCCCCTTCACTCTTATGGGCTTATCATTTTTGGGAGTCAAGGTAAACGAGCAGACAAACTTTATACTATCTCGCTTTCTCGCATCAATAGATTTCTTGTAAAGACTAAGATCGTACGACGAGCTGTCCATACCTGCCGCGCGAAGCTTTTTTCTCGCAATATCAAGGATCTCGTTTTCATTCAGATCTATGTCCGCCTTGACTCCGTCAAGTATATATTTTTTTGTCATCTGAATCAACTGTTTTTCGTTATTGTGATAGTGATCATAATCGACGATGCGCCACCCTCAAGAGCATCTCTGTCAAGCTTTAAGCCCGCAAGCAAATCACTGTCGGAAATTATTTTTACTACTGTTCCGCTATTCAGCTCATCCTCGGTAAGAACAAGAGGGATCTTGAAGCTCTTAACCGCATCCGTTTGTATGAACGTCGGATCTCCGATAACCGAAATGGAGGCGTGATCCACCGTCACGGTGTACTTGCTTGCATCAACGGGTGCGCCGCCCGAGAGCACGGACACGCCTACGTGAGTCTTGGCATAGATAGGCACCTCGACTCTTATATCACTCGTTGAGTATGTAATAACGGTGTCGTCATAGGGCATATATTCTCCGTTAACATCACAGAAATCAAGCTTGAAGCCCGTATACGTTGTGCTTGTATGGAAGGGATTGCTGTCGGAAATGCGGAACTGAGCCTTGTCAATCGAGTTAACGATCGCGCGAGGACCCGTAATTCTTACCTTATCGGCAGACTTTGTTATGTTGCCGAGAATATAGGGCGTCGTGATACCGGCGTTTACCACCTCAAGCGGCACCTCGTCGGAAAATACCTCGTCAGAATAGATCGTTACGTTCTGGGGCTGAATGCTCTCAACGGAAAGCTTTACGGAAGAATCTCCGGGAAGAACCGTTTTAACGTCGATCGTGTGCTTGCCCGAGCCCGAAATATTACTTACGTCAACCGTAACCTTGTAATCGGACGCGCTGAACTTCTTTATATCTCTGTTAGTTCCCTTGACAACGATAGTGATCTCCTGCGTGTCAAGACCGTAAACCATCTGTCCCGTCTCCGCCTTAAGAGTTTCCTCGCCGACAACGTCGAGCGCAACCTTGATCTCGGTCGTAACGTCGTCGTCGTTGATATTAACGAAATAGATCCACATAAAGAACGCGAAAACAAGACAAATAATTCTTGCGATAATGTCAAGCTTTCTCTTTTTTGAGGAAGCTACGATGATGCCGTCGCCGTTGGCATCAGAGTCATATATGAAATTATGTTGTTTCATTTATCTTCCCTCCGTGCCTTATTCTTCCTCGGCTTCATCAACACCGCGAAGCTCGTCGTTTATAATGAGTGTTTCGTCCTTAATGGTCTTGGATACCATATCCTGAACCGTCTTACCTGTCATAAGCTTAAAGAGGTCATCACGAAGATCCGTGGACTTGCGCTTGCCTCCCGCTCCGATATCGTTATAGTTGCGCTTCAATATCTTGTTGTTAGCAACCGAAATATTGCCCGTTTCCTCGGATACTACGACTACTATCGCATCACTAACCTCGCTTATCTTAAGCGCGGCTCTGTGTCTTGTGCCAAGTCCCTCAACGATATCGTCGTTCTCGGAAATAGTCTTGGACTTGCTGGATGCCGCAATAATACGTCCGTCACGAATAATGACCGCACCGTCGTGAAGCGGAGACTTATTTACAAAGATATTGCAAAGGAGCTGACGGGACACTACCGCGTCAAGCTTTGTTCCCTCGCTCATCTGATTTCTGAGTCTGCCGAATCTCTCGATCACGATAAGCGCACCCTCGCCCTTCTGGGACAGCTCGAATGCCGCCGCGGATATTTCCTCTACAAGCTTGAGCGTCTGCTCATCCTCAGCATTCGCGCGCTTTGCCTTTTTCTTGAAATAAATGGACGTAGATCCCACGTTTTCAAGAACGTCACGAAGCTCAGGCTGAAAAATTACGCATATCGCCATAATGCCGACCGCGTAGAAATTCTTCAAAATAGAGCTTATCGCTATCATATTGAGAAGGTCGCTGACAACGTATACGAGAACCATAAGCACTACGCCGAGCGCCAATCTTGTAGCGCGTCGCTCACGGATAAACTTGTACACCGTATAAATAAGCACCGAAAGTATAAGTATATCAAGAATATCGATCAGCGTGATATTTGAGATCGGGAACACAATATAATTCTTCAAAAACGCAACTATATTGCTCCAAAAATTTTGAAAATTAAGTGTCATTATGTTACCACCTTTCAAGGTGTAATAGATTTTTAAAATTATCTTCTGAGCATCTTATACTTGATGTCCCAAAGCTTTTGAGAAAGGTCAACGTAATAGTTGTGGGGATTTGTAAATCTCTTCACCTCATCCCACATACCCTCGATCTCGGCTTCCTTACGCGCGCGGATCTCCTCAAGGGTAGGAAGCTTATAGCAAAGCTCACCGTGGTCAAACACCTTCACGAGAAGCTCCTCGGCTACGAAGTTATCAAGAGTTTTTCTCTTCCACGTATGATCAGGATCGAATATTTCAATAGGCTTCGTATCGTCAATGATCTCATCGTGAAGACAAATGAGGTCCGCCTCCGCCTTGCCCGTGTCTCTTCCGCGAAGTCTGTAAACCTTCTTGAAATGAGGAGTTGTGATCTTGCCTACGTTTTCGCTTATCTTGATCTTGGGTATAATGTTACCTTCTCCGTCCTCGATAGCGCAAAGCTTATAAACCGCGCCGAATACAGGATGGCTCTTTGAGGTAATAAGTCGCTCGCCTACGCCGAAGGCATCAACCTCAGCGCCCTGACGGATAAGCTCTCTGATTATATATTCATCAAGCGAGTTGGAAACTATGATCTTACACTTGGTCCAGCCCGCATCGTCAAGCATCCTTCTGACCTTCTTTGAAAGGTAGGTAATGTCGCCCGAGTCGATTCTGATACCGCAATTTTCAATTCCGCGAGGCTTTAATACCTCGTTGAAAACGCGGATCGCATTCGGAATACCCGACTCGATTACGTTGTATGTATCAACAAGAAGAGTTGCATTATTGGGATATATCTCACAGTACGTTTTGAACGCCTCGTATTCGGTGTCAAACATCTGTACCCACGCGTGAGCCATAGTGCCCGTTGCGGGAACTCCGAAAAGCTCGTCGGAGATAGCGCAGGCGGTAGAGTTACATCCGCCTATATACGCAGATCTCGCGCCGTACATTGCAGCGTCAGCGCCCTGTGCTCTGCGGGAACCGAATTCGGATACCGCGCGTCCCTTTGCGGCTCTTGTGATTCTCGCCGCCTTAGTTGCGATAAGCGACTCGTGATTTATGATCATAAGAATAAACGTCTCGATAAACTGCGCTTCAATTGCAGGAGCGCGTACAGTAATAAGCGGCTCGCCTGGGAAAACAACCGTACCCTCGGGGATAGCCCACATATCTCCCGTAAACCTGAAGCCCTTGAGATATTCAAGAAATTCCTCGGAGAAGAGATTCTTGCCTCTGAGATACTCGATATCCTCGTCGTCAAAGCAAAGATCCTGCACGTATTCGATTATATGCTCAAGACCCGCCGCAATAGCGTATCCGCCGCCGTCGGGATTATTTCTGTAAAACACGTCGAAATAAACCGTACGGTCCTTTATTCCGCAAAGAAAATATCCGTTGCTCATCGTCAGCTCGTAAAAGTCTGTAAGCATTGTAAGATTTCTTTTAATGTCCTTCATGATCCTTCTCCTGTTTAGTATTGCGTTTTTTATTTTTTGCTTTTATTTTTGTCCGTTAATTCAAATGCCTTTATGATGGCGAACACCATAACCGTATATGCCAAAACTCCGCAAGCGATATCCGAAGCGTAAGTGGCGACCGTGTCTATCACGTCGGGCAAGGTCTTAATGAAAAGCCCGTTGATCAGCATGTCAAGCTCCGCGCGGAGAGATAAGAGTATCTTCGATACGAGGATCACTCCTCCACCCACAAGGCATCCGCGAAGCAAGGGATTTTTAATATCTATCAATTTCTTAAAGGGATAGACCCAATGGTCCATATCCGGATAGCCGTTCTTCCCTGCCGAAAGCTTTGCCTCAAAATACGCCTCGCGATATTTGATAACACCTGTCCTCGCGATAAAGAAGAACACGGTAAATTGGATCACCTCAAGTACCGAGGGGAGAATTATGGTCCAGAGTGAATCCTCAATAAGTCCGTTGTTAAATGCGGGAATACCGCCGTTTACCACCCAATAAATTATCTGAACTACCGCACACTTGATAAGCGCGGAGACGGAGCATAGGATAAACACCTCACCGTAAGCGGCGCTGCCGTTCTTGTAAATCAAAAATACCGTGATCGCATAGATCAGAGAAATTCCGCATACCTCAAATACCTTACCGAGAAAATTTACGAGATTCGGTAATACCGTATCCATATATTTTACGTCGGAGCTAACGACTGAAAAAATCGGAATAGTCACCAAATAAAGCACGTAAAACACACAAATGGCGACAAGTAAAATTCTATATGCAGTTTTTATATTTTTATTTGTCTTTGTGTTTTTCATTTTAGGGTATGCCTCGCTCAAAAGATAGGGATAGTTATTATAATTATAACATAATATATATAGGAATTCGTGTTTATTTTGTGAACAAAATCCCCTTTTTTCACTTTTTTACAAGTTTTTTTGAAAAATCGGATATCTTTTTACGCCACAAGGAAAATTTGCCCCGAAACTTTATGCAAAAAAGCGCATATACCACTAATGAGGCAAATACGAATGAAAGGTGCATTTTATGAATAATCAAGACACAACACCTATTAGAATCAGGAACGATTCCACCCCCACGGGAGTGGGCTACGTAATAGTAAACGTAACCACCGCACGGGGCGCGATCCCACTCCCAGGCGCGACCGTACGCATTTTTAATTACGAGGACGGCGGAGATAACGGCGCGCTGATTATCACGTCAAAAACCGACTCGTCGGGCAGGACCGAAAAAATTCCTCTCCCTGCGCCCCCGAGGTCAGCTTCACTCTCTCCCGGAAACGGAAAATCATATCGGACGTACAATATCGACGCGCAGTACGACGGTTACTACAACCAATACTACATAAACGTTCCTGTCTTTGACGGCATCACGGCGGTGCAGAACGTTGATTTAGTCCCAATAGCCGAAAACGGCACGGACACGACGCTTGACTCAAGGTTCTACCAAAACGAAAATCCCAATCTTGAATAGGAGAAGAATATGCCGAACATCCCGTATATACCCGAGTTTGTTACAGTTCACTTAGGCGCTCCCGATTCAAACGCGCAGAACGTAACCCTGCCCTTTGCGGATTACATAGCGAACGTAGCATCCTCGGAAATTTACCCCACCTGGCCGGAGAGCGCTCTGCGAGCAAATATCTTGGCGCAGATATCCTTTACGCTGAATAGAATTTACACCGAATACTACCGTTCCCGCGGATATGATTTTGACATCACCAATTCAATCGCGATCGACCAATCCTTCGTAAACGGAAGAGATATTTTCTCAAATGTCAGCGAGATCGTAAACGAGATCTTTGACAACTATATCGTGCGGGGAAACAACGTCGAGCCCCTCTTTGCGACCTATTGCGACGGCGTCGAGGTTACCTGCAACGGCCTCTCTCAATGGGGCTCGGTAACCCTTGCGGAGCAAGGTCTTACACCCTACGAGATACTCCAATATTACTACGGAGACGACATAAATATCTCCGAGGCGGAGGATATTCGCGGTATCACGGAAAGCTACCCGCGTTTTCCCCTCGCCGTCGGCAGCACGGGAGATGACGTACGCCGCATACAGATAAGGCTCAACCGCATATCCGACAATTTCCCCGCAATACCGAAGATCCCCGCTCCGTACGGTATTTTCTCGTTTGATACCGAAGAGGCAGTTCGGGAATTTCAGCGCATTTTCAATCTCACTCCCGACGGAATTATCGGCAAGGCAACGTGGTACGAAATACAAAAAATATACGCGAGCGTCAAGAGACTCAATGACGTAAGCTCCGAGGGTATTGCGCTTGAGGAGGTAACGAATCAGTTCCCCGAGACACTGCAACTCGGCGACCGCGGAATCGGTGTCAGCTCGCTTCAGTACTACCTCGCATATATATCGCAATTCTACGATACGATAACGCCTACGGCTATCGACGGAGTGTTCGGCGCGGGTACGGAGAGCTCGGTCATCTCGGCACAGAACACCTTCGGTCTTACCCCCGACAGAGTAGTCGGAGAAGCAACGTGGAACGCCATCTACAACGCATATCTTGGCATCGTCAACACCATTCCCGTAAAGTACACAGAGGGTAACGCGATCCCCTTTCCGGGCGTATTTTTAAGAGTCGGAATAGAGTCCGAGGACGTCCGCGTTTTGCAGGAATATCTACGCTTTATTTCAGACTACTATCCCGAAATTCCTCCCGTAAATCCGACGGGATATTTCGGCTATCAGACCGAGGCGGCGGTCGAGGCGGCGCAGTCACTCGCAGGTCTTGAGCCGAACGGGATCGTAGGGCCCGTAACGTGGCTTGAAATAGCGCGACTTTATAGTGATCTTTACAACGGAACACGACTCAACGAGGGTCAGTACCCGGGCTTTGCGCCGCAGTGATTAGGGAGGAAGAATGAGACAAAACAACCGTGAAGCAACCATTATGCTTCAAACTTATTTAAGGCAGCTTGCCTACCACGACAACGACATTCCTTTTGTTGTTATTGACGGCATTTTTGAAGAGCAAACGAGGGATGCGCTCGCCGCATTTCAAAGAAAATACGAGCTTACTCCGAACGGTATCGCCGACAGGCGAACGTGGAATCTCCTGTATGAAAAATACCTTGAATCGCTCGAAGAAAACTCAATCGCGGAAAGCCTTTTGGTATTCCCGACACGTCCCGACGGATTTTACTACAAAATGGGAGACGTGGGCTACGGCGTGGGCGTCATCCAGATGATCCTCGACTCGCTCGATGCATATTACGACTTTGGCAAAATTGCGATCGACCAAAAATTCGGAGAAAAAACACAGCGCGCGGTAAAGACTTTTCAGGAAAAAAATGGAATTTCACCCACGGGCAACGTAGACAAAAAAACATGGAATCTTCTGGCAGAGCAAATGAATTATCTGCACCGCGATTATTTCAATACGTAAAGATACGGGCAATCCTGCGATTGCCCGTTTTTTCTTTGAAAATCAAGGGAATTTATATATAAATATATATAAAAATCACAAAAACAGATTGACAAAGCTGTGACGTTGTTGTATAATTATAAGTGGCATACTATGCCAATTTAAAACACAAAAATTAAAATTCATTCAAATAAAGGAGACTGAAATGGATTTCAAAAATATTGACAAAAAGTACCGTCCTGTCCCCTTCTGGTCATGGAACGAAAAGCTCACGGTTGACGAAACTCTTCGCCAGACAAAGATGATGGACGAGGCAGGTATCGGCGGTTACTTCATGCACGCTCGCGGCGGTCTTCAGACCGAATACATGGGCGAGGAATGGTTCGAGAACGTTTCCGCTTGTATCGAGGATGCAAAGGAAAGAGGTATGCACGCTTGGGCTTACGACGAGAACGGCTGGCCCTCAGGCTTTGGCGGCGGTCTTGTAAACGGCAAGGGCGAAAAGTACTGGCAGAAGTACCTTCGCTACATTCCGAAGGATGCCGACAGATCCAATATTCCCGAGCACCGCATTATTCACATTGACGACGAATACTGCTTCTACTACGACGTTAACCCCTTCTACGTTGACACTCTCGACAAAGAGGTTATCGCCGACTTTATAAATGAAATCTACGAGCCCTACTACACAAGATACGGCTCTCAGTTCGACGGCTTCTTCACAGACGAGCCTCAGATCTCCAGAAACGGTATTCCGTGGAGCTTAACACTCCCCGCAGCATACGAGGCGGCTTACGGTGAAAGCATTTACGAGATCCTTCCCAAGCTCTATATTCAGAAGGACGGCTTCCCCCACGCGCGAGTTAAGTTCTGGAAGCTTGTAACCGAGCTCTTCTCAAACGCATTCAATAAGCAGATCTACGAATGGTGCCACGCTCACGATCTTAAGTTCACAGGACATCTCGTTCTTGAGGAAAATCTCGGCTGCCAGCTTATCTCCAACGGCGCTTGTATGCCTCACTACGAATATATGGATATTCCCGGTATGGACTGGCTCGGCAGAAACATCTTCCCCTGCTTTACTCACTATCAGGTATCTTCCGTTGCCGCGCAGACGGGCAAGAAGCAGATCCTCTCCGAAACCTTCGCGCTCTGCGGACACAACGTAGGCTTTGACGAGCTCAAGAGAAACTACGAGTGGATGATGGTACGCGGTATCAACCTCCTCTGCCAGCACCTTGAGGGCTACTCTCTCCGCGGTATCAGAAAGAGAGACTATCCTCCGGCAATGTACTGCCAGCAGCCTTGGTGGGCCGACTATAAGGAATTCAACGACGCTATGTCAAGAGTTGGCATGCTCCTCGCTGAAGGTAAGGTTAAGGTGAATACACTTTGTATGCACAATATGACATCCGCTTGGGTATGCTTTGACAATGCGGCTAATCCCGGCCTTGATTTCTACAATATCGTTCAGGTTGAGGCTATGATGAAGCTTGAAGCAAAGCACATTCCCTTCCATTTCGGCGACGAAATCATGATGGAAAGACACGGACGAGTTGAAAACGGCAAGCTCATTATCGGCGAGATGGAATACGACACAGTTGTAACTCCTCGCCACCATATGTACCTTGAGAACACCGAAAAGCTCCTTGCCGAATTCAAGGCACAGGGCGGTAGAATCGTTGAATCCGTTGACGAGCTTGAGGCAAACGACATTATCGACAATCCCAAGATCACATACACAACACGCGAGTTCCCCGACTTTACAATGCACTACTTTGTAAGCACAAACGACACAGAGGAGACTGCTAAGATCACTCGCGGCAGCTACGCTATTGACGTAGTAACAGGTGAAAAGATCGACTTTACAGGCGAATATACTTTCCCGCAGTACGGCTCCCTTATCGTTATCGAGGACGGCACACCCAAGTCCGAAAAGAAGGAAGAAAAGACACTCTCTCCCCTCTCTCTTGAAGGCAACTGGACAGTTAAGTCCGCAACCGAAAACGCGCTCACACTCGACTTCTGCAAGTATTGGTTCGACGGCGAGCTTCAGCAGGAGAACGGCTATATTTTGAACGTTGCCTCCAGAGCTTACGCGCTCGGCAGACCCGTTGATATCAAGTGCGAATTCAAGGTTGATATGGACTACGTTCCCGCAGAGCTTTACCTTGCCTGCGAAACACCCGAGATCTTCAAGATCGTGATCAACGGTCGCGAGCTCGAGCAGCGCGATTGCGGTTACTTCCGCGATATTGCCTTCAGAAAGCTTGACGTTTCGGGCTATATGCAGAAGGGCGAGAACGTAATCGAGCTTTATACTCTCTTCGTTCAGTCGGACAAGGTTTACGAAAATATGGAAAAATCCAAGATTTTCGAATCCGAAAAGAACAAGCTTACATACGATATGGAAATTGAGGCTATGTACCTCGTAGGCGACTTCTCCGTTCGTATGGACGGCGAATTCGTTGACACTCCCGGCTATGCGGTTCATTTCGACGGTAGCTTCACGGTTGACGCTCCCAAGTGTGAGGTAACTCTCCACGAGATCGAAAAGCAGGGCTTCCCCTTCTTCGCAGGCGAGCTTACACTTACAAAGAAATTCACTCTTGACTCCGCTGATTACAAGCTCGACTTTATCCGTCGCGGTGTAAACGTAGTTAGAGTTAAGGTAAACGGACGCGACGTTACAAAGGTTCTCTGGGCTCCCTTCTCGGTTGATCTCTCCGAGTTCCTTACAGCAGGCGAAAACGAGGTTGAAATTACTCTTGTAAATAACCTCCGTAACCTCTTAGGTCCTCACCACCATCCCGCAGGAGAGCTTCTCTCTGTTGCTCCTCCCTGCTTCTACGACGAGGGCTGCCTCTGGAACGGATTCCACGGCGGACACTTCACAAAGAAGTACAGCTTCGTTCACACATCCCTTATCTAAAAATAAAAAACACTTTGAGGTGTTGCATAAGCAGCACCTCAATTTTTAAAAGGATATGACAGAAAGATTATTTGATTTGGATTCAAAGCTCTGCGAGTTTGACGCAGAGGTTATCTCCTGTGAAATCGCAGGCGAGAAGTACGAAATTTTGCTCGATAAGACCGCGTTTTTCCCAAACGAGGGCGGACAAACGAGTGATATCGGTATCCTCGGCAGCGCACAAATTGAAAACGTAATTGAGCGAGACGGCAAGATATTTCATATTTCAAGCTCTCCCTTGACCGTCGGCGAGACCGTACACGGCAAAATCGACTTTTCGCACCGCTATTACAATATGCAAAACCACACGGGCGAGCATATAATTTCGGGAATCGTACACGCAAAATACGGCTATGACAACGTAGGCTTCCACCTCTCCCGCGAGGGTATGACGGTGGATTTCTCGGGCGAGCTCACACGATCCCAGCTTGACGAAATTGAGGAGCTTGCAAACCGTGTAATCTACGAATGCCACCCGATAAAATGCTATTATCCCGCAAAGGAAGGGCTTTCGGGTATATCTTACCGCGCAAAGCTTGAAAACATTGAAAACACCCGACTCGTCGAGATCGAGGGTGTTGATATCTGCGCGTGCTGCGCCCCTCACGTTCACAATACGGGCGAGGTGGGAATTATCAAAATTCTCGACTTTATAAGATACAAGGGCGGCGTGCGCCTCAACGTCGTTTGCGGTATGGCGGCGCTCTACGATTACCGCGAAAAATACAACCAGTGTAAGCTTATCGGGGGCGCGCTCTCAGTCAAGCAAAACGAGGTTTTCGATGCGACTCAAAGACTTCTCGATACCATTGACGGATATCGCGAAAAGCTTTATCTGGCAAAGCGTTCCCTTCGCGAGTACAAGATAGCATCCATTGATGCGACAGACGGAAACGTTTGTATTTTTGAAGACGATGGCGATATGAATGATATGCGCGAGCTGCTCAATTCCATAATGCCTAAATGCTCCGGCATCTGCGCCTGCTTTGTAGGCAATGACAGGGACGGATATAAGTTCATCGCGGCAAGTGAGCGCGTAAATATGCGGGAGATTGCCACCAAAATGAAGAATGAGCTGAATGCCCGTGGCGGCGGATCGGAAAAAATGATTCAAGGAAGCATTGCCTCCTCACGCGAAAAAATACAGGATTTTTTCAAATAATTTAAAAATTTTAAGCTCCACCACTTGAAATAGTTTTAAATATGTTTTATAATAGTACGTAAGATACGAAATACTTATTTATACGATTAAATAAGGTTTCGATAACCACATTTGCAAAAAGAAAGGAAACGGCACAGTATGAACCGAGAAGAAATGAATTCCCTGATCCTTGACTCCGTACGCGACGCCGATCTTACGACGAACGAGATTCCTTCCATTGATCTGTATCTTGAGCAGATCATAAGACTTATTTCAGATAAAAATGCTCAGGGCTCCGAGATCTTCTCCGACCGAGTTCCCACGAAAACTATGGTCAACAATTACTCGAAGGCAGAGATCATCACACCGCTTAAGGGCAAGACCTACAACAAAGAGCAAATTATCCAGATATTGCTTACAAATTCACTTAAAAATACGCTTTCCATAGCCGAGATAAAGAGCATTATGGATTGCATTTACAAAAATGAAAATGCGACCGAGAATCTCTACTCTCTATACGACCAATATTTCAAGGCGAAGGAAGACGCAAGACAGCTTACTGTTGAGAATGCGGAGCGCATTATAGAGAAAAGCAAGCTTGATTCCGAGAACACTCTTGATATGATCCTTCTCTCCTGCGCCCTCTCCGCACTTGCGGACTACTATAAGTGTATGGCAAAAGCAGTGCTTGGAAAGACCTGCGAGACAGAACTTGCCGATATGGTAAGCGACGAAGAGACAGAGGCAGTCGAGGAAAGCAAGAAGGCGGCAAAAAAGGCAAAGAAAGCTGCAAAAAAGGCGGCGAAGGCTGAAGCCAAGGAAGCAGAAAAGAAAGCCGAGGAATAACTATGGCAATAATATTTGAAGAAATATCTACGGATGCCCTGGCGTATCTTGGGGACTCGGTTATCGAGCTTCTCGTCCGCGAGCATCTTGTAAATATGAACATAACAAGCTCGGGCGGACTTAACTCAAAATCCCTCGAATTTGTAAAAGCAGGCGCACAGGCGCAGGCTATGAGAAACATTCTCCCCCTTCTGACCGACGAAGAGGAGGCAATATTCAAGCGCGGACGTAATAAGGCGGGCGGAAACGTGCCGAAAAGCGCCACAGTCAGCGAATATCGCGCGGCAACGGGTATGGAAACACTTTTCGGTTACCTTCATCTTAAGGGCGACAGAGAGCGAATTTCCCTCCTCTTCCGCGAGGGCTATAAAATACAGTAAAATAAAAAAACGAAAGGATACCTTAAAAATGAGCAATCCCAAGGTTAAAATAACAGTAAGAGATTTCGGCGAGATGACAGTTGAGCTCTATCCCGAAAAGGCACCCAAGACAGTTGAAAACTTCCTCTCCCTCGTTAAGAGCGGCTTCTATTCCGGTCTTATCTTCCACAGAGTAATCGCAGGCTTTATGATTCAGGGCGGCGGCTTTGACGAAAGCTTTGATCACGTAGAAGCAAAGGCGATAAAGGGCGAATTTATCAGAAACGGCTTTATGTCCAACGATATCAAGCACAAAAGAGGCGTTCTCTCTATGGCTCGTACAATGGATCCCAACTCCGCTTCCTCCCAGTTCTTCATCATGCACAAGGATGCGCCCCACCTCGACACACAGTATGCGGCATTCGGCGCAGTTACAGAGGGCATCGAGGTAGTTGACGCTATCGCGGCAGTTAAGACGGGTAACTACTCCTATTTCAGCGACGTACCGAAGTGCGCGGTTGTTATCGACAAAATGGAGATTATTGAATAAAATAAAAGCAAGGCTTCTTTTTAGAAGCCTTGCTTTTTCGTAGGGCGGAGTTATGATATCCGCCGTTTAATGGTACTTTTGGGTAAGTTCTTTGGAGTCCAGAACCTTCTTATTAAAAAAACGGCGGAGTTATGATATCCGCCGTTTAATTGTACTTTTTGGTAAGTTCTTTGGAGTCCAGAACCTTTCTTTCAAGAAAGGTTTTGGGAAACAATCAATCTATAACTGTAATCCAGCCTTCGGGCGCAGGAATTCTACCCATCTGAATACCCGTAAGAGTATCATAAAGCTTCTTGGTTACAGGTCCCATATCGGTCATACCCGAGGGGAGAGCTATTTCCTTGTCTCCGTTTACGATCATACCAACAGGAGAGATAACCGCCGCAGTACCGCAAAGACCGCACTCTGCAAAGTCCTCAAGCTCGGTAACGTACACCTCGCGCTCCTCAACCTCAAGACCGAGATATTCCTTTGCAACGTAAAGCAGTGAGCGTCTTGTAATAGAAGGGAGGATACTGCCCGACTTGGGTGTAACCACCTTGCCATCGCGGGTAACGAAAATAATATTCGCACCGCCCGTCTCCTCGATCTTTGTGCGAGTGCCGGGATCAAGATAAATATTCTCGTCAAAGCCCTTTTCGTGCGCGTCAACGATATTATAAAGGCTCATAGCATAGTTAAGACCCGCCTTGATATGTCCCGTGCCGTGGGGTGCAGCTCTGTCAAGGTCGGAAATGCGAAGCTTCAGGGGACGAACGCCTCCCTTAAAGTAAGGGCCTACGGGCGTTGCAAAAATTCTGAACTGAAATTCCGTCGCGGGCTTTACGCCGATAACGGGATTAGTACCCATCATATACGGGCGGAGATAAAGTGTCGCGCCCGAGCCGTAGGGGGGTACAAATTCCTTGTTCGCGCGAACCGTCTCGATCACCGCATCAACGAATCTATCCTCGGGAAAGATCGGCATCTTGAGCTTGTCCGCAGACTGAGCCATTCTCTCGGCATTGAGATCAGGGCGGAAGGCAACTATCTTGCCGTCCTCGGTCGTATATGCCTTAAGTCCCTCAAAGCAGGTCTGACAGTACTGGAAAACGCACGCGCACTCACTAAGCGTGATCGTGTCGTCCTCGGTAAGCTGACCGTCGTCCCACTTGCCGTCCTTGTAATAGGAAACGTATCTCTTGTCCGTCTTGATATAGCCGAATCCAAGCTCGCTCCAATTTATATTTTTCTTATCCACAAAATCACATCCCTTCGGATAAATCATAATAATAATATACTACGATTATATCACTATCCGTCGGCACTTTCAATAGGTTATGCCAAAAAAGTTAGACATTTTGGCATAAATTTATCAAAAAAACCGCCCTGCAGCTGCAGAGCGGTTTTTATATTAAAATTTAGTCTTCTTTTTTCTTCTTAAAGGTGATAAGACCAGCAACGGATGCCGTAAGCACGATAGCGATAGCGCCAACGCCTACGAATGAGCCGCAGCCACCTGCAGGCTCTTCCTTCTTTGTAGAGGAAGGTCTTCTGATTGTGGTGGTATCGTCCGTCTTGTCCTCAACGTCACAAACGGGACAGTCACCCATCTGATCCAATTCCTCGCCGCAAATGTCACAAAGGAAGCTCTCCTCGATAAAGCCATCATCGGGGAAGGAAATATCGTCGGGAGAAATGATGAAGCCCTCTTCTCTTTCCGCAACATACTGCGCGATCTCATCTCCGCTTCTGAAGAAGCCGAGAGCTACGATCTCAAAGGGCTCGGTTGCAAGAAGTCCCGTCGCATCAAAGCGCACGCCGTGGATACGGCTTTCCTTATCCGCGAATTCATCAACGTTGATTCTCTGATACATTACAACGTAATAATCGTCGCATCCCTCGGGAGTGATATCAACAAGATACTCGGAGTTCATAGCAACTCTGTGATCCGTATCGGGACCAAGAACGTCGCCGGCATAGTAGAAGAAGCCCGCGCCCTCAATTCCAAGACAGGACTCGGAGATATGAACGTTTTCAATACGGGGGCATGTGCAGTAATTCTTCATAACGATCGCAACGTAACGGAAATCCTTGATATCAACGGAATAATCGTTAACCACGTTAAACGTTATAGAAGCCATACCCGTGGAGGAATTAACCTTGATAGTACCGTCGGGTGTAAGCTCAGTCGTGCACTGAGACGTTATGGGAAGCTTGTTGTTCTGAGCGCGGAGAGTACCGTCGAAAAGAACACCGGGAGTGCCTACGGGGATCTCGGATCCGTCGATAATGGGAGCGAAGGTCTTACCTCTGTTTACAGGCTCCTGACGGTCACTGCCTGTGGGCTTGATTCCGTTCATCTCAAGGACAGTAAACTTAACGGGAACGTCCTTCACGCCGGACTTAACTGAAATACCGAAGTATGCAAGTCCCTGCTCTGTCTTGAACGCGTTGCGCAAAGCCAAATTGTTTTGGGAAATTACAGGGTGATCGTTAATATAAATAATACTGTCTACAACTTTAAGCTCGATGATCTGCTTTTCATCTACCACGTTGGGAGTAAACTCCTCGCCTGTAAGACCGCCAAGCTGAGTCCAACCGCCGGGAGTACCGGGTGTACCGCAGGAGAAGCCCTCGAAAATAGAGAACTGACCGTCCTTCTTGCCGAAGTTTACACAGTCACGGAGCAAGCAAGACCAGCCGTAGCCGTATTCGCCACTCATATTGGCGCCCTGAGCAAGACCGTTCTTCTCGGACCAGAAGGTAAAGCTGATCCAGCAGTCGCCGGCAGTGTCGAACTCATCAACAGCAACCTTAACAGAGAAGTTTGCAATATCAACCTTGTTCTTCGTAATAGCAGTGAAATTCGCCTGAGAATTCTGATATACGGGAGGAATGATCTCAAAGCCTCTGTCCGTATACTCATAGCCGGGAGTGGAAAGGAAAACCTCTTCGCCCTCTTCAAGCTTGTCTTCATCGGACGCATTCAGCATAACCTCCCAAGCACCCTCGGCAACGACGTCGTCCGCATAAGCGGGGATCGCACACACCGCAAATACGGAAATAATCATAAGTGCCGAAAGCATTAAGGATATAATCTTCTTCATTTTAATTTTTCTCCTTATAGGAAAGTCTTAACGAAAGGATCACAATATACCCTAATCGTTAAATAAATATAAAAAATCGCGCGTTTTGGATTTATGAAACATTAAAGGCATCCCGCAAACTGCGGGTTGCCTTTAATATCATTTAGCATAAAGCGAATAAACCAAATTAGTCGTTCTTTCTCTTCTTGAAGGTTACAAGACCTGCAACGGAAGCGCAAAGAACGATAGCGATAGCGCCAACGCCTACTACGGAGCCACAGCCGCCGGAGGGCTCTTCCTTCTTTGTGGAGGAAGGTCTTCTTACAGTTGTATCATCCGTTGTCTCACCACCGGGCTCTACTGTGCAGTAAGGACATTCGCCGTCCTCGTTGAGCTCAGCGCCACATTCGGGACATGTATCAGCACCCAAGTCAGGATTTACGTCAGGGGGTGTAACCTGGAAGCCTTCTTTTCTGCCTGCAGTATAGTTTGCCAAATCATCAGGGCTTCTGAAGTAGCCTGCGAATACGATGTCAAAGGACTGACCTGCACCCATCTGAGTGAAGTCGAAGCGCAAGCTGTGGATACGGCTTGCAGAATCAGCAAATTCCTCTGTATCGATCTTCTGGAAGAACATTGTATAATAATCTTCGCTACCCTCGGGAGTTACGTCAACCATATAGTCGAAGTAGAGCTCGAGCATATGCTCATCATCGGGAGCAAGGTAGTTGCCTGCGCAATAATAGAATTTGCAGAATTCCTCACCCAAGCATGTTTCAGCCATAGGAACACCCTCCTCGCGTTCGCAAGTACAGAAGTTCTTCAATACGATAGCGATATAGGGGAAGTCCTTAACGTCAACGGAATAGTCGCTGTTTACAATGAAAGTAATGTATCCTGCGCCGATAGTTGATGTTACCTCAATAGAGCCGTCCTCCTTGAGGTTTGTTGTACACATGGAGGAGGAAGGAAGCTTACCGTTCTGACCGCGGAGAGTACCGTCGAAAAGAACGCCGGGTGTGTTTGCGGGGATAGAGGATGCATCCTTCATATCACCGTATGTCTTACCTCTGTTGATAGGCTCTGCACTGTCGGAGCCTGTGGGCTTAATGCCGTTAACCTCAAGAATTGTGAACTTAACGGGAGTATCCTTCATACCGGACTTAACGGAAATACCGAAGTATGCAAGACCGTTATCAGCCTTGAAGGAGTTGTTGAGCGCTACGTTATTAGCGTTGGAAAGAGCTGTGCCGTTGATGTAGATCATCTTGCCCGCAACCTTGAACTCGATAACAGCCTTACCGTCAACAACGTTAGGTGTGAATTCCTCAGTTGTACCGCCAACGTGGTTCCAACCGCCGGGAAGCGCGGAGTTACCGCAAGAGAAGCCCTGGATAAAGTTCAATTTACCGTCGAGCTTACCGTTCTGGGGAGCGTCCTTTACAAGAGAGGACCAGCCGTAGCCGTATGTACCGTCGGAGTTACCGCCCTGTGCAAGACCGTTCTTTTCGGACCAGAAGGAAAAGCTGAGCCAAGCGTCGCCGGATACGTCGAACTCATCAAGCTGAACCTTGATAGAGAAGTTTGTTGCGTCAACCTTATTCTTGGAAATAACAGTATACTTTGCCTGTGCATTCTGGTATACGGGATTTACTGTCTCGAAACCGTTCTCCGTGTACTTGTAGCCGGGAGTGGAAAGCGTTACGGATGAAGGATCCTCTTCGAGCTTGGATTCTTCAAACGCGTCAAGGTGCATTTCCCATTCACCGGGCGCTGCTTCGTCAGCGGAAACTGCGATAGCGCATACGGAAAGCATGGAAAGGATCATCATTGCCGCGAGAACAATGGAAAGAATCTTTTTCATTTTTAAAATTTCTCCTTTAAAAAATATTTTTTCAGCATAGATATTATAACATATATTGTCAAGTAAGTAAATAGACAAAATGCACATATTTACCGTTTCGCTTTTGGATGGTTTTACAAACAAGGAGAAATCCCTTGAAATCAAAGGGAGTTTTTACTGTTTGATCCGCTTGCTCAGCCACCTTGATTTGCAGCCAATTTTATAAATAAAGGGTTTATTTTTAAATCTTTTGTTTATAAAATATCAAAAATAAAAAGCGCCGTCGAGCGCCTTTTATTTTTAAAAAATTATTCAAGCGTTATAGAATCAACGTTGAGAAACGCGTTCGCCGCAAGAAGAGAATCCGTGGGAATTACTCTCATTGCCCCGCATTCGCGACAGGTGATCTTAATTCCGCTATCGGTAAGCTCCACGTCGTAAAGCTCCTCTTCCCTGTCAAGCTCGCCATCGGCAAGCGGTGTGTGACCGTTTGGATGACATTTGCAAAAAATCTTACCCTCCGCATCAACGTCCTTGATGATATAAAGAATAATATCCATAAGCTGAGTGTCGGGAATATCCATATTGTTTTCCTTTTGAATATCAGAAAGGCTTTCAATACCGTTCTCTTCCATAAGCTTAATAAGCTCCTGCTCGTTTCTTGAAAGCTCCGCCTTTACGTTGTTGCTCTCACCGATAAAGCCGATATCGATATTGGAATACGGACACTGAAGCGCCAAAAATTCCTTATTGAAGAAAAGAGACGTGCTTACGTTATAAATGTGCGGCTTGCCGCAAAAAATACAAGGGATTGTTATACGAACGGTATTGTTGGCCTTATCGTAAACAACGCTCATATCACTCTTATTGCAAGAGGAGCAACGAAGCTTTATCATATCAGCGGAGAGGGTGAAAAGACCGACTACGCTCATTATTCCTGTGCCACACTCGGGGCATCTGTACGCCACCGTGGTTTCCTTGGATTCAAGTATCACGAAAATACTCCTTTCGGTATCTATACTATTATAGGTTATGCTCCTATGGAGCAAAATGGCAGGAATATATCCCGCCATTTTGTTTATTGAAATTATCCGTAGTAAGAGCCGTAGAGAGCGTAGAGCTGCTTGAGATAGTCACAAACCTTAACTCTTCTTCTGGACTTATCCTTAACCGTTACGGGTGTTACGCCGAGCTGACCGCCGTTGTTATCAGCGATGCCGTCCTCACCCATGTACCAATCGTCCATAGCCTCGCCAACCATAGAGCCGATCGCCTGAGCTACGTAAACGGGATCGGAAAGATCCTCGAAGTAGCACAATACGTAGTATGTCTTGTCGCCGTCCTTCTGAGGCTTGATCTCGATAACCTCAGAGAGGTCGCCTGCCTTTCTGCCTTCAGCATTGAGCCAGTCGTGGAGTGCCTGATAGCTACCCTTGAACGCGTTGGGCTCAACGTTCTTGCCGGATGCCGCGCCCATCTGGATAGTTGTATCAGAGGGGAGGCTTTCCTGCTTGTTAAGACCGAGCTCTTCAAGTGCCTTAGCAGACATTTCGCCCGTCATAAAGGAAGCTCTGAGCTCCTCGATAAGCGCCTTGTCAGTAGCAATAACGTAACCGATATTGAACGTAAGAGCGTCGTCAAGGTGGGGAGCCTTCTTGAGCATGTAAGCTGTTACCTTATATGTGTATACGATCTCCTTTGCTGTGGAGCCCTTCTTTGTTACTTCCTCAGAGGATTCCTCAACGATTACTGTGCAATCGTTTTCCTTTGCGTTTTCAACGAAGATCCACTTTTCAAGATCGCTGCTTGTACCGTAAGAAATTGTCTTCTCGTAGTCCTCAGCCGTGGGTTCCTTTGTAGTTGTTGTAGTTCCCTCTGTAGGCTTGATGGTAGGAGTTTCAGTGTTTGATGTATCCTGCTCCTTGGATTCCTCTTCAGCCTTCTTTGTTGCCTCGATATAAGCCTGAATTTCCTCGAAGAACTTATCCGTGTCCTTAGCGGATGCGATTACGTCGGCATTTTCCTTTGCAGCCTTCTTTGCATCCTCAAACTTTGTCTTATCTCCGCCGATCTTTGTATCATTGCTCTTTACTGTGATCGTGTAAGACATATAGTCAGCTGTGTAGAAGTCTTCCTTGTGATCCTCGGGATACTTCTCGATTGCATCGCCGTCCTCACGAATGAGAGCCTCAAGCTCTTCCATCTTGTGCTCATTGAACTTGGATGCGAGCTGAATAAGCTCATAGCACTTGCGGATATCTCTAGCGGAAACGGACTTGCCGTATCTTGTGGAGATCTTCTCACCCGCAGCCTTTACGCTTGTCTTGATGTTGTCAACAGCGGCATCGATATCCGCCTTATCCTCATCGTCAAGCTCCATACCGAGCGCGAGAGCGCCCTCAGCGTAAGCAAGATACATCTTTACGTTATCAATTACAGTGCTCATAAAGTAATCCTGCCAAGAGCCTTCATTATTAAGAAGTGAGCAGGGCTGAGTGCTGAGATCTCTTGTAAAGTCAACGTTATACATCTTGTAAAGAACGTACATCTGATTCTGGCTGTACCAGTTCATAAGATATTCGTTATAGAAGAATGTAAGCATAGCCTCTGTTACCGTGAAGTTTTCGGTAGTAAGAGAATTTGTCATGCGCGCGATAATTCCTGAAGACGCAAGCGCGCTGCCCACAAGAGTAAGAACGATAATAGCTACGAGCACGATACATGTGATCGTGATACCGAGGCCAGACTTGTTCTTCTGCTTCTTGTTAAGCTTACGTCTATTAGCGAGATATTCCTCGGGGCTGTCGATGCGGCCCTGAGCTCTATCAAGCTTGTTTCTGTTGCCTTTTCCCATTTTATTGTCCTCCATACCGCATAAAGCGGCGAATTTTCATTGAAATTATAATAATGCAAGTATAATTTCACAGATAAAGATTATTATACAATGATATCGTGAAAGTATATTGAATTAATTATGAACAATTATAAAATTTTTTAAATATATAAATATATTGATGAATTTCCGCGAATATTGACTGAATTATATTCAAATATTCATAATGATCGGAATAATCATAGGCTTTCTTCTCGTTTTTTGGAAAATGAACTTGGCAAGGTCATCCTTAACCTTTCCCTTTATCTTGAACCAGTCGGCGTTGCCGGATCTTGACAGATGCTCCATCATAGTGTCAATAACGACCTGTCGCATCTCCTCCATAAGATCCTCTGAATCCCTTACGTATACAAAGCCGCGGGATACGATGTCGGGACCTGCCAGAACGTAGCCGCCGTCGGTGCTGACGCTTGCCACGATAATGATAAGACCGTCCTGCGAGAGCAGCTTTCTATCGCGAAGAACTATGCTTCCTACGTCGCCCACGCCCGAGCCGTCAACGAGCACCTTGCCCGCAGGCACTGTGCCGCCCCATTTAGCCTCGTACTTGTCGATTTCAAGCACCTTGCCGATATCCGAAATAAACACGTCACGGGGGTCCATACCCATATAGAGCGCAAGCTCGCGGTTTGCGATAAGATGCTTGTACTCGCCGTGAACGGGCATATAGTACTTAGGCTTTGTGAGTGCCATGAGGAGCTTTATCTCATCCTGACACGCGTGTCCCGAAACGTGAACCTCAACCGACGCGTCCTGAATTACCTTCGCGCCGAGCTTAAGCAGCTCGTTTATGATCTTACCTATAAGCTTTTCATTTCCCGGGATGGCGCTTGACGAGAGGATAACCACGTCGTTTGCACCGAGCTGAACGTCTCTATGCTCGCTGAACGCCATTCTGTAAAGCGCGCTCATAGGCTCGCCCTGGCTTCCCGTAGTAACGAGAGTTATCTCGTCGGGACGATATCTCTTGATCTCTGCTAAGTCAATAAGCACACCGTCAGGCACGTTCATATATCCAAGCTCGATAGCCGCTCCGATAACGTTCAGCATACTTCTTCCCGTAATAGCCACCTTGCGTCCGTGACGGTAAGCGGTATCAATGATCTGCTGAACTCTGTGAACGTTCGAGGAGAATGTCGCGATAACTATTCGCTTGTCCTTATTAACGGTAAAGATATAGTCAAGCGACGCTCCGACCTTTCTCTCGGACGGAGTAGAGCCCGGACGGTGGGCATTCGTGGATTCGCACATAAGGAGCAAAACTCCCTCGCGACCGAGCTCGCCGAGTCTTGTCAAGTCCATAATTTCGCCGTCAATAGGCGTAAGGTCGAGCTTGAAGTCTCCCGAATGAAGAATTATTCCAAGAGGAGTCCTGATCGCGAGCGCGCACGCGTCGGCGATGGAGTGATTTACGTGGATAAATTCACACGAAAGCTTGCCGAGTCTTATATTGTCGCCCGCATTTACACAAACGAGACGGGGATTATTCGGCAGGCTTACCTCTTTAAGCTTATTCTTGAGGATACCGAGCGTAAGTCTCGTGCCGTAAATTACGGGGTTTATGTTGCGAAGAATATAAGGTATCGCGCCTATGTGATCCTCGTGTCCGTGAGTAATAACGAGTCCGCGTATCCTGTCGCGATTCTCTTCAAGATAAGTGATGTCGGGAATTACGAGATCGACACCGGGCATCTCCTCATCGGGAAATCCAAGACCGCAATCCACTATAATAATATCGTCGCCGTCCTCGATAACGGTCATATTCTTGCCGATCTCGTTAAGACCGCCAAGAGGAATTATCCTCAGCTTTCCGCCGATATCCGCGATCTCGCCCTTCTGCTTCTTGCTCACCGCGCGCGTAGGGGTAGCCTTAAGAGAAACCTTGTCTCTGTTATACTCCTCAACTGCTACGACCTTTTCCTCGGTCTTCTTTGCCGCCTTTTTCTTTTCAGTCGGCTTTGTATCAGCCGCCTCGGGCTCCATATCAAAGATTCTCGCGAGCATCGCGTCAATCTCAGCTACCGCCTCGTTATTCGTCTTTTGAGCCTTCTTTTTTCTTACGTGAGTTTTAGCAACGACCTTGCCGTTCTCATCGGTCTTGTTCGGCGCGGGTGCCGTTGCCGTATCCGCCTTCTTGCCGCTTGCCTTCTTGGTCTTTGCATAATTAGGCTTTTTCGCCTTTTTCTTACCGTTCATTATTTCGTCAGCCTCGGCGTACGCCTCGCGTATTTCCTCGTCGGCCACGTAATTTTGCTTGCTCTTACCCGATTTTGCCATTAAATACCTTCCTTTCGCTGAGCATCCCGAAAAAAGCCCCCGTATTCTCCTCTTGCCTTCGCTCCGCAAGGAGATACAAAAACTTTTATTTCGATATTTTATTTTCATATATCACAAGCCGCCACCTGCGGCTAAATTTCAAGCTGTCAATTAGATTATACACCTAAAAGGGTAATTTGTCAAGGTTATGCGGGAAGGTTGAGCAGCGCGGCGACAAGCGCGCTCAAGGAAGCGCCAACCACCCCTCCGCATAAGCCGTATATCCACTCGCTTCCTCTCTTTTTTCGCTTATTCCCCTTACCGTCTCCCACAACGCTCGCGGCTATCCTGTCCGCCTCGGCAAGCATATCAAGCTCCTCACCGTTATAATTCGGCTGAACTAAAAATATTGCCTCATCAAAAATACTGCTGTCGGGAGTCTTTACCACGATAGATCTCTTCTGCGCACCCTTTAACATAGTCTTCCACCTCGTTTTTTTCATTATTTTTTACCCAAAGGGCGAAATTTCAAACGAAATCATGAGAACAATCTATTTACAAAAAATTACAGTTTTTTACATAAATTTCCATTTTTGTGTATTGACAGACAAAAATCGCTATGGTATAATTAGTATATAAATTTATATACTAAATTCAAAGGAGATAAAAATTATGAAGCCTATCGGAGTAGTAAGAAAGGTTGACGAGCTTGGAAGAATCGTTCTTCCCATCAATATCAGACAGTCCATGGAGATCTCAAGCGGAGACGCTATCGAGATTTTCGCAGATGACAACAAGATCATTCTCCAGAAGTACCACCCCGCATGCATTTTTTGCGACAACGCGAACGATGTAGTTTATTTTAACGGCAAGCGCATCTGCGAGGAATGTCTTGCAAAGCTCAAGAAGGAATATTGAGCCGAACGAAAGGACAAAAATGACACCTACAAGCCTTATTTCATATATTGAGCAAAACAACCTTGACAAGCGACTTTGCGAGCTTTACGGCGAGGATCAGCTCAATCTCCAGAGAGATAGATATATCTCTGCTATAAAGGAATTCTGCAAGCTCTACGGCGACAACAGAGAGGTATCCGTGCTTTCCGTGTCGGGCAGAAGTGAGCTTTCGGGAAATCACACCGACCACAACCGCGGTTGCGTTATCGCGGCGTCAATAAATCTTGACATAATTGCGATCGCCTCCGCGCGAGACGACGGCAAGATCCGTGTTATGAGCGACGGCTACGATGAGATCACCGTTTGTATAAATGATTACAACGAGCCCAAAGAGGCTTTGTTCGGCACGTCTGGATCCATTATTGCGGGTATGTGCCGCGGCTTTACTGACCGAGGCTACAACGTCGGCGGCTTTGACGCGTATATGACCTCAAACGTTCTTCAGGGCTCGGGGCTTTCCTCGTCCGCGGCATTTGAGGATATGATCGGTAATATTGAAAACCACCTCTACAATAACGGCGAGGTTGACAACGTCGAGATCGCAAAGCTTGCACAGTACGCCGAAAACGTGTTCTTCGGCAAGCCCTGTGGACTTATGGATCAGGTTGCCTGCGCTCACGGCGGCATCGTCGCTATCGATTTCTACGACACGACCGCCCCTGTAATTGAAAAAATGGACTTTGATATCACCGCCGCAGGCTATAAGCTCTGTATCGTTGACACGGGCGGAAGTCACGCCGACCTTACCGACGATTATGCGGCGATACCTCAGGAAATGAAATCCGTAGCGAAATTTTTCGGCAAGGACGTTCTTCGCGATATCGACGAGTCCGAGCTTTATCGTAACATCCCCGTGCTCCGCGAGGAGC
Organism: Eubacteriales bacterium; assembly: GCA_045660325.1. Lineage (GTDB taxonomy): Bacteria > Bacillota > Clostridia > Oscillospirales > CAG-272 > SVTX01. The sequence continues at coordinate 64,441 of JAZRDO010000023.1, forward strand.
TTGGCGACCGAGCAATTTTACGCGCGCTCCACTTCCTCTCGGAAAACAAGCGCGTAAAGGTACAAAGACAGGCGCTCACAAACGGCGACCTTGAGCTTTACTTTGAAAACGTTATCGCCTCAGGCAAGTCCTCGTTTTGCTATCTTCAAAACGTTTATACGACAAAGAATATCCGCGAGCAGGGTCTGTCCCTCGCTCTTGCGCTCGCAGAAGGCTACCTCTCTCCCCGCGGCGGCGCGTACCGTGTTCACGGCGGCGGATTTGCGGGAACTATTCAGGCGTACGTTTTATCGGAGGATGCCGACGGCTTCGCCGCGCTTATGAACTCAGCGTTCGGTGATGGCGCGTGCCTTGTGCTCCAGATCCGTCGCGACGGCGCAATAAAGATTATTTAATTTTGGAATTATACGATGAAAAAGAAAAAGAATTTACCCGACGTAAGGCGCGAGGTAAGACGGGATAAGAGCGTAAAGAAGCCCATATCCCCCGAGACCAAGAGGAAAGCGGTAATTATTGCCGCGGCATCTCTTGTTAATATGCTCATATACTTCGGTGTCGTACCCACGATACCGAGTGCTACGGCTCAATTCGGGATACATATAGCATATATGCTTATTTTCAGCATCTCGCTTGTTATATACATCATCTACAACCGCGCTTTTACCAGAAAAAATATCACAATAGATATGCTCCCCGACGTGTGGAGCGCCGAACAGAAGGCAGCGTACATTCTCGACGGCGAGGAAAGGCTCAAAAAATCCCAGTGGCTTATGTATATCATAATCCCCTTCCTTGTTCCCATCGGTGCGGACGCGCTCGTCCTCTTTGTGTGGGATCCCTACCTTTCGGATATTTTCTCGTCAATCGTAGGAGGTATAGGCTGATATGAATCACAATTACAAAATATGCAGTTTGTACTCGGGCTCGGGCGGAAACTGTACCTATATTTCCGCGCGTGGCAAAAATATCCTTATAGATGCGGGAAAAAGCGCAAAGTGTCTTTGCAAAACCCTTACGGAGATCGGGGTCTCCCCTGATTCGATCGACGCGATATTTATAACCCACGAGCACACCGATCACGTATCGGCACTCGCAACCTTTTCACACAAGCATAACGCCGAGATACATATTCTGCTCTCGTCCGCAAGAAAAAAGTTCTACGGGCTTCGAGACGAAGCGCTCTTCTCAAAAATGGTGTTCCACGATACACCCAGCTTTGATGTTACACTCGGAGAGCTTAAGATCAAGTCCTTCCCCACACCTCACGACAGCTGTGGCTCGGTTGGATATAAAATTTCCTTTGCCGACGGAGATAATGAGGTCAATATCGGCTTTGCGACCGATATAGGATACGTAACCGACGAGATACGCGACAACCTTCTCGGTTGCGAGAGTGTTGTGATTGAATCAAATCACGACGAGGTAATGCTTATGGAGGGCAGCTACCCTTACGAGCTTAAGCTCCGTATCCGTTCAAGACTCGGCCACCTTTCAAATACCGAATGCGCGGCTCTTTCAGCGCTCCTTTCCGTAAACGGCACGAAAAACATTATGCTCGCGCATCTTAGCGAGGAGAACAATCTCCCCGATATTGCGTATAACGAATCACTCTCTGCAATTGCAGACCCCACGGTCAAGCTCGTCGTAGCCGCTCCCGCGACTCCCGTGTGGCTTGTAGGAGGTAACGATGGCAACGATTAAATTTATAACCGTCGGTCAGCTCAAGGAAAGCTACCTTCGTGAAGCGGTAAGTGAATACGAAAAGCGCCTTTCGGGCTTTTGCCGTGTTGAAAACGTAAACTTAAAGGAATATAAGGTTCCGCAGGATCCCTCGGATGCCGAAATACAGAAGGCGCTCGCCGAGGAAGCTAAAATGATCCTCTCGGCAATCCCCGACCGCGCGTACAAGATAATTATGTGTGTCGAGGGCAAGCAGTTTTCAAGCGAGGAGCTCGCGGATAAGCTTGAAAAAGCATTCTCCGTCTCAAACGAGATCGTCTTTGTCATCGGCTCGTCGCACGGACTCCACGATAGCGTAAAGAACGTGGCGGATATCAAGCTTTCAGTTTCAAAGCTTACATTTCCCCATCAGCTTATGCGCCCGATTTTGCTTGAATCCGTCTACAGATGCATGACGATCATAAAAGGAACGAAATATCATAAATAAAAGGCTCGCTAACGCGAGCCTTTTTCATATAATTTTATCGCACCTCATATTCATATAAAAAACGAGGTGCTTATGCTAAAGAAAATATTTTCACTTGGCTTGATTTTTATACTGTTGCTGACCGCCACATCCTGTACACAAACACCCAATATTCCAAACACGGAGAAAATTGTCGCAGCATTGTGCGAAAACGAAAAAGCTCTCCCCGCAGGGAGAATTTATTCATCCGATCTTGACACGACCGACAAAAGCTTTTTATCTGATTCCCTGCTCATCTCATACTTCGGAGAGCCAAACATTGAAAAATATAAGGAAAATTGGATCTCATACAGTATCTTTATCGCAAGCGGTAACCCGAGCTGTGAATTCGCCGTGATATACTGCTCAACTCCAAGCAGCCTTACCGACACCTCGCGACTTCTTTCCCTGCGCCTTGATTCAATAAAGAAAAGCTTGAAGGAAGCGGACGGCAGAGTCATAACTCGGGGTAGCTATGCAATTCTCATTATTTCCCGTGACGTCAAGGATCAAATAAAGCTCATCCGAAAAGCGTGCTGATATAATATATCACCCCGTATGCCGTGCCCGACAGGGTCGCGTACAAAAGCACAGGTCCCGCTACCGAGAATATCTTCGAGCCGACACCAAGCACCCATCCCTCGTTCTTGGAATCTATCGCCGCCGACGCGACGGAATTCGCAAATCCGGTTATGGGGAGAAGTGTGCCGCCGCCCGTATGCTTTGCGATCTTCGGAAATACACCTATGCCCGTCAGAAGCACCGAGATAAATACAAGAGTAATTGAAAGAGCAAGATACGCGTCCCTCTCCTCAAGGCCTGCATTTACGTACAAATTCTTAATTATCTGACCGACACCGCAAATTATAGCGCCCGATAAAAACGCCTTTATCGCATTTACGCCGACCTTGGATTTCTCTGCGCGAGCCTTTACGTATTTTTGATATCTATCCTTTTGAATATCCATTTTTTCGCCTCCTTTTTACCTATAAATATTGTAAGCCGCAGCACAAAAAAATATACTCCTTGACAAACAGGCAAAAAAAGGGTATAATATTATTGTAAATTTAAAATTTCGAGAGGATATAGCAATATGGATTTTTTTGATAATGCCAAGACAGTAGCTAAAAAAGCAGTTGAAAAAGGTGGTGCTCTCAGTGAAGCGGCTGCCCTTAAAATAAAAATGATGAATAAAAGACACGAGATCGCAGAGGAATATAAGAGACTCGGCGCCTTCGTTTACAAGAAGTTAAAAACAGACTCTCCCGCGGCACAGGACGAGATCACCGCAAAGATCGGCGCATCTGTTGACAAGATCGACGTGCTTATGATCCAGCTTGCAAAGTTCAATTACGAGTACAAAGCAAAAATGGAGCAGGCAAAGGGCGAGAACGAAAAGCACACCGTAACTCCCGAGGAGGTTATGGAGGGCTTCAATCAGGCTCGCGAGGAAGCCGACGAGGACTATGAGGAAGCAATTGCCCTCGCCGAGGAAGCGAAGGAACTTGCGGAAGAAGTAAAATAATCAAAAAAGGCAATATCACAAATGTGATATTGCCTTTTCTATATTAAAGCATAAGTCTGTAAATATTCGCCATATCCTCTTCCTTGAGTACAACGAAGCTGCCGAGTGTTCCGCCATTTCCGTTACCGTAAGCGGCAGTATGTGCAAGATAAGGAATGTCCTCTGCCTTACCGCCAAGCTCTCCGAGAGTCTGCGGCATGCCGATCGATCTCAAGAACGCGCGGAATGCGCTGATGCCCGCCTTGGCCGTTGCCTCGGGATGAGCAAAGTCCATATTGCAGCCCCAAACGCGTGTCGCGATCTGCGCAAATCTCATAATATCGTGATTCATATTGTATTCCATCCAAGCGGGGAAAACCACCGCAAGACCCGCTCCGTGCGCGCAATCATAAAGAGCTGAGAGCTCATGCTCCATATCGTGGCTCGCCCAGTCCTGCTCACGGCCTACGCCGCAGCAATTGTTATGAGCCATCATTCCCGCCCACATAATATTAGCTCTCGCCTCGTAATCGTGAGGATTTGCAATTACCTTCGGCGCCTCGTTTACCATGGTAAGAAGCAAGCCCTCGATAACGCGATCGGTAACCTCGACGTCCTTCGTGTTTGTGAAGTAACGTTCAAGAAGATGCGCCATAATATCGGTGATGCCGCAAGCGGTCTGATATGCGGGAAGCGTCTCAGTGAGCTCGGGATTCATAATTGAGAATACGGGACGGATCGCATCACCGCCCGCGCTGCGCTTGAGCATTCCCTCTTCCTTTGTAATAACCGAGCCGTTGCTACCCTCACTACCCGCCGCCGCAATCGTAAGCACGGTCGCTACGGGAAGCGCCACTCTTACGGGCTTTCCGCTATAAAAATCCCAGAAGTCGCCGTCATAAAGCGCGCCTATTGCGATCGCCTTTGCGGAGTCAATGGTGCTTCCGCCGCCAACAGCCAGAACAAAGTCCACGCCTTCTCTCTTACAAAGCTCAATGCCCTCGTAAACAAGGCCGCTTCTGGGGTTGGGCTTAACACCGCCAAGCTCAACGAACGTGATACCGTCGGCAGTAAGAGATGCCTTAACTCTGTCAAGCAATCCCGAACGGACAACGCTTCCGCCGCCGTAATGGATAAGAACTCTAGTGCCACCAAATCTCTTTACGTACTTGCCTGTGTTGTTCTCCTCACCCTTACCGAAAACGAAATAAGTAGGACTGTAAAATTTAAAATTGTTCATACGCGCCTCCTGAAAATTTATCTCTTTATTTAATAATACTTGTTCATTTAGCTTTTGTCAATACCCGACCCCAAAAAATATCATACCAAAGCATAAGGCAATATCACAAAACGTGATATTGCCTTTTTTTACCCTGCCTTTTGCATCTGCGAGAGCATATTTTCAATAAATATCCCGTACCCGACAGTCGGATCATTTATCATAACGTGCGTGACCGCGCCGACAAGCTTGCCGTTTTGAATAATGGGGCTACCGCTCATTCCCTGCACGATGCCGCCCGTTTTTTCAATAAGGCTTCTATCGGTGACCTTGATGCAAAAGCATTTCGCACCCGTAGCGCTCCTGTCGATCCCCGAGATCTCTATTTTATATTCCTGCGGAACACCGTAGGCATCAAGCGTAGTAATTATATTCGCCTCGCCGTTTTTGACCTCATCGCGCAAGCCGACCTTCATTTTCCGTCCAAGATTTTCGGGAATGCTTGTGTATACGCCAAAGACACCGCACGCGGTATTGTCAAAAAGCACGCCGCACTTTTCATAACCGAGATAGCCTTTGATTTCCCCTGGCACACCCGATACGCCCTTTTTAATCCCGCTGATCTTGACGTTGTTGACAACTCCCTTCCCCATTTTGACAAGCTTGCCCGTTTCAGCCTCACAAATACCGTGACCGAGTCCGCCGAACATAAGACTGTCGGGCATAATATAAGTTACAGTTCCGATTCCTGCGCCGCCGTCCTTGACCGTGATACCGAGCTTATATTTTTCATCATTTTTGCAAAGGGCGGGAGTAAGCTTAACGCTTTTCCTCTCACCCGCGCGAATATAGTCGAGCGTCATTTCATTGCCACCGCTATTTTCAAGGGCGCGATCAAGCGCTCCCACGCCCGATACGTTCTCCCCGTTTACCTTTATTATAATATCCTTTTCCCGCAGGCCCGAAATATACGCGGGATTCCTCATTCCTGCCGCCGTCGAAATATCCGAAAATCCCGTTATAACAACTCCCTCGATGCTGAACTTCACACCGAACGGAGTGCCGCCCACAATTAGCTCAAGATCTTTATATCCCCTCTCCTGCGCCGCTGCCGAGATGCAGAAAAACGAGAAAAGAAAGCAGAAAACAAGCAAAAAGGATACTAAAGCTTTTGATTTTATCTTCATATTTTTCATAAGGCTTTTCCTTTTTTGAGTAGTCTTTTGAAAGAAAAAATTTCTCCCACAATTTATTTTGCTCCAAAATTCAAAATTAAAACAGACAATAAATGTGTCGCACTTGACTTTTTTCTTATTTGTGATAAAATTAGTATATCAAAAAATTTTTCACGGAGGGCGCGTTATGAAATTTGAAGAAAATTCCAATATTATTTGCTTTAATAATGCCGATATATCAAAATTTCGCAAAATAACGCTTGACGTCCTCGAAAAATCCTTATCCCTTGACGATGATGAAGGCGGCATCGGCACGCTCGCCGAAAAGCAAATGCACGCGGTCATCAAAAAATTTATTTGCGCCGACGAGAGTAAGCACGAAATAAAAATTCAAGGCTCACACGGCTATATCGGAAGCGAGAACGAAACGAAAAACCGCAAATTCGTAGCGGACGTCCTTGACGGTAACACAATTTACGAAATTCAAACGGGCAGCTTCCGTCCGCTTGCCGACAAGCTAAAATGGATACTTGAGAATACAACCTACAATATCGTGCTCATCCATCCCATTCCCGAGGTTTTATACGTAAGCTACATAAACCCCGACGGATCAATTTCCGCGCGCAAGCGCTCACCCGCAAGCAAAAAAATATCCTCTCTACTGTGTGAGCTATACTATCTTCGCGAAATTTTGCCAAGCGACCGCCTTCGCATAATCGGTCTTATGATCGAGGCGGATAGCTATAAAAAGCTGCAGGTTTCAAAAAGAGGAAGACGCGTCAAAACAAAAAAATACGAGCTTATCCCCGTAACTCTCAGAGAAGCGTACGTTTTCGCAAGCCCCTGCGACTACAAAATGTTTCTCCCCGATTCCCTTCCCGAGACCTTCACAACGGCAATGTTCAGTAAAGCCACCAAAATTCGCGGCATCGACGCGTATTCTGCAATCAAGGTCCTTCTATCCTTGGATCTTATCGAAGAATGCGGAAATATCGGCAGAGCTAAAGCTTATAAAAGAAAATAAAAGGCTTCCGCACGGAAGCCTTTTGCTTTAAGATTAATATTGATCTAAGCGCTTACGGGCGCTTTTTTGCCTTAATTTTCCTTGCAATTTCAATAATAAGCAAAAGCAAGGAGTAGCTCACCGCATATATGGGAGCCATAACCCACGTCGTTAACGGTGTGCCGTCAAGAAGAGGGGTGTAAATGTGGAATGCGTCGGAGAATCCCAAGCACCCGATTAGAAAAGCTCCTACCGATATATACGCGGTAAATCCGAACAAAGTGCAATACCACTTTTTATAGGTAATATGTATCCAATTAAAGAGAAGAAGCGCTACGACCAACGTAGCGGACAGACTGTGATGAAGCAGGCCCGAAATTGTGGGAAGATAGAATACGGTTGGGCCTTGTCCGATAAACGCGGGGTATATGACCGTAGAAATACCACCGAAAATGCCGAGGAGCCAAACAAAATGCAAAGCGTTATTGTTTTTCTTGCCAAATAAAACCGCTAAGGCAAGAACCAAGCTTGTCATACCGCAGTAGCTGTCGGGAATAATTTGCTCCCAACGAACCTGACCATATCTAAAGACCTGGGAAAGTCTGTTCGTAACGATCGCGATAAGAAGCATCGCGGCTAACGATCTTAAAAATACATTTTGGGATAGCTCGCTTTTTGCAAATTTTTTAGTTAAAAGCAATGCCACCGCGGCAATTACTGTAGTAATTCCTATGTAAAGAAAATGTTCGATACCGAAAACAACAGCGGGCATACAGATCACCTCTTTGTGTAATTTATAGTATAATTTTAGCACAGAGCTTAACGTTAATCAATGATAAGCCCTGTTTTTTAAGATAATTTAAGAATTCATAGCATAGAATGGTGTATTAAAAAACAAAATACTTATAAAGATTAATTTCAAAAAAGGACTTGACAAACACGTTTATATGTTGTATAATATCTCCTGTGAGTTTATTTAAACGGTCGGCTCACATTTGATTACGGAGAAGTACTCAAGAGGCCGAAGAGGCGCCCCTGCTAAGGGTGTAGGTCGGGATTAACCGGCGCGAGAGTTCAAATCTCTCCTTCTCCGCCAAAAAACACAGCCATCCAATCGGGTGGCTGTGTTTTTTTCGAAGTCGAGATTTGGTGATCGCGCCGAAGGCGCGAGAGGGACGTGCGCGACCGCTCGCAATGCGAGATAAAGGGAGCGCTAAGGAGTCGCAGCAACTTGAATTTTACCGACAGAGCTCCGTAGGGCGAGAGATGGTAAAATCCTTAGTTGCAAGGGTGCAAAGTTGTGCGAAGCACAACGAGAAAATCTCTCCGCTCGCTTGCGAGTGTATCCGCCAACAAAAAGGACATCAAACGGTGTCCTTTTTTATTTGCTGAATCATCCCTTAGGATACTGACTGTTATATATCTTAGCATACAAACCGCCAAAATTCAAAAGCTCGGAATGATTTCCCTTTTCCACGATGCGACCGTTATCGACCACAAGAATAATATCGGCATTTTCAATCGTAGAAAGTCTATGAGCGATAACGAATGCCGTTCTTCCGCTCATAAGCTCATCCATAGTTTTTTGTATAAGCAGCTCGGTTCTCGTGTCCACGTTGCTTGTCGCTTCATCAAGAATAAGGATGGGTCTGTCGGACAAATATGCTCTGGCAATAGTCAAAAGCTGCTTTTGTCCTGCGCTTATATTAGTACTGTCCTCATTTATTTCAGTGTCATATCCATTGGGCAGAGCATAAATAAAGCTATCGATATGCGCTTTTTTTGCTGCAGCCATTACCTCGTCGCGAGTTGCATTTTCCTTTCCATACGCGATATTGTCATAAACGGTACCCGAAAATAGCATCGTATCCTGAAGCACCATTCCGAATATCTCCCGCACCTCGTTTCGGTTCATTTTGGTTATGTCGACTCCATCAACCAAAACCTTACCCGATCTTGCATCATAAAAGCGCATCAGAATATTTACAATAGTGGTTTTTCCTCCTCCCGTAGGCCCTACGATAGCAACCTTTTGACCGGGTTTTACGTGAAGATCGAGGTTTTCAATAAGTGGCTTTTCAGGCACGTAGGAGAAGCACACGTCACAAAATTCCACCTCTCCGCGAACGCATATATTACCTATCGGCTCGACCTCCTCCATTTCCTCATCGTCAAGGAAGTCGTAAACTCTTCGCGCCGACGCTATGGTGGACTGTATCATCGACATACCGTTCGCGATCGATTCAAGAGGAGACGAGAAAAGCTTTGTATACATTATAAACGCTACAAGAACGCCGACGTCCATACGGTTATTGATAACAAGATATGCTCCTATAACGCATATAGCAACGTAGGACATATTGTTTATAAATCCAACGATAGGACCAACCAGCCCCGATACAAAGTATCCCTTCTCCGTATGATTGGCATACGTTTTCGTAACGTCGCCGTATTTTTGGTTTTGAGATTCCTCAATTGAAAATATCTTTACCGCATCAAAGCAAGCCAAATTCTCCTCGCAAATACTGTATAGCCTGCCCGAATCCGTACGCGACTCGTTAAAATGCTTTTCACTCCTTGTCGCAAGCAATGCCGAAAGCACAAGAGACAGCGGCACGAATACTATGACCGCCGCCGCCATGATGGGATCCTGCGTAAAAATAATAACTGATATCATAGCCAGCTGAATTACTCCGTTTATGATCACACCGAAAATATCATGGATCGATCCTCCCATAATTGAAACGTCGTTCGTCATTCTGGAAATTATCTCTCCATTTGGAGTACTGTCAACAGTTTTTATCGGTATTTTTGATATTTTCTCGCTCATCTTTATTCTTATCTTACAAGTAAAGAAGCTGCTGACAGAGTAATTCATGACCGCCTTTGTCAGCGCACTGAGAAGCGCCGAGAGAAGATATATAACCGCCAACACTATAATACGCGTATTAAACAAATTCGTATCAATAGTAACGTCAAGATCAAAATAATTATATATCTGATCCGTAAGATTTCCGAGTATTTCGGGCGCTCTCATAGCAAGATATGCCGATCCGATGCTCAGGACAGTAGCAAGCAATAGCCAATGGATAATGCTGAGCGAGTCCTTCATTATTCTTAAAATAACACGAGCGGAACTGAGTCTATAGGTCTTTGATTTATTCTTCATTTCGCACCTCCTCCCCGTGTCTGCCAAGCTGAGACTCCGCTATTTCACGATATACGGAGCAGCTTGACATAAGCTCGTCGTGTGTGCCGATTCCTATTATCCTGCCGCTATCCATTACGTATATGCGGTCAGCACTCATAGCGGTACTTATTCTTTGAGTTGCAACAATTCGGCTTTTACCATTAAGAAGGCTTGAATAATTTTCCTTGATCTCGCTTTCCGTAAGGAAATCAAGCGCACTGAAGCTGTCGTCAAAAACGTATATATCGGCATTCTTTATTACTGTTCTTGCCATATTGAGCCTTTGTCTTTGTCCGCCGCTTACGTTTTGACCTCTGCCGACAAGAAGATAATCCAAGCCCTCGGGATGCGAATCAACAAAATCCGCCATTTTTGACAGGCGAAGCATCTCGTATATTTCGCCGTCCGAAGCGGATGGCTTACCCATTCTGATATTATCACGAACCGAGCCCTCAAATATTTGAGCCTTTTGTAACGCTACCGAGAAATGTGATCTTATATCGACTTTTCTCATTTTTGAATAAGCCGCGCCACCAATAAAGATTTCCCCCTCGCTCGCTTCAAAAAGTCCGCACAAGAGCTTAATAAGTGTACTTTTGCCACTTCCCGTTCCTCCGATAATGGCGATCTGCTCACCCTCACTTACCGAGAGTGAGATATTATCCAATACGTTTTTGCTTGATTCGGGATATGCAAATGAAAGATCCTTTATTTCAATATCAAATCCGCGCGGCTTCTCTCCCTCGCCCTCGGGAATGATCTCCTCGTCCGCGCAATTATGTATATCCTCAAGCCTTCTCAATGATACCTTGACCTTAGGCAACCAGGCGAGAGTCCAGGAAATATTGATTATAGCCGACGAAATTATAGCTATATACTGAAGAACGGCGATTACTCCGCCCGCTCCAATATTTCCCCCGGTAGCTCTTATACCACCGAAATATACAACAGCTACGGTAGCTAAATTCAAAAGCAGCATCGCAAAGGGGTCTACCATTCCTCCCCTCGTATTTGCCCTGATCATATATTTTGCCATTTCCTCAGTGGCGAATTTGGCTCTTCCATGCTCTCTTTTTTCATTATTGAACGCTCTTACGACGCGCAATCCCGACAGTCTTTCCCTGACTATCTTATTTTGCATATCAACGTACTTATCCGACTTATCCCACATATCGTAAAGCGGGCGCATAAGAATAAGCACCAAAATAAGCACGGGCGGTATTGACAGCATAAACACCGCCGACAGCACGGGGTCCGCAAGAAATGCCAATATAGCCGAGCCGATAAACATTATCGGGACGGTAAACAGCGTGTACGGAAGGCTTGTAACCGTTCCCTCCACGTTCCACACATCGTCCGTTGTTCGCGTAAGCAATCCCGACGGACCGATCTTTGTATAGTCCTTATAGGACAATTTGTTGATTTTTTCAAACGTCGCGCGGAACAAGTTTGCGGTAAATTTCGAAGAAATAGCCGTATTCAGCTTAGCAGAAATAATGTTTCCCGCAAGGGAAAGCGCCGCTAATACGATCATTATCACCGCATACGTCCAAACAACGTAAAGATTCTTATCGGAAATACCTTTCTCTACTATTTTGCTCATAACGAACGGCATAAGAAGCGCGCACATCATACCGACTCCGTCAATAAATGCCACAAAAATAAGCTTTTTCCAATACGGTTTCAAAAGTTTAAATAGTGTTTTCATTTTTCACTTTCTCTTTTTTAATTTGTCCTGTGTCCATCTCACACCCGAGAACAAAAAACATATAGCACCCGCAGACGATCCGCCACGGGTGCTATATAAACAAAAAATCCCGAGGCGCACTCTGCACCACGGGAGCATAACGACAGTATAAGCCGTATTTATGCTATAATATCCTCGGAGGCGAGTACGTAAAATTTAGTTGTAACAGAATTGATTGAAAAAACTGTCATTGTCATTGTATTCTCCTCCTTTCAAAAAATTTATTATACAGGTATTATAACACCGCGCAAAGAGTTTGTCAATAGAATTTCAAAAATTTAGCAAACGGCGTTTTAAAAAAGCCAAACGCCGTTTGCTATTAAGCATATATTATCCCAAACCGTAATACGCCTCAAGCACTTTTGCCGCCGCCATTGCGGGATACGAGCCGCTTCCCGCGCGCTCGATTACCGAGCAGACGGTAATATCGGGGTTATTGTAAGGCGCGGCACAAATAAAGAGACCGTTATCTCGAAGTCCTCCGCCGACCTGAGCCGTACCCGACTTGCCGCCGACATCTACGATACTTGAAACGTTTCTCATATAACGCGAAACGTTAGCGGTATTTTTGACCATATCCTTCATGCCTTCCTTAACGTAACGCGTGGAATTTTCCGAAAGAGTCATTTGGGAGAGCACCTCGCCCTCTCTGTTGGAGAGCACGACCTCATCCGTAAACGCTTCCCTTACCTCGAGGAGCAAATGCGCGCGATATCTCGTGCCGCCGTTGAGCAGAGTTGAAATATACGACGCGAGCTGAACAGGAGTAAACGCGTTGGTTGACTGACCGATCGCCGCTCTGATGGTTTCACCCTCGTTCCAGTTATCAAGTGTGTCGGGACTTGCCAAAACGCCCGATGCCTCGGCTATTTCAAGGCCTGTCTTTTGTCCGAAGCCGTACATCTGACAGTATTTATTCATAGTTGAAATACCCATAAGTCTGCCCATTTCATAGAAATAGCAGTTACAGGACTGTGCGATCGCCATCTGCGCGGTCAAATATCTCGTCGAACCGTCGGAATGCACAAAGCACTTCGGGTTATCGTAATAATCGTAAACGCCGTCGCAAACGATCTCTGTAAGACCGCCAACCACACCGCTATCAATTGCCGCCGCCGCCATACCCGGCTTAAAGGTCGAACCCGGAGCATAGATACCGAGAAGCGCGCGGTTATTGAGTGGCTCGCCCTCCGCGGTCAAAAGGCTATTATAGTCCTTACTGAACGTCGCAAGATTGTACGTCGGATAGGATGCAACCGCCAAAAGTCCACCGCTGTTTGAGTCGAATGCCACGAGCGCGCCTGACTTTGAGTTTGCGCCATATGTGGAATTTACGTATTCAACGTTATCGCGAAGACCGTCCTCGGCGGCGATCTGGACGTTTATATCAATAGTAAGATAAACGTTCTTGCCTGCCACGGGGGCTTGCTTTACGTATTTTTCAATAATATTTCCGTCCTCGTCCTCCTTAACGACCATAACACCGTCAATTCCTCGAAGATATTCCTCAAATGCCTGCTCGCAGCCGTCAATGCCAACGATAGCGTCTATCTTGTAGCCAAGCTCGTTATAGTAGTCCCAATTCTCCGCGTATATCTTGCCCGTTCGTCCCAGAATATGCGACGCGTAGCCCGGGAACTTATACTCTCTGTCCGTTGACACGTGGAAGGTTGAGCCGACGATATTCTTTTCCTTTACCTGCGAGATAAAGCTTATATCTACGTTCTTCGCCATAACGAACGGCGCGCCCGGACCGAAGCCCGCGACCTCCATATCGTAAAGCACACGAATTATTCTGTCAATGCAATCGTCGGAGTAGAGATTTTCCCCTTCTCCATAGGTTTCATTGAGCTTGTATCTTTTAATGAAATAATCAATTATCTTTTGCTCACTCGGGAACTTATCGGGATTTGACTTATAAAAGCTATCCAGATGCTCCACGGTAAGCTCAGTCTTTTTCTTGCCTGAATTACTCTCAAGCTCATCCTCAGCGATTCGCCCGAGAAGTCTGTAATACATATTCGATTCGCCGTCACGCGCCTCGCTTTTATACACTAAATTCGGATATTCTCCGTCAAACGGAAAAGAGCTTTCGGGCATCTTATCCGAATTTCCCGTCGCCGCGATAAGGTTTACCGCGTCGAGAATAGCGATATTTCTATCGTATCTGTCAGGAGCCATTGCCTCGCTGTCAAACACGAAATCATATTTATATGTATTTGAAACAAGACACACGCCGTTTCTATCGTATATCTCGCCTCGCACGGCGAGTATCGGCTCTTCTCTTACGTACGCCGCAGTCTCACGATTATCGGGATCGGCATTGACCTTTATATTTATCATACGAACAATATAAATAAGAGAAATCACCGCAAATATGATACAGATGCAAATAATTCTGAATGGCGTTTTGCTCTTTATATTCAAAATTTGCTCCTTATCTGTTTTTGTAAAGCACTCCGTCGGGGAGAAGTCTTGGATTTTCAATGATTCTGCCAATACCTATGCTTTCACAGTCCATAGGATTCTTGGCAATAGTAACGCGAAGTCCCGTTTTCTTGGTAATAAGCTCCGCGATTCCCACAATATTCGCGCCACCGCCCACAAGCATAATACCGTGGTCGTAAATATCGCTCGCGATCTCGGGAGGCGTTTGCTCAAGCACGTTTGTAATAGTACGGCATATTGCCTCAAGTCCCATATGGATCGCATCGTGGATCTCCGCGGACGACACACGGATCATCTCGGCGCATTTAAGTATTTCGTTTCTACCGCTGACTAATACCTCGCCGCGATCTATTCCCGAAACCGCCGAGCCGATCTTTAGCTTTATCATCTCCGCGCTTATATCACCGATAAAGAGACCTCGCTTCGTGCGAAGCGCATGAATAATTGCTCCGTCAAGCTTATCTCCCGCGAGCTTTATCGCGGACGATCGAACGATTCCGCCCGAGGAAATGACTGCCGCCTGCGTCATACCTCCGCCGATATCAACGATCATACAGCCTCTCGCGCTGTTTATCTTGAGTCCTGCGCCGATAGCCGCAGCTATGGGGGATTTAACCACACCGACCGCCTTAGCGCCCGCCTCGAATATCGCGTTCTCTACCGCAAGTCTCTCAACCTCGGTGCATCTACCGGGCGTGCTTACAAGCACGACAGGGCGATTGAAGAGGGAGAGCGCCTCGGTGCGCACAAAATATTCGTGCATCATTCTCGCAGTTACCTCAAAATCGGCAATAACTCCGTTCTTGATAGGACGGAACGCCTGAATGTGAGAGGGAGTTTTGCCTATCATTTCCTTGGCTCTTCTGCCGATCGCAACTATGGAATCGTCGGTCTTGTCAACCGCAACCACCGTCGGCGAGCGCAAAACTATTTGGTTTTTGATTATCATTCTGGTATGAGACGTACCAAGATCAAGACCAATATGCTTTGGCATAAGCTTCCCCCTTTCACAAAAATTTGTTTTTATCTATCTTAAAAAAGCTTTATACCGAAAAATTCATCCGCCATTTCGTAAAGAAGGCGTATCGGAAGACCGACCACGTTGAAATAATCCCCGCGAATTCCCTTGATAAACAGGGATGCAATGCCCTGAATTCCATACGAACCCGCCTTATCGTAAGGCTCATCCGTATCAAGATATTTTTCAATCTCAACTGCCGAAAGAGATGCAAATTCAACCGCAGTCGTATCGTGAGAAGCAACACCGCGTCCCTCGTACGAAAGATACAAGCCGCTTGAAACGTAATGCTCTCTTCCCGAAAGGGAGGTAAGCATCTTTCGGGCGTCATCACGGTCACGGGGCTTTCCAAGCACCGCGCCGTCCACGTGAACGAGCGTGTCGGATGCGATAATGAGCGTGTCCTCAAGACTTCCTCCCTCGCTCTTTATCGCTTCCTCAACCGCACGGCCCTTACGCTCGGCTAATATCTCAACTATTCTCTCGGGATTTTTCTCGTCGCAGGACTCGTCTGCCTCCGAGGTTTTTATTTCAAAATCAAGTCCAATGACCCCTAAAAGCTCTCGTCTTCGAGGCGACTTTGATGCAAGTATAATTCTCATTTTGAATATCCTTTTTGAAATGCGCACAAAATCCGCATTATATTTTTATCCATTATAGATTATACCACAAGCCTTATGCTTTTTCAAGTATATCTTACAATTATTTGCAAATTTACAGACAAAAAAAGCGGCAGATTTCTCTGCCGCTATAAAAATTATTTATTCATGCTTTAAGCTCTTGTTTTCTTTATAGATCTTATAAGATTCCTCGGTCGCAAGTCGCGCCTTTGAAACAATATCTCGCTTCGTCTTCGGGAAGCAATAGTAGAGTCTTCCCTTGTCTGCCAAGCAAATAATATCGCCAAGCTCGTACCAGTTAAAGTCGGTATTAAGAGTATACGCCGCCTGCGGCTTCTGGAAAATTTCAAGCTTGCCGTCAAGTCCGCAAAGCCTTATACCTTCAGCTGTCTGGGATATCTCTCCCTCGCCAACTCGGTAAAGCGCCTTCGTATCAACAAGCATATAAATATCCACCTTGTCGGAGAGGCTGTACGAGCCTTCATCAAGCTCACGTCTTACGCACTCTCTCTCCCAGCCGTACCAATCGGGAACGTGGTTGAAGCGTCCGCCCTCGCCATCGTGAACGAGATAGCCGTATTCGTCAAGAGTGTATTTGTGTCCACACTCGGAGCAATAAATCTCGGCTCCCGCGCTTTGCATTACGCCCTCCGCCTCGCAGTGAGGACACTTGTAAAGAACGCGGTTGAGTCCTTCGGCGCGGAAGGGCTCGTCAATCTTGACCTTGTTTTCCTGCTGCCACTTGAAATAGTCAAGATCAAAGCATTTTTGAATGATCTCGTTTATCTCGGCAGCGCTCTTCTCCTTGATTTCCTCGGGGGAAAGTATGTATTTCATCTCGGCTGAAATATCAACCTTGCGTATCTGCAAATTATTGTAAAGAGGATCGCGGGCAAATGCGCCAAACGTCGTTATCATAACAACGGGTATATCAAGCATCTTGATAAATCCCGCAAGGCTCTCGGGAATAACCGTGGGAGTTCCGTCAGGACTGTAGCACGCCTCGGGATACATAAGAACGGAGTGTCCATTCTTCTTCGTTACCTGTGACATAGTTCTTACAAGAGACAGGTCCGTAACGTATTTGTGAGTCGGTATACATCCGATCTGCTTCATAAGCCACTTTTTGCCCATAAGCGCGTCAAACGTGCATACGACGTTAAATTTTCTTGGGAAAAGCGACGCCGCCGCCATCTTCATATCCGTAAAGCTGGAATGGTTCATAAGAAAAAGCGCGGGCTCGCGTCTTCCAAGCTTGTCCATCCCTACCTTGCGAAGCTTATACTTGAATTTTATAAGCGTAGGCACGGCAAGGAGAAACATAAGCGTTCTCCAAAATATATTTACTTTCTTGGGTGGGTAGGATTTTTGCTGCTCAATTGCCAAAACCTCTTCATAGGTTTTATTTATAACCTTGATTTTCATAAAATTCCCCTTAATGTTCATTTTTCCCAATTTTATTATACCACACTAAAACAAAAATTACAAGGTGCGGGGAAAAAGTTTACAAAAAGCGTGCCGCCGAAGCGACACGCTAAAACTCTCAAGATTCAAATTTTATTCCAAGTGTCTTTGCTAACTTTATCAACTCAACAGTTGATCCGGATAAGATACCACACTTATTACAAATTTTAATGGATTTACCATTTTTCAACTGTACAAAAAAATACTCTTCTGCACCTATAATTGCCGCATATGGGAAAAGTTTTGATTCTGCGAATTGCATAATATAAGCACTATCCTCAATACTTATATCCCGTATATAAATTTTCTTTTTATTTAATTTAAATAACCCATAAAAAACAATATATGACTCGTCAAAATTAACCATTAACGGTTTTCTTCTCTTTTTAGGCATATACACAATATTAAATACTGCATACCTTCCGCAAAACAAGTACATTAACACAGTCATTACTACTTGAATCAATAAAAAAACAAAAAGCGTAACTCTAACACCCTGGGGTTCTATATTATTCAAGCCATTAGGTTTTCCAAATGCATCAGCCAACAAAAACAATAAGGTTTCCATTGTCCATACACCAAAGCACAACCAAAAAGGCAATGCAAAATATGTTGAATTTTTATGTTTATTACAAAGAAATACAATTTGCTTTATAAGAAAAATTAACCCTATTATCGCAAAAACACGATATAGTTCAAAAATATTAAAATTCATAAAAATGCCTTTATACCTTATTAGAAATATAATTCGCAATGATATCAGATATTATTGTTGAAGATGCATAATTTATGCCACAAAAAATAAGCTCTCCAGTTAAACCCCTAAACTTATTCAAATACATATTGTGTCGCCTAATGCTAACAGCATTGTAGCTATATTTTACCACAGTATTGCCCGAATTGTCAAGTATGGCTAAACAATCAAAAAACATCATTTATAACGACAAATCCCCACAGTTTAAATAACTGCGGGGATTTTCAAGCTCAATAGCTTGTGCCGTTATATATATTCTTACTTTCCGCTGTCCTCGTAGGACTGATCCATACCGAGCTTATCCTTTACGTCCTTTGTAAAGTAATCCGCGGGATTGACCTCTACGCCGTCAACAGTCATTTCAAAGTGAAGGTGCGGCTCCTCTGCAAGCTCGGAGATCGCGCTCTCGCCTACGTTACCGATCTTCTGACCGCGTTCAACCTTAGCCCCTACCTTGATATTCTCGGGAAGCTCAAGAGAAAGATTCTTATAGATCGTAAACACCTTACCGTCGTGAGAAACCGCAACACACTTACCGAGAAGCGCATCGTCCCAAACTCTTGCGATCTCACCTGCCGCTGCAGCGTATACGGGAGCATCCTCACCCGTTACGATGTCAAGACCGAGATGCACTCTGTATTCGCCGAGAGTGTCACTCCACACCTGAATAGATGCGTCGTGTCCCTTGGAAACCGTGCCCGTGGATACGGGAAGACTCAAGGTAAATTCCTCATCTCCGTTGCCCGATGCCTCGTTTGAGCCACCGTCATTGTAAAGAGGAGGAGTGTGCTGGTCGTTTGTTCCCTGTGTCTGCTTTTCGTCGTTAATAGAATCCTTGCCCGCATACTTTTTCTTTGCAACGTTGGTCGCAATGCTTACGGATGCGACGATCATAACTGCAACGCTGAGACA
The DNA here is from genome assembly GCA_045660325.1 of Eubacteriales bacterium. Taxonomy (GTDB): domain Bacteria; phylum Bacillota; class Clostridia; order Oscillospirales; family CAG-272; genus SVTX01. Next base: position 83,680 of record JAZRDO010000023.1, read on the forward strand.
AACGAGAGAGGTCATAGCTCCCCTGTGTCTTAAAAGCTCGGCGCACTTTGCACCAAACTTGCTTTCCTTAATTTTTTTCCACATATTTAAATCTCCTTTTGTCCGCTAAAATTTGTAATTTCAACTACATTACGGCTACAGTCATATTATCTGCCGTAAATTCAAAATATATGCAAAGATTTTTGAAATTAAAACAAACGGCGGGAGCAAGCCCCCGCCCTACGGTTATACTTTCGATAAGTTTTTTGAGTCCAGAACCTTTCTCATTAAAAGTACAGGGTGTGAAAATACCACACCCTTTATTTATACTTTGGGTAAGTTCTTTGGAGTCCAGAACCTTTCTTTCAAGAAAGGTTTTGGGAAGCGCAAAATTTACCGCACGTCAAACAGGGCGAGGAAATTTTGATGCAGAAGGCGGGATCGGGCAATCGTAGGCGTACGAGGGTACGCCAGAGAGCCCGAGCGCGACTAAAAAGCCACATGAAATGAAGAAACCCGCCAATCGGCGGGTTTCAACATCAGCAAAATTTAACTTCAAGTTTAAATTAAACTTAAGCTATTCTTTTTTGTGGCTTTTGCTCTGCGCAAAATTTACCGCACGTTAGTGTTCCTCGATACGCTCGTACTTTTCCTCCTCCGTCCAAGGACGAACGAGCAAGGAAATGCACCAAAGAGCTGCAAGACCTACAAGAGAATAAACTATTCTCGAGAAGACCGCCTCCTGACCGCCGCCGATCCATGCAACGAAATCAAACTGGAAAAGGCCTATGCTACCCCAGTTGATACCGCCGATGACCGCAAGTGCGAGCGCGATCCTATCTATAATTCTCATCATTTTTATATACCTTCCTTTTCTTGAAAATACAAGGTTAAAATAAATTAAAAAAACTAATAACAGTCCTTTTTTGCTTTGGACTGTTATTAGTTTGTACATTTAAAATTTAACTATTCAAGGGATTTTTTAACTGCATACAGATTTATATCCCACGCGGGAATGTAACGGAATCTACGAAGATATAAGGAATATTCAGGATTCATTTCTTTTATAAATAAAGGAAGGGAGAAAATATCCGCGCTTCTGTGATAAAGTGAAACCAAAAGCGAGGGAGAATATTTCTTTATAGTTTCCGCCGATCCGCAAAGCGCCTCGTATTCCGAGCCCTCAACGTCATATTTTATATAATCAACACTCTCGCCGCAAAGAATATTGTCAAGCGAATCCGCCTCGATCTCAATGATTTTCTTTTTCCTTTGATTTATCGCGTCGGAAAACGCGGACGTGTTCTGTGTCATAGATGCATTTCGGTTTCCGCTTCCGTCAAAATAAAGCGTTTCACATCCACTCCACGCGCCGAGATTTCGCGGGATGATTTCAACGCCACAAACACCGCCTGCCCACTCGCAAAGCTTTCTGAAATTTCTCCTGTCGGGCTCAAAAGCTACAACGCGACGAAGATCATCAGCGTATCTCATAAGCTCGCGTATGGAATCCCCGTTATACGCGCCGAGATCCGCGCTTGATTTAATGCTTGCGGCATTAAGAATCTCGTTATAGCACTCATCGACCGAGCTCTCGGCATCGCGAAGATAGGATATCTTGCCGTAAAGCTTATATTTTATTATGTTATCGTAAATACGGCGGGATTCTTCATCACAAAAAAGCTCTCTTGCCCTATTTATGCTATCAAGATTTTTCGTGTAAAATTCAAAATTAAAGATCTCGTCGCCGTAAACGGGTACGTCGGGAGCGTAAAGCTCGCATTCGTCGGCGATCTTGTAAATATTTTCGAGAACCTCGGGCAAGCTCGACGCGAAGGACAAAAGAACTATAATATTGCCCGCGCCGTACTTTTCCTTCGTCTCGCTATATGACAGGACGCGCTTGCCGTGGAAAAAGTGACCGCGCACAAATCCGTCGGACGCGAAAAAGTCGGATATCTCAATGCCGTATCTCTCGGCAACCGAAATGATCTTGTCCGCGCCGTTGCCCATGCCGTAAAGAACTATTTTTTTGTCCGTGTCCTTCAAATATTCCCACAGGTCGGGATATTTTTCAATATTCTTGTACATATCTTTTCCTTGTTGACAACTTAAATTTTTGATGCTATAATTAGTATAACATCAAACACAAAAAAAGTAAAGTGTAAGGAGTTAATTTATGTGCGACAATTGTATTTTTTGTAAAATTATAAAGGGCGATATTCCCTCCTCCAAGGTTTTTGAAAACGAAAAGGTTTTCGCCTTCCGTGATATCAATCCCCAAGCGCCCACTCACGTGCTCGTAGTTCCCAAAAAGCATATTGAATCCGCCGACTGCATCAATGCCGACAACAGCCACTACGTTGCTGCTATTTTTGAGGCGATTCCCGAAATTGCAAAGGCAGTGGGACTTACGAACGGATACCGCGTGATTACCAACATCGGCGAGGACGGAGCGCAAACCGTAAAGCATATCCATTTCCATATCCTCGGCGGTAAGAAGCTTCCCGCAACTATTGTATAATAAAGAAAAGCACTTGCGATGCAAGTGCTTTTCTCGTCCATTGACAAATTAGTGACATTGTGCTATAATTATATTACAAAGAAAATATTGGGAGGTCTGTATGAAAAGATTTTTTAAAATTATTAGCCTGACACTTGTGCTTGTTTTTGTTGCTTCAGCTATGCTTTCATTAGTATCTTGCGATGACGTTACGTACAAATTAAGAACAGCCCCCGATCAAATTGAAGACAAAACGGGTAAGCTGACCGATGATATGAAGAGTGAGATACAGCTTGCATACTACGAAAGAAACAAAGAATATTCTTCTTCCCCAAGAGAAATCAAGGGAGTTTGCTACGGTGTATTTGACGACGCATATTGCTTGATTCTTACCAAGCCCGGTGTGCACTATTTGACAGCGGAGACCGAAATTGACGTGGCAAAATACACGTTTTGTTTTGGCGACTCAAACACTATGATCGTTTATTGCAACGGCGAATTTTATAGCTTGACGAAGGCTTATGAAAACGGTATTTTAAACGATGCCGAGATTGAGGAGCTTTATTACTTCTATAATTTGACTAAATACGATGGTCGCAATCCGCATGCTCAAGATAAAGCTGACATAAACTGGCATTTTTTACGTAATGAAAGCCAGATACAAAACGATTATTTTGAAAAAACATATCAGGAAAGCACCAAGGAATATTATAATTCTCCCGACCAGGTGAAAATAACGTGCTACGGAGTTTTTGACTACGAATATTTCTGCATAAAGGTTCATATACCTCCCTACGCATATGAAGAGTCATATCATGAATATACTATTGGCAAATGGACCTTTGCAGCTGTCGATAGTGGAGATTGGATTATAGTTTATGCTCGCGGTGAATTTTACAGCCTCGCCGAGGCTTATGATATGGATTTATTAAATAATACCGACATAGAAGCACTCCACGATTATATATACGGAGAAAATTAATCAAGCAAAAATAACACCCACCGAGATTTCGGTGGGTGTTATCTTTATTAAATTACTCCCTGAGCCATCATAGCCTCGGCAACCTTCTTAAAGCCCGCGATATTCGCGCCCTTAACAAGATTGTAGCCAAAGCCGTATTCCTCGGCGGTGGAAGCCGCGTTGTCGTGAATGTTCTTCATAATAACCTTGAGCTTCGCGTCAACCTCTTCCCTGCTCCAGGAAAGTCGCTGACTGTTCTGCGACATTTCAAGTGCGGAAACCGCAACGCCACCCGCATTTGCAGCCTTACCGGGCGCAACGTTTACGCCGTTTGCCTGCAAGTACTTTACCGCCTCGTTGGACGTAGGCATATTGGATGCCTCAACGTAATATTTGACACCGTTCTCAACGATCTTCTTTGCCAGATCAAGATCAACCTCATTTTGTGTAGCGCAAGGCATAAGGATATCCGCCTTCACGCCCCAGGGCTTCTCGCCCGCGTAGAAAGGAAGGTCAAACTTCTTTGCAAAGTCCTCAATACCGAGATCTCTTGACTGACGGATAGTGAGCATATACTGAAGCATTTCGTCATTGATGCCGTTTTCAATATAAACGTAGCCCTTAGAGCCCGAGATCGTAATAACCTTCGCGCCAAGCTCTGTAAATTTCTTTGCCGCGCCCCAAGCAACGTTACCGTAGCCCGAAATCACCGCAGTCTTACCCTCGAAGCTATCTCCAAAGCGCTCAAGCATGCTCTGTGCAAAATAAACCGCACCAAAGCCCGTAGCCTCAGGACGAATAAGGCTACCGCCGTAAGAGAGGCCCTTACCCGTAAGAACGCCGTTTTCAAACGCGCCGCGAATTCTCTTATACTGACCGTAGAGGAAGCCAACCTCACGCGCACCTACGCCGATATCTCCTGCGGGAACGTCAACGTCAGGACCGATATGACGGTAAAGCTCTGTCATAAAGGACTGGCAGAATCTCATAATTTCGTTATCACTTCTGCCCTTAGGATTGAAGTCGGAGCCGCCCTTACCGCCGCCGATAGGAAGACCTGTCAAGCTATTCTTCAAAATCTGCTCAAATCCGAGGAACTTCAAAATAGAAAGATTTACAGTAGGATGAAAACGAAGACCGCCCTTATACGGACCGATCGCGCTGTTATACTGTACGCGGTAACCCTTGTTTACGTGAACCGCACCGTTATCGTCAACCCACGGAACTCTGAAAAGAATAATTCTCTCAGGCTCAATAAATCTTTCAAGAAGGCCTGCCTTTTCATATTCGGGATGCTTATCAAAAACCACCTCAAGAGATTCGAGTATCTCCTCGGCTGCCTGATGAAATTCAACCTCATTCGGATTTCTTGCAATCAAATCCGCCATAACGCTCTTTACATAAGTGGACATATCTATCACTCCTTAACATCAATCTTTACACAGTATATGCCGTGCAAAAAAACTATGGATATATTGTATCACAAAAATAAGTATTTTGCAAGAAATTTTTTATAAAATTTCATATTTTTTTGTATTTTTATAAAAAAACGAACTTTGCACAACGAAAATGCCAAAATTATCAATACAAAAAATCAAAAAGAGCGTGAATAACACGCTCTTTTTTAATATGAAATTACTTGTAATACTTAACCGCGGACTCGAAAAGGCCCATATCGAACTCGCCGTCGATGTTCTTATAGAGGTGCTCGCCGATTCGCTCGGAGTGGCCCATCTTACCGATAACTCGTCCGTCGGGAGACGTGATACCCTCAACTGCCCAAACGGAATTGTTGGGATTGAAGTGAATGTCCTCGGTAGGATTGCCCGCAAGGTCAACGTACTGAGTCATGATCTGTCCGTTTTCTGCAAGCTTCTTAACAGTTGCCTCGTCGCAGAGGAATCTGCCCTCGCCGTGAGAGATCGGAACGTTGTATATCTCGCCAACCTTGGTATTCATAAGCCAGGGAGATTTGTCCGTGCAAACTCTTGTTCTGACAACTCTCGACTGGTGTCTGCCGATAGTATTGAACGTAAGAGTAGGACAGCTCTCGTCCGTATCAATGATCTCGCCGTAAGGAACAAGACCGAGCTTAATAAGTGCCTGGAAGCCGTTGCAGATACCTGCCATAAGACCGTCGCGGTTCTTTAAGAGCTCATGAACCTCTTCCTTGATCTTTCCGTTACGGAAGAACGCGGTAATGAACTTACCCGATCCGTCGGGCTCATCGCCGCCCGAAAAGCCACCGGGGATAAATATCATCTGGGAGTTCTTTATTGCATTTGCAACGTAATCAACGGATTCTGCAACCGCCGCAGGTGTAAGATTCTTTACAACCACGATCTCGGGATCAGCGCCCGCCTTTAAAAATGCCTTTGCCGTATCGTATTCGCAGTTTGTACCGGGGAATACGGGAATTACTACCTTAGGCTTTGCGGTTATAATGCTTGCCGCCTTGAACGTCTTCTCACTCTTATATTCAACAGCGGGAATATCCTCGCCCTTGCCCTGCTTGATATTGCAGGGATATACGCCCTCAAGTCTGGACTCGTAAATGCCGAGAAGCTCCGCAATTGAAGCCGTCTCGCCGCCAAGAGTAATAGTGTCTGCCTCTACCGTCTTACCGAGAGTGCGAACGTTCATTTCCGAATCAAATTCTACGTCACCACAAAGCTCAATAACAAATGATCCGTATCTGTATCCGAAGATTTCGGAAAGTGTAAATTCTTCGTTGTATTCAAATCCGATATTATTACCGATGCTCATCTTAAGCACCGCCTCAGCGATACCGCCGAGAGTGGGTGTGTAAACAGATACCGCCTTGCCCTCTCTTACAAGTGCCGCAACCTTGTCGTAAATTGCAAGGAGGGACTTTGTTACAGGAAGCTTGTCGCTGTTATAATCGGGAGTAAGGAGCACGACCTTGTGTCCCGCGCCCTTGAATTCAGGGCTTATTACGTGCTTTGCATCCGTCGTTGTAACCGCGAAGGAAACAAGCGTGGGAGGTACGTCAATATTTTCAAAGCTTCCGCTCATAGAATCCTTACCGCCGATAGCCGCAATACGAAGATCGCACTGCGCCTCAAATGCACCGAGGAGCGCCGCCATAGGCTTACCCCAACGCTCGGGATTCTTACCGGGCTTTTCCATATACTCCTGGAAAGTAAGGTAAACGTCCTCGAACTTCGCACCCGTAGCGATAAGCTTGGAAACCGATTCAATTACCGCATAGTAAGCGGAGTGGAAGGGAGACTTTTCCGCGATAAAGGGATTATAGCCCCAAGACATTACGGAGGAGGTATTGGTGAATCTGTCCTCTGCGGATATCTTGTGCGCCATAGCCTGAATAGGAGTCTGCTGATTCTTACCGCCGAAGGGCATAAGAACAGTTCCCGCACCGATCGTAGAGTCAAATCTCTCGGAAAGGCCACGCTTGGAGCAGATATTGAGATCGCTCGCCATTGCCTTATAGAGAGAGGTGAAGCCTTCCGCTTCATTTATATTCTTATCAAAATCAGTTGTGCTTGACGCCTTAACTGTAATATGCTTTTCCGCGCCGTTGGAATTTAAGAAATCACGGGAAATATCAACTATGTATTTTCCGTTCCACTTCATTTTAAGTCTTGCTTCCTCGGTTACGCGAGCCACGATAGTAGCCTCAAGGTTTTCCTTTTCCGCAAGTGCCTTAAATGCTTCAACGTCACACGCCTCAACGACTACTGCCATTCTTTCCTGAGATTCGGAAATTGCAAGCTCCGTTCCGTCAAGACCCTCGTACTTCTTCGGAACTGCGTCAAGGTTTATCTCAAGTCCGTCTGCAAGCTCGCCGACAGCAACCGACACACCACCCGCGCCGAAGTCGTTACATCTTTTAATAAGTCTCGAAGCCTCGGGGTTTCTGAAAAGTCTCTGAAGCTTTCTTTCCTCGGGAGCATTACCCTTCTGTACCTCTGCGCCGCAGGATTCAAGGGACTCAAGCGTATGCGACTTTGAGGAGCCCGTAGCACCGCCACAGCCGTCACGTCCCGTTCTGCCGCCGAGAAGAATAACGATATCGCCGTCCATAGGACATTCGCGTCTTACGTTTGCCTCGGGAGCGGCCGCGATAACCGCGCCGATCTCCATTCTCTTTGCAACGTAGCCGGGATGATAAATTTCGTCAACCTGACCTGTTGCAAGACCGATCTGGTTGCCGTATGAGGAATAACCCGCCGCCGCAGTCGTTACGATCTTTCTCTGTGGAAGCTTTCCGCGGAGTGTCTCGGATACGGGAACCGTAGGATCTGCCGCGCCCGTAACTCTCATAGCCGCGTAAACGTAGGATCTGCCCGAAAGGGGATCTCGGATCGCTCCTCCGATACAAGTCGCCGCGCCGCCAAAGGGCTCGATCTCTGTGGGGTGGTTATGTGTTTCATTCTTGAAAAGGAGGAGCCAGTCCTCTTTCTCTCCGTCAAAGTCAACCTTGATCTTAACAGTACAAGCGTTGATCTCCTCGGATTCGTCTATTTTAGGAAGACAACCGATGCTCTTTAAGTACTTTGTAGCAACAGTTGCGATGTCCATAAGGTTTATGGGCTTTGTTCTGCCGAGCTCTGCGCGAACGTTTATATAGTCCTCGTATGCTCTCTTCAAAAGATCGTCCTCAAATTCAACCGAATCAATTGTTGTTAAGAACGTAGTATGACGGCAGTGATCGGACCAATACGTATCGATCATCTTGATCTCCGTGATCGTGGGGTCTCTCTGCTCGTCTATAAAATACTTCTGACAGAATTTAATATCGTCAAGGTCCATAGCAAGACCGTTTTCTGCAACGAATTCGCGAAGTCCGTCCTCATCAAGTGAGGTAAATCCGCAAAGAACTCTTACACTCTCGGGAATATCGTATTCCGCCTTAAGTGTTTCGAACGTATCGAGTGTCGCCTCGCGGGATTCAACGGGGTTGATTACGTACTTCTTGATAGCAGCAATCTCATCAGCCGTCGGGTTTCCCTCAAGGATATAAACTCTCGCCGTCTTAACAAGAGGTCTTTCCTTCTGCGAGATAAGCTGAACACACTGCGCAGCAGAGTCGGCTCTCTGGTCAAACTGACCGGGAAGATATTCAACTGCGAAAACAGTGTCGCCCTCATTATATTCAAGCTCATACGTTACGTCGTCAAGCTGCGGCTCGGAGAAGACCGTGCCGACCGTGTAATCAAAAAGCTCCTTATCAATGCTTTCAACGTCGTATCTGTTGAGAAGTCTGACACGGCTTACGCTACCAATGGAAAGAAGTCCGCAAATATCCGAATGAAGCGAGCGCGCTTCATTGTCAAGACCAGTTTTCTTTTCAACGTATATTCTGTATACCATACTTAATCCTTTCTCGCCATAAGCGCGCGCTGACCGATGTCTCGGCGGTAATACTGACTGCCGAAGCTTACCTTTTCCGTGCCCACATACGCCTTCTTGATTGCTTCCTCAAGCGTGGGTGCAGTAGCAGTTACGCCAAGCACTCTGCCACCTGCGGTCAAAAGCTTACCGCCCTCAAGCTTCGCGCCCGCGATAAATATCTGCTCCTCTCCCTTTTCGGGAAGAGTTATTTCATATCCGCTCTCGTACTTTTCGGGATAACCCTTTGATGCGGAAATTACACAGCAGGCAAACTCATCGGAGAATTCAACGTCAAGCTCGGAAAGTCTCTCATCCGCTACCGCCTGCATAACTGTTAAAAGGTCGGTTTTAAGAAGCGGGAGCACCACCTGTGTTTCGGGATCACCGAAGCGGCAATTATATTCAATAACGCGAGGACCGTCTGCCGTAAGCATAAGTCCAAAGTAAAGACAGCCCTTGAAGGTCCTTCCCTCTGCGTTCATAGCATTCATCGTGGGGATGAATATCTCATCCATACATCTCTTTGCAATATCGGGCGTGTAATAAGGATTGGGAGCTACCGTACCCATACCGCCCGTATTAAGTCCGCGGTCTCCGTCAAGCGCTCTCTTGTGGTCCATAGAGGAAACCATGGGAGATACGACCTTACCGTCAGTGAACGCGAGCACCGATACCTCAGGACCCTCGAGGAACTCCTCAATAACTACGCGGCTTCCGCTCTCGCCGAACTTCTTGTCCTCCATCATAGAGCGAACCGCCTCTGTTGCCTCATCGCGAGTCATAGCGATAATTACGCCCTTACCGAGCGCCAATCCGTCCGCCTTGATAACCGTAGGAATGGGCGCGCTCTCAAGATATACAAGAGCATCGTCGATATTGTCAAACACCTCGTACGCCGCCGTGGGAATGCCGTATTTCTTCATAAGATTCTTTGAGAACACCTTGCTTCCCTCAATGATCGCCGCATTTTTGCGAGGACCGAAGCACTTGATTCCCTTTTCCTCAAGAGCATCTACCGCGCCGAGAACGAGGGGATCGTCGGGAGCTACCACGGCAAAATCAATTTCCTTCTTTATCGCAAAATCAACTATTCCGTCGATATCCTTTGCGCCCACGGGAATGCATATAGCATCCGCCGCGATGCCTCCGTTACCGGGGAGCGCGTATATGGTATCAACATCCTTATTTTCCTTTAATTTTTTAATAATAGCATGCTCACGGCCACCGCCGCCAACAACCATAACCTTCATAATATAATTCCTCACTCGCCGCTATAAGCAGCATAAATAATATTACTGTGTCTTAAAAATCTCTCTTGCCTGTTACAAGGGATTTGGCAACCATTTCAACCGCTCTGGGCAAAATGATCCATTCCGCGTTTCTCATAACGTGCTTTTGCAAACTCTCAGGGGTGTCGTCCTTACGGATCGCGACCGACTTTTGCAAAATGATCTTACCGCCGTCGGGTATCTCGTTTACAAAATGCACCGTAGCGCCCGTAACCTTAACTCCGTAGTTCAGCGCCGCCTCATGCACACGAAGTCCGTAAAAGCCCTTTCCGCAGAAGGACGGAATAAGGGAGGGATGCACATTAATAATACGGTCGGGATATCTCTTTATTATGTCCTCGGAGAGAATACTCATAAAGCCCGCAAGCACGATCATATCGATTTCAAACTCCTCAAGAGCCGAAATGATCTTTTCCTCAAACGTATCGGGGTTATCCTTTCTCGATACGACGCGTGTGGGGATACCCGCCATATTGGCGCGGATAAGCGCATAAGCCTCCTTTGTGCTTGAAAGCACTAAAGCGAGCTCACCGTGAGGTATATTTCCCTCATTTGCATAATCAATAATTGCCTGGAGATTAGAGCCGCCGCCCGAAACGAGCACGGCTATTTTTACTTTTTTCATTGTATCACCTAAAAAATATATACCCGTGTATTAGCAGAAAATTACACCCTCGTCGCCTTCAACAACCTCACCGATCACGTAAGCGTCCTCGCCTGCCGCACGGAGAGCTTCAAGTGCTGTGTCAACGTCAGCGGCGTCAACAACGACACTCATACCAACGCCCATATTAAACGTATTGAACATATCTCTCTCGGGAATATTGCCTTCCTTTGCGATAAGCTCGAAAATAGGAAGAACGCGAACGTCGTCTCTCTTGATCTTCGCGGAAAGTCCCTCGGGAATAGTTCTCGGAATATTCTCATAGAAGCCGCCGCCTGTAATATGGGAAACGCCCTTTACCGTAACCTTCTCGAAGAGCTCGAGCATGGGCTTTACGTAGATCTTTGTAGGTGTGAGAAGTGTCTCGCCTACACTCTTGCCACCAAGCTCCTCGCGAGGAGTCTTTATGTCGCTCTTTTCAACGTCGAACACCTTTCTTACAAGGGAGAAGCCGTTTGAATGAACACCGCTCGAAGGAAGCGCGATAATTACGTCGCCCGCCTTGATAGTGGAGTTGTCCACGATCTTGGACTTATCAACAACACCCACAGAGAAGCCCGCGAGGTCATATTCGTCGATAGGATAGAAGCCGGGCATTTCAGCGGTCTCGCCGCCGATAAGCGCCGCGCCGGACTGAACACAGCCCTCTGCTACGCCCTCAACGATCTCGGCGATTCTCTCGGGAACGTTCTTTCCGCAAGCGATATAGTCGAGGAAAAGGAGGGGCTTTGCGCCACAGCAAATAATATCGTTTACACACATAGCAACACAGTCGATACCGATCGTGTTGTGCTTGTCCATAATAAAAGCAAGCTTAAGCTTTGTGCCTACACCGTCAGTACCGCTAACGAGTACGGGACGCGTAATGCCCGTAAGGTCCATCTCAAAAAGACCTCCAAAGCCTCCGATACCCGAGCAAACACCGGGTGTTACTGTTCTCTTTATATGCTCCTTCATAAGCTCAACGGCGCGGTAGCCCGCAGTAATATCAACGCCCGCCGCCTTGTAGCTCTCGCTAAAACTCTTTGACATTTTCGTATATTCCTTTCAATTACTTTTTTATCAACTGTTACCTGTTATTTCAATTTAACCCTTGCCGTTCCAGCAGTACGTGCAAAGCTTACAAGGATCAACGCCTATCGCCTTTATAATTCCGTCGATCGACTGGAAATCAAGAGAGTCAAAATTAAGCTCTCTGGCAATGTGCTCACGAAGAGCCTTACCTCTCTCGGTCGAGCCGTCGCTGTATTCGTCTATGTATTGAAGTCCCGCCTCGCCCTCAAGCTCAAGAATCGTTCTTCTCGCGATAAGCTCAAGATCGCTCGTCTGTCTTGAGAAATTCAGGTACTTACATCCGTACATAATGGGGGGACAAGCCGAGCGCATATGCACCGACTTTGCGCCGTGCTCGTAAAGGAAATCAACCGTTTCCTTAAGCTGTGTTCCGCGCACGATGGAGTCGTCAACGAAGAGAAGGTCCTTATCCTTGATAAGCTCCTTTACGGGAATTTGCTTCATCTTGGCGATCTTCTTTCGCTCTCTTTGATTTGAGGGAGTAAAGCTTCTCGGCCACGTGGGCGTATATTTAATAAACGGACGCGCGAAACGGATTCCGCTCTTGTTGGCGTAGCCTATCGCGTGCGGAGTTCCCGAATCGGGCACACCGCAAACGTAGTCGATCTTCACACCGTCCTTGAGCGCCTGATCGTTCTCTGCCAAGATTTCGCCGTTCTTATATCTCATAAGCTCAACGTTCACGCCCTCGTACGTGGAGTTTGAATATCCGTAGTACGTCCAAAGGAATGAGCATATCCTCATCTCCTCGCCGGGAATACATAGCTGAACCATACTGTCGTGAGTGATCTCAACGATCTCTCCGGGACCAAGCTCCTTCTCCGTCGCATAGCCAAGCTTTTCAAACGCAAAGGACTCAAAGGATACGCAATAGCCGTTAGTGCTCTTACCGACTATAACGGGAATTCGTCCGAGCTTGTCACGCGCCGCGATTATTGAGCCGTCGTCCTTCAAAATAAGAATGGACATCGAGCCGTCGATTACGCTTTGCGCGAATTTGATTCCCTCGGCAAAATCCTCTTTCTGATTTATAAGCGAAGCGACAAGCTCAACTGAGTTTACCTTACCGCCCGTCATAACCGAAAAGTGAGCGCCGTTGCCCAAAATATATTTATCAATAAGCTCGGCAGAATTATTTATAATACCAACGATACAAATAGCATACGTTCCGATATTTGAACGGATAAGAAGCGGCTGAGGATCGGTATCACTTATACAGCCGATAGCGGAGCTGCCGCGCATCTCGTCAAACACCTTGTCGAACTTAGTTCTGAAGGGCGAGTTTTCAATGTTGTGAATTTCTCTCTGCAGACCTATCTCGGGGTCGTAAGCCGCCATACCGCCTCGTCTTGTTCCGAGATGTGAATGGTAGTCCGTGCCAAAGAATACGTCTGAAATAGCATCGCTCTTATTTGCCGCGCCAAAAAATCCTCCCATACGATTTCCTTTCTTTCGTTATACGTTTGTATACGTTACTTAATTACTTACTGTATTTTGCGGATATCTCTTTGTCCTTTGAAAGCACCTTCTTAGCACCCGCAGCCCTCTTTGTATTAAGCTTTTCCGCTAAATCGGGGTCACTTATAGAGAGCATCTGTACTGCCAAAAGTGCCGCGTTAGCCGCGCCGTCGATCGCAACAGTCGCAACGGGCATACCCGTCGGCATCTGAACTGTGGAGAGAAGCGCATCGAGTCCGTCAAGCGTCGAGGACTTTACGGGAATACCGATAACGGGGAGAGTGGTATTTGCCGCCATAGCGCCCGCAAGATGAGCCGCCTTACCTGCCGCCGCAATAATAACGCCGATATTATTTTCTCTTGCGCTTACAGCAAATTCCTTTGCCTCAACGGGTGTTCTGTGAGCCGATAAAACTCTTACGTCGTAGCCTACGCCGTATTCGTCAAGCACCGCGAATGCCTTTTCAACTACGGGAAGGTCGCTGTCACTTCCCATTACGATTCCAACTCTTTTCATAATATCCTCCGATCAAATTTATAAAAAATGCGGAAACTAAAAAAGCGCAGATAGAGGGCGCACCTCTGTCTACGCAGTTATCCATACAGTTTTTTTGTTGTTATTCGATTTTTTTGTAATTTTAATCCCGAAATGGTAAGGGCGTGTAAAAATGCGCATTGTACTGCTCTCCATTTAAAACAAAAATTTCGACAATACAATTATACTATATAATATAATTAAAGTCAAGTAAAATATATATTAATTTTATTTTCTATGTTTATTACAACGAAAAGCCCGCATTCGCGGGCTTTCTTATTAACTCTTAACTAATCTTCTCGTATTTTTATTCTTATAGTCGTTCTCTGCGAGCCGAGTCCCTGTATCTCCATAAGATAATTCAAATACATCGTGCCGTTAGAGAAAATATTATTTTCAACCTCAAGGGTATTTACAATAAGATTGAAAGGCATATAGGGGGTGTTGTAAACGCTGCGACTTCTCTTTCCCTCGCAAAAGGTAAGCATCGTACTCATATTGCCCTCGCGCACCATTGTAACAAGGTCAGGGCTTTCTCTGTTGAACACAAGTCTTACCGCCGTGCCCTCAAGTCCGTTATCCGTATCCTCTCCCTCAACGTAGGATATCTCTACGTTTCCGTCATTGTCTACGGATATCTCGCCCTCGCTCATCATCTCCACAAAGCTATCTCCTTCGATCTCGGAGTAAAGCGAGTCGTCATCCACCCCACTCTCGCCGATCGCCGCGAGAATAACGTCGCGCAAAATTTTCTCAAGCTCGCCGTCAGAGTCAAGCTTCTCGTCAACGCGGTTCAGCTTTGCATCCATATCGCTGAAGCACTCAAATATATTTTCCATAAGCGAGGAATCAAGCTCCTTCTGCTTTGTTACAAGGCTTAAAACTATTCTTCTTTTCAATGCCGTATCTCCCGAAATTTTATTACAACCATTATACAACTAAATGCGCCCGTTGTCAATAAACATATATTAAAATATGGCTCTTGGACACTCGCCCTTTGGCATTTTACTGTTTATCATAGTCGAAGCCGAAACGATGCTCCCCCGTCCAAAGGTGTTACGTATTTTTTCAACCACTCGGTCGCGGCGCTCAATTTTGTGAAGACTGTCGGCACAGGAAAATATATCAAGCTGTATGGGAGAGGCGGCGGAAATAAGATTTATCGCACGGATAGAAAGCGCGCGTACGTTCCGCTCCCAACGGTAATTATCAAGAAACAGTCCGTACGCTACACGAACGAGCTCACTCGGACTTTGCGTGGGTGTGGGCAGGATCGCCTGACGGCTGATAGTATTAAACGCCGTATCCTTGATTGATATAGCAACACCCTCCGCCATTTTATCCGAGGAGTAGAGCTTATGCCCGATCTCGTCGGATAATTCGGTCAGCATAGCGTAGACCTCGGCATTGCTCACAATATCCCGCACAGCCGTCGCGCCGTGTCCTACGCTCTTGTCGGGAATGTCAAAATTCCGAATTTTCACCGCCTCGTCATCAAGTCCGTTAGCATTTCGGTGCATCTGCTCCCCTACCTTGCCGAACTTATATTTCAAGTATCCCACGGGCATCGCGGCAAGCTCCCCGATCGTAGTAACCCCCATTTTAGCGAGCCGCTCACCCGAGGATCGACCGACTCCTATCATATCCGTCGCGGGCAAATGCCATATTTTTTCCCTGAAGCTATCCTTCGCTATAACCGTTACCGCGTCGGGCTTTTTCATATCACTGCCAAGCTTTGCAAAAACCTTATTGAAGGAGACGCCTACTGAAATCGTTACCCCGAGCTCCCGCTTTATTCTCTCGCGTATAGTGTGCGCAATAGTCTCGCCGTCGCCGAAAAGCTTAACGCTTCCCGTAACGTCAAGCCAGCATTCGTCAAGTCCCATGGGCTCGATAAGATCAGTATAATCATAATAAATTTTTCGCGCGAGGTCGGATATTTTCATATATTCATCAAAATGCGGCGGCACGGTAACAAGGGTGCGGCACTTCCGTTTCGCCATAAAGGTCGGCTCGCCCGTCTCCACTCCGTACGCCTTTGCAAGATAGTTTTTTGCCAGAACTATTCCCTGCCTCAGCTCACTGTCTCCGCATACCGCCACGGGAAAGCTCTTTAGCGCAGGGTTTAACATACACTCGACCGACGCGTAAAAATTATTCATATCACAATGTAAAATAACCCTCTCCATAGCTCCTCCAAAAAACAAATGTTCTGTTTTGTGCGCTAAAATATATCCGAGATGCTCATATCGGCAATTCTCGGTTGAATTTAGAACAAATGTATTGCATATTTATTATACCCGAACAAATGTTCTTTGTCAAGAGAAAAAATAAAAAAGGACGTAAAATTTACGCCCTTTTATCATTTTGAATTATTCAAAGGAAATATCCATATCCTCGCAGTCGCACTCATCAAAGCCCAAGCAAAGCTCTTCTTCCTTATTGAACTTAGCCTTGATCTTGTTAACAATGCCTCTGGGGCTTACGTCAATACCCTTCTTCTTCATAATAACAATTGACGCGATAATACCGCCTACCGTAAGAACAACAGCCACGCAAACAACTGTGATAATAATTGCTTTTCTTCTCTTTTCTTCTGCTCTCTTCTTTGCGAAAATTACATCGCCGATCTTTTCAAAGAGATTTGCAAAAAACTGGAAAAATCCCCACATTCTCATTTTTCTCCTTTTCTGTATTATTTTTATATTTTTTATTATTACACAACTTATAAATATAAATTCAGATAAATATCAATTCTTCAAGCTATGTATGGGAGCAGGAACACGTCCGCCGCGGGAAATAAACTTCTTCGGCGAATAGCGGTTGATCTCCATGATAGGAGCGCGACCCAAAAGTCCGCCGTAATCAATGTAGTCACCTGCGCTCTTGCCGTATGCGGGAATAACTCTTACCGCCGTCGTCTTGGTATTGACAACGCCGATAGATATCTCGTCGGCAATAATACCGCAGATAACAGACTCGTCTATATCACCGGGAATAGCGATCATATCAAGACCCACCGAGCATACCGCCGTCATAGCCTCAAGCTTTTCAAGTGTGAGCGCACCGCGTACAACCGCCGCGATCATACCCGCAACCTCGGATACGGGAATAAATGCGCCCGAAAGTCCGCCAACGTGGCTGGACGCCATAACGCCGCCCTTCTTAACCGCGTCATTAAGCATAGCAAGACAAGCCGTCGTACCGTGCGCACCGCAGGATTCAAGTCCCATTTCCTCCAGGATATGCGCCACACTGTCGCCAATTGCGGGAGTGGGAGCAAGCGAGAGGTCAACGATGCCGAAGGGCACGCCAAGTCGCTCGGACGCCTCACTGGCAACGAGCTGACCTACTCTTGTTATCTTGAATGGGGTTTTCTTTATAATTTCCGCAAGAGTCGAAAGGTCGCAATCCCCTGCTCTCTTTATCGCGGAGCTTACAACACCGGGGCCCGAAACACCAACGTTTATAACGTTTTCAGGCTCGCCTACGCCGTGGAATGCACCCGCCATAAAGGGGTTATCCTCGGGAACGTTTGCAAACACAACGAGCTTCGCGCAACCGATAGAATCTCTGTCGCGAGTAAGGTAAGCCGCTCTCTTTATTGCGCTACCCATAAGCTGAATAGCATCCATATTGATGCCCGCCTTCGTCGTAGCAACGTTTACGGACGAGCAAACGAAGTCAGTTTCCGCCAACGCCTCGGGAATAATGGATATCATATTCTTCGCGCCCTGTGTCATTCCCTTATGAACGAGCGCGGAGAACCCGCCGATAAAGTTGATGCCTATCTCCTTTGCCGCGCGGTCAAGCGTGTGCGCGACCTTCATATAGCCCTCAGGGGAAATACTACCGCCAACGAGGGATATGGGCGTTACCGAAACTCTTTTATTAACGATCGGAATACCGTATTTCTTTTCAATGTCGTTGCCGACAGAAACCAAGTTTTCAGCGCTTGTAGTGATCTTATCGTAAATCTTCTCGCAAAGACGGTTCTCGTCCTCGCTGACACAATCGTAAAGAGAAATTCCCATCGTAATTGTACGAATGTCGAGATTCTCCTGACGGATCATGTTTATCGTTTCAAGAATATTATTTGTATTTATCATAATTTCGCCCGCCGTATCAGATGCTGTGCATCGTGTTGAAAATATCCTCGTGCATTACGTGAATATCGAGCCCGCGGTCGCGACCGATAGACGAGAGAGCGTCAACAAAATCAGAAAAAGGAATCTTAAGTCCGTCGATATCCGCAAGCATTATCATAGCGAAATATTCCGAGAGAACGCTCTGGGAAATATCAATTATATTAGCGTCGTACTTTGCACACTCAGTAGCAACCTTTGCAATGATACCTACCGAGTCTTTGCCTGTTACCGTAATTACTGCCTTCATATCGTGCACCCCTTTATGAACTAAGCTTAATTGTAATTATATTATACAGTATGAAAAACAAAATATCAAGTAGTTCGAGCCGTATTTTTTTGAAAAAAATATCAAACAAGATTGAAAAAAAACAATTTTTGTGGTAAAATAAGCTTAAGAAAAACAAAAAGGCGGTTTACAATGACACACAGTACTTTTTGCGAGCACATAGTAAAGCAAAAATGTCAGGGAAAATTTCTCGTCGCGAAAATTCTCCTTGCCGCGCTATACTTAGCGATTGCGCTCATCCCGTCATTCGTGATTATTATGTTCGCTCCCCCCTATCTTATAGTTCCCTTCCTTCTCGTAATAGCCTCGATCGTGTTCGTACTATTCCGACTCACTTGGAAATATACTAACGTTGAATACGAATACCAAATAATCGACGACACGATTCTTTTTACGAGAATTATAGGCCGTTCAAAGCGAGTATGCGATATCGAAATGCCGATCCGCTCGTTTTCTATGATTGGCGCACACAATCCCGACTCCGAGAAATATCTTTCAGAGCTGCTCGTCGACAGAAGCTATCTGTATATTTCCTCGTTCAATGCCGAGAGCATCCACTTCGGCGTGTTTGACGCGGAGGGCGAATCGTGTATAGTCTTTTTTGAAGCAACCGAAGATATTCTCGCAAAGATAAGAAGGCACAACCCTTCTGCCATCCGCGCGTATGAGCGCGAGATGCGATCCGTACAGTTAAAATAATTAAAGAAAAGAGAAATAATATGAAAAAGCAACCCGAAATTTCAATCCACATGCCCGAGGATCTTTTAAAGAAATTCCTCTATATTTCAAATGCCGAGGGGAGAACTCCGAATAATCAGTTTATCTTTATGCTCAAGAACAATATCCAGTATTTCGAGCGCACAAAGGGTAAGATCACACCCGCCGCTCTTCAGGGAATTGACATTTCCGAATACACTCAGGACGAGGAATAAAATAAAAAAACGAGGCGCGCGCGCCTCGTTTTTTATTGTAATTTTTAAATTACTTGTTGCCTGTGAGCTTTTCGATTTCAGCTGCGAAATCCTCTTCCTTCTTCTGGATGCCTTCACCCTTTTCGAAACGGAAGAAGCCTGTGATCTTGATAGAACCGCCGAGTTCCTTTTCTGTCTGTGCAACGTACTTAGAAACTGTAAGGCTGTCGTCAATGAAGTATTCCATATCCATAAGGCAGTTCTGAGAATAGAACTTACCGATTCTACCGATAACCATCTTTTCGATGATGTTCTGGGGCTTGGATGCGTTAGCGGGATCGTTAGCGATCTGAGCCATAAGAATAGCCTTTTCGGACTCGATTACAGATGCGGGAACGCTTTCTCTGTTGAGGTAAGGAGTTGTGTAAGCGCCTACCTGGAGAGCGATGTTCTTAGCGAATCTGTCGAAGCCGTCCTTATCAGCGCAATCTGTATCGAAGGATACAACTACACCGATAGAGCCTGTGCCGTGGATATATGTTGCTGTTGTACCGCAAGCTACAGCGAAACGTCTGATTGTGATCTTTTCGCCGATCTGGAAAATCATTTCCTTAAGCTTTGCGTCAACTGTCTGATCTGCAGAATAGTTGGAAGCGAGAAGCTCTTCAACGTTTGCAGGGTTGTTTGCGATAATGCATCTGAGAAGTTCCTTAACGAAAACCTGGAAGTTAGCGTTCTTTGCAACGAAGTCTGTCTCGGAGTTAACCTCGATAATAGCTGTCTTGTCGCCATCCTTAAGAATGTCAACAACACCGTCAGCTGCGATTCTTGTCTCCATCTTTGTCTGAGCCTTGAGCTCACCCTTTTCACGGAGAATCTTTACAGCCTTATCCATATCGCCGTCAGCCTCAACAAGAGCCTTCTTGCATTCCATCATACCGATACCTGTCTTTGCGCGGAGAGCCGCAACGTCTTTAGCAGTAATGTTAGCCATTTTAGTAATTCCTTTCAAATATTAAGTTGTAACTATTTAGTAGAAATTATGCGTTTTCTGCGTCTTCTGCAGCCTCAGCCTCTGCCTTTACAGCCTCAGCCTCAACTGTAGCTTCGCCCTGCTTACCCTCGATAATAGCGTCAGCGATTACGGAGGAGATGAGCTTGATAGCGCGGATAGCGTCGTCGTTACCGGGAATTACGTAGTCAGCATCGTCAGGATCACAGTTTGTGTCAACGATAGCGATTACCGGAATACCGAGCTTCTTAGCTTCGAGAACTGCGTTTCTTTCCTTGCGGGGGTCAACGATGAAAATAGCGTCAGGAAGCTTTTCCATTGTCTTGATACCGCCGAGGTTCTTCTCGAGGTCGAAAATTTCCTTCTGAAGAGAAGCAACTTCCTTCTTAGGAAGCATATCGAATGTGCCATCCTCAGCCATCTTGTTAAGGCTGTTGAGACGAGCGATGGACTTCTTGATTGTCTTGAAGTTTGTCATCATACCGCCGGGCCATCTAACGTTTACGTAGTACTGACCGCAACGAACTGCTTCTTCCTTAATTGCTTCTGCAGCCTGCTTCTTTGTACCAACGAAAAGGATTGTGCCGTCGTTTTCAGCGAGCTCACGAACGAACATGTAAGCTTCTTCAAACTTCTTTACTGTCTTCTGAAGGTCGATGATGTAGATGCCGTTTCTTTCTGTAAAGATGTATTCCTGCATCTTAGGATTCCATCTTCTTGTGTGATGTCCGAAATGGACGCCAGCTTCGAGAAGCTGCTTAATAGAGATAATAGACATTTTTATGTCCTCCTTCGGTTTTTCCACCACAGAAGCTCCGCGTAAAGATCGTGCCTTTTTCCTTAAGACACAACACCGAGAACGTTTTCGGCTCCTGTGTGTGTATTTGATTTTTACTGTGTTTTTTGCACAGCCTACATATTATATCATAGAGATTTAATTTTTGCAATAGTCGACTTTACAATTTACAATATGTTTACAATTTAAAGCCATAAAAATTCTCAGCAACGCTTCCTTTTACCCTTTGAATCCAAAAATTCACACAGCTCGCGTTCGCTCAGCTTAACGAGAACGGTATCCTCACCGATACATTCTATCCTGCACCACGGGATAATATACTGCTCTTTTTTGAATATGTTCCAGCTCCCCGAGCCGCGCGGGATCTTAACCGAAAGTATCTGTCCGCAATCCGCATCAATCACAAGCTCCGAGATAAACCCGAGCTTTTCTCCCGTGCAAACGTTGATGACCTCCCTTTCCCGAAGCTCCCTTGTATCAAGCACCCGCATAAAAACCTCCAAATAATAAAAATAAAGACGGTACATAATTATATGTCCGTCTTTATTCTTTTATTTACGGCTTTTCCGTATAAGCTGTCTTATGACGTTTACCGCAACGTAGCAAACCGCATACACCGCTATGTAAAGTCCCAAAAGATAGAATGTTTCTATCGAAACGCTGACGTATCCGTACTCGGTAGCCATCGCGGGGATCACTATCGCCATAAGCATCATTCTGACAACCGACGTAAGCACCAGCGTCATTGCCGCGACGTTCAAAAGCTTGCCCCTGCCGCCTTCATTTTTCGCAAGTCCCTTGATATCGGAAAGATCTATCTTCTTACCGAGACACGTACGCATGCTTCCGAGGAAGCTCAGAATAAAGGTAACGATTATACCAAACGTAGTCGCGAGCGGAATACCGCCAACATCCATAATATAGCCCGAAGCTGAAAGAATAAGAGCCAAAACAAAATACGTAAGCGAAGCCACGACGGGTGGGATCATACACCACGCGGCGCTTCTTGTAAATTCGTCAATATCAATAGGCTTCTTTTCAATAAACGATCTCGGCTTGAAGGTCGAGAATGCCGCCACGGTAAAGAACACCAGCGCAACGACAAGCAAAAGTATTACGGGATAGCTTATAAGAGATATGCCCGAAACAAACGTCATAACCGTTATAAGCAGGATGGATGCCACAAAGGAAATGTAGAGCAATATCATCTGTAAATAGTTATACGAGAAGGTCTCTGCACATTTGAGTGCCTCAAAGAAGCCTCTCATACCGCCACTCTCGCTCGTTCCTCTGCCTATTATAACGTCGGCTACCGTACGTAATCTTTGCGAGCATCTCTGACTGTATATTTCACCGTCGGCAACGGTAGTCTCAAGCTCACTGTAACGGTACTTGCCCGAGCCGTAATTTATATTGTCGTAGCTTACGACAACGTCGCTTTCGGCATAGGCTCGAACATATTTGTCCTCAATGCCTACCGTCGCGATCCTCTTACCGTTCTCCTTCATTTTTGCAATAAGCTCGGCATACTGCTCGGGAGAGAAGCCCACGTATGCCTCGCAGAGCTTATTTATATTATCCATATCAGCGCGGGCGATATTCTTTCTTTCAAATCCCGCCGCGCGAAGATAATAGAGATTATATTCTGTTTTTTCATCAAGCATAACCACCGTAGCTATGCCCTTCTTTGCAAGAGCATCCCTGATCTCGCAAAAGCTCTCGCAAAGACCGTCGCGAAGACCGATGACGCCTTCAAGAATAAGTCTTCCATCTATCTCGGAGATGACCGCGTACGCGATCTCTCCTCTTAAGTCCGCGCTATCGATGTATTCGCTGATTTTCTCGCGCATACCTTCAGTTATTTCCGCTATGCCGCCATCAAGACGGATGTATTTTGCCGCGCTTACAAGAGCGAAATTATCACCGACATACGTACGGTAGCTTACGCCCGCCGTTTCAACCGTAGCCACTCGCTCATCACAAATGCTCGTTCCGAAATAAAGCGACTGAATTCTTACGTCGGCAGCAACGCAGTCAAACCTTATCCTTTCAAGCCCGAGAGAAAGTCCGTCAAGCAGCTTTTTTTCAAGATCAAGAGGATATTCCTCGCGTGTGCGCGCCTTGATATATGCATAAACGCATTCAAGCATAAAGCTATTCGGATCTTGGGCACGGAATTCATCGACCTGCTCACCAAGATAAAACATTCCCGAGGGATATTTTTCTCCGTCCGTCATACCTGAAAGACCCATAACCGCAACGTCGGTTATATTCGGAAGCACGTCGATCGCGCGATTGCTCTTGAGAACCGCATAATCTCCACCCGTGCCATTCTTTGCCGCGCGCTTTAACACCGACGAGAGCAGTATTCTGCCCGGGATCGGCGAAGAAATAAGTGTCATTGAAAGAATAAGCGCAAGATACGTAAGGAATATTTCAAGAATTCCCACGTATTTGGCAGTGAACATACCAACGGTCGCCATAATAAGCGCGATTACCGAAAGCACGGATACAAAGCCCGTAAGATATTTGTACGTACGCTTTATAATGATAGGATCGGAATTTCTCTTAAGAAGTCCGCCCTCTCTTATATCCGCCGACATAACGGTATCGTCGCCCACCGCGGTTACCACGGCTTTTCCGTAGCCGCCTCTTACAAACGAGCCCGCGATAAGACGGTACGCGCCGTCAAATTCATTCGGCACGCTCTCGTTTACGTACTTTATGCCCCCATCAAAGCAAATTTTTGCAATTTCAAGCGAATCGGATTCCACAACGCACGCGTCCGCAGGAATATAATCGCCGCGAAGAAGCACGATAACGTCGCCGACCACAAGGTTTCGGCAATCCGTAATATATTCCTTACCCTCACGAAGTACTCGCACGGTCGGGTTGGAATAGAGGTCCATTCTCTCGCTCTCGCGCTGCGCCGAAAGATAAAGCATTCCCGAAATTATGCTTCCGCTTACAAACGTGGACAGCACGGCAACTCCAAGCTGCGCCCTTCCCATAAAGAACGCAACGATAGCCGCCACCGTCAAAATTGCCGCGGGAAGCATCTTTACGACTCCAAAAAAGCAGGAGAGGAATTTTCTCTTCCTTCTTACGTAGAACGAGCCGTTAACGTAATCCTCGTCCGAGGCTCTCTCCCTCGCGACCTTCCTCGAAAGTCCCGAGGAAATATCAGTATTCAATTTTTCTTCAATATCGGATATATCCTCAAAGATTTCGATTTCCTTCATTTTTTGTTCCTTTAACTGCTTTTACATACACGCTACCTGAAGCTCGCCGCCCGAAACGAAGAGCTTTGCGTGTGTTATGCCGTGAGAATAGTCCGAGATTATCTGCTCGGCAAGACTGTCCTCAACGTTCTTTTGTATATATCTTCTCATATTTCTCGCGCCGTACTTCTCGGAGAAGGATTTCTCGGCTATGTGCGAAGCCGCGGCGGGAGTGTATTCAAGGGTTATTCCCTTTTCGGCGAGCGCCTCCGCAAGCTCGGAGAGCATTATCTTCGCGATCTTGGTAAAGTCTTCCTTATCAAGCGAGCGGAACGTAATTATCTCGTCCACACGGTTGATAAACTCGGGGCGCAAGAACTTTGCGAGCGCCTTTTCGGTCTTGTTATCCGCGCTGATCTTGGAGTCTCCCGAGAATCCAACAACCGCGGATGCATTCTCCGAGCCCGCGTTAGTCGTCATAACGATAACGGTATTTTCAAAGTTGACCGTTTTGCCGTGCGCGTCGGTAATTCTGCCGTCGTCAAGGATCTGAAGCATAATGTTAAGCACGTCGGGGTGCGCCTTTTAAATTTCATCAAAGAGGACTACGGAATAGGGCTTGCGACGGATCTTTTCCGTAAGCTGACCCGCATCGTCATATCCGACGTAGCCGGGAGGCGAGCCGATAATTCTCGACACGGAATGCTTCTCCATAAACTCGGACATATCAAGTCTTATAAGCGTTTCGGGAGAATCAAACAGGTCGGAGGCAAGTCTCTTTACAAGCTCGGTCTTACCCACACCCGTAGGTCCTGCGAAAATAAAGGACACGGGCTTTCTCTTGTAGGATACGCCTGCGCGGTTTCTCTTAACTGCGCGGGAAACGGCCATAACCGCCTCATCCTGACCTACAACGTGAGATTTCAATCTCTCGGCAAGCTTATCGATTCTCGCAAATTCATTTTCCGTAATAGAGGATGCGGGAACACCCGTCCATATCTCTATGACCTCAGCCAAATGCTCGGTCGTAAGCTCAATTTTCTTGCAATCTCCCTCAATTTCAGTAAGACGGGCGGAGAGCTGCATCTCCTTTGACTGAATAGTCGCGATCTGCTCGTACTTTTTCTGGCTTGAAGCATCGTCGGAGGTGATATTTGCCTCAACCTCTTCTCTTTCAGCCTTGAGAGCCAAGAGCTTGTCGTGAATTTCAAGGGATTCGTTAAGCTCAGCGCTTGAAAGCGAGAGCTTTGACGCCGCCTCGTCAAGAAGGTCGATAGCCTTATCGGGCAAGTATCTATCCGTAATATATCTCTCGGAAAGAATTACCGCGTTTCTCAAAACTCCATCGGGAATATTGATTCTGTGGAACTCCTCGTAATAATGACTGATGCCGCGAAGCATCTGCGCTGCCTCGGCAACCGACGGCTCGTTTACCGTAACGGGCTGGAAGCGACGCTCAAGGGCGGAATCCTTCTCAATATATTTTCTATATTCGGTAAGCGTCGTAGCGCCGATAACACGAATTTCACCGCGTGAGAGCGCGGGCTTTAAGATATTCGCCGCGTTAACGCTTCCCTCTGCCTCGCCCGTACCAACGATGTTATGCACCTCGTCGATAACGAGAATGGCATTACCAACCTCTTTAACCTCGGAGAGAAGACCCAAGATTCTCGACTCAAACTGACCGCGGAACTGTGTTCCCGCAACAAGAGCCGTTAAATCAACAAGGTAAAGATCCTTGTCGCGAAGCTTGTAAGGCACATCTCCCTCCGCAATCTTAATCGCAAGTCCCTCCGCAATCGCGGTCTTACCCACACCGGGCTCACCGATAAGGCAGGGATTATTCTTCTGTCGGCGGCAAAGGATCTGAATCACTCTGTCCATTTCCTTCTCTCTGCCGACTATTTTATCAAGCTTACCCTCTCTTGCAAATCTCGTAAGATTTCGGCAATAGGTAGTAAGATACTTATATTCCTTTTTATTCTTGTCGTCGCTCTTCTTTTGGGAATTGCCCTTACCCTCATTCTTCTTACGGGGCACAATTCCTTCGGCATTGGGGCCCGATGCCTTGGGGAAAGAAATTCCGTTCTCACCAAAGAGCTTGGGAATATCAATTGCGGGCGCTCCACCGTCCTCGCCTTCCTCACTTGAAAGGCTTTCGAGCATTCCCGACATTTCCTCCTCCATACTGTCAAGCTGGTCGGGGGTTATACCCATTTTTCCGTATATATCACCAAGCATATTGTCAACGGGCATTCCGAGCTCGCGAGCGCACTTGATACAAAGTCCGCTTGACGTCTTTTCCCCGTTTTCAAGCTTGGTCACGAAAACAACTGCCACTCTCTTGTGGCAATTAGAACACATTACCATAAAAACCTCTTAATTTTCTATATTCAGGTCGCCGCTCAAAACGGCAACGCGTTTTGTACAAATCTTAAAGCAATTGACGAGTCCAACACGTCAACATTTCCCGTCGCGGTGATAACTAAGGTCGCCGCCGCAATAACGAGCGCGCCCCAAATACCGTTCACACCGCCGAGAATCGCTCCGAGTATCGCATCCGTCTTCGCCAAAAGCGGTACCTTGAGCCTTCTTATAAGCTTGGCGCAAAAGCCTATCGCAATCAAAAGCGCAAGATAGACCAGCGCAAAATAAATATATTCAAAGCCGACTATCTTGTATATCACAAAGGATATAACAAGCGCTAAAATTCCCGAAACGGATAAAAGAAATCCCTTTCTGTATCCGCAAAATACCGCAAATGCGAAATATCCGAGAAGCAATAGATCAAATACAAGTCCCATAATTCCTCCGTTATGACCAGCTGTCAATTATGTAGGACATATTCGGTCTGCAAAGCATTATACGGGAGGGATCAAGAATAAGTATCTTGCCGTTTGTGGCGTTTATCTCGTAGGTTTGCATAGCCTCTCCCGACAAATCAAACCGTACGACTCCGTCCTCGGACGAAAAATAAGCATATCTTGAGGAGAGCGTCATATCAAAGTACTCACCGTACATATCAAAATCCATCTTTTCCTCGCAGCTTGAATCAATAATATACACCGTGCTCTTCATATTTACCTTATCCTTGATAAACATAAGGGCAATATTCTTGCCGCTTACGGCAACTCTGTAAAGCTGTCCCTTAGGGAATTCGTAATCCCCTACCTTTTCGCACTTGGTATTGTATATCACAAGCTTGTCGGAGCAAACGAGAGCGAGCCTGTCGCCATCAAGATAATAGCAGCTGTACGGAAGGCTTCCCGAGCGCGTTACGTGGGATACAACCTCTCCGTTCTTTGCCGAAAGCACCGTCACAGTGTATATATATTCTCCCTCGGACGCGTCAAGCGTAAGAAGAGAAATATACCTTCCACTCGGACTATACTTCAATGCCACCGCATAATCCGATCTTCTATATGCATATTCGGCATCTCCTTCGGCGCTGTAAATAATAACCTCGGTATTGTATTTTGCCGCCTTTGCCGCAATTGCAAAGCGACCGTCCTCCGACATATCAGCGGCGGTTATGGGATATTCGCGGCTCTCGACGTATATATCCTCAAAGGAATTGTATACTGAAAATCCGCGACCGCCGAGATCATATACAAGGAATGTGTTTTCCGACGCTACGATTTGGGGATTGGAATAGCTCATCTGCTCGGTCAAGGTAGGATATCCCGCCTTGTTGAACACCTGTATCTCGCGATCGGATGCAACCACAAAGCCTCGCTTGAACTCGGAAAAGCTTTGATTTCTCGTGGGCAAGGAGTAGCTTATCTCCTCTCTTTCGCCCTCGCCGATCTCACCCATAGCGCCGACCTCGCGGAAGAAATCGTACATTTTCGTAGGAGAGACGTCCTTGCCGAATATTACAAACATTGAAAGAAGAAATACTATGCACAAAACGAGAGCGACCGCGCTTATAAGATGCGATCGACGGGCATATTTTGCGCCCACACTTTTCGTATCCGCACCACCGCGCTCGAGCCACTTATCGTAAACTCTTGACACCCACGCGGTAAATTTATTATTCTTAAGCTTATTGAAAAAGCCGTTACCGTTTTCGTTGTGAGCAGACATTTTACTTCTCCTTTCGTAAAATTTAAATCAGTAGACCACTTTATTTAAGTACAGTCCGCAAGCAGGCGCGGTCTGTCCTGCCCTTGCGCGATCGCCCGAGGCGACTATATCATCTATCGCGTCGGGAGAAATTTTACCCTCTCCGACGGCGATTAGCGTTCCCGCCATAATTCTCACCATATTGTAGAGAAATCCGTCGGCGGCAACCCTGAATTCAATTATATCTCCGTGTGTCTCCACCTCGGCATATTTTACGTCACGAACCGTGCTTGCAACACACGAGCCCTGCGCCATAAAGCAGGAATAGTCTCTCTTTCCCGTAAAATGCGCTGCGGCAAGCTTCATTTTTTCAATTTGCTCGGGCGTAAATTTCTTTTTTAAAATAAGACTTCTGCCACTCTCGAAGGGAATGCGCGAGTCTCCGTTGTACATTCTATAAACGTACTCCTTAAATTGCACTTCATATCTCGGATGGAAGGAATCCTCAACCCACTCCGCAGAATAGACGCATATATCGTCGGGCAGATGCGCATTGAGCGCGCGAACAATTCTGTCGGGATCAAGAGAGGTATCAAGTCCGCTCTCTCCCTTCCTTGAAACCGTCGCACAAAACATATTGGCGTGAACGCCGCTGTCCGTTCTGCTGCAGCCCGTAATATCGCAATCATAGGAGAAAAGCTCGCCTGCGGCGCGCGTCAGCTCGCCCTGTATGCTTCTCTTATCACCCTGCACCTGATATCCGCAAAAGTCCGTGCCAAGATAAGAAAGCTTTATTAATATTTTCATATCAATACTCCTACATAGTATATCCCGGCGCAAATTTGTTTATAAGTATGATTCCCGCGACAAATACCGCGATAACCAAAAGTCCTATAAAATCCTTTACTCCGAGCTTCGGCTTGTGAAGCTTCGTTCTTCCCTCGCCTCCGCGATAGCAACGGCAGGTCATAGCAGTCGCAAGCTCACCCGCGCGTCTGAATGCGGAAATGAAAAGAGGAATAAGGACGGGAATTAACGCCTTTGCTCTCTTTATAAGCGAGCCGCTCGTAAAGTCCGCGCCTCTCGCCTTCTGTGCCGACATGATCTTGCCTGTTTCCTCAACGATCGTAGGAATGAAGCGAAGCGCTATGGTCATCATCATAGCAAACTCGTGAACGGGAAGCTTGAATATCTTCAAGGGAGAAAGCAAGCTCTCAAGTCCGTCCGTCAGCTGAATGGGAGTTGTCGTATAAGTCAGGAACATACAGCTTCCAACTATCATGGAAATGATTCGCACGATAATAAACGCCGCGTTGTAAAGTCCGTCGGAATAAATGCTTATAAATTTCCAAGAGAAAAGAAGATTGTCCATATCTCCCTTCGTCCAGAAGACGTTGAGTATCGCAGTAAATACCATTACGAATATGATCGCCTTGATGGACTTCAACACTATGCGAAGCGGAATTCTCGAAATAACAATAAGCGTAAGCGCGCTTACAAGCAAGAGCACAAAGCTGAATACGTTTTTACAAAGAAAGCTTGCAACGATATAAATAATTGCGAGTATTATCTTCATTCGGGGGTCAAGTCTGTGAAGAGGAGACTTCGCGGGATAATACTGACCGAGTGTTATGCCGTTATTCATACGCCACCTCCGTATATACCGAGAAGATACTTCTCTGCATCCTCAACCGTGTAGATGCCGCAAGGAACGTCAAATCCTCTCTCCTTAAGCAACATCATAAGCTTGGTTATCTCGGGAACGTCAAGGCCTATTGCCTCAAGCTCGTCCGCGCGTGAGAATATCTCGTTTCTGTTTCCACACATAGCAACATGAGAGCCCGACATCACGATAACGTCGTCGCAGAATCTCGCCATATCCTCCATACTGTGGCTGACGATAACCACGGATGCGCCCGTAGACTCGGCATACTTCTTAATACCTCCGAATATGGAGTTTCTGCCAAGAGGGTCAAGTCCCGCCGCAGGCTCGTCCAGCACGAGCACCTCGGGACGCATAGCCATAACGCCCGCGATAGCAACACGGCGCTTTTGTCCGCCCGAAAGATCAAAGGGGGATTTGTCAAGCAAGGAAGCATCGAGTCCTACGAAGCTTATACTCTCCATAACTCTCTCTGCAATTTCCTCCTCCGAAAGACCCATATTGCGAGGTCCGAACGCAATATCCGCGCGTACAGTCTCCTCAAAGAGCTGATACTCGGGGTACTGCATAACGAGTCCTACGCGGAATCTTATCTTACCGATCTCGCGGGGCTTCTCCCAGATGTCCTCGCCGTCAAGCAAAATTCTGCCCTTCGTAGGTCTTATAAGACCGTTGAACATCTGAACGAGAGTGGATTTACCCGAGCCCGTATGACCGATAATTCCCGTTATTCTGTTTTTCTCAATACTGATGCTTACGTCGTCGAGCGCACGAGCCTCAAAGGGCGTTTTCGCGCTGTACACGTAAGACACGTTTTCAACGATTATTTTAGACATTTTTCTGTTTCCTGATTTTTATTTCTTGAGCGCACGCTCGATAGCGTCAACCGCTCCACTCATAGTACTGAAATTTCCGTCGATCTTAACTCCGCGCTCGGCAAGTCTTACGCAAATGTCGGCACACTGGGGAAGATCAAGTCCCGCCGCCTTTACCTTTTCCTTCTGCATAAACACCTCGCTCGGTGTTCCGTCAAGAGAGATCTCACCGTCGTTTATAACGATCGCGCGGTCGGCTCTCGCCGCCTCGTCCATATAGTGAGTGATCGTAATTACGGTTATTCCCTTTTCACGGTTGAGCTTTTCAATCGTGCTTATAACCTCGCGTCTGCCGACGGGGTCAAGCATCGCAGTCGACTCGTCGAATATCATACATTCGGGCATCATAGCTATAATTCCAGCGATCGCAACTCTCTGCTTCTGTCCGCCCGAGAGTCTGTGCGGCTCGTGCTGGGCAAATTTCATCATGCCGACCGTCTCAAGAGCGTAATCGACTCTGCGGCGAAGCTCATCACGGGGAAGCCCGAGATTTTCGGGACCGAACGCCACGTCCTCCTCAACGATAGTTGCAACGAGCTGGTTGTCGGGATTCTGGAACACCATTCCGACCTTCTTGCGAAGCTCGAAAATATCGTCCTCGGTTATGCCCTCGTGAGTAATATCCACGCCGTCGATAACGATGCTGCCCTCAAGGTAATCGTAGTCGTCGATAACCATATTGAGAAGCTTGGCTAAGGTGGATTTACCAGATCCGTTGTGTCCTAAGATCGCAACGTACTGCCCTTTTTCAATTTCAAGGTTAATATTCTTTAAGACCTTGACGGGAGAGCCGTCATCCTCCTTATAGGAGTAGCTTAAATTTTTAATATCAATATATGCCATTTTTCTTTCCGTCTTTTTATTTTTATCTTGATTTGCTCTGCCATCTCGTGCTCGCACCGCAGGGGAGAACGAGTCCCGACTGAGACACCTTGAGTCCAAGCTCGCCCGCCTCGGTGTAGCCGCCGTATCTTGACGTAACCTTAAGGTCAACTATGTAGCCCATAGTCATAGGAGAAAGGCCCGTCGTATAGGAGTTTACAAGGAAGAAGAGGGGCTCGTCGGAGAGCACACGGGATACGAGAGTGATAAGCTCGTCAATATTGTCCTCAAGCTTCCATACCTCGCCGTTAGGTCCGCGTCCGTAGGACGGAGGGTCCATAATAATGCCGTCGTATTTGTTTCCGCGACGGATCTCGCGCTCAACGAACTTTTTACAGTCGTCAACGATATATCTTATAGGCGCGTCGGCAAGTCCGCACAGCTGCGCGTTTTCCTTAGCCATCGCCACCATTCCCTTCGATGCGTCAACGTGAACGACCTGCGCGCCTGCCTTTGCCGCCGCCATAGTCGCACCGCCCGTATATGCAAAGAGATTTAATACCTTAATAGGTCTGTCTGCATTCTTTATAAGACCCGAAAACCAATCCCAGTTAGCCGCCTGCTCGGGGAAAAGTCCCGTGTGCTTGAAGCCCATGGGCTTGATTCTGAAATTGAGGTCGCCGTATCCTACGGTCCACTGCTCGGGCATCTTGCTCTTTACCCAGCCGCCGCCACCGCCTGAGGAACGGCGATAGATACCGTCAGCCTTATTCCAAAGAGGGTGTTCCTTTGTATTCTTCCAAATTATCTGCGGGTCGGGGCGCACCAATATATATTTTCCCCATCTTTCAAGTCTCTCGCCGTCAGATGCGTCGAGAAGCTCATATTCTTTCCAATTTTCACTGAAGTACATATATTTTCTCCTTATTGTTTACCTTATTTTCCTAAATATTTAGAGAGCCTTGAGCAGCCCGCGTGTCCGTGGCACATAGCGATCGCGAGCGCATCTGCGGTGTCGTCGGGCTTCGGCGGATTTTTAAGTCCGAGCATTGAGGTAACCATCGTAATTACCTGCTTCTTCTCAGCTCGTCCGTAGCCTACGACCGCCTGCTTTACCTGAAGAGGCGTGTACTCGAATATCTCAACGCCGCGAAGCTGAGCGCTCATCAAGATAACTCCCCTTGCCTGCGCTACCATAATCGCCGTCTTCGAGTTTGTGTTAAAGAACAGCTCCTCGACCGCCATCTGCTCGGGCTTATATTTATCTATTATTTCATTCATACCGCGATATATTTCCGCAAGTCGCAAATTCGGATCCATTCCCGCGGGGGTCTGAATAGAGCCGAAGCCTATCGGACGGAACCTGTTATTCGCGTATTCCACAACGCCCCATCCGACGATCGCGTATCCGGGGTCAATTCCGAGTATTATCATTTATGCTCTCTTTTCGTGTAAATTTATTTTTTCGCATAGTTTCCCATTATCATCTATTCATTATAACATAAACTTACCTTAATGTCAAATATATATTTAATATTTATTTATAAATAATTATTAAGTTTTAGTGAAATTATAGTTTACATTTCGCGAGCCTTGTGTTATAATAAAAGAGTATATAATCGGAGTATTATATCCGAAATCAGACGGAGGATAAAATGGACATTCCAAAGCTTAACGTAGGCGATATTTTAAAACTGAAAAAGCAACATCCCTGCGGCGGCGACGAGTTCAAAATTCTCCGTGTGGGAAGCGACGTGCGGATCGTGTGTACGAATTGCTCTCGCGATATGACGCTTGACAGGATCAAGCTTGAAAAGGCAATAAAGAAAATCATCACGACAAACGGTTGAATATAAAGGACAAAAAATGAACGAAAGCATACTTAACAACGAGCTGCTCGATACAAATCCGAGCCCTAAAAAGAAAAACGCGTTTATCTCAGCGCTTGCGCGTTTTTATAAAAAATACAATTTTATGATTTTCGCAGGGCTTATCCCCGCGACAATATTCTTTATTATTTATGTTGCGCGCCTTATCCATCCCTTTGGTAACGGCACGGTTCTCGTGCTTGACTTAAACGCCCAGTACGCGTACTTCTTCGAATACCTTCGCGAGGCGATAACGGGCGGAGATCTCAGCCTTATCTATACGTGGGAACGAGCGCTCGGCGGCGAATTTATGGGTCTTTACGCCTACTATCTTGCCAGCCCCCTCTCTTATATCGTATGCCTCTTCCCCAAGGAAAATATGCAGGACGCGATATTTGTACTCTACCTCATCAAGTCCGCACTTTGCGGCGTAACGATGAGCTACTACCTCTATAAAACGTCCATAAAGATCGAGAAGCTTTCCATAATCGCCTTCTCCACCCTCTACGCGACAATGTCCTACGTCATTGTTCACATGAACAACATAATGTGGATCGACGCGGTAATTCTTCTCCCGCTCGTTATACTCGGCGTTGAGCAGCTTATAAAATACGGCAAGTACAAGCTCTATATCGTGACCCTTGCGCTCACGATGATAAGCAACTACTATATCGGTTATATGGTGTGCATATTCGTAGCAATGTATTATTTCTACTATATGCTCGCATATTCCGACAGAAACAACCCCTGTCTTGAAAAGAATCATTTCATAAAGTCCTTTGTAAGAATATTCACGTATTCACTCATAGGCGTTGCTATCGCGGCGTTTATGATACTTGGAGCCTACTACTCGTTAGGACTCGGTAAGAGCGACTTCTCTTCCCCCAACTGGAAGGACGTAAAGCTCAATTACGATATTCTTGACGTTCTCTACAAGCTCCTCCCCGCATCATTCGATACGGTTGAGCCCTCGGGCTTCCCCTTCATCTACTGCGGCGTTCTTACGCTTATTCTCGTGCCCGCATACTTTATGTCAAAGAAGTTTACAGTAAGAGAGCGCGTATTCTCGGCAATCCTTATCGTACTCCTTATGCTCGGCTTCCTTGTAAGCACGTTCGACCTTATCTGGCACGGCTTCCAGAGACCTAACTGGCTCAACTGCCGCTTCAGCTTCGTGCTTTGCTTCTTCCTGCTTACGTTAGCGTACAGAGTTTACACAAAGCTAGATAAGATCGCCGGCCGAAATTTCATTATTTCCTCGGCATTCATCATAGGCTTTGCCCTCGTGCTTGAAAAGATCGCTGAGAATCTCGTCAAGGAAAATAAGTTTTTCGTAGTAGATCCTTACGCGACCGTGCTTATGACGGTTGTTTGCGTTGTCGTATATCTTACGCTTCTCGCCTTCAGAAAATCGGGCAAAAATAAGGAAATTATAACCGCCATTCTTCTCCTGGTTATCTGCGGAGAAACGTTGATCTCGGGCATTTCCGAAACCAAGGACCTTGACAGCGACGTAGGATTTTCAAAGTACGACAAGTATTCCCAGCACATCTCCCTGATGATGCCCATTACCGACACTATAAATTATTACGACGGCGGCTTCTTCAGAGCCGAATCGGTGATCCACAGAAAGCCCAACGACAATATGGCAATAAACCTCAAGGGCTTGTCCAACTCCACCTCCTCGCTCAACGCCGAAACGATATACTTCCTTCGTATGATGGGATACGCGTCAAAATCCAACTGGTCAAAATATATGGGCGCTAACCCCGTGAGCGACTCCCTGCTCGGTGTAAAATATATTATTTCCCCGAGAAACTACGACGATATATACGGCGAGCCGATATACACGGTTGAGGAATTTGCAAAGCTCAACGGTATGACGGTTGAGGAGCTTATAAAGGAAACAAACGCCGACAACTCCTCGGGCGAGAAATATCACGGCACGAACGCGAGCGATTACGTGGTATACAAAAACCCCTTCGCGCTCTCGCTTGCATTCCTCTCCGCAGGAGCGATTCCCGACGATATGATGAAGGAATTCAATATCGAAATTGCGGAAACCAACTCCAACTATGACAAGTATTACAACGATTCGGGCTATACTCTCGTATTCGAGAGAATAAATCACATGATATCCGCCATTCTCGGCAGAGAAACGAGCGTGTTCATGCCTGCCGAACAGCTGGGTCAGCCCTCTATGAGCGGCCTTAAGCACAACGTTTCAGGCAAGGGTACGCACGACAGATACACCTTTATCGAGGGTGAGGGTACGCTCACGTTCAACTATAAGGTTCCCACGAACACCCGCCTCTTCCTCCAGCTCCCCGCGTACTATACGCGAGAAATGAGAATCGTTTCCTCAACGACTGCAATAATTGACAATACCACGACGGTTCAGGGCAATGAAACAAACCGCGTCATTGAGCTTGGCGAGGTGATCTCCGACGAGGAATATGCGGATTACTCCTTCACGATCCTCTTCTCAAAGGCTGCCGATGACGACGAATTCTACGTAAGCATCAACGATTCCTATATCTACTATATCGATCATGAAGCCTTCAAGTCATCCTTTACCGAGATGCAGAAGGGACAGCTTATTATCGACACCGACTATAAGGATCACGACATCAAGGGTACTATGGTGACCGAAAAGACAAACCAGATGGTTACCACGACCATTCCCTACGATAGCGGCTGGAAGGTATACGTTGACGGCAAGGCGGTAGACTCCTATAAGGTCGCAAACGCGCTTCTCGCCTTTGATATCACGGACGCGGGCAACCACGAAATAAGATTCGTTTATGCCCCCACGGCGCTCGTTCTCGGTATTGCGATCTCCATCGCCGCGACGATAATCTTTGTTCTCTTAATAGTATTTGAAAAGACGCTCCGAAGAATAAGACCCATCCGTTCCCTCTACCTTATCGACACGGATTATGTCGGCGACGATATTCCTATGGATGATATAGACGACGAAGAAATACCCGACGATCGCGGAGTATTCAGCTTAAAATACAACAGAAAAAAGAATCTCAACGAGCCCACAGAGCAGGTTAAAAGACCTGTTGGCACAAAGCCCCCGAAGAAAAAGAAAAAATAATTTTTAAAGGTAAATTAAAATGTTTTATTATATCAGCGGAACGCTTGCATACGCTACGCCCAATTTCGCGGTCATTGACGCAGGCGGCGTAGGATACAAAATGACAATCAGCCAGAACACCTTCGCGGCTCTTCCGCGAAGTGCTTCGGGCGCGCCCGTAAATGCAAAGCTTTATTCCTATATGGCAGTGCGCGAGGACGGTATCGAGCTCTTTGGATTCATCTCGGAAACCGAGCTTTCCTCCTTCAAGATGCTTCTCTCGGTTTCGGGCGTAGGTCCTAAGGCTGCTATATCCATTCTCTCGCTCCTCACACCCGAAAAGTTTGCTTTGGCAGTTTGCACCGAGGACAGAAAGACTATCTCAAAGGCAAACGGCATAGGCCCTAAGACCGCCGCAAGAATCATTCTCGAGCTCAAGGACAAGCTTGTAAAGGAAAACAATATCGACACAACGCTTGCCGAGGGCATCACACAGTCGGGCGCATCACACACCGTAACTATGAGCGGCAAGCTCACAGAGGCGCAGGATGCACTTATGGTGCTCGGCTACACAAGAAGCGAGGCACAGGCGGCTCTCCGCGGAATCGACACCGAAAAGTACGATCTCGAGGGCATAATCAAGCAGGCGCTCAAGCAGCTTATGAAATAAGGAGATACACGGATGATAAACGAACAGGAATTTGAATTTGATTTTGAAAACCGAATAGTATCTACAAGCTATGTAAACGAGGACGTTGAGACCGAGGTATCCCTCCGCCCCAAAACCCTTGAAGACTATATCGGTCAGGACAAAGCGAAGGAAAATCTCAAAATCTACATTGATGCGGCAAAGCTCCGCGGCGAATCCCTTGACCACGTGCTTCTCTATGGCCCTCCCGGTCTCGGTAAAACGACTCTCTCCAACATTATCGCAACCGAAATGGGCGTAAACATAAGAGTAACCTCGGGCCCCGCAATTGAAAAGCAGGGCGATCTCGCAGCGCTCCTTACCAATCTCTCCGAGGGAGACGTTCTCTTTATCGACGAGATACACCGTCTCAACCGCTCGGTCGAGGAAATTCTCTACCCCGCTATGGAGGACTACGCACTCGACATCATTATCGGTAAGGGTCCCTCGGCACGAAGCATCCGAATCGACCTTCCGAGATTCACTCTTATCGGCGCGACAACGAGAGCGGGTCAGCTCACAACACCTCTGCGCGACCGCTTTGGCGTGGTATTGAAGCTTGAGCTCTACACCCCTGAGCAGCTTGCAACCATCGTTACAAGAAGCGCGGGAATCTTAGGCATCGAAATAAACAAAAACGGCGCATATGAAATAGCATCCCGTTCGCGCGGAACACCCCGAATCGCAAACCGACTTCTCAAGCGCGTGCGTGACTTCGCACAGGTAATGGGTAAGGATATTATCGATGAAGAGATCGCATCCTATGCTCTCGGCAAGCTTGATATTGACGAGCTCGGACTTGATGCGACCGACAGAAGAATGCTTGAAACCATCATCCGCTTCTATGACGGCGGCCCCGTTGGTCTTGACACTCTCGCGGCTACGATCGGCGAGGAGGCAATCACTCTTGAGGACGTTTACGAGCCCTATCTTATGCAGATCGGCTTCCTCTCAAGAACACCCCGAGGCAGATGCGTAACGAGACTTGCTTACGAGCATCTTGGTCTTTCTCAAAGAAAAGAAGACTCCCAGCTTAATATTTTCAGCGAGGAAAAATAAATAAAAAGGACGGAAAAGCGGACTTCTCATAAGGATGCTTGTATCTGTTTTTGTAGGGACAGGCGTCCTCGACTGTCCGTAAAGGTATAAACTTGATCCGCAGAAAACAAAGATTCCCCCCGACAGATTTTAACATCTGTCGGGGGGTGTTTTATTCTGTTAGATAAATTGGAATTTGTTTAATTGTTTTCGGAAATCCATTTCTTTGCCCAAGCAAACAACGTTTCGGACATCAATTTAAAATCTACCGTTCCGCCATTTTTCAAATTCATAAAGGTCTGCACAATTACCCGTTCATCGGAAGGCACGACAAAAAGCAGATCCTTTTGATGCCTGATATAGTTTCCGGTTTGCCTGAAAGAAATTGCCTGTACGACGAAAGATGCGGATTTATATAATCCTTTCAAAACATCCTCACTCTTTTCGTGCAGCATATTGTGAACACAGCCGTGATAAATATTGCAAGCACCGATTTTGATGGCTCTATCGACAGCACTTTCGTCAACCATAGCCAACACCTCCTCAAGACTTCCCTTGATCGGCGTTGTGTCATGGCAAAATTGGAATAGGTCTGATGGCTCCCAATTCAAAATTTCGCGCTTACCCGACAGAAAACCGCAGATCAATTCCCTGTAAGACAAGGTGTCCAGCATATCATTATAAGTTTTGATATCAACGGCAGACAATTCATCAAGTATCACAACAACGTCAATGTCGCTTGTTGGGGTAGCTTCGCCACGACCATAACTACCTTGCAGACCAACAAACCATACACGGTCTACAAAAGTCTCATGTAATGTCTGCAAGAAGCCTGACATCCAAGCAGTAATATCTACCATTTTAATCACCTCGTCATATTCTTATTTATCGTAATTTATCGCAAGTTTCGCCTTTGTATTACAA
Source organism: Eubacteriales bacterium (assembly GCA_045660325.1). GTDB lineage: Bacteria > Bacillota > Clostridia > Oscillospirales > CAG-272 > SVTX01. The sequence continues at coordinate 122,918 of JAZRDO010000023.1, forward strand.
ACGCGTCGGGCAAAGCCCATACCCCTAAAAATACAAGGGCTTTCTTTTGCCTTATTATATCACAAATCGGCCGAAAAAGCAAGAGTTATATTCCGACTTCGTCGGAGTGATATTATTGCTTCACAATAGTGATATTGAAGCTTTAAGCTTCAGTGTTATTTTATTCGCCTCTAAAACTTGCGAAGCAAATACCACTCGGCGTAAGCCGAATAAAACTACGAAGCAATATAACTCGCCACAGGCGAATAAAACTGCGAGACTTCCTTATGAGAAGTCTCGCAAATTCCGTCCTTTTATTTTTAATTTATAAGGATACCGCCTGGCTATTCCAAAGCTCCGAATAAAATCCGTCGTTTGAAAGAAGCTCGTCGTGGCTTCCCTTTTCAATAATCTTACCGTCCTTCATAACGAGAATGATGTCCGCTTCCTTGATAGTGGAAAGTCTGTGGGCTACGATAAACGAGGTTCTTCCCTGCATCATCGTAGAGAACGCCTTCTGTATCTTCATTTCGGTTCTCGTGTCAATTGACGAGGTCGCCTCGTCGAGAATGAGCATCGGAGGAAGTGTCAGGATCACTCTTGCGATACAAAGCAGCTGCTTTTGTCCCTGCGAAAGAACTCCGCCGTCCTCGCCGATCTTAGTGTCATATCCGTTCGGAAGTCGCTTTATAAAGGAATGCGCGTGCGCGGCCTTTGCCGCTGCGATCATTTCCTCGTCGGTCGCGTCGGGCTTGCCCATAATAATATTCTCTCTGATGGTTCCCGCCTTGAGCCACGTATCCTGAAGCACCATACCGTAGGATGCACGGAGCGAGCTTCTCGTTACGTCCTTGATATTATTTCCGCTGACCGTAATACTGCCCGAATCAACGTCGTAGAATCTCATAAGCAAATTAATAACCGTCGTCTTTCCGCAACCCGTAGGGCCTACGATCGCAACTCTTTGGCTCTTTTCAATATTAAGATTGAAATCCTCGATAAGCGACTTGTCCTTAGTATAAGAAAAGCTTACGTTTTCAATGCTTACGTTTCCATTGATATCCTCATGTGTCAGTACCCTCGCATCAGGCGCGTCGGGTGTCTCCACGGGGGAATCTATAAGCTCAAAGAGACGGGATACACACGCCAAGGAATTTTGAAGCTCAGTTATAACGCCCGAGATCTCATTGAAGGGCTTTGTATACTGATTCGCGTATCCGAGCAAGCTCGCAAGCATACCGACGGAAAGCGCGTCTCCGTTTGATTCTATGCAGATTATCGCGCCCGCGAGCGCTACTGCCGCGTAAACGAGATTGTTTACAAATCTTGTCGAGGGGTTTGTAAGCGAGGAATAGAACACCGCTTTAAGAGAAACTTTGCCAAGCTCGTCGTTGATCCTGTCAAATCTCTCTATAACCTTTTCCTCCTGCGAGAATGCAACCACCGTCTTATGCTCGCCTATCATCTCGTCAATGAGTGCCGTTTGCTCTCCTCTTACCTCTGCCTGACGCTTGAAGAGATTGAAGGTGTTCTTCGCAATAAACGCCGCCACGAAAAGCGAGAGAGGCGTAAGCAAAACTACGATTACCGCGATTATGGGATTTAAGTATATCATAAAGCCCAGTGTTGCCGCAATGGTAAGCGCACCCGTAAAGAGCTGGGAAAATCCCATAAGAAGTCCGTCGGAGAACTGGTCAACGTCACCGATAACTCGGCTTACGGTATCGCCTACGGAATGAGAATCAATATAAGAGAGCGGTAATGCCTGAAGCTTCTCGAATGCCTCTTTTCTCATTCTTCTTACTACGCCAAAGGTTATTTTATTGTTACAAATATTCATTATCCACTGAAGGAGTGCCGTTACAGCGGATATTACGCCGATCTTGATAAGTATTTTAAATATCCCGTCAAAATCAACGTTGCCGCGACCGATCGCCAGATCGATCGCCTGACCGATAAGTATAGGCACGTAAATGGTCAAACCCACAACTATCGCCGCCAATATCAGCGAAAGAAGGAAGAGCCATTTATACGCGCGAAGGTATCGAAGCACCTTCCTTACGGTCTCCTTGTTGTTTACTTTTACCTTTGTTTTCTTCATATTTTATGCCTTTGCCGCGTAAAACTGCGACTCATAAATTTCCTTGTAAATTTCACAGGTGGAAAGAAGCTCACTATGTGTTCCCATACCCTCGATTCTGCCATCCTCAAGCACGATTATCTTGTCCGCGTGGCTTATCGACGAGCTTCTCTGGGAAATAATAAATACAGTAGGATTATAATTCAGCCTTGAAATCTCCCCGCGGAGTCTTGCCTCGGTCGCAAAGTCGAGCGCCGACGCGCTATCGTCAAGAATGAGAATAGGCGCGCGCTTAATGATCGCTCTCGCGATACAAAGTCTCTGCCTTTGTCCTCCCGAGAAGTTCTTTCCCTTCTGAGATACGGGGGCGTCGAGTCCTCCATTCTTCTCGCGAACGAACTCATCCGCCTGCGCTATTTTGAGCGCCTCCCACATTTCCTCGTCGGTCGCGTTTTCATTGCCCCACAAGAGATTATCGCGGATGGTTCCCTTGAAGAGCACCGACTTCTGCGGCACTGTAGCGATCATAGAGCGCAACGTGTCCTTACTGTAATTATTTACGTCCTTACCAAATACCGAAACTCTACCCTCACTTGCCGTATAATGCGCGGGAATGAGGTTTACAAGCGAGGTCTTACCGCAGCCCGTACCGCCAATAATACCGATCGTCTGACCCTTCAATGCCTTGAAGCTGATATCGGTAAGAGAGTCGTCCGCGCCACCTTTGTAGGTAAGAGAAACGCCCGAGAACTCAACCGCAACATCGGATTCTCCCTCATCATCGGAAGCTGTCTCCGCCTTGTTATCAGTCGCGGGAATATCGAACACCGCGCTGATTCTTTTTGCGCATGCGATAGCCTTGATAACCGTAAATATCGTTGTCGCGAGCTTTACAAGCTCAACGAGGATCTGCGTCATATAGTTATAAGAGGCAACAAGATCGCCCTGAAGCATACCGCCCTCGTTGATCTCGGGTGCGGCAAAATAGATAAGCGCAATAATTCCTAAGTTTACGCAAACGTAGGTCAAAGGATTCATAAGCGCGGAAATCTTGCCCGCAAGCTTTTGCGCGCTTGTGTGCTCACGGTTAGCGACCGTAAAGTCCTCGGTCTGCTTTTCCTCAAGGTTGAATGCACGGATAACCCTTGCGCCAGAAAGGTTTTCGCGTGTTGCGGAGGTAACTCTGTCAAGCCTTGCCTGAACGCGTCTGTAAAGCGGAATTCCCGCCAAAATAATTGTAAAAACAATAATTGCAAGAACAGGAATGAGAATTGCGAATATCCACGCCGTGCGGGGATTTACGAAAAACGCCATTATCATTGCGCCAAATACGATGATGGGTGAGCGCAAGAAAAGTCGGAGCGTCATATTCACACCCGTCTGTACCTGATTTATATCCCCCGTCATTCTCGTGATCATAGTTGACGTACCGAGCGAATCCGTTTCGGTATAAGAAAGTCCCGTGAGGTGTGAGAAAAGAGATCTTCGCATAGACGTGGATGCGCCGACCGCCGCCTTTGCCGCAAAATACTGCGCCGTAAGCGCACAGGCAAGGCCGATAATTCCGAGCGCCACTAAAATGAGAATTCTCGTATATATGTAATTTTTGTCACCGTTTTTAATGCCTACGTCAATTATATCCTTGACAACCAGCGGAACGAAGAGATCGAAGCACGCCTCGAGCAGCTTGAAGAACGGCGCAAAAAAGCATTCTGATCTATATTTTTTAAGATGCTTTAATACAAATCTCATATTTTCTCCTAAAATTTTACTATCATTTTATTATAACATAAACGCGAATAAATTTCAATATAATTGCAAAAATTAAAAAAGAGTATAATTTTTGTTTTTTAACTTATTATTATTAATATTATTTTAATAAAACTGTGATATAATTAATTATTATTTTAAAAAATTCTAATTTGATACACGGAGGAACGAACTATGTTAGAGCTTTGTGGCATAAAGAAATCTTATGTTGTCGGCGACTCTACCGTTGAAGCGCTCAAGGGTGTCGACATTGAGTTCCGAAAAAACGAATTCGTATCCATTTTAGGTCCTTCAGGTTGCGGTAAGACCACACTTTTAAACCTTATCGGCGGTCTTGACAGATACACCGAGGGCGATCTTATTATTCGTGGAAAATCCACTAAAACCTTCAAGGATGCCGACTGGGACACGTACAGAAATCACTCAATCGGCTTTGTATTCCAAAGCTACAACCTTATTCCCCACCAGACAGTTCTCTCAAACGTTGAGCTTGCACTCACACTCTCGGGTGTTTCCAAGGCGGAGCGCCGTAAAAGAGCAACAGAAGCTTTAGAGCAGGTGGGTCTCGGCGACCAGCTTAATAAGCGCCCCTCGCAGATGTCGGGCGGTCAGATGCAGAGAGTTGCGATCGCGAGAGCTCTTGTAAACAACCCCGATATTTTACTTGCGGACGAGCCTACGGGCGCGCTCGACACAACAACGAGCGTGCAAATTATGGAAATCTTAAAGGAGATCTCGAAGGATAAGCTCATTATTATGGTAACCCATAACCCCGAGCTTGCCGAGACCTACTCCACGAGAATAATAAAGGTGCTTGACGGTCTTGTAATTGACGACTCGGATCCGTACGTAAGCGAAAAGACGAGCAAGACTGAGACCGCTCCCGAAAAGAAGCTCACGCGCAAGGAAAAGAAGGCGGAAAAGAAGAAGAACAAGAAGAGATCCATGTCCTTCTGGACCGCGCTTTCTCTCTCGTTTAATAACCTTCGCACCAAAAAGGGCAGAACGGCCATGACGTCCTTTGCGGGCAGTATCGGTATTATCGGTATCGCGCTTATCTTGGCGCTCTCTTCGGGCATCAATGCCTTTATCACTCAGGTTCAGGAAGATACACTCTCCACATATCCCTTGACGATCAAGAAAAATACGCAGGATATGTCTGCTATGCTCTCGGCAATGACCAGTGTTTCAAACGGAGAGGATTACCGCAATTCAGGTATGATCCACGTTGACGACTCGCTCGGCACTATGATGGGAGCTATGTCCTCAACAGTTGAAAACAACCTCGAGGCATTCAAGAAATACGTTGACGAGCACTACGACGAGCTTGCAGATTACGTAAGCGATATTCAGTACATTTACGATTACGATCTTCAGGTATATACCGCAGACGGAAAAGTAAAGGTTGGTATGGAAACCGTATTTTCTCATATGGGCGATGCGTTCTCGGGAATGACTGAGCTTATGGAAATGAGCGGCGGTATGAATATGGGCCTTGACGTCTTCAGCGAAATGATCGACAATCAGGAGCTTCTCAACCAACAATACGATGTTGTAGCGGGCGATTGGCCGAAGGAATACAACGAGGTCGTTCTCGTTGTAAACACCAACAACCAGATAAGCAAGATGACTCTTTATATGCTCGGTATGCTTGATCCCAATAATATCGACAAGGAAATGGAAGACCTTATGAATGGCAACTACAAGCCCGAGGCCCTTCCCCCCTACACCTACCGTGATATTCTCGACCTTCGCTTTAAGCTTCTCACGACCGCTGATTTCTTCTCAAAGAGCGGCTCCTACTATACAGTAGACGGCAAGCAGTATCCTATCTGGAACGACCAGAGAGAATCCCCCGTCTTTGATGATGCGAAATTCATTATTGATAACGGCGTTGAGATCAAGATCGCAGGTATCGTTCGACCCAAGGAGGGCGCAACGGCGGCGAGCATTCAGGGTGCTGTCGGCTATACAAAGAAGCTTACCGAATATATCCTCGAGAAAAATTCCAACAGCGTGGTTATAAATCAGCAGAAGGAAACTCCTACTGTAAACGTACTTACGGGCTTCACGTTCGAAAGAACTAAGTACACACGAGAGAACATCAACGAGCTTATCGAAAAGATCGATTCCTCCACGATGGAAGCCTTCTATACATTTATGACCAACTATATAAAGAATCAGGAGGAGCAGAATGCCGCGGAAGGCAAGCCCCTGCTTCTCAACGTAACGAGAGCTAATATAAACACAATGTTTATGCTCCTCAGTGAAGAACAGCAGGCAGATATCTTATCCAGAATTATCGCGTCTGCACAAGCAAATAACCCCACAGGAACGGAGCAAACCTTCGCAACACTCTCCGCTCTTACGGGTAACATTCAGGTTACTCCCGACAATATCATTACCCTTCTCCCCGTTCTCAACAAAATGGAGACAATGCCGCTTATCACAGCGCTCGGTATTCCGGGTATCGTTAATCTTGCAAGCCCCGAGGTAGTGGAAAAGGTTGTAGCGGATATGAATACCAAGCATCCTGAATTTGCACAGACTCCTCTTGGCGCGGTTACAAAAGATAATCTCTCTATGATGATTATGCGCCTCGCCGATAAGGCGGAGCAAACCGCTATTTACAGTGAGCTTGTGGCGTCCGTAAATCCCAACAACAACACTATGCTTTCCGTCCTCTGCGCTATTATCTCATCCCAGGCAGGACAGGAGATCACAAAGGATAATATAGCAGAAAAGCTTCCCACCTTTACAGGCCAGATGATGATGGTTCCTGTAATCGCTATGAGCGGTATGCCCGGCCTTGTAGACTATGCAGATGCGGATACAATGACCGAGATATATACCGATATGAATAAGCTTATTATTAACCTCAGAGTTGACAAGAATATTTTCACTCTGCTTGTAAACGCGATGTCGGATGAAATGTTTGAAACTATGGAAGCAACCCTTTACGGTATGGCTCCCCAGATCGACGCGACGTACGAAAGCGTACTCAAGACCCTTGACGATGCCGAAAAGGCATCTCCCGCGCAAATCAATTTCTACGCAAAGGACTTTGATGCCAAGGATAAGATAGAAAGCTTTATCGCTGATTACAATTCCGCCGCTGAAAAGGACGGCAGAGACAAGGACGTGATTCAATACTCGGATATCGTGGGCGACCTTATGTCCTCGGTTACAATTATCATCAATGCAATATCCTACGTTCTTATCGCGTTCGTTTCTATTTCCCTTGTGGTTTCCTCGATTATGATCGGTATTATCACAAACATCTCGGTTCTCGAGAGAACAAAGGAAATAGGTATTCTCCGCGCTATCGGTGCATCCAAGCGAGATATCTCCCGCGTATTCAACGCCGAAACAATGATCATCGGCTTCGCCGCAGGCTTCCTCGGTATTCTTATTACCGTTATTCTCTGCTGGCCGATCTCCGCTATCATTCAGGCGATTTCGGGTATCGCGACGATCAGAGCATTCGTTCCCCCGCTTGCGGGTGGCTTGCTCGTGCTTGTCAGCATTATTCTCACACTTATCGCAGGCCTTATCCCCGCGCGCACCGCGGCAAAGAAGGACCCTGTTATAGCACTCAGAACAGAATAAATTTATTAAATTAAGCCGTCGGCAATTGCCGACGGCTTAATTTACAATCATAACAGCCCAAAAATCCGCATATATTTCTATAATCAAAAACTTACTTTTAGGATATATTATGCCATCAAGAACACGGGTTTTCTTTTTAAACGGCATCGCTCTTACCTTAACCTCGTTGATCATACGGGGAGTCAGCGTTGCCTTCAATATTTACGTTTCAAGCGTCGCGGGAACCGAGGCTATGGGCTTATTTTCCCTCATTACAAGCGTTTACGGCTTCTTTATTACGATTGCCTGCTCGTCAATAAGCCTAGGCACTACGCGGCTTATTTCCGAGGCTCTGGGCGAAAATGACCCCACTCTTGTAAATAAAAGCATCAAGGTATGCATACGCCACGCGTTGATCACGGGACTTTTCGCCTCACTTGTGCTATTTGCGTTTTCGGGCTTTATCGGAAAAAATCTTTTATACGACGAACGATGCACGATTTCACTCAGGGCTATATCCTTTTCCCTGCTCCCCATCTCCTTAACGTCCTGCTTCTCGGGATATTTTACTGCGGTGCGACGGGTCAAGATCAATGCTTTTTTTCAAATAGTATCGCAAGGAATAAAAATATTCGCAACCGCCGCGCTGCTGTCAAAGCTACTGAAATTCGGCGCGGAATACGCCTGTCTATGTCTTGTTTTAGGCTCGGTAATATCTGAAATGATTTCCCTCGCGGTCAATATAGTTCTCTACTGTATTGATCGAGCGAAGCATATAAAAAAGCAAGAATACGGCTCGGATAAGAACAAATCAAGCATCGTCGGGAAAATATGCAAGATCACATTCCCCGTTACCTTCAGCGCGTGCATACGCTCGCTTTTCAATACGATTCAACACATTCTCATCCCGCGCGGTCTTAAAATGTCGGGCAGCTCGTGGGCAACCGCGCTCTCTTCATACGGTATCCTTCACAGCATGGTCCTACCGCTTATTCTCTTCCCCTCAGCATTCATTTACTCCTTCGCAGGTCTACTTATACCCGAAATAGCCGAATGCCGCGTAAGGGGAAATACAAGCCGCCTTACACGCGTAACACGGCGCATTATAGCCCTTGCCATGATATTTGCCACAGGGGTAGCCGGAGTAATGTTCATTCTTGCGGATGAGATCGCGGCGGTCATATATAAAAATCCCGACACTGCATATTTTATCCGCCTGCTCGCTCCCCTCATTCCCGTAATGTATATAGACGGAGCGACCGATGCGATCCTCAAGGGTATGGGTAAACAGATATACTCCATGAACGTAAACATTGCGGACGCGGGACTCTCCTGTATTTTAGTTTACTTTTTAGTTCCACGGCTTGGGATCTACGGATACGTTATCTCAATTTACGCGACCGAGATCCTCAATACCACGCTCAGTCTTATAGGCATGTTTCTATCAACAAAAACGAGGCCGCGCGTGTTCCATCAGTTTGTCTCACCTCTTCTTTGTATCATTCCCACGGGAATTATTTCCTGCCTTATTCTCGCAAATATAAACCACCCGTTCCATAGCATAACCGAGCTTTGTCTACATGTTTCCCTTATAATAATTATTTATGGAGTAACTCTTCTTTTAACTCGTACCATAGGCAAGGAAGAAAGCGAGGTCATTCATTACTCACTAAAAAAATAAGAGCTATTGCGATTGCAATAGCTCTTTTTATTTAATTAGTGCTTTCTCTTCTTGAAGATGGGAGCGCATACAAGGGAAATTGCAATAATTGCAATCGCGCCTGTACCGATCGCACTACCACATCCGCTTGCCTTCTTGCCGCAAACGGAGCACTTCTCGCCCTTGTCAAGCTGGCTGTGATGAGAAGGAACAACCTTCTGCTCCTCTACCCAAGTCTGACACGCGGAGCACTGCTTACCGTTCGTTTTGCCGTCTTCCGTGCAAGTTGCGTCATAGCCCTTAACTTCAACCGCGTTATGGGCGATCATAGGAATTTCAACTCTCTCGTAAAGAACCTTAGAGCAAACGGAACAGGTTGTAGCACCGAGATAACCGGGCTCTGTACAGCTTGTCTGCTTGTCAGCCTCTCTTACGGGAGTGTGTCCCGCAGGAGCATCGCCCTTCTTATCGAGCTTTGCGGAGCAAGTCTCGCAAGCGAAATGACGGATACCGTCAGCCTCGCAAGTAGGAGCAGTTGTGCCTGTTAAAGCATAGTCGTGAGCTGCAAATGTATTTTCGCCAAGGTGCGCGTTCATAGCCTGAACCTGAGACTTGCTGATATAGTTTCCGGGGATAATAGAGCCCTGAACCTTATAAGTTGCAAAAGCCTCGGTAACTGTAAACTTAACCTCGGAGCAAACGTCGGGATTAACCTTGAATCTGATTGTAGCAGTACCTGTTTCCGTTGTAATAGCGCTTGTAGCGTCCATACGGTTGAACGTAATAACACCGTCGGACTGCTTGCTTACGTTAAGACCGGACATAAGTCTGTTATCAACGATAACGTTGCCGGCATTATCAAGCACGGGGGTTACAACGTCGGGATTGTATGCGATATTGATCTGAAAAGAAGAAATACCGGGGTTTGAATTGATCGAAACAGTCAACTCGATCTCATTATCAGCTGAAAGGCACAATTCGCCATCTTTAGAAATAGCAGTGGAAGAAGAAACTCCCACTGCTACTTCAAACTGACCTTCGTCGGCAGAAACCGTAATTGCTGCCGCCAGTGAGATTAAGAGAACCGCAACGACACTAATAAGTAATCGTCTGAGTTTCACTTGATCACCTCGTCATATTTAATTATCTGGAAGCGATTGTTTCGTAAAGGTCGCTAGTAAATACGTCCTTAACGTTAACCAATTCCTTAAGAATTTCGTAGTCAACAACTGTGATGCTGCCGTCCTTATCAAGGTCGAGAGCAACGTCGTATGTTGCATCAAGTCTACCGTTGATCATCTGCTTGATAGCGAGAAGCTCTACACCGTTGATAACGCCGTCAACGAGGTATTCACCAAGAACAACGGACTCAACTGTTGTAGCAACGGACTGGAAGTTAGCGAACATTGTGATGTCAACGAAGTCGTTTTCATCAGCAAGCCATACTGTGTTATTAGCACCGAAGCTGAAGCTTGCTTCACCAACGTTTGTTTCGGGAAGGATCTGGAAGTATACTGTTGCAAGAACAACACCTTCAGCATCCTCGCCAACTGTATTTACAGAAGCGAAGTCAACGTCTGCCTCAGGATCAACACCTGCGGAAACCTTAACTGTGCCGTTTTCAGCAACTACGGACTCAACTACGAGGTTTTCAACTTCTGTCTTCATATCAGAACCGAAGTATACAACGTTGGAGTTGAATGTGAAGCTGAGGTCGAGCTGGCTGAACTGGAAGTCTTCGTTACCGAATACGAGGATATCAACTGCGATCCAAGAACCGTTAGCTGTTTCCTTTCTGTCGGACTTTTCGAAGCCTACGATCTCGTTGCCCTCGTATACGGGGTATGCAACGTTGTAGTCGAGCTCGAATTCAATACCGCCTGCGAGAGGAACGAGAACTGTGATTGTCTCGTCGCAGTGAGGACACTTGTATGTGTCTACACCGTACTCAGTGGGTGTGGGAAGCTTAGAGTCAACCTTGTTGCCCATGATAGCAGCCTTGTGCTCTTCTTCTGTCCACTTATCTCTTACGTATGTGATCTGCTGTTCGTTACAGTCAACGCAAGCAACGATGCTGTACTCACCGGACTGGCAAGTAGCCTGTGTGCTTGTAGCAGAGCTTACTCTATGGCTAACTGCGATTGTAGCGTTACATGTTGTGCAGAAGCGATCTGCGCCTTCAGCAACGTTCTTGCAGCTGTCGCCGTCGAAGAAGTGCTCGCCTGCAGCGTTTGTATGACCTACGGATTCAATTACCTGACCTGCTGTGAATGTATCAGCGGAGAGACACTGAACGCAAATCTTACCTGCTTCGTTACCGTTAGCGGAGCATGTTACTGCAACTGCTCTGCCGTCTGTGAAGTTACCTACGCCGTACTTGTTAACCATTGCGTTATATACGTCGTCTGTAAATGTTTCAACCTTATGTCCAAGAGGAGCTATATACTGAACGAGTTTGAAGTGATCGTTACATGCTGTGCAGATTTCGTATACGAATCCTGCTTCAAGACATGTAGCAGCGTATGTTCTATTAACCTTTGTTCCAGCGTGATTTGTCGCGGGAATTTCTACAGCAGCCTTGAGAGCCTCGATCTCAGCCTTTGTAGCGTGGCAAGGACAATATGTGTACTCGCCGTAGCCTGCTTCTGTACATGTGGGAGCTACTGCAGGAACAGTTGTTGTTACACAAGGTGTGCAAGCAATGAATTCCCATGTACCGTCGGGTGTATGACCGTATGTGCAGTCTTCACAGTATTCGTGGTATGTCCAACCGAGCTCACCAAGACCTTCGCAAGAAGGAACCTTAGCGCTTGCTGTGAGGTTGTGAATTGCCTCGAGAGCTGTACCAACTGCCTTATCAGCATATTCGCTGTTGAGAACTTCTTCGTGATCGCAGATTTCGCAGATGTAACCACCTACAACGCCTGCCTGACACTTGTTGGATACGTGTTCAACGTATGTCCACTTGCCTGCTACGGAAACGTTCTTGTCATCACCGTGAGCAGAAACGTAAACGAGCTCGCCGTTTACAACTTCAAGAGTACCGTGACCCTTTGTGGAGTCATAAGTAACCTTTTCTGTGAATGCTGTTGTATCACAGTTTTCACACTTCTTAATGTATTCGCCTTCAGCTACAGAGCAGCTTGCTGTGATTACAGCGCCGGAGAAGCCAACAAACTTGTGAGCCTCAGCCTTTGTAGCGTCGATAGCAACGTCGGAGCCAGCAACCTTAGCCTTGTAGCCGCAGCCTTCAGCTGTACATTCAAGGTTAGTGTAACCAGCGGACTGACATGTCATGCCGTAAACAACCTCAACGAGTGTGTGGTTGATCTTAGGAAGAACTTCCTCTTCAACGTGACCGCAGTTATTTGTACATGTCCACTTCTTTACGCCTGTTGCGAAGCAAGTAGCGGGAGTGTGAACGTCGGGAGTTTCAGCATAAGCGTGACCTGTAGCAGGTGCAGCCTCTGTATATGTTGTGCCACAACCAAACTTACATGTGAATGTCTTCACACCTGCGTTTGTACATGTAGCAGTTGTGCTTGTTTCTTCGTAGTCATGAGCAACTGTAGGAATAACTACAACTCTCATTTCAACGCCACAGTCAACACAGCTGTAAACTGTCTTACCTGTTGCCTGGCAAGTAGCCTCAGTTGTAACACCTTCGTTTTCTGTGTGACCCTTTGCAGGAATCTCAACGTCAGCGTCGATCTGTGTGCCACAGTTGTTCTCGCAGAAGTACTTACCAACACCTGCTGTTGTGCAAGTGGGCTCAGTTGCTACTGTGTACTCAGCGGGCTTCTTGTGACCAAGAGCTGCAACAGCCTTTGTACCGAGCTGTACGCCACAAGTCTTACATGTGAGAGTTTCAACACCCTCTGCTGTACATGTGGGAGCTGTTGTTACAACGTAGCCGTCGGACTCGTCGTGACCTGTAGCCTGAATAACCTCTGTCTTGAGAACGTGGTTGCAACCGTCGTTAGCGCAAACCCAAGTCTTAAGACCGTTATCTGTACATGTAGCATTTTCTACTGTTGTAGGATCTGTAGGCTCGTTGTGGCCTGTAGCTGTAACAGTAAATGTAAGCTTGTTGGGATATGTTGTATTGAATTCTGTTTCTGTCATCCAAACAGTAACAGGCTTATGGTTATAAGCAGCGTTCTTGTATTCATCAGCTGTAGCGGATGCGCCGTTGGGAATTACCATGATGATAACTTCACACTCGTCACATGTTGCATATGCATAACCGTTTGTAAGGCACTCAGCCTTAACGGAAGCAGCTGTATCAACTACAAAAGAGCCAGCATGGTTTGTAGGATCCTTTTCACCAACAACGATGTTAGCGTTCATTGTGCAATCGCACCACTTACATACGGACTTGTAGATAGCGGGAGATGTGCAGTTAGCAGCGCTTACAAGAACGTTCTCAGCCTTAGCAGAGCAATCTGTTTCTGTAAGAACCTTATCCATATCCTCGTAACCACATGTGGAGCAGAGACCACCGATCTCATAACCCCAATCGCTACAAGTGGGTTCGATCTTTTCAGTGTTGAGAGTATGACCCTTAGCAGTAACTACTACGGGAGCTTCAACTACGATATTACACTGAGGACACTTCTTACCTGCTGTGATACCGTCTGTTGTACATGTTACCTTTACAGGAACACCTGCAGGAACGTATGTGCTCTTATGAGAAGCAACAACGGAAGCAGCTGTTACAACTGTCTGTTCCTGTGTAACAACGCCACAAGCTTCACACTTCTTACCAGCGGAAAGACCATCTGTTGTACATGTTGCCTTTACAGCGGGAAGTGTTACAACCTGCTTATGGTATGTTTCGGAAGTTGTTTCGGACTGAACGTCTTCACAATATTCGCACTTTGTCTTTGTTGTTGTTGTCTTTACGCACTCTGTTTCAGAGATAACTTCCTCTGCTGTACCGAATGCAACGTAGTTGTGCTGTCTTGTCTGATATTCCTTGTGGTCGCAACGGCTGCAATCAGCAACCATGTTGTTTTCAGCGCCGCAAACGTAACCTTCAACAGGAGCGAAAGCACCCATTTCGTGGCCGAGAGCAGTAACTACGAGAGATGTTGTGATAGCTTCAGCGCTACCGGGATTTACGGGGTTAGCAACGTTGAAGTATCTGCCACAAGATGTACACTCGTGATAAGCGATGGAGCCATCTTCAGTACATGTGGGAGCAACCGCATCGTGGAACTCAGTTGTATGAGCTCTTGTGGGGTTGATCTTAACGTCAACGTGAGCCTCGGAGCACTCAAGAACAGTGCCGTCAGCCAATGTGTGCTCAGCAACGCACACGAAAGTAACCTTACCGTTTGCGCTACATGTAGGAGCGAGGTAAGTTTCGTCGAATACGGGAACGAATGTGTGCTCGTTCTCTGTCCATTCAACAGTTTCAACCATTTCACACATTACACACTCTCTTGTCATGAAGAGATCTGTGCAATTGTAATCTGTTGTTACAGACCATTCGGTCATCTTGTGAGCTATTGTAGCAAGCTCAAATGCCTTTGCGTCAACTACAAGGTTTTCATCCTTGTCTGCGTACTGACCGCAAACAGTACATACCTTGTACTCAACATTACCCTTTGTTGTGCAAGTAGGCTCTACTGCAGCAACAGTCTTCCATGTGTGCTCACCACGACAGTCGCCGGGCTTAACGATGGAATTGGGATCGATCTGAACCTTATCGCAGCCTTCAACCTGGCACTCGTAGTATGTATAACCACTAGTACCCTTGTTATGGTCAGGAGCTACAACGTGAGGTTCGCCGCTAAAGTCGCATACGTGCTCATCAACTACAGTTGTAGCAGCGAATGCGGGAACGTAAACTACACTAAGAGTCATCATCAGTGCAAGCACTAATGCAAGGCTTCTCTTAGACAAAATCATACGCTTCATCCTTCTTTTTCCTCCAAAATTATTATAGTATTTGAGTAAAAACGCCAAATAGAGACAATTTGGACATAGTTACCCATACTTATTTACAAACATTATATCATACAAAATTACCTTTGTCAATAGATTTGAAATTTTTTTTGGATACAAATAGCACAAAATTAAACGCGATTTTGGCGGTTTTGCAGTCATTTTTACATTATTCCCAATTATTTCCTTTTTTCTTTTCCCGACATTTTCCGCATATACCACAAATTACCAAGCAATTTAATGGGTAATATTTTTCCTTCCTTTTATTATATGCGCGCGCACGCGAGATATTTCCCAATCGAAGCGCAAGTATCACTCTTCTCACGCGGCACGACAATCAGTCCGCCCGCCTGAACGGCGCACACTGATTTCACCCCCAAAGCGCAAGCCCACCAAACGGTATGAACCACCTATATATAATAAATGAAGAAAAACGCATCGCAAACGGCAGCCCCAAGCCTTAAATTTGCAAATTGTTACATTAATATTTATTCTATAAATTAAATCAGACATTAAACCGTGCGCCTGCTTTGTGCATTTTCGGAAAAATCAGTATATTTGCATCAAAAAGTACAAATAATAACAACGCCACCCAAAATTTATTGAAAAGGATTGATTATATATGAAAGCAACAGGAATAGTAAGAAGGATCGACGACCTCGGACGCGTCGTTATCCCCAAGGAAATAAGACGAACCATGAGGATCCGCGAGGGCGACCCGCTTGAGATATTTACAGACCGCGACGGCGAGGTCATTTTCAAAAAATATTCTCCCATAGGTGAGCTTGGCTCATTTTCCGCGCAATATGCCGAAACACTATACAAAACCTGCGGCATTTCGGTCATTATCACCGACCGCGACACAGTAATTGCCGCCGCAGGAGTATCAAAAAAGGAATATATGGACCGCTCGCTTTCCGACGAGCTCGAGGACATAATGAGCGGCCGCGGGATCTACCTCTGCCACACAGGAGAGGCGGTTTGTCCGCTGAAGGACAGATGCGAATCAGTAGTCAGCTGCGCCATGCCCATTATTACTAACGGCGACGTCGTAGGTTGTGTCGTTTCTCTCACAGGCGAGGACACTCGCTCCGCGCCCACCGACGTCGAGATCAAGCTCATTCAGACCGCCGCCGGCTTCCTTTCAAAGCAGCTCGAGGGTTAAAATCAAAGAAATTTATAAACATATAATTGTTTAATTAAGCATTTGTTTATAAAAATGACATCAAAGCCTCCCGTTATGTGATGGAGGCTTAGATTTTTCAATGAACCCCTTCCGTCACAATCGAGAATCTTAGACCCCCGCGCTTTGCCGAAATTGTCGCAACTCTTCTCAAAATATGGTATTGACACGCGGGCATCTATGTGCTAAAATGAAAATGTAAAAGCAAAATTAATATTTCTTGGAGGTTTATTATGCTTAAAGGTATCCCGAAAATTTTACCCCCCGAGTTGCTCAAGGTTTTGTGCGAGATGGGTCACAGTGACCGCATCTGCATAGCAGACGGAAACTTCCCCTCTGAATCCATGGGCAAGAATTGCATCGTTATCCGCATGGACGGTCACGGCGTTCCCGAGATTCTCGACGCGATCCTCACAGTTTTCCCCCTCGATACATACGTTGAAAAGCCTGCTATCCTTATGCAGCTTATGGACAGAGACGTAGGCAGAGTTGAGACTCCCATCTGGGACAAGTATGCCGAGGTTATCACCAAGCACGACGCTCGCGGCCGCGAGGCTCTTGGCAACATCGACAGATTTGAGTTCTACGAGGAAGCGAAGAAGTGCTATTGCATCATCGCAACCGGCGAGAGCGCAATTTACGCGAACATTATGCTCCAGAAGGGCGTAATTTGATTTTATGGGCGTCATAAAAACAATTTTTGATTCAATAGCCGCAACACCGACCATCGAGATCGTAGCGCAGGCGCTCGGCATAGTGGGACTTGTGATAATCGTCGCGTCCTTCCAATGCAAGAAGAATACGAATTTCTTTATTCTTCAGGGTGCGGGCAGCTTTATGTTCTTTTTGAACTTCATTCTCATCGGCGCGTACGGCGGCGCATTCTTCAACTTCGCGAACCTTTTGCGCGGACTTCTTTTCGCCTACGGAAAGAAGCGCAAGTGGAAGCTTATTTTAGTTGAGGCGGCGTATACGCTTTGCCTCGCCTTCTCGATTGTGCTTGATCACTCGGCATGGGGCATCTTCCTTGTTGCCGTTCCCTATACGGCGCTTATTGCGATGAGCGTATTTATGTATATCGGAAACTCCAAGCACATCCGTTATTTCCAGATCGCATATATGTCTCCCGCGTGGATCTTCCATAATATCTTCAATTTCTCACTCGGTGGAATCATATGCGAAAGCTTCAATATGGTATCTTCCTTTATATATTTAATGAGAGAAAGAAAAAATAAGAAGGCTTTAAAAGAATAAAAACAACGCCTGTCGGCATGCCGACAGGCGTTTTTGCTTTATATATTATTCGACGTCATCTCAGGCCTTTGGGTCTGCTTTCTGAAAGTTATGGGAGTCACACCCTCCTGCTTCTTGAACGACTTAAAGAAAAGCACGTGATCCTTATATCCGCACATTTCTCCGATCTCGGTCGCCGAGAGATCCGTTTCCTGGAGCAACTTTTTGGCGTACGCGATTCTCTTCGAAGCAACGTACTGCATGGGAGGCTTGCCCATATACTTTTTAAATACGTGAGAAAGATAATATTTACTGATCTTGAGCTCCTCGCAAACCGCATCCATAGACTCGATCTCGGTGAAATGATTGTTGAGGTAATTATGTATACGAGTAAATATACCGTTGGTCACGAATTTCGCCTCGGAAATATTGGCAAGACGAAGAATTCCGATCATAATAAGTCTCGCTATATACTTTGAGAATATTTCGTTGTAAGGCTTGTCCGACGCAACCTCCTTTACAAGCGACATAAAGTAGAACTCGTACTCCTCCTCGTATTCGCCCGTATGAAGCACGGGCTCCGTCTCGGGATCAAGAATAAAGTCGGACGGAAGGTTGCCAATCTTAAAATTGGTTATGCCGAAAAAGGCAAGCTCTATACCGCTCTTGCCCGTCGTGGACTCCGCGTGCATTACATCGGGATTATATACAATAAGATCTCCCTTTTGCACCTCATATTCCTTATCATTAACAGTAACGTTACCGCTACCCGACAAAACAAACATAATTTCACAGAATGGATGGCTGTGCGGCTTCTCGCCCCATTCCTTGATTCTTTCAAGCTTACCCGCATATAGGCATTTTGTATCAAGCTTTATGGCGTCCGCCTTAGTGTACGCGACCTGTCTGGGGTCAAATTCCAATCCTAACGACTGATTATTCATTGATATTCTCCAAATTTACTATACCGTTTTTGTACATATTATATAAATCACTGTCAAAAATTGTCTTAGTTCGAATAAATAATTTTTGGTCATTTTTCACAATAAATAACAAGGTTTTTTAAGCCAAATATATAATATGTATGTTTTACTACTACATTATATCACGAACATTAAAAAAATACAATAGTTTTTTGACAATTTTGTGTTTATTTTTGTGATTTTTTTTACAACTGTGGATATTGAAAAAATTTTATCAAGGGGGTATAATAGAGTGAACAAATGAAAGGGGGTATTCTTATGTCGCAAAATCTTTTGCTCGAAATGAACGGCATTCAGAAGAGATTCCACGGTGTACATGCACTTAAGGGCGTTCATCTCGATCTTAAATTCGGCGAAGTACACGCGCTCGTAGGAGAAAACGGCGCTGGTAAGTCCACATTGATGAAGGTACTCACAGGTATCCACCAGGCGGACGAAGGAACCATTACATATAATGGCGCTCCTTATTCTGTAAGAAATATAGGAGAATCTCAAAATTTAGGCATCAGTATGATCCATCAGGAACTTAACATGATGAATCACCTCACTGTTGCACAGAATATCTTTATCGGTCGCGAATCCATGAACGGTAAGATATTCATCAATGATGACGAAATGGTAAAGGAAGCTGAAAAGCTCTTTGACCTCATCGGTATTAAAATTGACCCCAGAACAACTCTCGGTAAGCTTACCGTTGGTAAGCAGCAGATGGTTGAAATCGCGAAGGCGATTTCCCGTGACTGTAAGCTCCTCATTCTTGACGAGCCTACGGCAGCTCTCACACAGTCCGAGATTGAAGAGCTCTTCAAGATTATGAACGACTTAAAGAGCAAGGGTATCGGTATGATCTACATCTCCCACAGAATGGACGAGATCAAGATGATTTCCGATAGAATCACAGTAATGCGCGACGGCGAGTACGTTGACACAGTAGTTACTAACGAAGTAACTAAGGACGAGATCATCAACATGATGATTGGACGAGTTGTTTACGAGGACCCCAAGACACACAGTGAGGTTGATCCCGACGCTGACGTAGTTCTCGAGGTTAGAAATCTTTGCAGTGGTAGAACCATCAGAGACGTAAGCTTCAAGCTCCGCCGCGGTGAGATCCTTGGTTTCTCGGGTCTTATGGGCGCAGGTAGAACCGAGGTTGCAAGAGCAATCTTCGGCGCAGACTCCTTCGACAGCGGTGAGATCTACGTTCACGGCAAGAAGGTTAACATCAAAACTCCCGTGGATGCGATCAAGCACGGTATCGGTTATCTTTCCGAGGACAGAAAGAGATACGGTCTTATGCTTTTCAAGTCCGTAGCAGAAAATACTTCTATCTCCTCAATGGAGCGTTACATCAAGGCGGGCATCATTAACGATAAGGCTCTCAAGGAAGAGGCTATTGAATATAATGAAAAGCTTCGCACAAAGACACCGTCCATTGATCAGCTCCTGAAGAACCTCTCCGGTGGTAACCAGCAGAAGGTTATTATCGCAAGATGGCTTATCAGAGACAGTGAGATACTTATCTTCGACGAGCCTACACGTGGTATCGACGTAGGCGCTAAGAGTGAAATCTACACTCTTATGAACGAGCTTTCAAAACAGGGCAAATCCATTATCATGATCTCCTCCGAGCTTGTTGAGATCCTCCGTATGAGCGACAGAGTGCTTGTAATGTGCGAGGGCAGAAAGACAGGAGAGCTTGATATTTCCGAAGCAAACCAGGAAAATATTATGAAACTTGCCACAATGCGGGAGGAAAATTGATATTATGAAAAATCAGAACACACCGTTCGGCGCAAAGCTGAACTTAAGAGGTAAATTACGTCAGACTTGCGTAAATACCACAAAGCGTTTCAAGTCATCCGGTATGCAGAACCTCATTATCGTACTCGCTACTTTGGTACTTTTTGCAGTGTTCACGCTTATCAACCCCAACTTCGCAAGCAAGAGTAACTTGCTCCTTATGAGTAAGTCCCTCGTGCCTTACGCAATACTCGCTCTCGGCGTTACATTCGTAATCGCAACGGGCGGTATCGACCTTTCGATCGGTACAGTTTGTATCGGCGCTCCCGTACTTGCAGGTGCTATCTGCTCTACAGGCGTATCTCAGGACCAGGGTACACTCTGGCTCACAATCCCGATCATCCTTCTCACAGGTCTTATCTTCGGTCTTGTTAACGGCTTCCTTATTGCGAAGTGCAAGATCGCTCCCTTTATTGCAACTCTCGGTACAATGCTCTTCTCCCGCGGTATCACAGCGGTAGCAGCGCACGCTATTACAGAAATGACATCCGCTATCAAGTACCCCACAACAGGTTGGTTCCAGAAGATCTTTGTAAGCCTTAACGGCTTCCCCATCGGTATCGTTTGGGTTCTCGGTCTTACAATTATTTGTATGGTTGTAATGTACAAGACAAAGATCGGTAGATACATTCTCGCTATCGGTTCCAACGAAGAAGCTGCTCGTCTCTCCGGTATCAACGTTGATAAGTACAAGATCATCGCTTACGCTATCGGCGGTCTCTTCGCAGGTATGGCTGCTCTCTTCTGGACAGCTGCTAACCCCTCTCTTACACTCGCATCCGGTAACGGTATGGAGCTTGATGCTATCGCAGGCGTATACATCGGTGGTACATCCACAACAGGTGGTGCTGCTTCCGTTCTCGGTACGATCTTCGGTTCTATCATCCTCGTAGTTATCCGTCAGGGTCTTAACATCGCCCTTATGACATTCAACATCAACCTTAACGCTACATTTATTACATATGCTGTAACAGGCGTTATCGTAGTTGGCGCGGTTCTCCTCGACGTACTCAAGAAGAAGTCCGCTAACAAGGTTAAGATCGAAAAGCCCGCTCAGAAGGCTAAGAGAGAAATTAAGGAAAAGATCGACGCTCTCAAGGTTGAGCTTGACTACGCTCGCTCCGCAAAGAACAATCCCGAGGCAGATGCCCGCGTAAAGGCTATCCCCGAGGAAATCAAGGCTCTTAAGGCTGAACTTAAGAACGTTAAAAAGTAATTAAAACCTAACGTAAGGTTTTTATTAAATAATTTATTAATTTTTAGGAGGAATCCACGATGAAAAAGTTTGCAAAGATTCTTGCAATCGCTTTGGCACTCACACTTTCCCTCTGCGTACTCGCTTCTTGTAACAAGCCTGGTAACGACGGCGACTCCAAGGGCACAATCGCAGTTATCGCTAAGGGTGAAACACACGCTTTCTGGCAGGCAGTTAGAGCTGGTGCAGAAGCAGCTGGCGCTAAGTACGGCTACAACGTAACATTCAGAGGTCCTACAGCTGAATCCGAAGAGTACGTAGGTGCTCAGAGAGAAATGGTTCAGGCTGCTCTCAACGGTAAGGACACAAAGGCTCTCGTTCTCGCTACAATCGGTCTCGGCTTCGGTGCTGAGCTTGACGCAGCTTTCGAGAAGGGTCTTCCCGTAGTTGAATTCGACTCCGGTCTCTACAACAACAATGCAGACGTTACTCCCGGCAAGGATCCCGTTATCGGTTCCGTTGCTACAGACAACAAGGCTGCTGCAGGCGTAGTTGCTGAAAACTTCTATGCATACCTCAAGGCTCAGGACGTTCTCACAAACGGCTACAAGGTAGGTATCATTCAGCACGACTCCACATCCACAGGTATTGACAGAGCTGCTGGCTTCAAGGAAGGCATGGAAAAGCTCGCTCTCGCTGATGGCATCACACTCGACATCAAGGTTGAAGTTAAGACAAACAACACAGGTGACTACAAGCTCGGTCTCACATCCCTTAAGGAATGGGGCGCACAGTCCATCTTCATGACAAACGAAGGCGTTGTTAACGAAGTATATCCCGAAGTTAAGAACGACGTTAACGCATACAACTCCATCCTCTTCTGCGGCTTCGACGCTGGTACAAACCAGTACGACTGGATGAAGGATAAGGGCGCTACATGCGCACTTCTCGTTGGTTCTGTTGCTCAGGACTCCTACAACATCGGTTACAAGGCAGTTGAGCTCGCAGCTAAGAAGCTCGCTGGTGAAACAGTTGAAGACGTAGGTATCGCAGGTGTTTGGTACAACGCTGAAAACATCGACGAGCAGAAGGATAAGAACATCTTCTACATGGGCTAATCCCAAAACTCAATTATACAGTATAAAACTGAATAATTAAACCTAATGAGTCCCTCCCTGTCTTGGCAGGGAGGGACTTTGAAATAACGTGGCTATCCACAAAAATTAATCAAATTAAAAAACTCACTTTGAAACCAATATAAACTATATAAATAAAAATTGGAGGAATTACTTATGGCACAGAACAGATACATTGGCGATTACCCTGTAATCGGTATCCGTCCTACAATCGACGGTCGTCGCGGCCCTCTCAAGGTTCGTGAAAGCCTTGAAGATCAGACAATGGCAATGGCAGAGGCTGCTAAGAAGCTCTTTGAAGAAAACCTTTGCTACTCCAACGGCGAGCCTGTTAAGGTAGTTATCGCTGATACAACAATCGGCCGCGTTGCTGAAAGTGCAGCATGCGCAGCAAAGTTTAAGAAGGAAGGCGTAGACATCACTCTTACAGTTACTCCCTGCTGGTGCTACGGCTCCGAAACAATGGATATGGATCCCCTCACAATCAAGGGTGTTTGGGGCTTCAACGGCACAGAGCGTCCCGGTGCAGTTTACCTCGCATCCGTTCTCGCTACACACGCTCAGAAGGGTCTTCCTGCATTCGGCATTTCCGGTCACGACGTTCAGAATCTTGACGAAGTTACAAATATTCCTGCAGACGTTCAGGAAAAGCTTCTCCGCTTCGGTCGCGCTGCAGTTGCAGTTGCAACAATGAGAGGTAAGTCCTACCTCCAGATCGGTTCCATTTGTATGGGTATCGGCGGCTCTATCATTGATCCCGCATTCATCGAAGAATATCTCGGCATGAGAGTTGAATCCGTTGACGAGGTTGAAATCATCAGAAGAATGAGCGAAGGCATCTACGATGCAGAAGAAGTTGAAAGAGCTAAGGTTTGGATCAAGGAGCATTGTAAGGAAGGCTGGGACAAGAACCCCGAATTCGTTAGAACATCCGATGAAAAGAAGGCTGAGCAGTGGGACTTCCTTACAAAGCTGTACTGCATCATCAAGGACCCCATGACCGGCAACAAGAACCTTCCCGAAGGCTGTGAAGAAGAAATGGTTGGCC